>NZ_LZJZ01000085.1 GCF_001667585.1 Mycobacterium sp. E2733
CATTCACGCCGGAGATGCGCACCTTGTCGTTCTTTTTCAGTTGACCGGTGTCGGTGAACTGCCCGTAGTAGCTCGGGGCGGCGAACATCATCGGGACGCTGGTGAAGCTTTGGCCGACGGCGACCACGAGCACCAGTACGGTGATGCCCATCAGTCCGACCCGACCGCGGTTGAATTCCGTCAGCGTTCTCATTGCGGCGTGCACCTACCGGTGGGCTGCTGCCAGATCCGAACCGTGCGTACCGGACCGCCAGGCTGCAGGCCGTTCCACTTGATGGTGAGGTCGCAGACGTAGTAGTTGCCCCAGTCCCCGTACAGGCCGATGCTGCGTCCGATCAGGTTGAGCGCGCTCGGCATCTTGTGGATCAGATCGCCGAGCTGATCGCGTTGGTCGACGAGCGGCTGCTGAAGCGCCTGCACGTAGTTGATCGCTTTGTGCAGCAGAGCGCGGTTGTCCGCCAGCAGGTCGGCCACTGTTCCGGCGGCATTGCTGATGTTCGCGGTGGCGGCGGCCAGTGGGTCGGCGTGGTGTTCCAACCCGGTGATCAATCGCTCGAAATTGTCGACGGCCTGGTCGAATTCCTTGCGATGCCGAACCGTGGTGTCCAATACGAGGTTCAGGTTGTTGACCACCTCGCCGATGGCCTCGTCGCGGTCAGCGATGTGCGCGGTCAGCTGCGCGGTCTGGTCGAGGATGTCGTCGATGGTGCCGCCCTGCCCCTGAAACACCGTGATGATGGCCGACGCGATCGTGTTGGCCTTCTCCGGATTGAGCGCCCGAAACAGCGGCTTGAAACCACCGATCAGGGCGTCGAGATCCAGCGCCGGTGAAGTTCGGGATAGCGGAATGAAGCCGCCCGGCGGCAGGACTCTGTCAGTGCCCTCACCCTCGCCGTGCTTGAGCTCCAGGTAGCGATTACCGATCAGGTCGAGATAGCGGATCTGCGCGATCGTCGACTGGTAGAGCGGTATCGAGCGGTCGACGTCGAAGTCCACCTGTACCCGCATGGTGTCGTCGAGCAGCCGCACTTTTTTGACCTTGCCGATCTCCACTCCCGCGGCACGGACGAACTGTCCGTCGCGCAGGCCGCTGGCGTTGCTGAACTCCGCGGTATAACTATTGGTGCTGTTGAAGCGCATCTGACCGAACACCACCACGATCGCCACGGTGATCAGCAGCAGCGCCAACGAGACGATGCCGAGCTTGATCGCGGTGCCGGTGACTTTCATGGGTTGATCGTGTTGTCCCCGACTTGGCGGCCCCACACATACTCGATTGCATACGGTGAGCCGGTGTCCAAATGGTTGTAGGGCGCGAGGCTGGCACCGGTGTCCACCACTAGTTCGGGTGCGGGCCACAGATCGTGTGTGATGGGCTGCCAGCATCCCGGCGCACCCCCGGGGCCGCCGCGGGCGTTCACCCGCGGCAGATTATCCGGATACACATAGGGATTCGGCGCGCCGCCGACCACTCCGGCGAGCCCGAGGAGCCCCATGGTGGCCGCGGTGCCGGTCAACCCTGGGAGAGTCAGTAGGCCTCCCAAGCCTGAGGTCAGCTCGGTCATGGTTTTCATCGCGTAGCCGTTGCCGCCGCCCGTCGCCGCGTAGGCCCGGGGTTCCTCGTCGTAGTAGTTGCGGATGGTGCAGAAGATTTCGGGGCTGTAGGTGTCGAGCAGCTGGGCGGTGGGGACCAGGTCGGCCATCCCTCGCTGCAGGTACGGCCCGCCCCGGCGAAATATGTCCGCACCGGCGTTGCCCAAGCCGGTGGCGGCCAACAGCGCGGCGTCGAGGTCGGCTTCCTGGCGGTGCAGCGTGCGCGTTGTGATGAGCGCGTTGTTGAGGGAGTCGAGCAGATCCGGTGCGGCGTTGGCGAAGGTGCCGCCCAGGGCCGCCAGCTGCCGGGTGTCATGCCGGGTCTGCGGCATTTGCGGATTGATGTCGTCGAGGATGGCGTTGCCGTTGACGATAGACTGCCCGAGCTTGTCGCCCATGCCAGTCAACGCTTCCGCGGCCGCGGTAAGCGTCAGGTTGACCTTGACCGGATCCACCTTATCCGTGATCGCGGTGAGCGTCTCGAACAACGTGTTGAGCTCCGTTGTAACGGACCCGGCATAGATCACTTGCTGTGGGCTGACGGTTTGCGGCACAGGGTTTTTCGGCGAGGTCAACGAAACGTACTTGTTTCCGAAGACCGTGGTCGCGTTGATATTGACGTCCACGTTGGCCGGAATCAGCTCGATGTACTTCGGATTCACGTCCAAAACGAACTTGGCCGCCGGTATGCCGTCCCGCTCGACCTCCGAAATGCTGGCCACCCGGCCGACTTCCACGCCGTTGTAGGTGACCTTCGACCCCGGATCCATCACCAAACCGGCCCGGGGAGCCACCATGGTCAAGGGCGTCTTCGGCGTGAACTGGCCCCGAAACTGCAACCACACGAACGCAAGCACCATTGCAGCGACAGCCGAGAACACCAGAGCCGTTGTCTTGTACGGGGGGATACGTGGCGGGTTCTCTCGCACCAGGCTCGTCATGGCGGCTACACGGTGAGGTTGAAATTCGGGTTTTTGCCGTAGACCGCCATCGCGGTGAGCACGACGACCACAACGATCGTCACCAACGACAGCCGCATCGACCGGCCGACCGCTTCACCGACGCCGACGGGCCCGCCGGTGGCGGTGTAGCCGTAGTAGCAGTGGGTGGTCATCACGATCACCGCAGCCGGCAGCACCTGTGCGAACGACCAGCCCACGTCGTCGAGGCGCAGGAATGTGTGGAAGTAGTGGTTGTAGGTGCCGGGGGACTGCCCGTAGAAAAACACGGTGGTGACCTGTGCGGAGAGGAAGGCCAGGGTCACTGCCAGTCCGTAGAGCGGGATGATGACGACGAGGCCCGCCACCACGCGGGTGGAGGCCAGATAGGCGACCGATCGGATGCTCATCACTTCGAGCGCGTCGATCTCCTCGCTGATGCGCATGGCACCCAGTTCGGCGGTCGCGCCGGCGCCGACCGTGGCGGCCAGCGCCTGACCGGCGGCGACCGGCGCGACGAACCGCACATTGACCATTGCGGCCAAAAAGCCGGTGAATGCGTCGGCACCGACGTTGCCCAGCGTCGCAAAGCCTTGGATAGCGACCAGTGAGCCGGCGGCGAGAGTGATGAAGCCGATGATGGCGGCGGTGCCACCTACCACGGCCATCGCGCCGGTGCCCATCCCCATCTGGGCAATCATGCGCAGCAGCTCTCTGCGGTAGCGGTGTAGCGCGAAGGGGATCTGCCCGACTGCACTCAGCGCGAACCAGACCATCTGCCCGACCTCGACCATTAGCCGGGGCGCGGCGTCACAGTAACTACGGAGGGCAGCGGCTGCCCGCGGGAAGCGGGTCCGTAACGCGACAACCGCGGTAGCCGCTGCCATGTCAGCGGCCCGGTCCGAACCGGACACCGATCGTGGTCAGCGCCGCGTTGATCGCGAAAAGCGCGATGAAGCACAGCACCACCGTCTCGTTGACGGCAGTGCCCAGACCTTTGGACCCGCCGCGCACGATCAGCCCTCGATAACAGCCGACCAGGCCGGCGACCAGCCCGAACGTCGCGGCCTTGATAATCGCGATCACCACCTCGGGCAGGCCGGTAAGTGCGGTCAGCGTGGACACGTAGCCACCGCTCGAGACGTTCTGCAGGTACACGCTGAACAGGTAGCCGCCCGCCAGCCCCACGCCGACCACCAGGCCGTTGAGCAACACCGCGACGATTGTGGAGGCGACGACGCGGGGCACCACCAGCCGATGGATCGGGTCGATGCCGAGCACCTCGAGCGCATCGATCTCCTCGCGGATGGTGCGCGCGCCGAGGTCGGCGCAGATAGCAGTGCCCCCGGCGCCGCCGACAACCATCACCGTCACGATCGGGCCGAGCTGGGTGACCGCGGCTATCCCGGCACCAGCACCAGAGGTGTCCGCGGCGCCGAACTCGCGCAGTAGGACGTTGAACGTGAAGATGAGCAGCACGGTTTCCGGGATGGACAGCGCGATAGCGGGCAGGAGCGACACCCGCATGAGGAACCAGCCGGCCATGATGAACTCTCGCCACTGGAACGGCCGAGTCAGGGCTTTGCCGGTCAGTGCACACATTCGGAAGAATCCGCCGGTCACTTCCGCCCCTGCCCGGAGGTGGTTTCCAAATTTGCCGGCGACCAGGTTCAAGGCAGTCATCGGTGCGGCTTCCGACGTGGAGCTTGCACCGTCGATCGATTGAGGGCACGGATCCGGGTCGGCGTGTGGTAACCGACCGGACTGCCGAATCGCATCGTCTGCTTAAGCGGATCTTGCATTGTCGTGAGTGTGAGATTGGCGTTGGCGGCCTCGATCCCGATTCGCAAGCACGTCGGCGGAGTGAGAGCCCACCGAAAAGCGATTCTCCAGAGGGTATTTCGAGTCTTCGGCGAACGACGGCGATCCCCGACGGCATCGCCTCAACCCCCGGCGCAACGGTCCTTGGTGCGACTCGCCGGGTAACGCATCACCGGGCTCCAGACACCGGTCGATCACTTGCGCCCCTTGACCGACGCTCTCCGGCCCGCTCCGAATCCTTTCGGTTGTGCCACGCAGCAACTATCGCATTCGACGCTTAGATAGAAGCGTCGACACGCGCGTACGGTCAGTCAATTATTGAATACCCGAGGTATAAACGGCGGGTCATTGCGCCGGAATCTTTTGGGCTGCTCCATGATCGCGACGCTTCGCCGACTTGGGCCTTTACGCAGCCCTTTGGCGCACCATCGGATGCACGTCCACTGGCATTCGTCAGCGAACAAATCGACGGTACGTACAGTGAGTGCAGGTGCGACTAGTCGCACTACGACAGTGCGCAATACAAGCTGGTTCAGCGCTACAAGTGAGAATCGACTACGGGCCAACTACCAGCTCGCGCAAAGCATTCTGTCGCCGCGCTGTTCAATCTGTCGCACCCCGGTACCGCGGCAAGGGATCGTGCACGACCGAGACGACGTCCGCGGAGGGTTCCGCACTTGATTCAGCGCCAAGCGGTCGAGCCGCAGCCCGCTCAGAAGACATCGACGAAGGCGGCCCCACTCGTTCGGGTGTCCGGGACTCGGCGGTGTTGCGACAAAACATATTCGAGTCGGGACGCCGTTGTCGTGGACCGTTGGGCTGTCTAACATCCGTGCACTCCCTTGGCGGGGTTCTCTCCTCCGACCCGAACGCTCAAATGCTCCAGACCAAGTCTGGTGCCTCCCCGAATGCCGCGGTCCTACAGGGCATTTCGCCCCGCATTCAAGGGCTCGTGAGTTGCCTGGCAATGGGACCGAAATTCGGCGACCTGAACGATTCACCAACGGTTCCACCTTCGCAACTGCTGTCTAGTCGCCTCACGACCGCGGTGGCAGCAAATGGCCTCACGGGCGAGTTGGCATGGAGGCCGGTACGAGCCAACCGGGCTTGGCCACGCCGGAACCACCCCGCCCTCGAACCTCCCAACCCCTTGGTTGAGAATCGACGCAAGACCCACACGTCAAAGGAGACATCACCATGGCTGAAGCCGTCATCGTCGAGGCTGTCCGCTCACCGCTCGGGAAGCGCAACGGCGGACTGTCCGGGGTGCACCCGGCCGACCTGTCCGCGCAGGTCCTCAACGGGCTGGTCGACAAGGCCGGTATCGACCCGGGAATCGTCGACGACGTGATCTGGGGTTGCGTGATGCAGGCCGGTGAGCAGGCCCTCGACATCGGCCGCACCGCCCTGCTGGCCGCCGGCTGGCCGGAAACCGTCCCGGGCGTGACCGTCGACCGCCAGTGCGGATCGAGCCAGCAGTCCATCCACTTCGCCGCGGCGGGCGTGGTCGCCGGGCACTACGACGTCGTCGTCGCCGGCGGTGTCGAGTCGATGTCGCGGACACCGATGGGATCGTCGCTGGCCAACGGCGGCAACCCGTACCCCCAGGCTTTCAAGGACCGATACCACCGGACGCCGAACCAGGGCATCGGTGCGGAAATGATCGCCGAGCAGTGGGGCCTCGACCGCACCGCGCTCGACGAGTTCTCGCTGGGATCACACGAAAAGGCCGCGGCGGCACAGGATTCGGGCGCGTTCGACGACCAGATCGTGGGCATCAAAGTGGCCGATGACCACGAAAAAACAACAGTGCTCAAGGACGAGGGCATCCGACGCGGCACCACAATTGAGAAGATGGCGTCGCTGAAGCCGGCATTCAAGGAAGACGGCGTGATCCATGCCGGCAACTCCTCGCAGATCACCGACGGTTCGGCCGCACTCCTGTTCATGTCGGCCGAGAAGGCCAAGGAACTGGGCCTAACGCCGATCGCCAGGGTGCACACCGCGGTACTGGCCGGCGCCGACCCGGTGATCATGCTGACGGCGCCCATCCCGGCGACGCAGAAGGCGCTCAAGAAGTCGGGCCTGTCCATCGGCGACATCGGGGCCTACGAGGTCAACGAGGCGTTCGCGCCCGTTCCGCTGGCGTGGCTGAAAGACATTGGGGCCGACGAGAAGAAGCTCAACCCCAACGGCGGCGCCATCGCGCTGGGCCACCCGCTCGGCGGCTCCGGCGCGCGGCTGATGACCACGCTGCTGTATCACATGCGGGACAAGGGAATCCGGTACGGCCTGCAGACGATGTGCGAAGGTGGCGGTCAGGCCAACGCCACCATCGTGGAGTTGTTGTGACGGACGCTGCCGAAGACCAGCCCGCGGTGCTGGTCGAAAGACGCGGCAACGTCATGGTGATCACCATCAACCGGCCCGAGGCCCGCAATGCGGTCAACGGTGCCGTCAGCATCGGCGTCGGTGACGCGCTCGAGGCGGCGCAACACGCCCCCGAGGTGCGGGCCGTGGTGATCACCGGCGCCGGCGACAAGTCGTTTTGCGCCGGCGCCGATCTCAAGGCGATCTCGCGCCGGGAGAACCTGTATCACCCCGATCACGGCGAGTGGGGTTTCGCGGGTTACGTGCACCATTTCATCGACAAGCCCACCATTGCGGCGGTCAACGGCACCGCCCTGGGTGGGGGCACCGAGCTGGCCCTGGCCAGCGACCTGGTGGTGGCAGACGAGCGGGCCAAGTTCGGCCTGCCGGAGGTCAAACGCGGGCTGATTGCGGCCGCGGGCGGCGTGTTCCGGATTGTGCAGCAACTGCCGCGCAAGGTGGGAATGGAGCTGCTGTTGACCGGCGAGCCGATCACCGCCTCCGAGGCCCTCGAATGGGGCCTGATCAACCAGGTGGTCGAGGGCGGCACGGTACTGGACGCCGCGCTGGCGCTAGCCGCCCGGGTGACCGTCAACGCGCCGCTATCCGTGCAGGCCAGCAAGCGCATCGCCTACGGGGTGGACGACGGGGTCATCACCGACGAGGAATCAGGGTGGCAGCGCACCATGACGGAGATGGGAGCCCTGCTGCGATCCGAAGACGCCAAGGAGGGGCCGCTCGCTTTCGCCGAGAAGCGGGAGCCGGTCTGGAAGGCGCGCTAGCCAGCCCGCTGACGATGCGCGCCGGACCGGCGTGCTGAGGAAGCGGGCAATCAAGCTAGGTCGCGAGGACATTCACCCCGCGCTGGAACGCGGCGGGCAGCAGCGTGCACGCGGGCACGATGGCACGGCGCGCGAGCGGTGGGGTGCTGGCCAGCACCAGGCCGCGGGTCAGCAACCGGTAGTTGCGGGTAATCCGTTGCCACGCAAGCTCATACGACCATGGCGTCTCGTCGGCGATGGCGGCGACGGCCGCGGCCGCTTGCTTGACCGCCAGGCTGATGCCCTCGCCGGTCAGCGCGTCCTCGTACCCCGCCGCGTCGCCCACCAGCAACACCCGCCCCGCGACCCGGCGGGAGACCACCTGCCGCAACGGCCCGCACCCGCGCGCCTCGCCACGGCCCGCGCCCGCTAACTGCCCGGCCAGCCGGGGGAACCAGGACAGGTCGGGCCGGCCGCGCGACAGGATCGCCACGCCGACCAGGTCCGGTTCCACCGGGGTCACGTACGCCTCGCCCCGGCGCGACCAGTGCACCTCGACGAATTCCGACCATGCCGGCACCCGGTAATGCCAACGGACGCCGTAGCGCCGCGGCGTCCCCGCCGTCACCGTGATCCCGACGGCCCGCCTGACCTGAGAATGCAGTCCGTCGGCCGCCACCAACCATTTCGCGCGTACACCGGCGGCCGTCACCCCGTGCGCGTCCTGCCGCACCGTGGTCACCCGCGTCCGAAGCCATTCGGTGTCTTGCTCTTTGGCCCGCGCGGCCAGTGCCGCGTGCAAGGTGGTGCGGCGCACGCCCCGGCCCGGCCCGTTGCGAAATCGCGCCTGCGCCCGCCGGTGTTCGCTCACGTAGGCGATGCCGTGAAAGGGCATGCCGACCGGGTCGACGCCGAGGGACGTCAGCTCGGCCAGCCCACCGGGCATCAGACCCTCGCCGCACGCCTTGTCGACGGGGCCCTCTCGCGGGTCGGCGACGATCACCGAAAGTCCTTGGCGGCGCGCGTGTAACGCCGTGGCCAGGCCGCCCGGGCCGCCGCCGACGATCAACAGGTCGGTGTCGTAATCGTTCACGTGTAACCCAGAGCGGAGTTCTCGACCTGCAACCGCACCCTCAGCAGCGCCGCATTGGCGAGCGTGAAAATGGCCGCGGTCAGCCACGCCGTGTGCACCAACGGCAGCGCCAACCCCTCAGCCACCACTGCAACATAGTTCGGGTGGTGCAGCCATCGGTAGGGACCCTGGCGCACCAGCGGGGCATGCGGCAGCACGATGACCCGGGTGTTCCACCGCCGCCCCAGCGTGGCGATGCACCACCAGCGCAGGCCCTGGCTGAGCGCCACCACCGCCAGCATCGGCCAGCCCAGCCATCCGATGAACGGCCGGTGCAGCGCCCACGGCTCGAAAACGCAGCCGACCAGCAGCCCGGTGTGGATGAGCACCATCACCGGATAATGCGGTCGACCAAATTCCTTGGCGCCCTGGGCAAACGACCACCGCGCGTTGCGCTTGGACACCACCAGCTCCACGACGCGTTCGATGGCGACCGCCAGGACCAGCAGGTAATACATGTCTCCACTATCTCTTGCGGGGGCTCCTCGTACCGGGTCACGGTGCCGCCGCCGCGGGGGTTCACCCGCCGCGAGCTGGGGCACCTCCCGCTTGCGGGGGAAACCACACGGCGGAAATTCGGCCCGAAAAGCGCCGTGGCGTTACGTACGCGACCAGAGGTCCCGTGCCCGCCAGGTTTGCGTGCATCGTCGCCGGGCTAGGTTAAAAGGTATGCGCATCCTCGTCACCGGTGCCACCGGCTATGTCGGATCGCGGCTGGTCACGGCGCTGCTGGCGGAGCGGCACCACGTCACGGCGGCCACCCGAAACCCGGAGCGCCTCAGGCGTTTCGGATGGTTCGACGACGTCACGCCGGTGGCCCTCGACGCGGCGGATCCCGCCTCGACCCGCGCGGCCTTCGCCGGCTCCGGCCCCGTTGACGTGGTGTATTACCTGGTGCACGCCATCGGCCAGCCCGGCTTCCGCGACGCCGACAAGGCCGCCGCCGCCAACCTGGCCGCTGCGGCCAGGGACGCCGGCGTGCCGCGCATCGTCTACCTGGGCGGATTCGTACCCGCCGACGAGGTCCTGTCCGAGCACCTGACCAGCCGGGCCGAGGTGGCCGAGGCTCTGACGGTCCCGGACGGCCCGGAGTTGGTGTGGCTGGGCGCGGCGATGATCATCGGCGCCGGCTCGACGTCGTTCGAGATGATGCGCTACGTCGGAGACCGCTTTCCGCTCATCCCCATCCCGAGCTGGATGGACAACCCGATCGACCCGATCTCTATCCGCGATGTCCTGCATTACCTCGTCGCCGCGGCCGGTCCCGACCTGCTCCCGCCGGGGGCGTACGACATCGCCGGCCCGGACACCACGTCCTACCGGGAGCTGCTCAGAACGTATGCACGCATCTCCGGCAGGTGGCACGCGGGGTTGCCGGTCGGCAGGGTCGACACCGGGCTGGCGTCGCTGGTCACCGGCGTCGCGTTGCCGGTGCCGCCGGGTCTGGCGGGGGATCTGGTCGAATCGCTGGACCATCCGATGGTGGCGTCCGACAGCGACCTACGCGATCGCGTGCCCGATCCGCCCGGTGGGTTGCTCGGCGTCGACGCCGCCATTGCCTTAGCCTTGGCCGATCAGTCGAATCGCCCGCGGCCCGTCAACGCGCTGGCCGATCCCCATCATCTGGCCGACACCGATCCCGTGTGGGCCGGCGGCGACGCGCGGCGCATCCGTCGCGTCGCTCGGCGGCTCACCCCACCGGTCGCGCGGCCGGCCCTCAGGCTGGTCAACAGCGTCCCCGGGCCCGTTGCGGGCGCGCTGCGAACTGGCCTCGACATCCTGACCTCGCTGACCCCGAAGGTGCGTCTCGCATGACCCAGTCAACCGCCCCGTCCAGCACCGGCACGCTGTCGGAGTGGCGCCGGGCGCTCACCAAAGTCGCTGTGCCGCGCCATGAGTCGCCCCGCGTCGTGCGGCGCCGGCGGGTCATCGTGGCCATGGCGGTGGTCATCGGTGCCGTGGTGCTCGGGTTTTCGTTGCGGCGGAACCCGGGCGATTCGAGCTTCTACTGGCTGACCTTGGCCCTGGCGGGGGTGTGGGCCGCCGGCGGGTTCGCGTCGGGCCCCCTGCATCTGGGTGGCATCTGCTGGCGCGGCCGCAACCAGAGGCCGGTCATCACCGGGACGGCGATCGGCCTGCTGCTCGGGGCGATTTTCGTGATCGGCGGGCTGATAGCCCGGGAGATCACGCCCGTGGCGGAGCTGATCACCAGGGTGCTGGAATACGCCCACCACGGGTGGTATCCGGTGATCGTGGCGATCACGCTCGTCAACGCCGTCGCCGAGGAGGTGTTCTTTCGCGGCGCGCTCTACACCGCCCTGGGCCGGTATCACCCCGTCTTGATCTCGACCGTCCTCTACACGATCGCGACGCTGGCCAGTGGCAATCCCATGCTCGGTTTCGCCGCCATCATCCTGGGGACGGTCTGCGCGTTCGAGCGCCGCGCGACCGGCGGCGTCCTGGCGCCGGTGCTCACCCATTTGGTGTGGGGGCTGATCATGGTCCTCGTGCTGCCCCCGATGTTCGGGGTCTGACTAATCGGTTGTCGAACTCGCGACGTCGTGCGCCAGGGCGCGCATGGCGGCGGCGTGCCGCGACCGCGCGAGCAACCAATACACCCGTCCAGGGATGCCGCTGGGGAGGAAGGTCGACCGCTGCGTGTACCGGCATCCGCCTCCCTCTCGGGGCGCGACGGTGATTTCCAGCCACTCTTGCCCGACCTTGCGTTTTTCCGCCCGCAGCCGCATCCCGGAGCCGGGTTCTGCCTCTTGCACCGTCCAGCGCCCGCCGCGCGCGGCCCTCTGCACAGCTTTTTCCAGGGCCTTCCAGACACCCTCGGGCCCGGCATCGGTCATCGCGGTCTGCACATCGGTGTAGACGATCTCGCCGGCCCACTCGGGGTCGCTGGGCAGCAGATTGGCCGGCTCGGTCCGCAACGACGACCAGGTGGCGTCGGGTTGCCCGCGCTGCGCCCGGTTGAGCGCGAGTTCCACGGCCCGGCGGTAGCCCGTCAGGCCACCCGGCGGCGGTGCGATGATGCCGTCGATGTCGTGGTTGCGCATGACCGCGTCGCATTCCAGCGATTCGATCAGCGGCCGCGCCAATCCCGGGGGGATCGGCGTCACCGTCCCCACCCAGAGGCTGGCGATCGTCGGTGTCAGGAACGGCAGCGCGATCAGATATCGCTTGCCCAGCCCCGCCACGTCGGCGTAGACGCGCATCATGTCGCCGTACTCCAGGACGTCGGGCCCGCCGACGTCCCACGTCCGCGATGACGGCACGGGCGCGGTCGCCGCGGCGACCAGGTAGTGGAGCACATCGCTCACCGCGATCGGCTGAATCTTGTTGTGCACCCACTTCGGGGTGGTCATCACCGGCAACCGGTCGGTGAGGTGGCGGATCATCTCGAACGACGCCGAGCCGGAACCGACGACCACCCCGGCCTGCAGCACGACGGCCTCGACGCCGGACGCGATGAGGGCCTCACCCACGGCCTTGCGGGACTCCAGGTGCGGTGAGAGCTTTCGGCCTTCGGGATGCAGGCCGCTCAGATACACCACCCGTCGCACCCCGGTGCGGCGTGCTGCTGTCACGACGTTGCGGACCGCGCGCGTCTCCTCGTCGGCGAAATTCTCCGACGTGCCCATCGAATGGACCAGGTAGTAGACGACGTCGATCCCGTCGAACGCCGCGACCAGCGAGTCGACGTCGCCCAGGTCGCCGCGTGCGACTTCCGCCTGTTGCCGCCACGGCACGTCCGCCAACTTGGCCGGGTCGCGCGCCAAGGCGCGCACCTGGTGGCCCTCGTCGATCAGTCGCGGCACCAGCCGGCCGCCGATGTAGCCGGTCGCTCCGGTCACCAGGCAGCGCACCCGTTCAACCATCGGTTCTCCGTTCCTCAGGAAAGGCTGACGCGACAGGATTGCCGGAACGATCCGGGACTAAAAGCCCCCGGCCCAAGGAATTCAGCGGTCGGTGAAGTCCGGCGTGCGGCGCTGCTGGAAAGCGGTTGTGCCCTCGATGAAGTCGTGCGATCGCAGCAGCACCGCCTGTCCCTCGTACTCACGCTGCAAGGCCGGATCCAACTGGGGGAGCGTGGCGGCGTTGACGGCGAGCTTGGTCTTGCCGAACGCCGCGACCGGTCCCGCCAACAACCTCGCGATCACCTTGTCCACCTCGGCCTCGAATTCGCCGGCCGGGTAGACCGCGCTGACAAGTCCCCAGGACAGCGCCTCGGCGGCGGGCAGCCGTTCGGGCAGCAGCGCCATGTGCATCGCCCGGATGCGGCCAACGGCCGCGGCGATCAGTGCGGACGCACCGCCGTCGGGCATCAACCCGATCTTGGTGAAGGCGAGCAGGAAAAAGGCGCTCTCCGAAGCCAATACGACGTCGCAAGCCAGCGCCAGCGATACCCCGACGCCGGCAGCGGGCCCCTGCACCACGGCGACCACCGGGCGCGGCACAGCGGCGATCGCCCGGATCAGCCGGTTGATCTCCAAGACGATTTCGTCCGGCGAGACGCCGGTTTCGGACACGTCGTCGGCGCTGATGCCGGCCCCGGAACAGAAGCCGCGGCCCGCGCCGCCGAGGCGCACAACTTTCACTTCCGGGTCGGTGGCCGCGCGTTCCATCGCGTCGGCGATGCCGGTAATCACCGGTACGGTCAGCGAATTGAGGCTGTCGGGCCGGTCGATGGTCACCGACAGCACGCCATCGGACAGCGTGACGGAAAGGCCGGCGACGGGAGTCAGGGTGTCGATCGCGGATTGGAGCATGGGCTCACCCTAAGTGACCGGGCTGCGCGCCCGCCCGGGGCGGCTGCGAAGATGCCATCTACAACAGGCGTCAGAGCAGACGAAAGGTCGGTAGATCGTGGCTGGACCGCTGAAGGGACTTCGGGTCGTCGAGTTGGCCGGCATCGGGCCGGGCCCGCACGCGGCGATGATCTTGGGGGATCTGGGCGCCGACGTGGTGCGCATCGATCGGCCATCGACCGGTCCCGGCGGTGTCGCGAAGGACGCCATGCTGCGCAACCGGCGCGTGGTGACCGTCGACCTCAAGTCCGACGAGGGACGTGCCGCCGTGCTCAAGCTCGTCGCCAAAGCCGACGTGTTGATCGAGGGCTTCCGCCCCGGTGTCACCGAGCGGCTCGGCCTCGGGCCCGAGCAGTGCGCCGAGGTGAACGAGCGCCTGATCTACGCCCGGATGACCGGTTGGGGACAATCCGGTCCGCGCAGTCAGCAGGCGGGCCACGACATCAACTACATCTCCCTCAACGGGATCCTGCACGCCATCGGCCGGGCGAACGAGCGCCCGGTGCCGCCGCTGAACCTGGTCGGCGACTTCGGCGGCGGCTCGATGTTCTTGTTGGTCGGCATCCTGTCCGCGCTGTGGGAGCGGCAGAACTCCGGCAAGGGCCAGGTGATCGACGCCGCAATGGTCGACGGTTCCAGCGTGCTGATCCAGATGATGTGGGCGATGCGGGGACTGGGCATGTGGTCGGACGTGCGCGGGACCAACATGCTCGACGGCGGCGCGCCCTATTACGACACGTACGAGTGCGCCGACGGGCGCTACGTCGCCGTGGGCGCCATCGAGCCGCAGTTCTATGCGGCCATGCTGGCCGGGCTCGGCCTGGACGCCGCCAATCTGCCGGCGCAGAACGACGTCGGCCGCTGGCCCGAGCTGCGGGGGGCGCTGACGGCGGCCTTCGCCGCTCACGACCGCGACCACTGGGCGAAGGTGTTCGCCGATTCCGACGCCTGCGTGACACCGGTGCTGGCGTTCGGGGAGGTGCACACCGAACCACACATCACCGAGCGGAACACGTTCCACGAAACCGACGGTGGGCTGCAGCCGTTGCCGGCCCCGCGGTTTTCCCGCACCACGCCCGACGTGCCCCGCCCTCCGGCCGCGCCACTGCCCGACGTCCAAGCCGTGCTGAACGACTGGGTATAGTCGCCAACCAACTGGTTGGCTGGAATCCCGAGGAAGGACTCGCATGGAAATCAAGGACGCCGTAGCCGTCGTCACCGGGGGCGCCTCCGGCCTGGGCTTGGCCACCACCAAGCGGCTGCTGGACGCCGGGGCGCAGGTTGTGGTGATCGACCTGCGGGGCGAAGAGGCTGTCCAAGAGCTCGGCGAGCGCGCCCGCTTCGTGCAGGCCGACGTCACCGACGAGGCCGGCGTCAGCAAGGCGCTGGACACCGCCGAGTCGCTGGGCCCGCTGCGCATCAACGTCAACTGCGCGGGGATCGGCAACGCCATCAAGACGCTGTCCAAGGACGGTCCGTTCCCGCTTGATGCGTTCAAGAAGGTAGTCGGGGTCAACTTGATAGGCACGTTCAACGTTTTGCGGCTGGCGGCCGAGCGCATCGCCAAGACCGAGCCGGTGGGCCCCGAAACAAGCCCAGAGCGTGGCGTCATCATCAACACCGCCTCGGTCGCCGCCTTCGAGGGCCAGATCGGCCAGGCCGCCTACTCGGCGTCCAAGGGCGGCGTGGTCGGGATGACGCTGCCGATCGCACGCGACCTGTCGCGCGAGCTCATCCGCGTAGTGACCATCGCGCCGGGGTTGTTCAAGACCCCGCTGCTGGGTTCGCTGCCTGAGGAGGCGCAGAAGTCGCTGGGCAAGCAGGTTCCGCACCCCGCCCGGCTCGGTGATCCCGACGAGTACGGCGCACTCGCGGTGCACATCATCGAGAACCCCATGCTCAACGGCGAGGTCATCCGCCTCGACGGCGCGATCCGCATGGCGCCTCGCTGAGGCTTCGAAACACGAAAGCCCCCCGCGATGAGCGGGGGGCTTTCGTAATGAAGCAAGAACTTATCGACGGAACCATCGGCTGACGGCGGGTTCGGCCATTAACAGGCGTGCGAGCATGCTCATGGTCGTACCTCAGCTCGCAGCTTGCAGTTCGTCGAACTGCTCCGAGGTTTCGCCTTCCACCAGAACGTCGCCGTGGTAGAGGGCATCGAAGTCAACCTTGATGACGTCGGCACTTGTGTCGTCGATCCACATGACAGTGAGCGTATGGGCCACCATTAAGGAATCTTTGAGTCACGATTCGGAAAATGGTGGCAATTTACCGGCGGGTAGGTTGTAAGCGGTCGAGGCCGGCGTTTAGCCCCTGACCTGCTTAATTGGCACACATTTTTCTGGCCGGACTCTTACTGTCGGCGCGGTTTAAAGCGCCGCGTTGAACCGTGCGCCCGCCGCCGTCCGTGCTTGAAGAAGGAATCTGTTTGACGCGTGAAAATTAGCGTTTGCTAAGTTGTCGCCGGTACGCCAGCGGCCAGCGCGATCAGCACCGGCGGCGGAAGGGCTCGACATGCTGCAGGGGATCGCCCGATTGGCCATCGCGGCGCCGCGCCGCATCATCGCGATAGGCGTTCTGGTTTTCATCGCCGCCGCGATCTTCGGGATCCCCGTCGCCAAGAGCCTGTCGCCCGGGGGCTTCCAAGATCCGCACTCGGAGTCCGCCCACGCGATCCAGGTGTTGACCGACAAGTTCGGACAGAGCGGTCAGCAGATGCTGATCCTGGTGACAGCGCCCGGGGGCACCAATAGCGAACAGGCCCGCAATGTGGGGACCGACCTGGTCAACCAGCTGCGGAAGTCACCGTTGGTCTACAACGTGTCCTCGCCGTGGACGGTCCCCCCGGAGGCGGCCGCGGACTTGGTCAGCCGCGACGGCAAGTCGGGCCTGCTCGTGGTCAACCTCAAGGGCGGCGAGAACTACGCGCAGACCAACGCCCAAACCATCGCGGACCAATTCGTCCACGACCGCGACGGCGTGACCGTCAGCGCCGGCGGCGCGGCGATGCAGTACGCCCAGATCAACACCCAGAACCAGGCCGATCTGCTGGTGATGGAGATGATCGCGCTCCCGCTGAGCTTCGTGATTCTCATCTGGGTCTTCGGCGGGCTCCTGGCGGCGGCGCTGCCGATGGCGCTGGGGGCGCTGGCCGTGGTCGGTTCGATGACGGTGTTGCGGCTGATCACGTTCACCACCGAAGTGTCGATTTTCGCGCTCAACCTGAGCACCGCGCTGGGCCTGGCGCTGGCCATCGACTACACCCTGCTGATCGTCAGCCGGTACCGCGACGAGTTGGCCGACGGCAGCGACCGGGAACAGGCGCTGATCCGGACCATGGCCACCTCCGGGCGCACGGTGCTGTTCTCCGCGGTGACCGTGGCGTTGTCCATGTCGGCGACGGTGGCGTTCCCGATGTACTTCCTCAAGTCCTTCGCGTACGCCGGCGTGGCCACGGTGGCCTTCGTCGCGACCGCCTCGATCGTGATCACGCCGGCCGCCATCGTGCTGCTGGGTCCCCGGCTGGACGCACTGGACGTGCGCCGGCTGTTGCGCCGCGTCTTCCGGCGCCCCGAGCCGGAGCACAAACCCGTCGAGCAGCTGTTCTGGTACCGGTCGAGCAAGCTGGTGATGCGCCGCTGGGCGCCGATCGGCCTGACCGTCGTTGCGGTGCTGCTCCTGCTCGGGCTTCCATTCCTCGGCGTGAAATGGGGCTTCCCGGACGACCGGGTGCTGCCGCGTTCGACGTCGTCGCATCAGGTCGGTGACCGACTGCGCAACGATTTCGCGGACGACTCCGCGACGTCCGTGCCGGTCGTCGTCCCCGACGCGCGGGGCCTGAGTCCGGCGGACCTGGACCGGTACGCCGCCGACTTGTCGCGGGTTCCCGACGTGTCGGACGTGTCGGCTCCGGGCGGGACGTTCGTAGGCGGGAATCGGACTGGACCGCCGGCCGGGGCCACCGGGCTGGCCGACGGCAGCGCCTTCCTGACCGTCAGCAGCACGGCGCCGCTGTTCTCCCCGGCCAACGACGCCCAACTCAAGCGGTTGCATGAGCTACCCGGGCCGGGCGGCCGCGCCGTCGCGATGGGCGGCGTCGCCCAGGTCAACCGCGACAGCGTGGACGCGGTCACCGACCGGCTTCCGCTGGTGCTCGGGCTGATGGCCGCCATCACCTTCGCGCTGTTGTTCCTGCTCACCGGCAGCGTGGTGCTCCCGGCGAAGGCGCTGGCCTGCAACATCCTCTCGCTGACCGCGGCCTTCGGTGCGCTGGTGTGGATCTTCCAGGACGGGCATCTCGGCGCGCTCGGAACCACGCCGAGCGGGACGCTGGTCGCCAACATGCCGGTGCTGCTGTTCTGCATCGCCTTCGGGTTGTCGATGGACTACGAGGTGTTCCTGCTCTCGCGGATCCGCGAGTACTGGCTCGCGTCCGGGGCCGCCCGACCGGGACGGCCGACCCCGAAGGAGGCGCACGCCGCCAACGACGAGAGCGTCGCGCTCGGCGTCGCCCGTACCGGCCGGGTGATCACCGCGGCCGCGTTGGTGATGTCGATGTCCTTCGCCGCGCTGATCGCCGCCCACGTTTCGTTCATGCGGATGTTCGGTCTCGGCCTGACGCTCGCGGTGTTCGCCGACGCCACCCTGGTGCGAATGGTCGTGGTGCCGGCGTTCATGCATGTGATGGGCCGGTGGAATTGGTGGGCGCCCAGGCCGCTGGCCTGGCTGCACGATCGGTTCGGCATCAGCGAGGGCGGGGCCCACGTGTACGTCGAGCCGGTCCCCCTCGACGGTGGTCCGCTGGCGGAACCCGTGCCCAACATCTGCTAACGCGCCGATCGATTTGTCGCAAGACCCTATTGTGAGGCTCATCCGAGTCGGAAGGTTGACGTGTATGACAACGGCGGTGGACAACCCCTTCTTCGCGCGCATCTGGCCCGTCGTCGCCACCCACGAAACTGAGGTGATACGGTCCCTTCGCCGGGAGAACCTCGCGGGGCTGTCGGGGCGGGTGCTGGAGGTCGGTGCGGGCATTGGGACGAACTTTCCCCACTACCCGGAGTCGGTTCACGAGGTGGTGGCGGTCGAGCCCGAGCCGCGGCTGGCGGCCCAGGCCCGCGCCGCGGCGGATGTGGTGCCCGCCCGCGTCGTCGTGACGGGCGAGACGGCCGAAGGGTTCGGCGGCGGGGAGCCGTTCGACGCCGTGGTGTGCTCGCTGGTGTTGTGCTCCGTGCAGGATCCGGGCGGCGTGCTCCGACGCCTGTATTCGTTGCTGCGGCCGGGTGGCGAGCTGCGCTACCTCGAGCATGTGGCGAGCGCCGGGGCGCGGGGCCGCTTCCAACGGATCGCCGACGCGACGCTGTGGCCCCGGTTGTTCGGCAACTGCCACACCCACCGCGACACCGAGCGCGCAATAGTCGACGCCGGATTCGAAGTCGACGTTTCCCGGCGCGAATTCACGTTGCCGGCGTGGGCGCCGATGCCGGTGTCGGAAATCCTGCTGGGCCGCGCCCGCAGGCCGTAATCCCGCGCGGCTACTTCAGCAGCGCGGGCAGCCGCTTCAGCAACCCGGGCAGCGCCTGGCCGGCCGTCTCGCGGATGCTGATCGTGGCGTTTCTGGACAGCGGCGTGACCTCGGGATTGACCTCGATGACGGCGGTGCCGCGCGAGAGCGCCAGCTCGGCCAGCCCGGCGGCCGGATAGACGATCGCCGAGGTTCCGACGACGACCATCACGTCGGCGGCCTCAGTCGCCGCGACGGCAGACTGCCACGGTGCGTCGGGCAACGGCTCACCGAACCACACGATGTCGGGCCGGATCAGGCCACCGCAGTGGCAGACCGGCGGCTCCACCTCCAGCATCGGTTCGGGCATCGCGGGCAGCGCGCCGGTGTACGGCATACCGCAACGGTCGCAACGGAATTCGAACAGGCTGCCGTGCAGGTGGTGAACCGGCATACTCCCGGCGCGCTCGTGCAAGTCGTCGACGTTCTGGGTGATGACGCTGACTTCGGCGCCGTCCTGCCAGGCGGCGATGGCGCGGTGCCCGGCGTTGGGCTGGACGTCGGCCACCAGATAGTGGCGCCACAAGTACCATCCCCACACCCGCTCGGGGTTGTCGCGCCACCCTTGTGTGCTGGACAGCTCGTAAGGATCGAAGCGGGCCCACAACCCGTTCTTGTCGTCGCGGAAGGTCGGCACCCCGCTCTCCGCGGAGATTCCCGCGCCGCTCAGCACCGCCACTCGCATCCCACAAAGATAGCCGTGCTTGCGACATACTGAAGAGGTGGAGTTGCGGGATTTGCTGAAGGTCGACATGAAAGCGGGCAGGCCGCTGTTCGACCAGCTCAGGACCCAAGTCATCGACGGCGTCCGGGCCGGTGCGCTGCCGCCCGGGACCCGGCTCCCGACGGTGCGCGACCTGGCCGGCCAGCTGGGCGTCGCGGCCAACACCGTGGCCCGCGCCTACCGCGAACTGGAGTCGGCGGCAATCGTTGAAACCCGCGGGCGCTTCGGCACTTTCATCTCCCGCTTCGACCCGACCGACGCCGCGATGGCGGCCGCCGCCAAGGAGTACGTCGAGGTGGCCCGGGCGCTGGGGCTGACGAAGTCCGACGCGATGCGCTACCTGACCAACGTGCCGGACGACTGAGCGCGCCGTCTTAACGCAAGACCTTCGCCAGCGTGCGCAGGTTGCGCGTGGTCGTCGACGACTTGTAGCGCGGCTTGCCCATCGTCTTGCCGATCGTGCTGTCCAGGGTGCCGCCCTTGGGCACCTGCCAATAGATGACGCCCGCGCCGGGGCTGATCCGCTCGCCCGTTCCGGCGGCCTCGCCGAGTGCGGAGAGTTCGTCGAGCGCCGCTTCGTCGGCGACGAACGTGACGTAGGACTGGTAGCCGTCGACCTCGGGCTCGAACGGATAGGCGTCGACGACGGCCCGCACCGTCTCGAGGTCATAGACCAGGACCCACGCGTCGTAGCCGAATTTCTCGCGCAGCGCGGCTTCGGCCTTCTTGCGCACCCCGGCCGCACCGGCGGATGACTCCAGCAGGACGTTGCCGCTGGCCAGGATGGTGCGCACGTTGGTGAATCCGGCGTCGGTCAATGCGCGCGCCACCTCGGCCATTTTGAGGTTGACGCCGCCGACGTTGACGCCGCGCAGGAACGCCGCGTACTTGCTCATCATCCGATTTCACCAGGGCGGCCCGTGCCGACGCGCTCCGGGACCGGTTGCTGGACGCGCGACGTAGGCTTTCTCCCATGGGACGCCAAGTCTTCGACGACAAGCTGCTGGCCGTGATCAGTGGAAACTCTCTCGGAGTGCTGGCCACCATCAAACGCGACGGACGCCCGCAGCTGTCGAACGTGAGTTACCACTTCGACCCGCGCGACCTGGCCGTGCGGGTGTCGATCACCGAGCCGCGCGCCAAGACCCGCAATCTGCGCCGCGATCCGCGGGCATCGATCCTGGTCGACGCTGACGACGGGTGGTCGTATGCGGTGGCCGAGGGCACGGCGATTCTGACTCCGCCGGCGGCCGCCCCCGGCGACGCCACCGTCGAGGCGCTGATTGCCTTGTACCGCAACATTGCCGGCGAACACCCGGATTGGGACGAGTTCCGCGAGGCGATGGTCACCGATCGGCGGGTGTTGCTGACCCTGCCGATCTCGCACGTCTACGGCATGCCGCCCGGGGTGCGGTAGCCGCCCGTTTGCGGCAATCCCGGCTAGGCTGCCGCTATGGCTGAATCGAAGTCTTCCGAGGCGCCGGAATCGGACGACGACAACAAGCGCAAGTTCCGCGAGGCCCTCGACCGCAAGATGGCCAAGTCGTCGGGCGGGTCCGACCACAAGAGTGGCGGCAGTAAGCAGTCTCGTGCGCACGGCCCGGTGGAGAACCGCCGCGAATTCCGCCGCAAGAGCGGCTGACTGCCGGCCGTCGCCCGTTGCGCGCCAATCACTTTGGCGATCAGCCTTCGGTGCGGGTGAACAGGCCGACCGACGGGTCGGCCTGGCCGGGTTCGCCCCGCAGGCTGCCGCGGGTGCTCGGGTGTCCGAAGTCCACTCGCGACGGGTCGTTCTGGTAGGCCCAGTCCGCCACGATGGTGCGCTGACGGAACTTCCAGCGGCCGTCGTGCTTGGTGTACGTGTCCAGGTACCGGCCGCCGATGATGACGTCCAGATCGTGTTCGGGACCGGCGAAGGTGTGGAACACCAGGCAGTAGATCTCACCCCGGGCCGTGTCCCCCTCGACCACGAAGTTCGTTGTGGTGATGTTGTGTTGGGAGACACGCACATACGGTTCCGCGGCCTGTAGTTGGACGATGAAATGTTCGACGCCGCCCGTCGAGAACGAGCCGTGCGCGTCGGTCGCGTCGGGGTGATACAGGCGGCGAAGCGCGTCATAGTCGGCGCGGTCGACGGCCCGGCAATACGCGGTGACTAGTTGATGCAGTTCGTCGCGGTCCAGCATCAGTGCCAATCGGGCCTCATCCACCACCACGTCACCTGACTCCCTGGTTATTCGGCGGCCGCAAGCGCCTCTCTGATAGGTAGTCTCTCAACACAGAGGCCATCGGCCTTAGGGTGTTCGGCGGAAAGGTTGGTCGTTGACGGTGAAACTTTGGCTCGCTCAAGATCCTGAGGCCGACGCGCTGCTGGACGAGAACCCGTTGGCCCTGCTAATCGGGATGGTTCTGGATCAGCAGGTGCCTTTCGAGACGGCCTTCTCGGGGCCGAAGAAGATCGCGGACCGGATGGGCAACTTCGGTGCTCATGAAATCGCCGAGTACGACCCCGACAAGTTCGCCGCGCTGTGTTCGGAAAGGCCTGCGATACATCGCTTTCCGGGATCGATGGCCAAGCGTATCCAGACCCTGGCCCAGATCATCGTGGACCGTTACGACGGCGATGCCGCCGGCCTATGGACCGCCGGCGACCCCGACGGCGAGGAGTTGCTGCGGCGCGTCAAGGGGCTGCCCGGTTTCGGCGAGGTCAAGGCGCCAGATCTTTCTGGCTTTGCTGGGCAAGCAGTACGGCGTGAATGTAAAGGGCTGGCGCGCGGCGGCCGGGCAGTTCGGCAAGGCCGGCACGCACATCTCCGTCGCCGATATCGTCGACGCCCAATCGATGGGCAAAGTGCGTTCCTACAAGAAGCAGTTGAAAGCGGCGGCCAAGGCTGCCAAGTAGTAGGTCACCAGAAGGGAAGGGCGGCAACGTGAAGACACACATAACGTGTCCGTGCGGGGAAGCCATCGTCGGCAAGGATGAGGACGAGTTGGTCGAGCTGACCCAGGCTCATCTCGCCAGCGATCATCCGGGCCTCGAATACGACCGCGACGCGATCTTGTTCATGGCGTACTAACGGACTGACTGAACGCCGAGCGCGCGTGCCCCGGTGGGACACGCGCGCTCAGGGCGGGGAACAGTGAGGGCCCTACGGCACCACCGTGGAGCCGATGGTGGGCATGAATTGGCACTGCTTTTCCTTGGTGGTGACCTGCCCGAAAATGGTCGACATGATGCTGCCCGACCCGGTGTCGGCGATCGCGGTCAGCGTCGTCGGCCCGTCGCCGTTGATGTCGGTGCGCGGCTTGAGCGCGACCGTCCCCGACTTGCCCGTGCTCAGGTTCACCCACGTGACGTTCAACGGCAGCTTCTGCACCTCGGCCGGTCCGGGGGTGCCGACGGCGGTGAACACGTAGGCCGTCTGTCCGGGGCCAGGACCGGGAGTCGGGATCTTGGCCGGGCCGGCCACCGACAGGGCGGTGGCGATCGCGCTGGTGCCGTCCGCCAGGCAGTTGGTGCCGATCGAGGGATACATGAAGTCCTGCGTGGGCGGAGCGTCGGGGCCGAATCCCGAGGCCGCCGCCGGTGCCGCGTCGGGCGCGGGAGCGGCGGCCGGTGGAGCCTCGGCCGGCGCCGGGGGTGCGGGTACGGGCGCCGCGACGGGTGCGACGGTGCCGGGCGCCGGCGCGGCCACCGGCGGTGTCGCAGCCGGCGGACCTGTGACCGGCCCGACAGCGCGCGCCGGGTCCGAGCCGAGGGACAGGTGCGACTCGCCGCCAGGTTCGACGCCCGCTGCCGGCGGAGCTGCGACCGGACCCGGACCGGCGGCGTGTGCCGGGTCGATGCCGGTCGGCAGGTGTGACTGGGCGCCCGGTTCGACGCCCGCCGCGGGTACATGCGGCACCGGCGAGCCGTCCGGGAAAGCTGTTCCGGGGCCGGTGGCCGGCGATCCCGGCTGGGCCAGGAATTGATTCACCGACTGGGCCACGTTCCGGGACTCGGTGGGCGCGCCCTGGTTGTGGCTGAAGGCCTGCGCTGCGGCCATGAGCAGCTGTGTCGCCTGCCCGGGATTGGTGGCCGCCTGCTGAATGATCGGGCTCAGCTGCGATAACGCCGGCAGGCCCGGGAGTTCTTGAGTCGAATTCGGTTGCGGTGTCGCCGGTTCGGCTGCCGCGCTCGGGCAGAACCCGAACGCGGCAGCCGATGCCGTCACGACAGCGGCCAATCCTTTGGACAGATTCCAAGTGGTTGCCACGGTGTGTCCTCCGGTCAGTAGGGGTGGCTTTGCTGTCGGTTAACTAATCAGGGCAGGGCGGCGAGCAGCGGCGCCACCGGGTTGGCCCCGGTTGCCGGTGCGGCCGGAGCCGCCGGAGCCGCCGGAGCGGCGGGAGCCCCGGCCAGTGCCGGCAGGTCCTGCGGCAGGGTCATCTGCGCGGGCACGTTGACCGGCAGATTGGGCAGGAACGCCGGCATGTCGACCTTCGCCTGCGGAATCTGCGGGGCCGGCGGGGTGGCGGGGGCGGTCGGCGTCGACAGCCCCGGGATGGCCGGCAGTCCCGGTATGGATGACGTGGCCGGTGCGGCGGGCGCCGCGGGTGCCGCGGGTGCCGGCTGCGTCAGCCCCGGGATCAGCCCCTGGAGGCCCTGGGTGGTCGCCGGGGCGGAAGGCGTCGGTGCCTGCGCCAGCCCGGGGATCGACGGAACCGCGGCGGAAGGCGCCGGTGCCCCCCCGGCGGCCGACGGAACACCCGGGAAGGTAATGCCCGGAGCGGCCGGCGCGGCCGGCGGGGTGGCGCCCAGGGCGGTAGCGAGGTTCTGCAGGATTTGGGGTGCGTTGGCCGCCGAACTGATCAGCTGCTGCGGAATGTTCGGAATCGGCGGAGCCGGCACAGGGTCGGCGTGGGCGATACCGCCCGTGAGTAGGGCTGCGGACGAACCGACGACGACGGCCGCTGCACGCATGTAAGTCCAGATGGTTGGCATGACTCTCCCTGGTTGTGGAAAACGGGTCCGTCGCCGAAGTTACGTTGATACTGATGGGACTCAAGTGACACGTGTGGCATTTATTTGATCGTTATTGATACGAGTGACGGCGGTGACCGAACGCCACCCGACCAGGCGCGCAGCAGGCGACGCGGTCCGCCATATGCGGCTCAGGGCCAGCTCGATCGCCTAAAGTCGGGCGCATAGACACCACTTCGGCCACCCCGGCGGCACCCCCGCGCCGGCGGTTCGCGAGTCTGCTTCGGGCGGCGGCACCCGCGCTGCTCGTCGCCAGCGTCGCCGCGCGGCTTGCGTGGACGTACCTGTCGCCGCACGGCGCGAACTTCGTCGACCTGCACGTCTACCTCGGCGGCGCGGCCGCGATCGACCATCCCGGCACCCTCTACAGCTACGTCTACGCCGACCAGACGCCGGACTTCCCGCTGCCGTTCACCTATCCGCCCTTCGCCGCGGTGGTGTTCTACCCGCTGAGCCTGCTGCCCTTCGGCCTGGTCGCCTTCGCCTGGCAGATCGCGACGATGGCCGCGCTGTACGGCGCCATCCGGATCAGCCAGCGGTTGATCGGTGTGGCGCCCGGCGCCGACGGCCGCCGCACGGCCATGGCGTGGACGGCCGTCACGATCTGGATCGAGCCGCTGCGCAGCACGTTCGACTACGGGCAGGTCAACGTGTTGCTGATGCTGGCGGTGCTGTGGGCGGTGTTGACGACGCGGTGGTGGCTGTCGGGGCTGCTGGTCGGCGTCGCGGCCGGGATCAAGCTGACGCCCGCGATCGCGGGTGTCTATCTGGTCGGCGTGCGGCGATGGGCCGCGGCGGCCTCCTCCTTCCTGGTCTTCGTTGCCACCATCGCCGTGTCGGCCCTGGTGGTCGGTGATCAGACCCGGTACTACTTCACGAAGCTGCTGGGCGACGCGCACCGCGTGGGGCCCATCGCCACGTCGATCAATCAATCGTGGCGCGGCGGCATCTCGAGGATCCTTGGTCACGACGCCGGCTTCGGCACGCCCGTCCTGATCGCCATCGCCGCCACCGCGGTCGCGGCCGTCCTGGCGTGGCGGGCGCTGGACCGGTCCGACCGGTTGGGCAAGTTGCTGGTGGTCGAGCTGTTCGGGCTGCTGCTGTCACCGATCTCGTGGTCCCACCACTGGGTGTGGCTGGTGCCGCTGATGATCTGGGCGATTCACGGGCCGCTGCGCAAGCGGCGCGGCGCCGGGACCGTGGGCTGGGGCTGGCTGGCGCTGACCATCGTCGGCGTGCCGTGGCTGCTGCTCTTCGCTCAGCCGACGATCTGGCAAACTACCCGGCCGTGGTATCTGGCATGGGCCGGCCTCATCTACATCGTGGCGGCCGTGGCGACCTTGATCTGGATCGCCGCCGCCGGCCGATCACCCGAACGTCACGCTGGCGTGGCTGCCGCCGCCGAACTGGGCATACCACCCGCTTGCGGGGGACACGCTGTAGTGACGGTCGAAGACGGGGCTAAGGACTAGCTTCCGACGATCTCGTCGATGTCGTGCGCCATGGCCACGTCCTTCTCCGTGATGCCACCCTCGGAATGCGTGACCAGAGCGAAAGTCACCGTCCGCCAGCGGATGTCGATATCCGGGTGATGGTCCTTGCTCTCCGCGTGCTCGCCGACCCGGCGCACCGCGTCGATGCCGGCGAGGAAGCTCGGGAACTTGATCGACCGGCGCAGCGCACCGTCGACACGCTCCCATCCGTTGAGGTCGGGCAGTGCGGCGTCCACCTGCTCATCCGTTAACACAGCCATGCCCCGACCGTATACCGTCTGGCCATGCCGACCCAGATCGTCGTCGCCGGGGCGGTCGTCCGCGGCGCCAGTGTCCTGGTGGCGCAGCGTGCCCGGCCGCCCGAGTTGGCCGGTCGCTGGGAGCTGCCCGGCGGCAAGGTCGCCCCGGGCGAGACCGAACCCGACGCGCTGGTCCGGGAGTTGGCCGAGGAGCTGGGGCTGACGGTCGGCGACGTCGCGGTGGGCGACCGCCTGGGCGACGACATCGCGCTGGACGGCATGACGCTGCGGGCGTACCGCGTGCGCCTGCTCAGCGGTGAACCGCACGCTCGAGACCACCGGGCGGTGCGCTGGCTGACCGCGGCCGAGCTGACCGATGTCGACTGGGTGCCCGCCGACCGCGCTTGGGTCGCTGACCTGGTACGAACGCTGGCCGACGGGGCTTCATAACAAGTCCACAGCCTTTCCGCAGCTGACATTCAGCGCCGTAGAAGGTCGCGCGGGTGAACTTGGAGATATAACGCCAACATGAACTTGTAGTAAACGACTTGACCTAGCAGTGCGTCCGGAGGCGATCCCTCGTCCGCGCCGGGCGCCTCTAGTCCACAAAACCCATGCTGAATAAACGATTCCTCGTTAACAGGCCGCGCGCGGCGGAGGTGAGAGGCCCTTCTCCCGCGCCCTTTGCGGGTGCGCGACCCGCACCGCCGACATCCGTGCCGCTGCCGATCCGGCATGGCGCGGGCGGATGCATCGATGGGCCGATGCTCAACACAGCGCAGCCGGGGTTCGGAGCGCCGGCCCGGCCACGACGCAGCGATACAGAGCAGAAGGGGTAGCTGTTGACTGTCACACCACACGTCGGTGGAGCGCTCGAGGAGCTGCTGGAACGCAGCGGGCGGTTCTTCACGCCCGGCGAGTTCTCGGCCGACCTGCGCACGGTGACGCGGCGGGGCGGTCGCGAGGCCGACGTGTTCTACCGCGACAGGTGGAGCCACGACAAGGTGGTGCGCTCCACCCACGGGGTCAACTGCACCGGTTCCTGCTCCTGGAAGATCTACGTCAAGGACGGGATCATCACCTGGGAAACCCAGCAAACCGATTACCCCTCGGTGGGCCCGGACCGGCCGGAATACGAGCCGCGCGGATGCCCGCGTGGGGCGTCGTTCTCCTGGTACAGCTACTCGCCCACCCGGGTGCGTTATCCGTACGCGCGGGGCGTGCTGGTCGAGATGTACCGGGAAGCCAGGGCGCGCCTGGGTGATCCCGTGCTGGCGTGGGCCGACATCCAGGCGGACCCCGAACGTCGACAGCGCTATCAGCGCGCCCGCGGCAAGGGGGGACTGGTCCGGATCACCTGGGCCGAGGCCACGGAGCTGATCGCCGCCGCGCACGTGCACACGATCAAGACCTACGGTCCCGACCGGGTCGCCGGGTTCTCGCCCATCCCGGCGATGTCCATGGTGTCCTACGCCGCGGGGTCGCGGTTCTTCGAGCTGATCGGCGCCCCGATGACGTCGTTCTACGACTGGTACGCCGATCTGCCGGTGGCCTCACCGCAGGTGTTCGGCGATCAGACCGACGTGCCCGAATCCGGGGACTGGTGGGACGCGGCGTATTTGATGATGTGGGGCTCCAACGTGCCGATCACCCGGACCCCCGACGCACACTGGATGGCCGAGGCGCGCTATCGCGGCACCAAGGTGGTGACGGTCAGCCCCGATTACGCCGACAACACCAAGTTCGCCGATGAATGGATGCCGTGCGCGGCAGGCACCGACGGGGCGCTGGCGATGGCGATGGGGCACGTCATTCTCTCGGAATGCTATGTGCAGAAGGAGGTTCCGTTCTTCGCCGACTTCGCGCGCCGCTACACCGACCTGCCGTTCCTGATCAAGCTGGAAGAGCGCGGCGACATGCTGGTGCCGGGGAAGAACCTCACGGCGGCGGACCTGGGCAGAGGTTTCGAGACCGAAGAAAATGCGGCGCTCAAACCGGCAGTATGGGACGAGGCCTCCGACTCGGTGGTGGTGCCGCACGGCTCGCTGGGGTTCCGCTACGGCGAGGACGGCGTCGGTAAGTGGAACCTCGACCTAGGCCACCTGCAGCCCGCGCTCAGCGTGCGGAATGCTCACGGCGCCAACGGCGATGGCGACACCGCGCTGGTGCACCTGGCCAGCTTCGACACCATCAACGGCGAAGGCGCCACCGTGGCGCGCGGTGTTCCGGTGCGCCGCGTCGGCAAGCACCTGGTGTGCACGGTGTTCGACCTGATGCTCGCCCAGTACGGGGTGGCCCGGCCGGGATTGCCCGGCGAATGGCCCACCGGCTACGACGACCCGACCCAGCCGAACACCCCGGCGTGGCAGGAGGCGATCACCGGCGTGTCGGCCGCGCAGGCGATCCGCGTCGCCAAGGAATTCGCCCGCAGCGCAGAGGAATCCGGTGGCCGGTCCATGATCATCATGGGTGGTGGTATCTGCCACTGGTTCCATAGTGACGCCATCTACCGCGCGGTGCTGGCGCTGCTGATGCTGACCGGGTCGATGGGGCGCAACGGCGGCGGCTGGGCCCACTACGTCGGCCAGGAGAAGGTGCGCCCGCTCAGCGGCTGGCTGACCATGGCCATGGCCACGGACTGGGTGCGCCCGCCGCGGCAGGTTCCGGGCGGCTCTTACTGGTACGCGCACACCGACCAGTGGCGCTACGACGGCTACGGCGCCGACAAGTTGGCCAGCCCCGTCGGCCGGGGCCGGTTCGCGAACAAGCACACGATGGACCTGCTGGCGTCCGCGACGGCGATGGGCTGGAGCCCGTTCTACCCACAGTTCGACCGGTCCAGCCTGGATGTCGCCGACGAGGCGCATGCCGCCGGCCGCGACGTCGCCGACTACGTCGCCGAGCAACTCGGGCAGCGCAAGCTCAAGCTGGCCGTCACCGATCCCGACAACCCCGTCAACTGGCCGCGGGTGCTTACCGTGTGGCGCGCCAACCTGATCGGGTCGTCGGGCAAGGGCGGCGAATACTTCCTGCGCCACTTGCTGGGAACCGATTCCAATGCGCAGGCCGAACCGCCGGCCGGCGGGACTGCGCCCGTCGACGTGAGGTGCGAGGGGGACATCCCCGAGGGCAAGCTCGACCTGATGATGTCGATCGACTTCCGGATGACGTCGACGACATTGGTTTCGGACATCGTGCTGCCGGCCGCTACCTGGTACGAGAAGGCGGACCTGTCCAGCACCGACATGCATCCCTACGTGCATGCGTTCAGCGCCGCGACCGACCCGCCGTGGGAAACGCGTTCGGACTTCGACGCTTTCGGCGCCATCGCCCGCGCCTTCAGCGCCTTGGCCAAGCGGCATCTGGGCACCCGCAGCGACGTCGTGCTCACGGCGCTGCAGAACGACACCCCGGATGCCATGGCCTGTCCCGACGGCGCCGAGGACGATTGGTTACGCACCGGGGCGACTCCAGTACCGGGCCGGACGATGGCCAAAGTCACCGTGGTGGAACGCGATTACGCGGCCGTCTACGAGAAGTGGCTGACCTTGGGTCCGCTCGTCGACGCGTTCGGGGTGAGCGTCAAGGGTGTCACGGTGCACCCGTTCCGGGAGGTGGAGGAACTGGCCGCCAAGTTCGGCGTGCTGAATTCCGGTGTCGCGGCGGGTCGCCCGGCCATCACCACCGCGCAGCGGATGGCCGACGTCATGCTGTTGCTGTCGGGGACGACCAACGGCCGGCTGGCCGTGGAGGGCTTCCGCGCGTTGGAGAAGCGCACGGGTCAGCGGCTGGCGCACCTGGCCGAGGGCAGCGAGGAGCGCCGTATCACCTACGCCGACACCCAGGCGCGTCCGGTGCCGGTGATCACCAGCCCGGAGTGGTCGGGCAGCGAAACGGGGGGCCGCCGCTACGCGCCGTTCACCATCAACATCGAGAACCTCAAGCCGTTCCACACGCTGACCGGGCGGATGCACTTCTATCTGGCGCACGACTGGATCGAGGAGCTCGGCGAGCACCTGCCGGTGTTCCGCCCACCGCTGGACATGGCGCGGTTGTTCGGCCAGCCGGAGCTCGGCACGAACCCGGACGGGATAGGTCTCACGGTGCGGTATTTGACGCCGCACTCGAAGTGGTCGTTCCACTCCACTTACCAGGACAACCTTTACATGCTGTCGCTGTCGCGCGGCGGCCCGACGATGTGGATGAGTCCGGGTGACGCGGCGAAGATCGGTGTGCGGGACAATGATTGGGTCGAGGCGGTCAACGCCAATGGCATCTACGTGTGCCGGGCCATCGTCTCGCACCGCATGCCCGACGGTGTGGTGTTCGTGTACCACGTCCAGGAACGCACGGTGGACACGCCGCGCACCGAGACCAACAACAAGCGAGGCGGCAACCACAACGCGCTGACCCGGGTGCGCATCAAGCCCAGCCACCTGGCCGGCGGTTACGGCCAGCACGCGTTCGGGTTCAACTACATGGGCCCCACCGGGAACCAGCGTGACGAGGTCACGGTGGTGCGCCGCCGCAGTCAGGAAGTGACGTACTGATATGAAAGTCATGGCCCAGTTGGCGATGGTGATGAACCTCGACAAGTGCATCGGCTGCCACACGTGCTCGGTCACCTGCAAGCAGGCGTGGACCAACCGTTCCGGCACCGAGTACGTGTGGTTCAACAACGTCGAAACCCGCCCAGGGCAAGGCTATCCGCGCACCTACGAGGATCAGGAGCGGTGGCGCGGCGGCTGGATCCGCGACAGGAAGGGAAGGCTGCGGCTGCGCGACGGCGGCCGCTTCCAGAAGCTCCTGCGGATCTTCGCCAACCCCAAATTGCCCATCATCGATGACTACTACGAGCCCTGGACCTACGACTACGAGAACCTGACCACGGCTCCCGCGGGTGACACGTTCCCCACGGCCGCACCGAAGAGCCAGATCAGCGGCGAACCCATGAAGATCTCCTGGGGGCCGAACTGGGACGACAACCTGGCCGGGTCGCCGGAGATTCTGGCCGGCGATCCGATCCTGAAGAAGGTCAGCGAGGAGGTCAAGCTCAAGCTCGAAGAGACCTTCATGTTCTACCTGCCGCGGATCTGCGAGCACTGCCTCAACCCCTCCTGTGTGGCGTCGTGCCCGTCGGGCGCGATGTACAAGCGCAGCGAGGACGGCATCGTGCTCGTCGACCAGGACCGCTGCCGTGGCTGGCGCTTCTGTGTCTCCGGATGTCCTTATAAGAAGGTCTATTTCAACCACAAGACCGGCAAAGCCGAGAAGTGCACGCTGTGCTACCCGCGGATGGAGGTCGGGCTGCCGACCATCTGCTCGGAGACTTGCGTGGGGCGGCTGCGGTATCTGGGCCTGGTGCTCTACGACGTCGATCGGGTGCTGGCGGCGGCGTCGGTGGAGAACGAGAACGACCTCTACGAGGCGCAATGCCGAATCCTGTTGGACCCCAACGATCCCGACGTGATCACCGCCGCGCGTGCGGAGGGGATCTCCGATGAGTGGATCGAGGCGGCCCAACGCTCACCCGTGTACGCGCTGATCAACGACTACAAGGTGGCCCTACCCTTGCACCCGGAATACCGCACCATGCCGATGGTCTGGTACATCCCGCCGTTGTCGCCGGTGGTCGACGCCGTCAGCCGCGACGGTCACGATGGGGAAGAGCTGGGCAACCTGTTCGGCGCGCTGGACGCGCTGCGCATCCCCATGCAGTACCTGGCCGAACTGTTCACCGCCGGTGACACGGCCGTGGTCGAGGGCGTGCTGCGGCGGCTGGCGGCGATGCGCTCCTACATGCGCGACATCAACCTCGGGCGCGAAACCCAGCCGCACATACCGCAGTCCGTCGGGATGACCGAAGAGCAGATTTACGAGATGTACCGGCTGCTGGCCATCGCCAAGTACGAAGAGCGCTATGTCATTCCGACCGCGTTCAGCCCGCAGGCCCGCGACCTCGAACAGCTGGGTTGCTCGTTGACGGGCGACGGCGGCCCGGGCATGTACGAGTCGGATCCGATGCCGGTTTCCGTGGAGACCTTCCATGCCCTGAAGCAGCGCGGCGACGAACCTGGCAACACGCGGGCGCGGGTGAACCTGCTGAACTGGGACGGGCGCCAGGTACCCGCCGGAATGTTTCCCGAAGAGCAGAAGCAATGAGGCTGTTGGCCGGGCGCCGGGAACGCACGAACACCCTGCAGGACCGACTGGTGTGGCAGGCGGCCTCGCTGCTGCTGACCTATCCGGACGACGAGCTGCCGGCGCGGCTGGACACCGTCGATGAGCTGCTCAGCCACATCAGCGGGCCCGCGGCGACGCTGCTCGGACAGACGGTGGCCGCGCTGCGCGCCCGCGAGCCGATGGCCGCCGCGATGGACTACGTTGCGACGTTCGACATGCGGCGCCGCTGCACGATGTACCTGACTTACTGGACCGCAGGGGACACCCGCAACCGCGGCCGGGAGATGCTCGAGTTCGCCACCGCCTACCGGGAAGCGGGCGTGCAGCGGCCGCGCACCGAGGCCCCGGATCACCTGCCCGTCGTCCTCGAATTCGCGGCCACCGTCGATCCCGAGGTCGGGCGGCGGCTGCTGATCGAGCACCGCGTCCCCATCGACGTGTTGCGGGGCGCGCTGGCCGACGCGAAGTCGCCCTACGAGCCCACCGTGGCGGCGGTCTGCACGACGCTGCCCGCCGCGACCGACCAGGACGTGCGTCGCGCGGAGCGCCTGGCGAAAGCCGGACCGCCCGCGGAAGCCGTTGGGCTGCAACCCTTTAACTTGACCGTGCCGCCCCGTCGCGAAGGAGTGCCAGGTGTTTAGCAACGTATTGTTCTGGGACATCGCGCCGTACGTCACGTTGTCGGTATTGATCGTCGGCACCTGGTGGCGCTACCGCTACGACAAGTTCGGCTGGACCTCGCGGTCCTCGCAGATCTACGAGTCGCGGTTGTTGCGGGTGGCCAGCCCGATGTTCCACTTCGGCATCCTGGCGGTCTTCGCCGGGCACGTGATGGGCTTGTTCATTCCTCCGCGGGTGACGCACATGCTGAAGATGAGCGACCATGTTTACCATCTGCAGGCGGTCATCGCCGGGTCGATCGCCGGCCTCGCGACCCTGGTCGGGATCGGGTTGCTGATCTACCGCCGGTTCACCCGGCCGGCGGTGTCCATGGCCACCACCGCCAGCGACAAGGTGATGTATGTGGTGCTGGTGCTGGCCATCGTGGTGGGCCTGTACTGCGACCTGATCGGCACCGGGCCGCACGGCGGCGAATTCCACTACCGGTACACGGTCGGGCTGTGGTTCCGCCGGATCTGGATCTTCCAGCCGCACGGCGAGGTGATGATCAACGCACCGCTGGATTACCAACTGCACGCCCTGATCGGCATGGTGTTGTTCACGCTGTTGCCGTTCACCCGGCTGGTGCACATCTTCAGCGCGCCGGTCGCCTACTTGTTCCGGCCCTACATCGTCTACCGCAGCCGCGACGAGGCGTCCAAGGGCGAATTGGTCGGTACCGCGCCGCGCCGCAGGGGATGGTAGCGGGCGCTCGGCCGCCCGCCGGCTCGGCGCGAGCCGCCGTCTAGTGTGCGCTCGGGGCTTTCGTCGTGCGTCCAGGGCGGCGACACGCCGTGGGACGCCACCCTGGACGCACACTCGGTGACCTGCCCGGTTCGCGGTTCCGCAGTTCCCGCTGCCACAATCACCGACGTGCCATTTCGTAACGTCGCCATCGTCGCCCACGTAGACCACGGCAAGACGACCCTGGTGGACGCGATGCTGCGGCAGTCCGGGGCGCTGCACCACCGCGGTGACGACACCCAGGAACGCATATTGGACAGCGGTGACCTGGAGAAGGAAAAGGGCATCACCATCCTGGCCAAGAACACCGCCGTGCATCGCCACAACCCGGACGGAACGGTGACGGTGATCAACGTCATCGACACCCCCGGGCACGCCGACTTCGGCGGTGAGGTGGAGCGCGGGCTGTCCATGGTGGACGGGGTGCTGCTGCTGGTCGACGCGTCCGAAGGGCCGCTGCCGCAGACGCGGTTCGTGTTGCGCAAGGCGCTGGCCGCGCACCTTCCGGTGATCTTGGTCGTCAACAAGACCGACCGGCCCGACGCGCGCATCGCCGAGGTGGTCGAGGCCAGCCACGACCTGCTGCTGGACGTCGCCTCCGACCTCGACGACGAGGCCGCCAAGGCGGCCGAGCACGCGCTGGGCCTGCCGACGCTGTACGCGTCCGGCCGGGCCGGCGTGGCCAGCACTACACAGCCGGCCGACGGCGAGGTGCCCGCCGGCGACAATTTGGACCCGCTGTTCGACGTGCTGATGGAGCACATCCCGCCGCCCTCGGGAGATCCCGAGGCGCCGCTGCAGGCGTTGGTGACCAACCTCGACGCGTCGGCATTCCTCGGGCGGCTCGCCCTGATCCGCATCTACAACGGCAAGCTGCGCAAGGGCCAACAGGTGGCCTGGATGCGCGAGGTCGACGGGCTGCCCGTCATCACCAGCGCCAAGATCACCGAGCTGCTCGCGACCGAGGGTGTCGAGCGCAGCGCCACCGACGAGGCGATCGCCGGTGACATCGTGGCGGTGGCCGGCCTGCCCGAGATCATGATCGGCGACACGCTGGCCGATCCCGACCACGCCCACGCGCTGCCGCGGATCACCGTTGACGAGCCGGCGATCTCGGTGACGATCGGCACCAACACTTCGCCCCTGGCGGGCAAGGTGTCGGGCCACAAGCTCACCGCCCGCATGGTCCGCAACCGCCTTGACCAAGAGCTGGTCGGCAACGTGTCGATCCGGGTCGTGGACATCGGCCGGCCCGACGCCTGGGAGGTGCAGGGCCGCGGCGAGCTCGCCCTGGCGGTGCTGGTCGAGCAGATGCGCCGCGAGGGCTTCGAGCTCACCGTCGGCAAGCCGCAGGTGGTGACCCGCACGATCGACGGCAAGCTGCACGAGCCGTTCGAGGCGATGACGATCGACTGCCCCGAGGAATTCGTCGGCGCCATCACGCAATTGATGGCCGCCCGCAAGGGCCGCATGGAGGAGATGACCAACCACGCCGCCGGCTGGGTCCGGATGGACTTCATAGTGCCCAGCCGCGGCCTGATCGGCTTCCGCACCGATTTCCTCACCATCACGCGCGGCACCGGGATCGCCAACGCGGTGTTCGACGGCTACCGGCCGTGGGCGGGCGAGATCCGGGCCCGCCACACGGGGTCGCTGGTCTCTGACCGCAGCGGCACCATCACGCCGTTCGCGCTGATTCAGCTGGCCGACCGGGGGCAGTTCTTCGTCGAACCCGGTCAGGACACCTACGAGGGCATGGTCGTCGGAATCAACCCGCGCGCAGAGGATCTCGACATCAACGTCACCCGGGAGAAGAAGCTCACCAACATGCGGTCGTCGACCGCGGACGTCATCGAGACCCTGGCCAAGCCGCTCGAGCTCGACCTGGAACAGGCCATGGAGTTCTGTGCGCAAGACGAATGCGTTGAGGTGACTCCGGAGATCGTCCGGGTCCGCAAGGTGGAGCTGGACGCCACGACCCGCGGCCGCAGCCGGGCGCGGGCCAAGGCCCGGGGTTAATCGCGCGTGCTTGAGCGGGCTGCCGGGCAGCTGCTCGATACCCTGTTCGGCATGCCGCGACGAGTCCGCCGTTTTTTCGTGACGGTCGGTGTGATGGTCTCGCTGGCCGGATTGGCGCTCGCGGCGTGCACGGTCAACCCCCCGCCGGCGCCGCAGAGCACCGACACGCCGCACAACTCGCCACCGCCGCCGCCGAGACCGACCCAGATCATCATGGGCATCGACTCGATCGGCGCCGGCTTCAACCCGCACCTGCTGTCCGACCTCTCGCCGGTGAACGCGGCGATCAGCGCGCTGGTGCTGCCCAGCGCGTTCCGGCCGGTGCCCGACCCTGGCACGCCGACGGGCTCGCGCTGGGAGATGGACCCGACCCTGCTGGAGTCCGCCGAGGTGACCAGTCAGAACCCGTTCACGGTGACCTACAAGATCCGGCCGGAGGCGCAGTGGACCGACAACGCCCCGATCGCCGCCGACGACTTCTGGTACCTGTGGCGGCAGATGGTCAGCCAGCCCGGCGTGGTCGACCCGGCCGGGTATGACCTCATCACCGGCGTGCAGTCGCTCGAGGGCGGCAAGCAGGCGGTGGTCACCTTCGCCCAGCCCTATCCGTCGTGGAAAGAACTGTTCAGCAACATCCTTCCGGCCCACATCGTCAAGGACGTGCCGGGTGGTTTCGCGGCCGGGCTGGCCCGGGCGCTGCCGGTGACCGGCGGGCAGTTCCGGGTGGAGAGCATCGATCCGCAGCGCGACGAGATCCTGGTGGCCCGCAACGATCGCTACTGGGGAGCACCGGCCAAGCCCGCGCTCATCCTCTTCCGGCGCGCCGGGGCGCCGGCGGCGCTCGCCGATTCCGTCCGCAACGGTGACACGCAGGTGGCCCAGGTGCACGGCGGATCGGCGGCCTTCGCGCAGCTGTCCGCCATCCCCGACGTGCGCACCGCCCGGATCGTGACGCCCCGGGTGATGCAGCTGACCCTGCGCGCGAACGAGCCGAAGCTGTCCGACGCGCAGGTGCGCAAGGCGATCCTCGGGCTGCTCGACGTCGACCTGCTGGCGGCGGTGGGCGCGGGCAGCGACAACACCGTCACGCTGGACCAGGCCCAGATCCGGGCCCCCAGCGATCCCGGCTACGAGCCGACCGCGCCCCCCGCGATGACGACCCCGGCCGCGCTGGCGTTGCTGGAGCGATCCGGCTACAAGGTCGAGGGCAACTCGTCGGGCTCCGCGGCGCCGACACCGGCGAACACCACGCCGCCTGAAGTCATCCGCGGCCGGATCAGCAAGGACGGTCAACAGCTGGCGCTGGTCATCGGCGTGGCGGTCAACGACCCGACGTCCGTCGCGGTGGCCAACACCGCGGCCGACCAGTTGCGCAACGTCGGCATCGCCGCCAGCGTGCTGGCGCTGGACCCAGTGACGTTGTATCGCGATGCGCTGAACAACAACCAGGTGGACGCGATTGTCGGCTGGCACCAGGCGGGCGGGAATCTGGCGACGCGTTTGGCGTCGCGGTACGGCTGCCCGGCGCTGGAGTCGACGCAGGTACCGGCGTCCACGGGGTCGACCACGAACACTCCCGCGCCGGGCGGGCCGGCGACCACCGGGCCGGGCACCTCGGCCACCACGCCGACATCGACCCCGCCGCCCAGCCGCCCGGCTGACCCCAACGCGCTGGTGCAGGCGCCGTCGAACCTCACCGGAATCTGCGATCGCAGCGTCCAGTCCAACATCGATGCCGCCCTGAACGGCACCAAGAGCATCAACGACGTGATCACGGCGGTCGAGCCGCGCCTGTGGAACATGTCGACCGTGTTGCCGATCCTGCAGGACACCACGATCGTCGCCGCCGGCCCGAGCGTGCAGAACGTCAGCCTGTCGGGCGCCGTGCCGGTCGGCATCGTCGGCGACGCCGGCCAATGGATCAAGACCGGGCCATAACCCGCTTCGTCAGTCGCCCGCCCGCGCCGGTCGCGGCGGGATCACGGTGTCGACGATCAGCGCCAGCTCCCGGCGGTTCGGCGGCGATCCCGTCAGCAGGAAGTGCTGATTGATCAAAGCCGGGCCGATGCGGGCGGTCAGCGGGGTGATCAGCTCCGCGTCGAGCTCGCCCTCCGCGACGGCGGCGTGCAGGATCGATTCGATGATATGCAGGCGCGGCGCCACCACGGCATCGGCGAAGATGGCGCGCATCTCGGGTTCGTGCAGCAGCTGGTTGACGGTCGCCATGCCGGGGAAGGCGGTCTTCCCGGCGCAGACGTCGCGGTGCGCGCTGAACACCGTCAGCAGGTTCTCCCGCGCCGACCGGCCCGGGCGCGCTTCGGGCAACGGCGGCAACGTGTGGACCAGCGCGGCGTGCACGAGCTCGCACTTGGTGGCCCAGCGCCGGTACAGGGCCGCCTTGCCCGTGTGGGCGCGCGCCGCGATCCCTTCCATCGTCAGCCCGCCGTAGCCGACTTCCGCCAACTCGGCCAGGGTCGCCTCGTAGAGGGCCCGCTCGAGGACCTCGCCGCGTCGGCGGCTCCGGCCACCGGTCGGGGCGATCTGGGTGAGCTGCGGCATCCCTCGATAGTAGCCGTATGCGTTCCTATCGGTTGCGACGAGACCGCCGACGGGTCGCCGCTGCGGGTAGGGTGCGTCCATGTCCGAGACGCCACGGCTGCTGTTCGTCCACGCGCATCCCGACGACGAGAGCCTCAGCAACGGCGCCACCATCGCCCACTACACCTCCCGCGGGGCCGACGTGCGCGTCGTCACCTGCACCCTCGGGGAAGAGGGTGAGGTCATCGGTGACCGCTGGGCCGGGCTCGCCGTCGATCACGCGGATCAGTTGGGGGGCTACCGCATCGGCGAGCTCACCGCGGCGCTGCGCGCCCTGGGCGTCGGCGGACCCCACTACCTGGGCGGCGCGGGACGCTGGCGCGACTCGGGCATGCAGGGGACACCGGGCCGAGGGCGGCAACGGTTCATCGACGCCGACGAGCGGGAGGCCGTCGGCGCGCTGGTCGCCGTCATTCGCGAGCAACGCCCGCACGTCGTCGTGACCTATGACCCGGGCGGCGGCTACGGCCATCCCGACCACGTCCACACCCACACCGTCACAACGGCCGCCGTGGCCGCCGCCGGCTCCGGCGACTTCCCCGGCGAGCCGTGGACGGTGCCGAAGTTCTACTGGTCGGTGTTCGCCACCCGCGCCTTCATGGCGGGTCTGCGTGCGCTGAGGGGGGAGGATCTGCGGTCCGAGTGGGCGATTCCCCCGGAGGAAGAGTTCGGCTTCGGGTACGCGGACTCCGACATCGACGCCGTCGTCGAGCCCGCCCCGGAAGCCTGGGCGGCAAAGAGGGCGGCGCTCGCCGCGCACGCCACCCAGGTGGTCGTCGGACCCACCGGCCGGGCCTGCGCCCTGTCGAACAACATGGCGCTGCCGATCCTCGCCGAGGAGCACTACGTGCTGGCGGCCGGCGCGGCCGGGGAGCGCGACGAGCGCGGCTGGGAAACAGATCTGCTTGCGGGGCTTGATTTCAGCTCGGCCGGCACGGGGTAGGCTTGCCAATCAGGCAGCCACGGAAGGATTTCGCATGGACCCCGACCTGGACCCTAATCAGCAGCATTGGCAGGACCGGCTCGACAGCCTGCAGTGGGTTATCGGCTCGATACTCTCCAACATCGACAGCGTCCCGACCTGACCGAAACGAAGCCGCGCGCCGCATCCCTCGAAGACAGCGGCACGACAGACCCCGCGATACGTTTCGTTGTCTTGGCGCTGTTGGCCGTCGACGGGGTTCTTTCCGCACTGGCCGGGGCCCTGCTGCTGCCTTCCTATATCGGGGCGGTCCCGTTTCCCATCAGCGGCTTGATTTCCGGATTGGTCAACGCCGCGCTGGTGTGGGCCGCCGGGCGGTGGACCACATCGTCGCGGCTGGCCGCGTTGCCGCTGTGGACGTGGTTCCTCACGGTGGCGGTGATCAGCATGGGCGGCCCGGCCGACGACGTGATCCTGGGGGGTCGCGGCCTGATGGCCTATGGGGCCCTGCTGCTGATCGTGCTGGGCGTGGTGCCGCCGTGCTGGGTGCTGTGGCGGCGCGGGCGCCGGGCCTGACGTTCGTGCGGTCACGTTGGCCGGGATGTCCCCGATTGGGGGTATAGCGCTGCCGCTACTGTTGACTGTTGCGCAGACGAGGCCCGCACGGGGCGGAGAAAATTTCACATGTTGGGACACGCGGATGAAATTCGATCGTGGGGAAGTTACACGAAGGTGCCGCTGACTCCGGGCGAGGAGCCTACCGCTCTTCCTGATCCTGTGGTTTTGCCAAAGACCAGCGCCTCGGCGTTGCGACGGGTGCTGCGCCGCGCTCGAGACGGCGTTGCGCTCAATGTCGATGAGGCGGCGGTCGCGATGACCGCGCGCGGTGAGGACCTCGCGGACCTGTGCGCCAGCGCGGCGCGGGTACGCGACGCGGGCTTGGCTTCGGCCGGCACGGTGACGAAGGTGCAGTAATGGCAGGTGTCGCGGCACAGGTGGGTGACCGGGATGAAGACCTTGCGCGAATAGGTGACGGGCAACCCGCCGCCGGGGCCGCGCCTGCCGGCCGAAGCCAAGCCCGCGTCGCGTACCCGCGCCGCGCTGGCGCACAGGTCCGCGAGGTCCTCACCGCGCGCG
>NZ_LZJZ01000086.1 GCF_001667585.1 Mycobacterium sp. E2733
GAAACGTTCGCCATCCGCGCCACGTCCTGAACGCTCGTGCGCTGGATCCCGAGCTGTGTGAAGCATTCGTTTGCCGCGTCGAGAATCTGGTCGCGGCGGTCGAACTCGTCGGTGATCTCCGCTTCGCCGGTCTTCGGGTCGGTCAGCATCTCACTCCTCCACGCCCTCAGGGCTATAGCCTCACCCCTTGATGCTATGCGACGCGCGCTGTCACGGTGTTGAAGCGCACCGACACGGCGTTGTCAGCAAGACCTTGAGCGTCGGCATCAGCCGAGAAAAGTCGTCTTGGTGTCGAGGTACTCCAAGAGTCCCAGGCGACCGTTTTCGCGGCCCAGCCCCGACTGCTTCATCCCGCCGAACGGCGCGTGCGGCTGCAACGTCCAGCTGTTGACACCGACGTTGCCCGCTCGCAGGGCGCGGCTTACGCGCAGCGCTCGCCCGACGTCGCGGGTGTAGACGGCGGCTGCCAATCCGTAGGGGGTGTCGTTGGCCAGCCGGATGGCGTCGTCTTCGTCGGCGAAGGGAATCACACACAACACCGGCCCGAAGATCTCGTCTTGGGCCACGGCCATCGAGTTGTCGACGTTGACCAACACGGTTGGTGCGACGAAGTTGCCGGACGCCGGGGCGCCTGCAGCACGGCCCCCGCCCGCGGCGACCTCAGCCCCGTCGTTGACGGCACGGTTGATGTGGGCCACCACGCGGTCCATGTGCTGCGGGCTGATCATCGGGGCCGCCGACACTGCCGGGTCGAACGGGTCACCGAACGTCGCGGCGGACGCGAAGCCGATCAGAGTGTTCACCACGTCGTCATAGATGTCGCGATGCACCAGGATCCGTGACTGGCATACGCAGACTTGGCCCGATAATCCCAGGAATGCATTGCCCGCCGCGATGCCGACCGCTCTGTCTACGTCCGCGTCGGGGAAGATCACCGCCGGACTCTTACCGCCGAGCTCCAGCGACACATGCCCGATGCGGGCTCCGACACCGGCGGCGATCGCACCGCCCACCGCGCGGCTGCCGGTAAATGACACTTTGTCCACTCGAGGGTCGCCGACGAGCGCCGCTCCCACCGGATCGCCGGGTCCGGTCACCACGTTGAACACGCCCGCCGGCAGGTCAGCCTCGGCGATCAACTCCGTGATACGCAGACTGACGAGAGGGGAAAGCTCCGAGGGCTTGGCCACCAAGGTGCAGCCCGCTGCCAGAGCGGGAGCCACTTTCTGGGCAAACAGGCTCATCGGGGCGTTCCACGGGGTGATGATTCCTGCCACGCCGACTGGTTCGTGAGTGGTGAAGGTGAATGGTTGGGTGGGCTCCCACTGTGGGTAGGTCTCGCCGGTGAGCTTGTCTACCCAGCCTGCATACGTGTCGAAGACGTCGGCCGGATATTCGGCACCCATTTGATAGAAACCCACGAACGAACTTGGGGTCGCATTGTCCAGCGACAGAAGGGCATTGAGATTTGCGGCATCTGCGCGGATGAGGTCGGCAATCTTGTGCAGATAGCGTGCCCGATCCCGACCCATCAGGTGCGGCCAAGGGCCGCCATCGAATGCGGCACGCGCCGCCGCCACCGCCGCATCAACCCTCGACTTGTCGGCGTTGGGTGTTCGAAACACGCCTTCGCCGGTCGCCGGGTGGACATGTTCGATCGTGTCCGCGGCCCCGTCCACCCACGAACCGTTGACGAACATACGGGCCGGCGGCAGGTTCGCCGCGGACAGATGAGGCAGGATCGAGATCGGTGTCACAGCTCTGAACAATACGACATAGTCTGTATCGCTGTATCCAGTCTGATCGCGTATGTGGGCCCTACGTTGGTGCTAGGCATCTCGGGCCGGCTAGGCGAAGACGGCCGTGTCATCGTGCTTTGCGCGTCTACACGTGTGTGGTCGATGCCCCGGTGAGTCGTGGCGTCGACGGTCTGCAATCATCGAATAACTGAACGTATAGTGTGTCATTGTACATCGCGGCAAGGAGTGGTCTTGGCTCGTTTGGAAGACAGATACGCATTGGTCACCGGCGGATCCCAGGGGTTGGGCGGCGCGAGCGCCGAGGAACTGGCCGCCCTGGGCGCCGATGTCACCATCGTCGACCTGAACGAGGAGAAAGGGCTTGAGCGCGTCGAGCGGATTCGAGCGAACTACGGGCGCGCCTCCTTCATCAAAGCCAATGTGGCGCAACGTGAAGCGATCGAGGCCGCCGTGAATCAGGTCGCCGAACGCGGAGGCGGCCGCATTGACATCCTGGTCAATGCGGCCCAGTTCTTTGCCATGCCGAAGGCGCTCGAACTGGTCACCGAAAAGGACTGGGATCTGTCTGAGGCGACGGGCCCCAAGGCAACCTTCCGATTCATGCAGATTGCGTTTCCGTACCTACGGGAGTCGGGGCGCGCGTCAGTGATCAACTTCGTATCCGGGTCCGCCCTGGCCGGCATTGCCTACACATCCCCCTACTCGGCGGCCAAGGGTGCCGTGGCCGCACTGACGAAGGTCGCCGCCAACGAGTGGGCGCGCCACCGCATCAGGGTCAACGCGGTGTGCCCATTCGCCCTGACCGATGCCCAGCGCAAGATGATCGGTACCGAATGGGACAACTACACCCGGACCGCGGCCGCCTCGCCGATGAAACGGGGCGCCGATCCGGGCGAGATCGCACCCGCGGTCGCGTTTTTAGCGGGTGACGGCTCCGCATTCGTGACGGGAACCGTGCTGCACGTCGATGGTGGCATGACCGAGCTTTCGACGGTGGACTACTCGCAATCGCCCGGGGTCTTCGGATAGCTGCCGGGCGACGGAAAGTGCAACGCGTCACGCAGATGCCAGGGGTTGAGCGGGCTGCTCCGGCGCTGACCGAGCTGAACCGGCCCTTCTGGACTTCGGGTGCGCAAGGCGTGCTGTGTATGCAACAGTGCGCCGGCTGCGGGCGGCTGCTTCAGCCGCCAGCGCTGCGTTGCCCCTACGACCACGCGGTACCCGAATACGTGGAGCTCAGCGGTCGCGGCCGGGTGGAGTCGTGGACTATTAACCGCCACCAGTGGTTCCCCTGGCTTCCCCCGCCCTATGTGATCGCATTCGTCAACCCAGTCGAGGACCAACAGGCGCGGCTGCTGACCAACCTGGTGAATGTCAATCCCGATGAGGTCGCGGCGAACATGCCCGTGCGGGTCACCTTTGACCGACGCATCGTGGGAGACGACGAGGTGTTCATTCCATTGTTCGAGCCGGAGCGCTGATGGGTCATACGTTGACCGACCGGACCATCATCAGTGGTATCGGTCAGTCGGCAATCGGACGTCGACTGGGACGTGACGGCCTAGAACTCACTGTCGAAGCGTGTTTGGCCGCAGTCGCGGATGCCGGTCTGACTTTAGACGAAATCGACGGCCTGACAACGTATCCCGGTGCATCCCAGCCGGGCCGGGGCTTCTCCGGGGCCTCACTGCGCGACATTCACGACGCCCTGGGAATCAAGCCGAACTGGGTCGCCGGAGGGGTGGAATCACCGGGCCAACTCGGCGCGGTGGTGGACGCGATGCTTGCTGTTGCCGGCGGGCTGGCCAGTCACGTGCTGTGCTGGCGCAGCATCTGGGAGGGCACCGCGCAGGGCGCCGGGCGACGTAAGGGTTATGGCTTTGAGGGTGGACGCCCCAGCGGGATGATGGCCTGGCAGATGCCATTTGGTGCCACGGCGGCGAACCTGGCCGCACTGCAGATTCGCGCGCGGATGCTGCGATACGGATTGGCCCGTGAGGAGTTGGCGTCGATCGCCATCGCGCAGCGGGCGCACGCGGCGCGCAACCCCGCGGCGATCTATCGCGATCCGCTCGACCTGGATACTTACCTGAGCGCACGAATGGTCTCCGACCCGTTGTGCATGTTCGATTGCGACATCGCCTGCGACGGGGCGACCGCGTTTGTCATCTCGCGTGCTGAGCACGCAACGGGTCTCGATCACCCGGCGGTGACCGTCGAAGCCCTCGACTGCGCCCACCATGACCGCTTCATGTGGGAAGGGGGACAAGACATTACCCGCATCAGTTCGCGTTGGTCCACCATCTGGGAGCGCACTGATTTCCAGGTCGCCGACGTCGACGTCGCATCTTTGTATGACGGCTTCAGCGTCTTCGTGCTCTGCTGGCTGGAGGATTTCGGCTTTTGCCCGGTTGGAGAATCCGGCGCATGGGTCGCGAACCCCGCGCGCATCTCGCTCGGCGGAGAGCTGCCCGTCAACACCGCCGGAGGGCAGTTGTCGGGGGGGCGGCTGCACGGCTTCGGGCATCTCCATGAAGCTTGTCTGCAAATCCGTGGGCAGGGTGGTGCGCGACAGGTCGACAATGCCAGGCTAGCTGCCGTCGGGGTGGGAGCGGCCAACAGCGGCACCACCGCAATGTTGCTGCGGCGGGCGTGAGAATGCGGTTGAGCGAAGAGAACGTCCACTGCGAGGAGGAATACCCGTGGCCAAAGAGCAAACGCTGATGTTGGGCTTCATTGGGCTTGGGAATCTGGGTGCGCCGGTGGCCAAGCGCCTGCTCGACTGGCCCGGTGAATTGATCGTCTTCGACATTCGGACCGATGCCACAACGCCATTCGCCGAAGGCGGAGCGCAAGTCGCCCACAGTGTGCGTGACGTGTCCGCGGCTGACGTCATCAGTGTCATGGTGCTCAACGACGACCAAGTGCGCGGCGTGGTGGCCGAACTCGCCCCGCACACAACGCCGGGTACCGTCATCGCGATCCACTCTACGATCCACCCCAACACAGCGGTCGAATTGGCTAGAGAGCAGGCAGCTAACGGCATTCACGTCATTGACGCGCCAGTGAGCGGCGGCGTGGAAGCGGTTAAGACCGGCGAATTGGCTGTCATGGTGGGCGCCGAGCGTGAGGTCTACGAGCGATCAAGCCGGCGTTCAAATCGTGGGCTTCGATGGTGGTTCACGCCGGAGCTCCGGGCGCTGGGACACGGATGAAGCTGGCACGCAACATGTTGACTTCCACTTCGTTTGCGGCTGCCTGCGAAGCGATGACGCTTGCTCAGCGGGCAGGCTTGGATATTCAAGCACTCGGCCGAATAGTGCGTCATACCGATGCGCAGAGCGAAGGCCCCGGCGCGATGATGTTCCGTGACGACATGAGCCGGCCGCTCGCTGCGGATCACTTTCTCTATCAGCCCTTCCTGCATACCCTTGCGCTCGGAGAGAAGGACCTGGGACTCGCGCTGGATCTCGGCAAGGAACTGGACGTGAAACTACCGCTGGCCGAGATCGCCTTGCGGGATCTCGCCGAAGGGCTCGACGTGCCGCACTCGAATGTGACCGAGTCTCCTTGACCGACAGGCAGCGAGCACCATAGCCAGAGTGCTGCGTGGCCTACGGATCTCAGCTCGGCAAAGTCGAATCAGCTGACGCCATGCAACGTGTTGTTTAGCTAAGGCTTCCCGACGGCCGAACCCAGCTATTTCTTGTCGCGCGGTAATCGGCAGCCGGTGTAGCCGGAGACGACGAGGTTTCCCCGGTAGCCGACCTTGATGAAGATCCCGGTGGGGCCGTAGAAGCCCACGTCGTGGTTCCCGGGGTTGTTCTGCATCACCTGTATCTCGGTGGCGTCGATCTTGGCGGCCGCCTGCTTGGCGGCCTCTTGGATCGCCGCCCACTGTCGCTCGGAGACGGCCACGTTGGCGGCAACGGCGTCGGGCAGGAAGTACCGTTTGCCGTCGGTTTGCTCGTACGGCCGCTCGCAGTTGTCGCCCGAGCCCTCGTGCGGTGTCTCCCACGTGATCGAGGGGATCAGTTTGCTTGCGGCCGCGGTGATTTCGTTCATCGCTGCCTGCACCTGGGTCTGGGTGTCCTCGAACGAGGGCAGGGATTTGAGCACCTGGAGGGCCTTGACCGCGTCGTTCGGTGGGGTGGGCGCGTAGGGCTGGTTCACGTGGCATCCTCCTGCGGCTAGTGCGATTGCGGCCACGGCGGTGCAGAGAATTCCGTGGCGTTGCAGGTTCCGGGGGCTGGTCTGGTGATTGCTCACTTCGTGGGAACCGCCTTGTCTCCGAGTCCGGCGAGGACGGCGGCGATGTTGTAGTTGGTCGTCCTGGTCCCTCCGCCGTCGGGGAAGCGGGGGTAATCGCTGTGGCCGTGCGCGCCTTCGAGGTTGATGGTGCCGCCGTGACCGTCGGGCACGGTCGCGGGACCGGTGGCCAGGTGGGTGAAGTTGGGGTTGGTGGCCGGGTTCGGGCCGAAGTGGCCGGCGCCGGAGGCGTCGGCCGCGCCCAGCACACTTTCGGCGAGGTCTCGGAGGGGCGGCGGCAGGAACGGTGCCACGTCGTGAGCGATGGCGGGTCCGTCGTACGTCCACTGGATCGGGTCGTCGGGCGTTTCCATGGCGAACACGTGACCCGGCTGCAGGTGAAGCTGTTGCGGTGTGGAGGCTTCGATGCCCGGGGAGCCGTAGAACAGCGCCCGCGACACCCCGTGGTCGCCGGGCTCTTGCAGGGCCAGGCCGGTGGTCAGCGACCCGTAGGAGTGTCCGATCGCCGTGAGGTCGGCGGGCCCGCCGTGGTGGGCGGCCTGTATCCCGTCGTAGAAGCCGGCCAGGTCATGGGCACCGGCTCTGGCGACCGCGTCATGGCTGACGTCCCACCCACCGACGAGCGATTTGCCGACATCGTCGAAGCCGGGCACCTGCGGCGGGTCGTAACCAATCCACGCGATGGCCGAGACGGTGTCGTGTTCGTGACCGGGGGTGAGGCTCAATTGGCGGAGGGCTTCCTTTCTGGCGTCGGTCGCCTCGGACACCATGCCCCCGATGGCGCCGTGGACGGTGGTGTTCAACCCGGGTGCGGTGACCGATACGTGGGTGGCCGTGTCGGGGTCTCCGACCGCGACCGCGGCGCGCGCCTGCTTGCCGGTTTTGGTGTCGAGCAGCATAAGCTTTCGATCCGGGCTCGCTTTGACGGTCTTATCGACGGCTTGCAGGTCGGGCAGGTACTTGGCCCCGTCCCGGGCGGCATCGTATTGGCGTTGCCAGGCCTCGTACGCGACGCGGTCGTCGAAAATCGCCCCGGGCTCGTTGAGTGGCGGAATGTTCTTGCCCGCCGCCCAATCGGGATGCTGGGCCCTCAGTCCGTCGGCCTGTGCGGCGGCGGCCTGAGCGCGGCCCAGTTCGTCGGCGAGATTGAGCCGGTTGTAATGATCCCGGTCCACCGCGGGCATCCCGTTGTGATTTCCGATCATCGGGTTCCGTTGGTACTCCCGGTCTTTCTGCGCGGGCGTAAGAGTGTTCCAGACATCCGCGAATTGCTTGGGGTCATCGGGCAGGTCCGGTACCGGCGACAGCGGACCCTCGACCGCCTGGATACCGGACTGGTCGTATCCATCGCCGTGCAGGGCGCCCAATGACTGCTGCAGTGTGTCGGAGTAGCCGTCGCGGATCGACTGCAGCTGGTGCAGGGCAGCCCTGGTCTCGTCGGCGGCGTCGGCTTCGGCGTCCTTGATCAACGATTCCAGTTGGGACCTGCTGTTGGGGTCGAGGCGGGGGTCCTCCAAATCCTTCATCGCCGCGCCGATGAGTTTGTCGAGCAGCTGCAATTGCCGTTCCAGCGCGGCGATCTGTTGAGCTCCGGCTTTTTGCGCCTCGGCGAGTGCGGCGGCAATGGTCTCCAGGTCGGCGGCGATCTTGGGCAGTTGGAGCGATTGCGCGCCAAGCGATTTGACGGTGCGCTGGACCTCGGCGGAGTCGTTGATCGGGTGGTCGCCATTCTGGTGGTTCCAGGCGGCGTCGAAACGCTGACGGGCTTGCTGGAACGCATGGTCCGCCTCGGCCGTGCATCGGCCGGCGTCGTGGAAGGCGTTCGCCAGTTGGGAGATCTCGAACGGGTTCCCGGCTTGCAGGCTGCGGTTGATCGCCCACGGATCGCCGCCGGCCTGGGCGATCAGATCGGCAACATTCAGCCAGACCAGCTGCATCGCACCGCCAGAAAGTTCGCCATTTGTTCCCCGGACAGGCTGATGACGTTACTCCCCGCGGCGGGATCCCGCGTTCAAGTAGCCGGTCACGGGTGGGTGACGAGATAAGTTTCGTTGTCCAGGTCGGCGGTCAGTTCCTCGACGTCGAAGGGCCGGTCGAGCCGGGCGTGCAACGCCTTCGGATCGATCAGGAGGCTGATCTCGGCGGTCTGACGGGCGAACATTCGTCCAATCAATGGGTAGATGCGGCGCATGACCGCCCGTTCCCCGGCGGTGCAGCGCGATGCGCAGTAACCGACATGACCGATCTCGTCGGTCAGGATCTCCTTGTACAGCAGCTCAATTCGCTCGGCGACCTCCGGTTCGTCGGCGAATAGCTTGATGCCGACCCGGCGTAGTTCGTCGAACATGATGCAGCCCGCCATCTCGCCGGCTCCGACGAAGCAAAAGCTCGCCCGCTCGGGAAGGAACACGTTGGTCTTGACGAATTGGCGCATCACAAACGGTGGGGGGACGACCTGGAATGTCAAGTCAAAGATGTCCAGGGCGTAGGCCAGCAGCCGAGTGTGGTAGTGCTCTTCGAGTTCGAGGTAGACGTTTTCGGGCGGCAGGTTCTGATCGCTGTTACGCCCATAGGTTTCGCCGAGTCCGACGCCGAACCTCTCAGCCTGGTTCAGCTTGGCCGTTGCCAGCAGGAACAGCATCTTCGGGTCGAGCCCGGCTTCCGGACGCCGGCGGCCCAGGTTGCGAAGGAATGTGCCTCGGTCGGCGGGGTGGGCCGACCGGACGGGGTTCGCTTCCAGTTCGGTGAAGAACTGTTCGCGGTTCGCCAACCGCCTGTTGAGCAGGTCGGCTTCGCCGTCACGCCGGGCCAGAAATTCCCGGTATCCCTCTATCCCGTTCATCGTTTCTCCATTCCTTTGACAATCGTTGTCACGTAACGGCTTAACTGCGCAGGATCGTGGGTTCCGGTCGCCAGCAGCGCGAAGAGCCCGGTAAGAAAGAACGTCCCGAGTTCCCTGGCATCCGCCTCGGGCGAGACTTGCCCTGCGGATTGCGCCCGTCTGATCAGGCCCACCAGAAACTCTGCGATGGGGTGTTGCGCCAGCTCGTCTTCGACGGGACGCGATGACGAAAAATGCAGACCGAGCATGTCGCGGAAAACGGCTGCGCCCAAACGCCGTTCGGCATCGAGCACGTGCGTGATGAGTTGCGAAAGGATCGACGCCAGATCGCCCTTGGCGTCGCCAAGTTCACTGATGATGCGCGTCTCCTCGCTGCGCTCCAACTCGCTGAGAACGTGCTCCTTTGTCGGGAAGTGGAAATAGAACGTTCCGCGGACCACCCCCGCCGCAGCCGCGATGGCACTGACGTCGGCAGCGGCCAACCCGCGCTGCGCAATCTCGGCCAACGCGGCGTCGAACAAGCGCGCCCGGGTTTCGAGTCGTCGAGCCTCCCGGCCGTTTCGCGCCGTCGTTGCAGCCTCGGCAGGCGCCGGTGACTCCATGAACGCAAAATAGGCCAATTGCTGACGCCCGTCAATGACGGACGTCAGCGGAAGGGCGGCGCGTGTGCCGGCGATTGCACACCACCTGACGCGGGTACTGATCCCTCGGACGAGCCGTGAACCCGAAAGGACCGAATGGCGACGCGCGAGGACAGCGCCACCGATGGCCTGCTGCAAGAACTCCTGTGGGCATACGGGCCTTGCGGTCAGGAGGCCGACGTACGCGCCGTGTGTGCCCGGGAACTGCAATCCGTCGTCGACGACATGTGGACCGACGACGCCGGCAATCTGATCGGGTACGTCGCCGCCGACCCTCCTCCCGCCGAAGGCGTGGGGCGCGCGCACCGGCACCGGGTGTCCTCGGCGGCCGAACCCGGCGTCGCGACGCGGATCATGGCGCACATGGACGAACTGTCCATGCTGGTCAAGCGGGTGGAACCGGACGGCACGCTGCACCTGACCCAACTAGGCACGATGTATCCGGGCAACTTCGGCCTCGGCCCGGTCGCCGTGCTCGGCCAGCACGAGACGCTCACCGCGGTGCTCACGCTCGGCTCCGAACACACCACACAGGAGAGCCCGCGGATCTGGCAGACCAAGCCCGACCAAGGTGACCACGCGCTGGATTGGCATCACGTCTACGTGTTCACCGGCCTGAGCACCGACGAGCTCGAGGTCGCCGGCGTGCGCCCGGGCACCCGGGTGTGCGTCGACCGCAGCAAGCGGACGCTGGTCGAGTTCGGCGGCTACCTGGGCTGCTACTTCCTCGACGACCGCGCCGCGGTGACCGCCCTGCTGCGCGCGGCCGCCCAGCTGCGCGAGCGCGGCCAGCGACCCGTCGACGACCTCTACCTCGTGTTCACCACCAACGAGGAGATCGGCGGGGTGGGCGGCACGTACGCCAGCGGGTCGCTGCCCGGCACCCTGACCCTCGCGCTGGAGGTCGGCCCGACCGAGCAGGAGTACGGCACCACGGTCACCGGCGGGCCGATCGTCGGCTACAGCGACGCCTTGTGCGTCTACGACAAAGACGTCGCCGACCGCCTGATGAGCATCGCCACCGAGCAGGGTCTGTCACCCCAGGCGGCCGCATTGGGCGCCTTCGAATCCGATGCATCGCACTCGAAGGCCAACGGGCTGACGCCGCGCGCGGGCCTGCTCTGCGTGCCCACGCTGAGCACCCACGGTTACGAGGTCATACCCCGGCGCGCGATCGACGACATGGCGGCCGTCATCGTCGAGTTCGTCCTGCAGCCCGGCGCTCATGCGCGCGCCGAAGATTAATACCGCCCCAAAATTTGCCTGAACATTGCTTAAGAGGCGCGTGGCGGCGCCCGGCGCGCCGGAATACCCGTCCTACGGTCGACGGATGAACGTTGACTACTACCTGCAGAAGGTGCCGGTTGAGTCCGTGCGGCCGGGGTTTTCGCTCGCCATCGAGCAGGGCGGTGACTATCGCCTGTTCCGGGTCGAATGCACGCAGATGACGCAGCGCAGCGGTCAGCCGGTGATGTTCACCCTGACATCGGAACCCAGCTCAGGGCTGTTCGAAGGCGGCGATCCCTGGGTGCTGGAGTGTGCGGCGGGCACGCCCGTCGTCCGGGTCCTCGGCGTGTGCAAGGTGGCCTCCTAGCGCGGCTTTGCGGCGGCGACGAACTGCAGCGCCCGCTGCGTCTGTTGCTCGACGTCGACCAGCCCGGCCGAGGAGAACACGTCGACGAAGGCGTGCCGGTCGAACATGGTGAGCCCGATGACACGGGCGCCGGCGGTCATCGCATGCCGGACCGGCGGCAGGTCGGGGACGTAGCTGGTGAGGACCGCGATGCGGCCCCCGGGCTTGAGCACCCGCACCATTTCGTGTGCCACGCGGAACGGCTCGGGCATCAGGTACAGCGCGCCGAAGCAGCAGACCGCGTCGAACGTCGCGTCGGCGAACGGCAGCGTGCGGGCATCGCCGCGGACATAGCAGGTGCGCGGCGCGCTGTTGTCCAGAACGGCGCGCGTCAGCATCGGCTCGGAGATGTCGAAACCGACGGCCAGGCCGCCGTCCGGTAGCTGTCCTGCCAGCGACCCAGTGAAATTGCCTGGGCCGCAGGCGACGTCGAGTAACCGGCCCGCGGTGGACAGCCGCAGCGCCGACGCCGCGCGCCGCTGCTCGGCTCCGGTGGTGACGCCGCTGGCCGCATAGAACGCGGCCGGGCGCCACAGCCGCTCATAGACCGTCGCGACGAGGGGGCTGTTCATGGCGCGCTGCGCGAACGTCGGCGCCGGCGAACTCGTCGATTCGCCCAATACGTCGAGGAAGCCGTGCCGCGACACCGCGGCCTCGGTAAGGAGAGCGCGGGTCAATTCGACTGCATCCTGGCTCATTTCATCGCTTTCGTGAAGGATTGGACGGGTCCGCATAATCCGCAGGTGAAACCCGATTTTTCTGCCGGTCCGACTGTTACGCTAGGGCTCTTCTCGAGAGGCGATGCAGTGGGGCCTCGCGCAGGCAATGGATGGGGTTGAGACGTGGCGCACCTTTCGCTGACGATCGCGGGACGCGCGTCGGCCGGCTGAGCGGATTACGTCGACAGTGAATTCCCTGCCCCGGCCCCGAATCCGCGCGCGTGCGCCGCTGCGGATTTCCTTCGCGGGGGGCGGCACCGACGTACCGCCGTTCCCGACCACCGAAGGCGGCTGCGTTCTCTCTGCGACCATCGACCGGTACGCGCAGGGATCGCTGTCGCCGCGCACCGATCGCCGGGTCACGATCGAGTCGGTGGACTTCAAGACCACCCACGAAATGACGCTCGACAGCGAGATCCTCTACGACGGCAGCCTGGATCTGATCAAGGCCGCCGTGCGCAGGTTCGGCAAGGAGGGCACGGACGGCTACGACCTGGTGCTGCGTTCGAGCGCGCCGCCGGGCTCGGGGCTGGGCTCGTCGTCGACGATGATGGTCGCGCTCACCGGCCTGCTCGCCGAGCACTACGGCGTGCCGATGGGCGAATATGAAACCGCGCAGCTGGCCTGCGCCATCGAGCGTGAGGACCTTGGGATCACGGGTGGCATGCAGGACTTGTACGCCGCGACGTTCGGCGGATTCAACTTCATCGAGTTCACCGACCGCGTGATCGTCAACCCGCTGCGCATCCGCGAGGAGACCGCGTTCGAGCTCGAACTGAGCCTGCTGCTGTGCTTTACGGGAATCACGCGGGACTCCGCCCGGGTCATCGAGGACCAGACCCGGCGCGCCACCACCGGCGCGGACGACACCCTGGCCGGGCTCCGGGCGCAGAAGGAGCTGGCGGTTGCCATGAAGGCCGCCCTGCTCACGAACAAGCTGAACGATTTCGGCGCCCTGCTGGGCGAGGCCTGGACCCAGAAGAAGCGCATGTCCCCGTACATCACCAACGAGCGCATCGACGAGCTCTACGACCTGGCACTGCGCAATGGCGCACTCGGCGGCAAGATCACCGGCGCGGGTGGTGGCGGTTACATCTTGCTGTTCTGCGACTTCGCGAAGAAGCACCGCCTCATCGAGAGCCTCGAGTCGGCCGGAGCCACCATCACCGAATTCGCTTTCGAGAGCAAGGGATTGACTACATGGCAGGCATGAGCCGCTCGGATGTCGTCACGCCAAGCGCCGAGCTGGTCCGGGAGCGATTGGCCGACACCATCGCGGTCAAGCAGCAGATGCTGTCGGGCGCCATCGCCGAGCAGACCGTCGAGATCGCAAGGCTGATGATCGAGTCGCTGCGCGCCGGGGGAAAGGTGATCTTCTTCGGCAACGGCGGGTCCGCGCAAGACGCGGGGCATCTGGCCGCAGAGTTGATGGGGCGCTTCGCTTTTGACCGCCCGGGTCTCGCCGCGTTCAGCCTGCCGGACGCCACCGCGGCGATGACGGCGATCGGCAACGACTATTCGTATGACGAGGTGTTCGCCCGTCAGGTGCTCGCCGCCGGCCGCGCCGGCGATGTCGTGGTCGGCCTCACCACGTCGGGCAACTCACCCAATGTCGTCCGCGCGCTCGAGGCGGCCGCCGGCGCCGGGATGACGACGGTGGCGCTCACCGGTGCGAGCGGGGGAAAGGTGGCCGCTGTCGCCGGGTTCTGCATCCGGGTACCGAGCGACAACACCGGACGGGTCCAAGAGGCCTGCCTGCACCTGGGCCACTCGATCTGCGAGATGGTCGAAGCGGCGCTGTTTCCCCGGCCCTGCTGAGACTGTCGCGACCGATGCCCGATCTGCCGACATTGAGCACCGTCTTCCTGGATCGGGACGGGACCATCAACGCCAAGGCCGCCGACGGCGAGTACATCCGGTCGCCCGACGAGCTGGTGCTGTTGCCGGGCGCCGCCCGGGCGGTGGCCGCCTTGAACGCGGCCGGCCTGCGCACCGTCCTGGTGACCAATCAGCGTTGGCTGTCCGAGCCGGCCGCGGACGCGGCGCGTTTCGCCGCCGTTCATGACCGCCTGGAACAACTGCTGGCGCACGAAGGCGCCCACCTGGATGCCGTGTACCACTGCCCGCACGCGGCGGCCAGCTGCGATTGCCGCAAGCCCGGCGCGGGCATGTTGGTGCGCGCGGCGCAAGAGCATGGTTTCGCCCTGGCGGAGTCGGTGATGATCGGCGACAGCGAGACCGATGTGGAAGCGGGCCGAGCGGCCGGGACGGCGACGGTCCTGCTGCGCCCCGGTGACGGCGAGGCGACAAGCGCCGACGTCGTGGCCGACGACCTCGCGGCCGCCGTGCGACTCATCTTGCGCGCCAGGGAATCTAGTTGCGCCTAAATCGTTGGGCCGCAGAGCGAATCACCAATGCCAGAGCGAACGGCAGATCGTCCCGCAGGTACCGGCGGGCAAGGCGTCGCGGCTCGAGCGCCAGCCGGTGCACCCACTCGAATCCGAGCCGTTGCAGCACGGGGGAAGCCCGGCGGACGACCCCGGCGGTCATCGCGATGCCGCCGCCGCAGGCGAGGCACCACGCGCCCGGGAGCTCCTGGCGTATCAGCTCGATAAGGCGTTCCTGCCGAGGGAAGCCCAAACCCACGAAGACCAGATCGGGTGCGGCTGCCGCCACCGCGGCGACGGCCCGTCGCGTCCCGTCCGCCGTGTTGTCGAAGCCGAACGGCGGCGACTGGGTGCCGGCGATGCGCAGGTTGGCGGACCGCGCCACGAGCGCCCCGGCCGCCCGCTCCGGCACTCCGTCGGCGCCGCCCAGGAGGTACACCGACTTCCCGTCGGCGGCCGCCGCGGCGCTCAACGGAAAGATCAGCGACGAACCGGCTACCCGCTCGGGCAGCCTGTCGCCCTGGGCCCGCGCCGCCCACACCAGCGGCATCCCGTCGGCGACGACAAGGGATGCCCGGGCAATCAGGTCGGCGAGCTCGGGGCCGCGTGTGGCCGCCCGGGCCACATCGACGTTCACCGGGACGATCGAGCCGCCGCGGCCGGCCGCCCAGGATGTGCGCACGACGTCGACGACCTGGTCTTCGGTCAGGGCGTCGAACCAGAGGCCACCCACCTGGACCTTGCCCGCAGCCGCGCCGGCCAGCCTCGGCGCACTTCGGTGGGCTGCGTTCACCCGATCATCATGCCCCGGGAATCGCGCCGGCGAAGTGTCATCCCTCGCGTCCTTGCCGCGGCCGGAACCCAGCCCATAACCTGGGCAACATCCGACCGCGACCAGGATTGTCGGGCTGGCGCGGTAGACGACGGCAACGCAGGCGGGCAGGTCATGGCACAGCGGTCACCGCGACGCGCAGAGACACGGCGCGACGGTGTGATCGGCGGGCTATCGCAGTGGCCTTGACCGGCGCGCGAGCGGACGAGCTGGCGACGATGGACATCTTCGACGGGTGTCCCGCCTCCGACCTGGTGCCGTTGGCCGCCTCGCTGCAACCGCTGCGCGCCACGGCCGGCCAGGTGCTGATGCAGCAGGGCGAAGATGCCGTGTCGTTCCTGCTCATCTCGTCGGGCATCGTCGAGATCACCCACGTCGGCGACGACGGCGTGGTCATCGTCGAACACGCCTTCCCGGGCATGCTCATCGGCGAGATCGCCCTGCTCCGCCACATCCCGCGGACCGCGACGGTCACCACCGCCGGAGCGCTGACCGGTTGGATCGGTGACAACGACGCCTTCGTCCGCATGGTCCACATCCCCGGGGTCATGGAGCGTCTGCTGCGCACGGTGCGGCAGCGTCTGGCCGCGTTCATCACGCCCATCCCGATCCGGGTGCGCGACGGAACGCATCTGATGCTGCGACCGGTGCTGCCCGGTGACAGCGAGCGGACCGTGCACGGACACATCGAATTCTCCAGCGACACGCTGTATCGGCGTTTCATGACACCGCGCCTTCCCACGCCGGCGTTGATGCACTACCTCTCGGAGGTCGACTACGTCGACCACTTCGTCTGGGTGGTGATCGACGGCAAGGACCCGGTGGCCGACGCGCGCTTCGTGCGCGACGACGGCGACCGCAGTGTCGCCGAGATCGCGTTCACCGTCGCCGACGCCTACCAGGGTCGCGGGATCGGAACCTTCCTGATCAACGCCCTGTCCATCGCGGCTCGCGTTGCCGGCGTCGAAAAGTTCTCCGCGCGAATGCTTTCCGACAATCTGCCGATGCGCACCATCATGGAGCACTACGGGGCGGTCTGGCAGCGCGAAGACGTGGGCGTCATCACCACGGTCATCGACGTGCCGCAGCGGCGCGACCACGGATTTCGGCGGGACGTGGCCGCGAAGATCGAACACGTCGCCCGCCAGATGATCGAGGTGGTCGGCTGAGCCCGCTCGTTGTGCTACCAACGGGCATGCGGCCGTTCCGGTTTGGCCCGGTGATAATTTCCGCGATCGCGTTGCTGGTGGCGGCGTGCGCTCAGGCGCCGGCTCCCGCGCCGTCGCGGGCGCCCGCCCAGGCGCCGCCGCCGACGGCCGTCAACCCCGCCAACATCAAGCGGGTGGTTCGCGACCTGCCGCCGGGCTACGAAGCGACCACGGGAATCCCCAGCGGCGCTTCCCCCGCAGTGATCTGGAGCCTGGGGCCCGACGCGTCGGATGGCAAGGCGAGGCCGCCGCAGTGCGCGACGCTGGCCGACCCCGGGAACGGGCGCGATCAGTCGGCGCAGGGCGTGTCCGGTTCCGGCAGCGGGGGCATCGTCGACGCGGTGGTGGTGGCATTGCCCGGGTCGGTTGACCTGCCCGGCGACGTCGTCGCCGCATGTGGCCAGTGGACCATGACCGCCGGGCGTACCACGGCAAGCGTGCACCTCACCGACGCCCCGCATATCGATGGCGCCCAAACCGTCGGGATGGTGGCCGACGTCAGGTCGACCGTCGAATCGGGCACCGAAATCGATTCGCGCACATACACCTTCACCGCCTATCTGGGCAACTTTTACGCGTTCACCACGTTGACCACCGACCCGGGCTCGGTGGTGCCCGCGCTGCCGCCGCGATTCGCGGCCGATCTGCTCGTCAAAACGGTGTCCACGTTGCGCAGCTGATGCATCGGCCTTGGGTAGATTGGCCACGATGTTCAAGGTGGCGTTCACAGTCGCGGCGGTGGGTGTGCTCGCCGGCTGCTCGTCAGGGGGGGCGACCTCGGCCAAGGTCGACATCAAGAGGGTCTCCGAGGTGAAGTCGAGCTTCGGGCCCGACTTCAAGGTCACCGACATCGGTGAACGGGGAATCGATCCCAAGGTGCTGTCCGGCCGCAAGCTCCCCGACGGCCTGACGTTCGACCCCGCCAATTGCGCGAAAGCGGTGGCGGGGCCGGAAATGCCGCCGGACCTGCAGGGCAACATGGCCGCGATTTCCGCCGAGGGTAAGGGCAACCGGTTCGTGGTCATCGCCGTGGAAACATCAAAAGCCTTGCCCCTCAACGATCCCGGTAAGGACTGCGCCAAGGTGGCGTTCTCCGGTCCGCAACTGCGGGGCGGCATCGAGGTGGTCGACGCGCCGCAGATCGATGGGACCCACACGCTGGGGGTGCACCGCGTCCTGCAGGCGCTGGTCGCGGCCGGCCCCCGCACCGGCGAGCTATACGACTACTCCGCCCAATTCGGCGATTACCAGGTGATAGTCACCGCCAATCCGTTGGTGATTCCCGGGCAGCCGGTCGCCCCGGTCGACACGCAACGCGCCCGCGACCTGCTCGTCAACGCGGTGAAGGCGGTCCGTAGCTAGCGCGATTGGACCTAGCGGACGCCGCGGGGTCGGAACTGGATGCTGATGCGCGGGCCCACCGGGGCCGACGTCTTGGGCACGGCGTGCTCCCAGGTGCGCTGGCACGATCCGCCCATCACCAGAAGATCGCCGTGCGCCTGCGGCAGCCGCAACGACGGGCCCCTAGAAGGACGGGCGCGCCGCCGCATGGCGAAGGTGCGGGTGGCGCCGAGGCTGATGATCGCCACCATGGTGTCCTCGGAACTGCTGCGGCCGATGGTGTCGCCGTGCCAGGCGACGCTGTCGGAGCCGTCGCGGTAGCAGCACAAACCCACCGTGGTGAACGGCTCGCCGAGCTCGCCCGCGTAGATGTCGTTGAGCCGGCGCCGCAGCCGGGCCAGCAGCGGGTGGGGTGGGTCGTCGACGGTGAGGTCGTGAAAGCTCACCAGCCGCGGCACGTCGACCACCCGGTCGTACATGTGGCGGCGTTCCTCCCGCCACGGCACGGCCGCCCGCAGGCCTTCGAGGAGCTCGTCGGCGTCGGTGAGCCAGCCCGCGCGGATCTCGATAAAGGCGCCGTCACCGAGTTCTCTGCGCTCGGTGTGCTGGAACAGGGAGCCTTGTACCGCCATCTCCACGAGGGCAAGTCTATCGCACATCCGTTCGATGAAAGGTGGACCGGCGGAACGAGCGGCTACGGTTTCACTGTGGGTGTGGTTGAGCTGGGCACTGATTCCGAGGTGGGCACGCTGCGGGTCGCCATCCTGCACCGCCCCGGTGGCGAGCTGCGGCGGCTCAACCCGCGCAACATGGACCAGTTGCTCTTCGACGGATTGCCCTGGGTCGCCCGCGCGCAGGACGAACACGACCAGTTCGCCGAGCTGCTGCGGTCCCGCGGCGTGCAGGTGCTGCTGTTGTCGGACCTGTTGGCCGAGGCGCTGACGCACAGCGGGGCGGCGCGGATGCAGGGGGTCGCCGCGGCCGTCGACGCGCGCCGGCTCGGAGTGCCGCTGGCGCAAGCGCTTTCGGGCTATCTGCGGGGACTGGACGCGGGCAGGCTGGCCCAGGTGCTGATGGCCGGCATGACGTTCAACGAATTGCCGTCGGACATCCGTACCGACGTGTCGTTGGTGCTCCGCATGCACCACGGGGCCGACTTCGTCATCGAGCCACTGCCCAACCTGGTGTTCACCCGCGACTCGTCGATATGGATCGGCCCGCGGGTGGTCATCCCCACGCTGGCGCTGCGCGCCCGGGTGCGCGAAGCGTCGTTGACCGACCTGATCTACGCCCATCACCCGCGGTTCACCGGGGTGCGACGCGCCTACGAGTCGCGCACCGCCCCGGTCGAGGGCGGTGACGTGCTGCTGCTCGCCCCCGGGGTGGTCGCGGTCGGCGTGGGCGAGCGCACCACCCCCGCGGGCGCCGAAGCGTTGGCCCGCAGCCTCTTTGACGATGACCTCGCGCACAAGGTGCTCGCCGTGCCGATCGCCCAGCGGCGCGCGCAGATGCACTTGGACACGGTGTGCACGATGGTCGACACCGACACCGTGGTGATGTACGCCAACGTCGTCGACACGCTTTCGGCATTCACCATCGAGCGCACGCCAGAGGGCGTCGCCATCAGCGACGAAGCGCCGTTTCTGGAGGCCGCCGCCAAGGCGATGGAGATTGACCAGCTGCGCGTCATCGACACCGGGCTGGACCCCGTCATCGCCGAACGCGAGCAGTGGGACGACGGCAACAACACGCTGGCGCTGGCGCCCGGCGTGGTCGTCGCCTACGAGCGCAACGCGCAGACCAACGCCCGCCTGCAGGACGCGGGCATCGAGGTGCTCACCATCGCGGGCTCCGAGTTGGGCACCGGCCGCGGCGGGCCGCGCTGCATGTCCTGTCCCGTCGCGCGCGACCCGCTCTAACGGGCGCCGAGATTGCCGCCATGATTGTGGACAACGCGGATATCACAGCCATAGCGGCAATCTCGACGCAACTCAGCGCCAGCTGGGCAGCCAGATCTCCATGTCCCAGGTCTGCTGCGAAATCGGCAGACCGGTGAGCACCGGGAAGAGCCAGGCGAAGTTCGTAACCACCAACGCCACGTAGCAACACACGGCGATCAGCCCGAGCGTGCGTCGTTCCGAGCTCACCCCGCGGGCTCGGCCCGGCTGGTAGAGGATGTCGCCGCAGATCAGCGCAATCCCCATCACCAGGAACGGCGCCATCGTCGCCGCGTAGAAGAAGTACATCTGGCGGTCGATGTCGGCGAACCAGGGCAGCCACCCGGCGCAATAACCGGTCAGCACAACGGCGTAACGCCAGTCGCGGCGGACGAAGGTGCGCCAGGCCGCATACAGCAGGACGGGGACCGCCAGCCACCACATGGCCGGAGTGCCCACCAGCATCTCTGCCTTGACGCACGACTGTGCGCCGCATCCGGAGACGTTCTGCTGATCGATCGCGTACAGCACCGGCCGCAACGACATCGGCCAACTCCACGGCTTGGACTCCCACGGGTGGTAGTTCCCGGCAGCGTTCGTCAGGCTCTTGTGAAAATCGAAAGCCTTTGCGGTGTAGTGCCATAGCGAACGGATGGCGTCGGGCAGCGGCACCACCGAATGGGGTCCGATCGACTGGCCCACCTCGTGTCGGTCGATCGCCGTCTCGGACGCGAACCACGGCGCGTAACTGGCCAGGTACACCGCGAACGGAATGAGCACGAGCGCGTAAGCGGTGGGGATCAGGTCACGCCGGAAAACGCCCCGCCATGGGTTGGGCACCTGGTACTGGCGGCGCGCCGCCACGTCGAACGCCAACGACATCACGCCGAAGAACAACACGAAGTACAGCCCGGACCACTTTGTGCCGCAAGCCAATCCCAGCAGGACACCCGCCAGGAAGCGCCACCAGCGCACCCCCAGCCGCGGGCCCCACACCGTCTCGGCGGCGCGTCCCTCCAGCAAGACGACGTGCATGCGCTGGCGCACCTGATCCCGGTCGACGATGAGCGCGCCGAACGCGGCGACCACGAAGAAGGTGAGGATGCCGTCGAGCAGCGCGGTCCGCGCGGCGACGAAGCTGACGCCGTCGCAGATCACCAGCACGCCGGCGATGGCGCCGACCAGCGTCGAGCGGCTGATCCGCCGGACGGTCCGCGTCACCAGAACCACCAGCACCACGCCGAGCAGCGCGCCGGTGAACCGCCAGCCGATGCCGTTGTAGCCGAAGGTCGCCTCGCCGATCGCGATCAGCTGCTTGCCGATCGGCGGATGGACCACCAGGCCGAACCCGGGATTGTCCTCCACCCCGTGGTTGTGCAGCGCCTGCCAGGCCTGCGGCGCGTAGTGCTTCTCGTCGAAGACGGGTGTGCCGGCGTCGGTCGGCGAACCCAGGTTGAGGAATCGGGTGATCGCCGCCAGCAGGGCGATCACGCCCGTGACGACCCAACCGCGGATGTGATCGATCGGCCCGAAGTCGGCCACCGGAACCATCGGTCCCGGGCTGACGACGGGCACGACACGCTCCGGGCCGGCGTCTTCCACGTCCAAGGACGTTTCGCGGGGCGGGGCGGACATCGGTGTCGATCGTAGGCTGTCCGTCATGACCACCGGCCGCCTGTTGCTGGGCGCGACCCCGTTGGGCCAGCCATCGGACGCCTCGTCCCGCCTGATCGACGCCCTCGCCCACGCCGACGTGGTGGCGGCCGAGGACACCCGAAGGGTGCGGACGCTGGCGAAAGCGCTGGACGTCGCCATCTCCGGTCGGGTGATCAGCCTGTACGACCGGGTCGAGGCGGCCCGGGTGGACTCGCTGATCACCGCCCTCAAGGCCGGGGCGACGGTGCTGGTGGTCAGCGACGCCGGGATGCCGCTGATCAGCGACCCCGGCTTCCGGCTGGTGGCGGCGTGCGTGGAGGCCGACCTACCGCTGACCTGTCTGCCCGGCCCGTCGGCGGTGATGACCGCGCTGGCCCTGTCCGGCCTGCCGGCCGAGAAGTTCTGCTTCGAGGGTTTCGCCCCGCGCAAGAAGGCAGCGCGGCGCGCCTGGCTGGACTCGCTGTCCGACGAGCGGCGCACCTGCGTGTTCTTCGAATCGCCGCGCCGGTTGGCCGCGTGCCTGCGCGACGCCGTCGACCAACTCGGCGGTGACCGCCGGGCGGCGATCTGCCGGGAACTGACCAAGGTGCACGAGGAGGTGGTGCGCGGACCGCTCGACGAGCTGGCGGCGTGGGCGGACGACGGAGTGCTTGGCGAGATCACCGTGGTCCTCGCCGGCGCCACCCCGCGCGCCGACCTGCCGTCGCTGGTCGCGCAGGTGGAGGAGCGGGTCGCCGACGGCGCGCGCGTCAAGGACGCCTGCGGTGCGGTGGCCGACGCGAATCCGGGGGTGCGCTCGCGCCAGCTCTACGACGCGGTGCTGCGGTCGCGGCGGGCGTGAGGGTCAGCCAGCCGAGAACGCGGCGGCGATGCGTGGCTGCCCGACGATGGGGGACGCCTTGTGCAGGCACTCGGCCCATTCGGCGTCGGGATCGGAGTCGGCGGTGATCCCCCCGCCGACGCCGAGCACGGCGCCGCCGTCGGCGTCGAACTCGACCGTGCGGATGGCGACGTTCAGCTCGCATCCGGCCGCGGGGGAGGCCAAACCTATTGTGCCGCAGTAGATCCCGCGGCGGTGGGGCTCCCATCGGGAGAGCAGTTGACGGGCCCGCTGTTTGGGCGTTCCGGTGACCGAGGCGGGCGGGAAGGCGGCGTCGAGCAGCGCCGACGTCGGCAGCTCCACGGGGACCTGCGCCGACACGGTGGACACCAGGTGCCACACGCCGGGGGCGCGCCGCACCACCAACAATTCGGGCACGGTGACGGTCCCGACCAGCGCCACCCGGCCGAGGTCGTTGCGGACCAGGTCCACGATCATGATGTTTTCGGCCACCTCTTTCGCCGACGCCCGCAGCGCCGACGGCCAGGCGTCCAGCGGCAGGGTGCCTTTGATCGGGCTGGACGTCACGAGCGTGCCGCGCCGCCGCAGGAAGAGTTCCGGGGACAGCGACGCCACCGCGCCCCAGGGCCCGGCGACGTACGCCGCCCGCGCCGGCGCGGTGCGGGCGATGCCGTCGGCGAAGAACTCCAGTGGGGCACCCGTCACCGTCCCGGTGAAGTGCGTGCATACGCACGCCTGGTAGACCTCGCCCGCGCGGATGGCTTCGAGGCAGTTCAGCACCCCGTCGCGGTGAGCCGCCCGGTCGGCGGGCGCCCAGTCGATGCGGCAGTCGCGCTCCGGGGGCGGCGCCGTCGCCAGCGCGGCGGCCAGCCAGTCCGGCATCGGCATGCCGGACAGGCTTTCGTACCACCACTGCCCGTCCCGGTCGCGGCGCAGGACGCAGTCGGTCCAACCGCCCGCGGCCTCGGGGATCCGGCTCGGCCCGCCCTCGGCGCCGGGGTCGGGATAGGAGAGGTAGCCGATCCAGCCGCCGCCCACCGCAGGCGGGTCGACGGTCTGCGTGGCCAGCTGGACCGCGAAGGCCGCGTCGAGATCGACCGGCTGCGCCGCCACGCTCGGGGCGATCACCGCCAGCGCGCCGAACCAGTCGCCGGTCAGCGCGGCCGGCGGCGGCAGCCCGAGGCGTGCCGTGGCGTCGCCCACGGCACGCAGCACCTGGGGTGCGGCGCCAAGGTCGCCGAGCCGGTCGATACGCACCGCCCTAGCTTGACAGAAGGGCGGTCAGCTAGCCCCGGCTGACGTCACGGGAGGTCGCCAGGGCCACCAGTTTGTCCGGGTTGCGCGTCACGTAGAAGTTGGTGATCTTGTCGTCGGCGATCTCCAGCGTGATCACGCCTTCGAGCTGATCGCCGAGGTAGAGCAGCACGGCCGGCGCGCCGTTGCACGTCACCATGTCGACGCGGAACTCGCCGAACTCCGCCGCCTTGCGGATCAGGCCGACGATGGCGCGGGCCACCCGATCGGCGCCCACCACGGGCCGGCGTGCCGCGGACACCTTGCCGCCGCTGTCCGCCGTCCATGTGGCGTCGGGGGCGAGCATGGTCATCAGCGTCTCCACGTCGCCGCTGGCCGCCGTCGCGAGGAACTGGGCGGTGATCTGCGCGTTGCGTTGCGGGTCGGCCGCGTCGAACCTCTTCCGCCGCGCCCGTACGTGTTCGCGTGCCCGGTGCGCCACCTGCCGCACCGTCGGCGCCGGCTTGCCCACCGCCTCGGCGATCTCGCCGTAGTCGAATCCGAAGACTTCGCGCAACACGAACACCGCCCGCTCGTCGGGGCTCAGCGTCTCCAGCAGGACCAGCATCGCCATCGAAATCGATTCCGCCAGAACGACATCGGTGGAGGGATCCTGCTCGTCGAGCAGCAGCGGCTCGGGCAACCACGGCCCCACGTACTCCTCGCGGCGGCGCGCGTCGGCGCGCAGCGCGTTGAGCGCCTGGCGGGTCACCAGCTGGGCCAGGTATGACTTGGTGTCGCGCACCGTCGACAAGTCGACCGCGGCCCACCGCAGATAGCTGTCCTGCAGCACGTCGTCGGCCTCGGTGGCCGAGCCCAGCATCTCGTAGGCGATGGTGAACAGCAGCGGGCGCAGCAGGGTGAACCGTTCCGCGTGCTCACTGCGCGCCGGCGGGCGCGTCATCGCAGTGCGATCTCGGCCGGCGCCGGCGCGGGCCTCTTGCCGCCCTTGAGCCAGAGGTACGACCCGGGCTTGGCGGCCTCGCGCCGGATGGCCCACAGCGTTCCCTTGCAGATGGCCTCTTTGATGGACGCGCCGGTCCGGCCGCCCAGCGCCAGGTTCACCGGGGTGTCGTCGGTGTGCGACAGCTGCACCGTGCCGTAGGTGCGGCCGAGGCTGATGCACTGACCGACGAACGCCTGGCTGAGCAGGGCCGGGGCGGTTCCGGCGATGCGGCTGAGCACGGTGTTGGCGGCTTGCACACCCAACGGCCCGGCGGCCTGGCAGCTCATCCGCAGAGGCTGTCCCGATGGTGCGGCGGCGTCGCCCGCCGCGACGACGTAGGGGTTGTCGACGCTGGTCAGCGTCTCGTCGGTGATCAGCCGGCCTACCGCGTCCGTGCTCAGCCCGCTGCGCGCGGCCAGGTCCGGCACGACGAATCCGGCCGTCCAGATTGTCGCCGCGCTCGGCAGCACGGCGCCGTCGCCAAGCACCACCGCGTCCCAGCGCACCTCGGTCACCATCGCCGATTCCAGCACGTTGACGCCGTAGCCGCGTAGGCGCTTGGCGACCGAACGCCGGCCCCGCTTGCTAAGCGACGGGCCGAGCGCCTCGCCGCACACCAGGGTCACCTGGCGGCCCTGTTCGGCCAGCTCGGCAGCGGTTTCGATGCCGGTCAGCCCGCCGCCGACGACCGTGACGGGCGCGGCCAGCGGCAGGTCGGCGAGCGCGTAGCGCAACCGCTGCGCGCTTTCCAGGTCTGCCACCGCGTACGCGAAGTCGGTGAATCCGGGCACCGTCGCCGGTGTCGCGCCGGTGCTGCCGACCGCGTAGATCAGGTAGTCGTAGTCGAGCTCGGCGCCCGAGGACAGCAGGACGCGCCGCGCGGTGGCCTCGATGCGATCGACGGTGTCGACGACCAATCGGATGCCCTCGCCGAGCAACGTGGAGTAGTCGGCGGTCGCCGCGCCGGTGTCGGCGACCAACTGGTGCAGGCGGATTCGCTCCACGAAGACCGGGCGGGGGTTCACCAGGGTGATGTCGATGTCCGGACGTTGACGTAGATGGTTCGCGGCCAGCGTTCCGGCGTATCCGCCTCCGACCACGACGACATGAATTTTCTGGGCGGCAGTCATTGCTGTCTCCTGTTCTCACGGGCCTGATGCCCTCGAGACACCGCAGGTCCGCAGAGCGTGACAGGCCCGCCCCACATTGTGACGCGTCTCACGGGAGCCACCGCCGCGGCGGGGCCGTGCGGCGTCGGACCCGGGGATGGCCGGGTGGTGCGTGTTACGCTGCGCTACGCCAATTTGACCTGCCCCGCGTCGGATACACGCACCGGATAACCCAGGCAGTATGGGGCCACTTCAGTGTGCATCGGTGTGTGTTGGGAGAAGCGACCGTGAAGACGAGGAAGAGCGCGCTGGCCGCTGTCGTGTGCACGGCAATGGTGCTGAGCGGATGCGGTGGCAAAAGCGATCCGGGCCCACTGTCCGCGATGGTGAGTCCGGCCATCCCGCCCAGCGCTCAGGAGATCCCCAATCCGCTGCGCGGCCAGTACGAAGAAGGCCTGAATCCGCTTTTCCCGCAAGGCAATCCAGCGCAGCAGCGGTACGCCGCCTGGCCCGCTTCGGATGACGCCAGCTTGCGGGTTTCCTGGCGGCAGCTGCAGCCCGTCGACCCGCGCACGCTGCCCCCCGACGCTCCCGACGACCGCAAGTTCGACTTCAGCGTGATCGATGACGCGCTGACGAAGCTCGCCAGCCGAAACATGCGGCTGACCCTTGGCGTCTACGCCTATGAGTCCTGCTGCAACGATTCCTATCCGGACAACACCAACGTCGCGATTCCGGACTGGATCCGCTCCGCGGCCACCAGCTATCCCGCGGCGCCGAGCGGTTCCGGACCAGTTGTGGCACAGGCGGTCCCGAATTGGAACGACGCCGACTACCTGAATGATTTCGGGCAGCTGCTTGCCGCGCTCGGGCGGCGCTATGACGGCGACGAGCGCCTCAGCGTGTTCGAGTTCTCCGGATACGGTGATTACGGGAAGACCAGCCTCGCGTACGTTCGTGACGCGCTCGGTGCGCCCGGGCCGACGCCGGACGACAGCGTGTCGAAGTTGGGCTATTACAGCCAGTTCCGCGATCAAAGCATCACCAAAGCGTCCATCGGGCAACTGGTCGCCGCGAACGTCGGCGCGTTCCCGCATACCCAACTGGTGGTCGCTGCCGAGAATCCCGAGATAGTCCGCGAATTGTTCGCCGACGACGTGACGAAGAAGCTGTCCGCACCGGTCGGCGTCCGCGCGGATTGCCTTGGGGTGCAGTCACCCCTGCCGGAATGGGCCGAGTCCAGCGACTCTCACTATGTGCGGTACGACGACGCCGCGGTCAACGCGATCAAGCAGCGGCTCACCTCGGCGCTGGTGATCAGCCAGTGGTGCCGGCTGCCGAGCGGGACCGACCCGCGGTCGTACTACGAGAAGGCCCTCCATGACGTCGTCAGGTATCACGTCTCGATGACAGCGAGCGCCGACTTCCCCGACCGGGATGCGCCGTCGGCGATGGACCCGAAGCTATATCTCCTCTGGGCCAAGGCGAACACCTCTGCCGGTTACCGCTATTCGGTCGAGGCCAAGCCGGGATCGCAGTCGATCCAGGGCAAGGTGGCGTCCATCTCGGTCGTCTGGACCAACTACGGCTCGGCGGCGGCCACCGAGCGATGGGCACCGGGTTACAAGCTGGTCGATTTCTCGGGAGCGGTGGTCCGCACCATTCCGGCGACGGTCAATCTCAAGACGCTGTCGCACGACGACTCCAGCCAGTCACGCGAGGAGGCGGTTCCGGAATCGTCGACCGAGTCGGTGCACGTCGACGTCACGGGCCTGGCACCCGGGCACTACACGCTGCGCGCGTCCGTGGAATGGCAACAGCACAAGCCGGGCGCCTCACACGTGGTGAACTACGCGCCGATGGCGCTCGCCCGCGACGGGCGGGACGGTTCCGGCCTGTATCCGATCGCCACGCTCGACATTGCCAGCGACGCCTCCGCCAACGGTCAATGACGTCCTCGACGACCGCCTGTTCTCGCCGTCGACCAGCGTTCGCACAAGTTGCTCGTCAGCCCGGATGACGCGGGTAGTGCGTGATACGTTTTTGCTGACCAAAACCGATCGTGACCTGCCCGGGCCAGCGTAAACCCGGGATCCGCCCCGAGACCGTCCCCCGCCCGGCTGGGATGCATGCCCGTATCGGAGGAGACCGTGCCGCGCAGCCTGGACCTGGTTGTCACCTCCGTTGCAGCGCAGCTGATGGAAGCGACGGCAGCCACGGCCCCGTTGGTGAGTCAGAAGGTGCTCGCGCAACTCGTCGAGCAGTTCGACGTGGACGCGAGCTTCTTGCGACACCTCGACCCGCACACCCGGGCCTCGGCGCTGGTTGCCGAGTGGCCGCCCCGAACGGACGCCGCGGGCCCGGATCCGACGGCCTTTGCCCAGCTGGACATCGCGGAGTCGGTCCTTGCGCAGTGCGGGCACGGCCGCAAACCGGTGGTGATCCGGCCGGCTCAGTCCAAGCGCTACTTCCGGCGCCGGCTGGGCCCGGGCAAAGTGCCCGCTTCGCCCTCGGTGGCCGCCGCACCGCTGGTCTCGGGTGAGACGACCACCGGCTTGCTGGGTTTCGTCAAGTTCGGCGCCCGCAAGTGGGAGCAGGACGAGATCAACACTCTCGAGGCCGTCGCTGCGCTGTTCGCGCAGGTGCAAGCGCGCATCGCGGCCGAAGAAAAGCTTCGCTATCTCGCCGAGCACGACGATCTGACCGGCCTCTACAACCGTCGTGCCCTGGTCGCGCACCTGTCCGAACGGCTCTTGGCGGATCGCCCCGGGCCGGTCGCGGTGCTCTACCTCGACCTCGACCGGCTCAAGCCGATCAACGACTACCTGGGCCACACCGCCGGCGACTGGTTCATCCGGGTCTTCGCGCAACGCATCCGGATCTGCGCTCCCAACAGCACCATCGCCCGGCTGGGCGGGGACGAGTTCGTCGTGGTTCCTGACCAGCCGATGACGCCGGAGGCCGCGGAGGCGTTCGCCCGTCGCCTCTCGGCGATGCTGTGCGAGCGCCTGGCCGTCGGCGGCCACGTGATCAGCCGCACCGTCAGCATCGGGCTGGCGGTGGGCGTCCCGGGCCGGGACAACTGCACCGACCTGCTTCGCCGCGCCGACGAGGCGGTGCTGACGGCGAAACGCGGGGGCGGCAACCAGATCGCGGTGTCCACCGATGACATGTCCCTCAAACGCGCGTTCCGCAACGACATTGAGCTGCACTTGCAGGGCGACATCGGCAGCGAAGCGTTGCTGCTGCACTACCTTCCGGAGGTCGACCTGTCGACGGGCGCCATCGTGGGCGCGGAGGCGCTGGTGCGGTGGCGACACCCGATTTGGGGGCTGTTGCTGCCGGACTCGTTCATCGGGATCGCCGAATCGACCAATCTGGCGATGGACTTGGGCCGCTGGGTGCTGCGCACCGCGTGCGCCGAGTTCAGTCGCTGGCAGGCCAGCGGCGTCGGCCGGGAAGCCGTCATCCGGATCAACGTGTCGCCCGTCCAGCTCATCACCCGCGGGTTCGTGCGCGACGTCGCCGCCACCATCGACGGTTTCGGCCTCGACGCCGGCTCGGTGTGCCTGGAGATCACCGAGCGCGCCGTGGTCCACGAGATCGAGACCACTCGAAAAACCCTGGCGGAGCTGAAGGAAGTCGGGGTCCAGCTGGCCATCGACGACTTCGGTACCGGGTACGCGGTGTTGTCGCACCTGAAATCGTTGCCGGTCGACATGCTCAAGATCGACACCGGGTTTGTGCGCGATCTCGGCAATAACGCCGGTGATCTGGCGATCGTTCGCGCCATCATCGGGCTGGCCGAGGCGTTCGGCCTGGAAGTGGTCGCCGAGGGGGTCGAAACACCGGCCGCGGCAATGACATTGATGCAGCACGGGTGTCGCCGGGCACAGGGTTTCCTGTTGTCGCGCCCGGTTCCCGGCGACGCGATGGAAGCGCTGCTGGCCGCGCGGTGGCTGGCGATGCCGTTTTTGGCCGACCTCAAGGCGTTGCCGACGGGCGCCATCTAGCATCGCACCGATGGTCCGAACTTTGAGCAGATGCGCGGCGGTGATCGTCGCCTGCGCGGCGTTGGTGCTGACCGGATGCGGTGGCCACAGCGACCCCGATCCGTTGTCCGCCGTGATCAGCCCCGCCATCCCGCTCAATGTGCAGGAGGTGGCGAATCCGCTGCGCGGACAGTACGAAGACCTGATGATGCCGCTTTTCCCGCAAGGCAATTCCGCGCAGCAGCGGTATCCGGCGTGGCCGGCGTCGTACGACGCCAGCTTGCGGGTGTCGTGGCGGCAGCTGCAGCCCACCGACCCGAACACGCTGCCCGCCGACGCGCCCGACGATCGCAAGTTCGACTTCAGCGTGATCGACGACGCGCTGGCGAAGCTGGAGAGCCGGAACATGCGGCTCACCCTTCGCGTGTTCGCCTACAACTCCTGTTGCGACGCCACCTATGCGAACAACACGAACATCGCCATCCCGGACTGGATGCGCCCCGCGTCCACCAGCTATACGGGGCCGCAACGATACTGGTGGACGCCCGGGGTGGCGCACGTGGTGCCCAACTGGAACGACCCCGCGTACCTGAACGCCTTCGGGCAGCTGCTCGCCGCGCTCGGGCGCCGCTACGACGGCGACGAGCGGCTCAGCGTTTTCGAGTTCTCCGGCTATGGGGACTTCAGCGAGAACCACATCGCCTATCTGCGCGACACGCTGGGCGCACCGGGTCCCCCGCCCGAAGACAGCATCGCAAAGCTGGGCTACTACAGCCAGTTTCGTGATCAGAGCATCACCAAAGCGGCCATCGGACAGCTCGTCGCGGCGAACGTGAACGCGTTCCCGCACACGCAATTGGTGACCACCGCGCTGAATCCCGAGATTGTTCGCGAGCTGCTCGCCGACGACGTCGCCAAGAAGGTGTCCGCGCCGGTGGGCATTCGCTCGGATTGCCTCGGCGTCTATGCGCCGTTGCCCGTGTGGGCGGAGTCGGATGGTTCGTACTACGTGCACACGAAGGATCCGCTCGTCGGCCAACTGAAAGAGCGGTTGGCGTCGGCGTTGGTGATCACCGAATGGTGCCAGTTGCCCGATGGAACCACTCCGCAGTCCTACTACGAAAAGGCCCTGCGCGACGTCGTGAAATACCACGTGTCGATGACGTCGAGTTTCAACTTCCCGGCCGTGGATTCGAAGACCCCGATGGACCCGGCGTTGTATCTGCTGTGGGCGCAAGCCAACGTGTCGGCCGGCTATCGCTACTCCGTGGAAGCGCGGCCGGGGTCGGAATCGTTTCGCGATCGCGTGGCGACCATATCGGTGGTTTGGACCAACTACGGCAGCGGCGGGGCGATCGAGAAGTGGGCACCCAGCTACCGGTTGGTGGATTTCTCCGGCGCGACGGTGCGCACGCTGCCGACAGCCGTGGCGTTGAACAAACTGGTCCCGTCCGGGGAGAGCTCGGGTAACCAACCGGTCCCGGCATCGTTCACCGAATCGGTGCGGGTCGACCTGGCGGGTTTGCCGCCCGGGCACTACACGCTGCGCGCTTCCGTGGATTGGCAACAGCACAAGCCGGACGCGTCGCACGTGGTGAACTATCCGCCCATGCGGCTGGCCCGGCCCGGACGCGACGAATCGGGGGCGTATCCACTCGCAACGCTCGACATTTCGCGCCAGGCCCTGACTTCGGCGCCGCGCCAATGATCGAGGGCGCCAGCAAATGCGTCATCGTGCGGGCGGCAATGCATTGCGATTAGGACGATGCTGCGTGTCGAGTGCTGCATAATGTGCACCTGGGCTTTGCGCGGCGGGTGTAAAGCAAATCAATTCGGCGCCACGTGGCGTCGCCCCAGAGAGGTTAGTGGATGGATTTCCGCACCTTTGTCCGGACTCTGCTCACGCATTGGAAACTCGCTTTGGGGGCGTTGCTGGCGTGCACAATCGGCGCCGCGGCGGTCACGGCATTGCAGACGAAGCATTACCAGTCGACGGCCACCATCCTGATTTCCTTTCCCGGTGCCACCGACCTCACCGAGTTGTACAACGGCACGCTGACCGCGCAGGAACGGTTGTCGTCCTACGCGCAGATCGCCGGCGGCCGCACGGTGGCCGAGCGCGCCGTCAACCAGCTGCAAGCCCCGATGAGCGCGGACGCCCTGGTGACCCAAACCCAGGTGAAATACACCGCCAAATCCCAGCTTTTCACCATCACCGTCAAGGACACCGACCCGAACCGCGCCGCGGCGCTGGCGGGGGCGATGGCCGATCAGTTCGCCGCGCTGGTGCCGACGCTCGGCGCGACCGCCGGTCCGAACGGCCGGCCCGTGCCGGCGGCACCGGGCTCGCGCCCCGACGTCGGCGAGTCGAATCCGCCCGCGGCCCCGCCGTCGGAAGTGCCCGGTCAACCGGCGGCCAAACCCATGCCGGTGGCCAGGGCGCGGGTGGTGGAGGCGCCGCGGGTGCCCGATCACCCCGTGACGCCGGTGCCCGCGCGCAACATGGCGATGGGGTTTGTCGCCGGAATCCTGCTGGCCATCGCGGTGGCGGTGGCCCGCGAGGCCAGCGATCGCACCGTGCGATCTCGGGAGAAGTTGGAAACCCTCTCGGGCCTGCCAACTTTGGCCGAGCTGCCCGGCCGGCGCGGGAACACCCCGCGGTTCGGCGTCGACTCCGCCCTCGACGACGCCGTGCGGGGCTTGCGGGCCCGCCTGCTCAGGGCCGTGGGCCCGGAGGCGCGCCGCGTGCTGGTGGCGGCGCCTTTCGGCGGGGAGGGGACCACGACGACGGCGCTGAACCTGTCGCTGGCGCTGGCCGAAATCGGAGAGGACGTGCTGCTCGTCGAGGGGGATACGCGCCGGCACGTGGTTGCCGGCCTGCTGCGCGTCGAGTCGGGGGAAGGGCTGGCCAATGCGCTGGCCAACCCCGAGATCGCCGCGGAAGCCGTGAAGCCGACGCCGATCGCGAAGCTGTTCATCCTCGCGTCGCGTTCCGCCCGTCGCGAGACCCCGCCCTGTAGCGCGTTTCTGCCGGAGGTGGTCGACAGGGTGCTGCTGGACTTGTCGTCACGTTTCGACCGGATCGTGGTCGACGGACCGCCGGTGCTGGCGACGCCGGACAGCGGCCTGCTGGCCGGCGCCGTGTCGGCCACGGTGCTGGTGGTGCGGGCGCGCCGGACCACCGTCGACGAGCTCAACGACGCGCTGACCGCCCTGCGCTCGGCCGGTGCTCAGGTGGTCGGCACCGTGCTGACCGACGCCCGGCCGTCCCTGCACATCAGGGCCGCGGCCAAGACCTATCGGACGAAGGTCAGCGGGCCGGCGTGATTCCCTACCTGCCCGGTCGCCCTCGCCTGGCAGTAGACGGCGTCCTGTTGACGATATTCCTGTTCGGCTGCTTCGTCTTTGGCGTGCTCGCCGTGCGCCGGACCACCGAGGGAGTGTTGCTGATCGCCGCGACGTTCTGCCTGGTCGTCTACTGGGTGAAGCGCGAGGGGCTGGCGGGGGTGACGCTGTTTCTGGCGTTCGCGGCGCTGCCCGAAGGATTGCACATCGGCAAAGTGATTGGGCCGGTGGCGATCTACGCGTACCAGGTGGCCGCGGTGCTGGCGATCTGCTACCTCATCCCGATCGTCAGGCCGCGGTTCAAGGATTTCCTGCTGCCGGGGATGTTCGTGTTGACGGTCGTGTACTTCACCGTGGTCGGGTTCCAGATGGGACATGACGCAACGATGGTGCTACACGAATCGACGACCTTGATCGAGATGGTCATCGGGTTCGTGCTGGCGCTGCTGATCGTGTACGGCGGCTACCTGAAGTTCTGCATGCGCGTGCTGGTCGTGACGCTGTGGTTCTCGGCGGCCATGGCGATCTTCAGTTCGTTGCATGCCATCCGGCTGGCCGGCCGGGCCGAAAGCCTGGAGGGCGCGACGGGCGCCGGCCAAGCCCTCCGCATCGTCCTGTCCACCCAAACGCCGGCCACCGCCGCGCTCACCGCGCTGGTCGCCGCGTCGATCATCGGTCGCGTCCGACCCATGACGTACCTCGCCTTCGGGCCGCCGGCGCTGGTCATTTCGCTGCTGGCTTTCTCGCGGAACACGCTGATCGCCGTGGCGGTGGGCGCGAGCGTCGCCTTCTTCGCCAACTTCGGCTGGCGGGCCCTGCGCCGTTCGGCCATCGTCGCCGCGGTCAGCGCGGGCGTGGTCGCGCTCATATTGCCGGGATCGCTTTTCCTGCTGCAGCATTCGGAGGCGGGTTCGTGGCTCAGCGATCAGTTCACCGCCTTCAACCAGCGGGTGTTCGGCGGGGTTTCGGCCAGCGCGCTCGCCACCGACGAATCGACGCTGGACCGGCTGCGGGAAGTCGCCCGACTCAACGCCGCGATCGCGCAGGCGCCGGTGTTCGGCCACGGCCTGGGCTACGCCTACCAGCTGCCGTCCGGCAACGACCCGAAGGCCTTCGCGTGGACGCTGGGCCCCACCTACTCCCACCTCTTCTACCAATGGTGGCTGGCCAAGGCCGGCGCCGTGGGCATGGCGGCGTTCGCGTGGATCGCGTTGACACCGATTGTCCGGGCGCTGCGCTGCGCGACGGCGCCGGCGAAGATCAGCGCGGCGGTCTGCGCCGGTCTGCTCGCGATATCCGCCGTCTGGCCGCTGCCCGAAATGCCCATGGACGCACTGGCATTGGGCCTTGCCCTCGGAACGGCCATGGGATTTGCCGGCCTAGGCCGCAGGGACTCCGAAGCGGACCGCGCGGACGCCAATTCCTCGCCGGCCCTGGCCGCCGCCGGCGGACAATGATTGCGGTCACTCACGTCGGTCCCGACATGTACAGCTTCGGCGGGACCCAGTCGGTGATTCGAGTCATCCGCGACAACAGGATCGGCGCCGACGAGATCCGCGTGCTGTCGACGTGGAAGGGGCGCCACCACGCCAGGAACCTGTTGCTCACCGCGCGCGCGGGCGCGGCGCTGGCCCGGACCCCGCGCGGGAGCGTCGTGCACTTCCATATGTCGAACGGCGGCGCCTGGTTGCGCGAAGGTCCGCTGATCCGCCTCGCACGGGCGCGAGGTTTCCGGGTCGTCGTCACCATCCACGGCTCCGACTTTCCGCAATTCTCCCGGTCGCACCCCCGTTTCGTGGGCTCCATCCTGAGCAAGGCGGACCATCTCATCGTCTTGTCGGACGAAGCCCGTGCCGCCGTGAGATGGGTTGCGCCCGCGGTGCCGGTGTCGATCGTGGCCAACCCGATCGGCATCGATCGGGACGCGCCCGGGGCCGGCTCGACGCCGCCCGTGGTGCTTTTCGCGGGCACCATCGGCCGCCGCAAGGGTGTCGACACGCTGGTGGCGGCCTGGCGGCTGCTGCTGGCCGAGGGCATCGAAGGGTGCTGCCGCATAGTCGGTCTCGTCGACGACTACACGCCGCCGCCAACGGAGCGCCTCACCGTCGAGCCCCCGGTGCATCCGGACCGGGTCCGGGACCTGCTCCGGTCGGTCCGGGTGGTGACGCTGCCGTCGTGCGCCGAGGCAATGCCGATGATCCTGACCGAGGCACTCGCCGGCGGACGACCGTTCGTGGCGACCCCCGTCGGCGGTACACGGGAGATCGCCCCGGACCCGGGCATGCTCGTCCCCGTGGGTGACGCGCCGGCGCTGGCGGCGGCGATCGGCCGGTACTTGCGCGACCCGGAGCTGGCCGAGCGTGACGGGCGGCGCGGTCAGGAACACATCGCGGCGACACGCAGCCCGCAGATCATCGACGCGCAGCTGCGCCGGATTTACGAGGGCTGCGGTGTTGATGCAGGTTGAGCTCGAAGGACCGCAGTTGAGGGTGAGCGCGGTGGGCTTCGGATGCGGCGGTTTGATGCAGTCGCCGTCCCGCCGGGAACGCATGGCCGTGCTGGGCGCCGCGCTGGACAGCGGCATCACCCACTTCGACGCCGCACGGATGTATGGGCTGGGAAGGGCGGAGACGGAACTGGGGGTGTTCCTGCGAACCGTCCCGCGCGACGCCGTCACCGTCGCAACCAAGTTCGGCATCGACATCGGTGGGGTGGCCCGGCGGCTCGGTCGGTTTCAGGGTCCGGCGCGGGCACTGCTGCGCAAGGCGCCGGCGCTGCGGCGCGCGGTCAAGCGGCAGCAGGCGGCACCCGCGGTCGCGCGAGTGTATGACGCGGCCACCGCGGCCCGCAGCCTCGACGAGAGTCTCGCGGCGCTGGGCGTCGACTACGTGGACATCCTGTTCGTTCACGGCCCACGACCGGGGGACACCGTGGCCAGCGGTGAACTTCGCGAATTCTTCGAACGCGCCCGCCGGCAGGGCAAGATACGCGCGTGGGGCGTCTCGCAGGACGAGGGTCTTGACACGGATTTCGCCGCATCCTTCGCCCCGGAAGGGGTCAGCCAGGTGCGCGCCGACTTGCTCCATCCGCCGCCGCGCCCAGCGGATCTCGCATTCGGCGTGCTGCAAAGGTCGCACGCGGCGCTTTCGAACGCGTTGCGGGCTGACGCGGAGTTGGCGGAACGCTGGCGCCAGGCCCTCCAGCTCGACCCGCTGGCGCCCGGGGCGCTGCCCAGGCTCATCCTCGGGTCTTCGGCCGTCGGAACGGATTGCCGCGCAATCCTTTACAGCACCACCGACCCACGCCGGGTCCCGGAAGCGGCCCGCGCGGTCTGGGCGCCGCCGGACGGGGAGACGCTGGCGCGGTTCCTCGCCCTGGTGGCGGAGGTGCGCGGGGGTGCTGTCGCGTGATTCATGGCCCCCGGGAGTTCGCCCCGAACATGACGATCCGGACCGACGTCGTAATCGTCGGGGCCGGCGCGATCGGCATTGCGACGGCGCTGGAACTCGCGCGATCCGGCATCCAGGTGGCGTTGATCGAGAGCGGACTGGAACGCAAAGACGCGGCGGCCCAGGACTTGTCGGCGCTGGATTCCCGGCAGGACGACGATCTCCATGCGCGCAGCGACCTCATGATCCGCCGACAGGTGGGCGGGACGACGGCGCTCTGGGGAGGCCGCTGCGTCAAGTTCGACCCCATCGATTTCGAGGACCGCCCGCTCACCGCCCAGGCGCCGTGGCCGATCCGGTACGAGGACGTCGAGCCGTACCTGCAGCGCGCCTGTGATTGGGCGGCGTGCGGTCGGGCGGCATTCAACGCGCGCGAAATTCCGGAGCTCGCGCACCGAGACCTCGTCGCAGGGCTGCCCGACGGTGATGTGCGCACAACCGATCTCGAGCGCTGGGCCCTGCCGACGCGCTTCGGCCGCGAATACCGGACCGCGCTGCGGGACACCCCTTCCCTTGCCGTGTGGACCGGCCTCACCTGCACCGAGATCGTGACGGCCCCCGACGGTGGCTCCGTTGACCACCTCGTGGTCAAGACGCTAGACGGCCGCCAGGGGAATGTGGTCGCCGCGGACTACGTCATCGCGACCGGCGGCCTGGAGGCGACCCGCCTGCTGCTCGCCTCCGACCGCCACCATCCCGCGGGGCTGGGAAACGCGGGCGGCCACCTTGGGCGCTGGTACATGTCGCACGTCGAAGGCCGGGTGGCGCGGGTGCGGTTCGCCACCGACCGGGTCAGCTACGCCTACGAGCGGGACGGCGACGGGGTGTACGTGCGCCGGCGCTTCACCCTCGATCCGCACCTGCAGCGCGACGCCCGGTTGCCGAACACCGCTGTGTGGCTGGTCAATCCGCCGATCGGCGACCCGCGGCATGGCAGCGGGATCTTGTCCGGCGTCTATCTCACGCTGATCTCTCCGGCTGGCCGGTTCCTGCTCGCGGAGGCCATTCGTGCCAAGCACACCCAGACCGACGGTTCGCCGCAGATCCTCGCGCACCTGCGCAACATCGTGCGAGACCTGTTCGGTTCGATCCGGTTTGCGATCACGTTCTCCTATGCCCGTTTTCTCCGCAGGGGCCGCAAGGCGCCGGGCTTTTTCGTCAAGAGCGCGGACAACCGGTACCTGCTGCACTACCACGGCGAGCATCTTCCGCACTGGGAGAGCCGGGTCGAGCTCGCCGACGACCGCGACGCCCTGGGCATGCCAAGGATCCGCACCCATATCCACTTCTCCGACACCGACTACCAAAGCGTCCGCACCGCCATCACCGCGATCGATGAACACCTTCGCCGCCATGGTGCCGGACATGTGGAGTGGCTGACCGACGATGTCGAGGGTGCCGTGCGCGAGTTCCTGGTCGGGCACGCCGGCTACCACCAGGCCGGAACCACGCGCATGTCGCACACTCCCGACGGCGGCGTCGTCGACCCGCACCTGCAGGTTCACGGCGTGCGCGGCCTGTACGTCGCGAGCACATCGGTCCTGCCGACTTCGAGCCAGGCCAACCCGACGCTGCTGGGCATTGCGCTGGGTGTCCGGCTCGCCGAACGCCTCAAGAAGGCTCGAATGACCTGTGAGGGCTTGGATTTCAGGACCACTTGAGCAAGTCAGCGCCGGCCGGCCAGCACCTCGGCGATGACCTCCAAGAAGCGCTCCGCCACGATGTCGACGTCGCAGTGCTGCGCGTAATAGCGCGCCGCCTCGGCGCCGAGCTGCGCCGCGACGGACGGGTCGGCCAATAGGTCGAAGGCGGCGGCGAGTCCGGACACATCGTCGACACCGATCGGGGGGCAACCGGGTGGCTGGTATTCGGGCAGGCCGCCGGCCGTTGAGACGATCGGCATCACACCCAGCTGCTCCGAGAGCACTTGAACACCGCTTTGGGTCGCGCGGCGGTAATGGGAGACCGAACCTTTCGCCGCGGCCAGTGCCGGAATGACGTCGGCGTAGCGGTAGCTGCCGTTGCGCCAGCGCGTGTGCTTGGGCAGAACCCCGGCGTCCAGTGGCCCGTCACCGATGAGCACCAGGTTGTCACCGCGCCAGCCGCCGCCGACGATGTGGCGCTGCCACGCCTCGAGCACGACGTCGACGTTCTTATAGGGATTGAGCCGGCCGAACATGACGAAGTCGCGGCGTCCTTCGGGCCCCACGAATGGTGGAATCCGTTGCGGATCAATATCACTGGCGAGAGGGACGACGTACACGGGCGTCCCGGCGACGTCCCGACGCGCGGCGACGGCCGCCGCAACGTACTCGCTGTAGGTGATCGTGGCCGCCGAGCGGGCGCCCCACCGGTCGAATACCGCGCGTTCGTAGGACGGGACCTGTTCGCCGGGGTCGTGCGGCCGGTCGTCATGCACCACCTGGATGCGGGGAACGCTCCCGGCCAATGCGATCCAGCGGGGATCGCGGACGATCTCGGCGATCACGACGTCGGGTCGAAACTCGCGGATTCGGCGCCACGCCTTGGCGGTTGGAAGCCAAGTCGCGGCGGTTTTGAATCGCGGGTCGAGCACCAGTTCGTAGGCGCGGGCGGCGTCCGACTCCGGGTGCCGGTCGGACGTCACCAGCAACACGTCGGCGCCGCGCCGCAGCAGGCCCTCGGCCTGCACGCGCACCGCCGGCCGCGTCCACGGCGAAAGCCAAAGCACCCGGGGCGATTTCATTGGCCGTTGTCAGCCTGCAGGAAGACGTCGGCGTCGGTCCACATCCGGGTCTGAAGCGCGCGTCGTGGCAGGCCCTCGAGGAGGCCGGTGATGTGGGGCGAGGCCAGCAGCCGCCAGGCCAGCGGATTGAGTTTCGCCCGGGTCCAAATGTGCAGGCCCATGCCCCCGAGCTGCCACCACCGCGTCTTGGAGGTGTGGAACCGCATGCCGAACTGCTTTCCGATGAGCGCCAACGTCGATTTCTGATAGAAGGTGATGTGCTGGCCGGTGGCAAAGGCGTAGTACATCCATTCCTCTGGAGGCGGCGGCCGGCGGTCGAAGAGTTCGGTCGTAAAAACGACGGTGTCGGTGCCCGTGGTCTCCAGCAATTCGGCAACGAATCCGACCGGGTCGGCGAGATGCTCCATCACTTCGAAGGCGGTGACGACCGTGTACGGCGGGCCGGGGCCCGCGTCCGCCTCGAAGCCTTGCGCGGTGAGGTTGGGGGAGTGTTTGTCGGACCAGTAGTAGTCGAAGCCGACGTCGCGCATCAGGCGGGTGAACACGCCATAGCCCCCGGCCGCGTCGAGAAACCGGCCGCGCCGATCGAAGAGGAAGTACAGCAGCACCGACATTGCCCGTGCAAGATACTGATTGCGCCACAGCACGGTGGTGTCCGCCGCCGCGATGGGGCTCGCGTAGGCCTCTTCCAACCAATACGGTTCCTCGGTCTGCAGGCCGCCGCAGTTGTCGCACAAGTAGTACTTGCAGTCGTATTTGGTGAGGACTTTGTGAGTGAACGCCAGACTGGTGCTCGAATTGCAGATGCGGCACAGCACGCCTATCGAATCCTCCCGAGCATGTCCCGCGCCTTGAGCAAACATCGGGACAATGGAGAACCTACGGCACCTTCAACGCCAGGGGCAAGCAATTGGGGCCGGAATTTCGACACGGACCGGCGTTGTGCAGCAGCGCTATTCACCGAATGCCGGGGATAGTCAGCCGGGGCCGTGATAGCTTTAGTCTCCAATGGCCAGAAGCGCTACCCCGCCGCCGAAAGAGACGCTCCGGCAGAAGGTCCGGCGCATTCTCGGCAGTGAAACGCGGGACCAGCTCAAGGATCTGATCCTTTTCGATCATTCCCGGTCGCTGAAGGCGAGCCATCCCAACCCGCTCAACCGGGCGGGCAAGAAGTGTTTTTCCGCGACCGACGAGGACGGAATAACGCTGGAGATCCTGCGCCGGATCGGCCGGCTCGACGACGGCGTGTTCGCTGAGTTCGGCGTCGGTGACGGGACGGAGAACAACACGCTGATCCTGGCCGCCCTGGGCTGGAAAGGCTTCTGGGTCGGCGGGCAGGACCTGGCTGTGGCCGTCGAGGACCATCCGCGGTTCGCCTACGAGAAGGCGTGGATAACGGCGGACAATATCGTTGCGCTGAGCCGGTCCTGCCTGCAGAGGATCGACGCCACCGGAGTCGACGTGGTCTCCCTCGACCTGGACGGCAACGACATCTACCTGGTCGAGAAACTCTTGGCCGATGGCATTCGGCCCAAGCTGTTCATCGTCGAATACAACGGGAAATTCCCGCCGCCGGTGAAGTTTCAGATCGACTACGACCCCGATCACGTGTGGCAGTCCGACGACTATTTCGGGGCTTCGTTGAGCAGTTATGCCGCGCTGTTCGGCCGCTTCGACTACCGCCTGGTCTGCTGCAATTCCCACTCCGGTTCCGACGCCTTCTTCATCGACTCCGCGCTTTCCGAGCACTTCGCCGATGTGCCGACGGACATCGCGCAGATTTACGTCGAACCGAGGTACTTCCTCTACAGCGGGTTCGGGCAGCACAAGACGTCCCCCCGCACCGTGGCCAGGATTCTCCGATATCAGCGGTAGCGCCTGCCGCGAGAGTCATTGCCTGCGGCAAGTATTCACAGCACCGCGTTGATCGCGTCGAGGTAGGCGTCGGTCATCGCCTCGACGGTGTAGTGCTTGCGCATCCGCTCGAAGCCGCGTCTCCCGACCGACGGCAGCGCGGCCGGGTCCGCCAGGATCCGGGCCAGGCTCTCCCGCCATCCCGCCACCGACACGGGCTCGACCAGGAAGCCCGCCCTGCCGAAGTCGAGCATTTCCGGCACAGCGCAAATCGCCGACGCCGCAACGGGAACCGCGCGGGCCATCGCCTCGAGAATCACCAACGGGAACGCCTCGGACCGGCTCGGGACGCACAGCAGGTCCGCATCCGCCAGCGCGGGCCCGGGGCCGGCCGACCATCCCCGCCACTGGACCCGATCGCGCAAGCGCGCCGGCGTAAGCGCCTGCAGCCTCTCGCGATCCGGGCCGTCACCGAAAATCGAGAGCCGCCATGGCATGTTCGGGAGGTCGCCGAGCGCCTCGATCAGCAGGTGGGGGTTTTTGTGCTCGACGATGCGCGAGAGCATGACCAGATGCAGCGGCTCACCGGCGGTTCGGACCCGGGTGGCCGGGTCGCCGGCCAGGGCGACGCCGTTGGGCGCGACGAAGTGCCGTCCCGACAGCGGATGCTGGGCGACCAGCATGTCCCAATGCCGCTGGGCCAAAACGATGAAACCGTCGGCGCGGCGCATGGCGGCGGTCAGCGGCCGTGAGTAGATGGGCCGGTCCTCCTCGGGTGGGACATGCGGAGCCACCAACCAGCGCCGGCCGGGCGCGCGCGCACGCCACAGCGTGGCGAAGCCGGCCTCCGTGTTGGTGTCGGCGGTGATGAGCACCGCCGGGCCTGCGGGGATATCGACGGCGGGCGCCCACCAGGGCTGGCGCACCACCCGTACGGTGTCCGGGATCTCGGAGATCATTGGCCCGAACCGTTGCACGCAGACGATGGTGACCGAGTAGCCCCGGCGATCCAACTCCGTTGCCAGCAACGCCTTTTGCCGCTCGGCGCCACCGTAGACCAGGCGGTTGGTGGTGATCACGATCGCGGGCAGATCCGTGCGGCGGCCGGCGTGAGCGGTCCGCCCCGGCCGCCCCAGCAGTGTGGTGCCGGCCAGATAGGCGTCGGCGTGGTGCACGTTGTGTTGATGCTCGAGCAGCAGCGCGGTGTCGCCTCGCGCCAGATCCCGCTTGCGGCGGCGTGCGGCCGGGGTGTCCCGGTCGTCGTCGAGGCCGGTGCGGTCGACGCCGAGTTCGTCGGCCAGCAGCATCCGCCAGCCCGCCGCCCGGGCGCGGGCCTGCCAGTCGGCCGCCGCGCCGAAGCCGCGAAACTCTTCGTCGAAGCCGCCGACGGTGTTCCACGCCGCGCGGTTGATCGCCAGGCAGGCGGCGCCCAAAGCGCCGCCGACGGCTCGCGATTCGGCGGGACGGCGCGCGTAACGGAGTGCGATCGGCGAGCCGCGTCGCGCGGGCGGGTAGCCCGCGGCCAGCTCGCGAATCAGGGTTTGACGTCGTGTCGCCATGTCCCACGGGGCCCAGCCGGGTGCGGTGTCGTCCCGCGCCAGCGGCGCGACCGCGGCCACGCCGGGCCGGCGCAGCAAATCGCGGGTGCGGGTCAACGGTCCCAGCAGGCGGCCTTTGGCGTCGAGCAGCAGCAGATCGGCGTCGCTCGCGGCGTGCTCCACCAGCACGTTAAAGGCCTCGGCGAAACCGACTTTCGCCGTTCCGGACACCCAGCGGACTCCCGGGTGCCGGGTGGCCAGTTCCGGACGGTCGCTGCAGTAGACGTAGACCGGCGACTCGGGAATCTGCTCGGCGGCACCCGCAAGGCACCTCTCGAGCGCGTCGTCTCCGCAGTCGGCCACGATCAGCACGGCAAGCGGCCTGCTGGGCGGCAGCGCGGATGCGCCGCCGACCGGGGCCTTCAGGTATTGCCGGTCCAGTTCACGCTTCATGCGCCAGCCGATTTCGGCGCAAGGAGGCCAAGTCCGACCAGCGCAGCGGGCCGGCTACCGCGCTGGTGGCCAGGTAGACAACTGCGGCCACCGCCAGGACGAGAACCACGTGGTCACCCCTCAGCAGCAGCGTCACCGCGACACTCGCCCCCGTCGGGATCAGCACCCGCAGCAAGAACATCACCGGCGTACGGTAACCGCAGTGCCGGCGCAGCCACCAGCTGCTGATCACCATGTTGAAGAACTCCGTGCACACCAGCGCGATTCCGGGCCCGACGGCGCCGAACCGCCCGGCTAGGGCGACGTTGAGCGCGACGTTGAGCGCGAGGGTGGCGATCGTCAGCCAGAACAAGATCCGCTGGTGATGGCTGGCGACCAAACCCTGCCCCAGGGTGCCGCTGACGAATCGCAGGGCCGCCGCGACGAACAGCAAGGCCAGTGTCGGCGTCCCGCGCGCGACGAACGCCTTGTCGCCGAACAACCCGATCAGCGGCCCGGCCAGCAGCGCGCCGACAACCGCGACCGGGACCGCCACGAAGTACATCAGTTCCACGCTGCGACGCAGGAATCCGGCGAACGCGGCGACGTCCCGCGAGAACAGCTCGGTGGCCGTCGACAGGGTCGACTTGAGGAAGACCAGCGACACCACGATGGTGTTGAACGCGATCGTGAAGGCCAACCCGTACACGCCCACCTCGGAGTGGGTGCTCAGCAGCGACAGGATCACGCCGTCGGCGCGGCAGTACAGGAGTCCGACGACCAGAAACCCCATCAGCGGCAGGCTTTCCCGCAACAGGTCGGCGGCCTCCCGGGGCGCGAAGACCGGGCGCACCGAAATGTGCCGCATCGCCGCGCTGCCCTGGATCACCAACTGCAGGGCGGGCGGAATCAGTTGCGCGACAGCGAACCAGATGACGTCGGCCCGCGCCGCGACCAGGCAGGCGACCATGGCCAGCGCGGCCAGGCGGCCGGCGACATCGGAGATGGCCACAGCTGAGAACCGGACGGTGGCCAGAAAGACCGGCTCGAACCGGGTCGTCATGGTCTGCATCAGCAGCGCGCCGGACAGCACGACGAGCATCACTCGGACGTCGGCGTCGTGATAGATGAGCAGCCCCGACCCGGCCGCCAACAACGCCAGCGGAACGCAATAGATCAGGGCCATGCCGCTGTTGACGCGCACCAGACGCTCGAGGTCGCCCTGGCCGGAGGTCACGCGGCGCACGATCACGGTCGCGATGCCGAGATCGGCCAGGCTGGTCCACACGGCGATGAAGAGCACCGCGATGGACAGCTGGCCGTAGCGACCCGGACCCAGGTAGCGCGCCGTCATCGCCACCGAGACCACGGAGGCCAGCATCCCGAGCGCGCGGCAGATCAGTTGAATCGAGAACGCGTGAGCCATCCGCGAGAGCGGCACCGACGGGACGACCGCACCAGGCGTCGTCGGCTCAGTCATGACTCCCTAGTATGCGCCGTGACTGGTGAGAACGGCCTTCATCGTCTTCGCGATGATCATCAGATCACCCGACATCGACCAGTTGTCGACGTATGAGAGGTCCAACCGCACCGACTCTTCCCAGGACAGGTCGGAGCGGCCGCTCACTTGCCACAGTCCGCTGACGCCGGGCTTCACCAGCAGCCGCCGTTTCACGTCGCCGTCGTAGTTTTCGACTTCTCGCCGCAGCGGGGGGCGTGGCCCGACCACGCTCATGTCCCCCTTGAGCACGTTGATGAATTGCGGCAGCTCATCGATGCTGAACCTGCGCAATATCCTGCCGACCGGCGTGACCCGCGGGTCTTGGCGCATCTTGAACAGCATGCCGCCGGCGCCTTCGTTCAGTGCCAACAGGTCCTCGAGTTGGGTGTCGGCACCGTCGGTCATCGTGCGGAACTTCAGCATCGTGAAGGGCTGGCCATCGATGCCGATCCGTTCGGACAGGTAGAACACCGGGCCCTTGCTGGTGAGCTTGATGGCGATAGCGGCCGCGACGAGGATGGGCGCCGTCCCGATGAGGGCCACCAGCGAGAACAGGAAATCGAAGACCTGCTTCTGAAAGCGTTGCGTCCCTTCGTATTGCGGCTTCTCGACATGCAGCAGAGGCATGCCGGCCGTGGGGCGCAGGGTCAACCGCGTCTCCGCGACGTCCATCACCCCGGGCGACACGACGACGTCGACGTCCATCGTCTCCAGCTGCCACATCAGCTCTCGGATCCCGTGCATGCCAAAGTGATCCGTCTGCGTGACCGCCACGGTGTCGGCGCCGCAGCGCTGAATCGCGGCGACGGCGTCGGCGACGTCACCGAGTATCGGCACCGCGCGGCCACCGATCGTGAGGGTGTTCCTGCGCGGTGGCCCGTAGCCCGGGATGCACACACCGGCCACGACGTAGCCGTCCATCGGGTTCCGCGCCAGTTCGTGGGCGAGGTGGGAAACCGCCTGCCGGTCCCCGATCGCCAAAACCGTCGTCTGGCATCGGCCGTTCGCGCGCATCTGACGGATGTGCTTGCGCCACAGGCTACGGCTTCCCAGCAGGCCGATGGTGCCGACCGGAAGCGCGATCGCGAGATATCCGCGGGCCAGGTCGACCTTGGCGAGCAGCGTGACCATCGCGATGATTCCGAACGTCCAGAAGGACGCGCTGCCGATCCGCCGATACTCGTCGATGCCGGCACCGATGACTCGCGTTGAGCGCGTTTGGAATACCGCCAGCGATGACAGCCACAGCGTCGCGAACAGGAATGACAACATCGTCATTACGACGTCCGAGTAACCCGAGGTGTTGGCGATTTCGCCGAATCGGACGTACTGCGCGAGCAGCACCGACGCGCACACGATCACGGTGTCGCTGATGCGCAGATGCTGCGAATACTGTTGCTGCCAGCGCCGGACGGCATTCCCAGCGGGGGCGGGGGCCGGAGCGGCGGTGACCGGCAAAGCGCTGGCTCGCGGGCGAGGCAACGCCGTCATGCCGGCCGCTTTCCGCTTCTGCGGTCTGGGTTCGGTGTGCACGACGTCCACCAATTCCTGGGTCATCAACGACTTAGACATGACGCTGCACTCTCGATCGGCGTGAGGCTCGGGGTTCGCGAGGGCCAACTGGCGTCCCGCTCGGAGATGACCGTGACCGGCAGCGGCCACACGATGCCGAATTCCGGGTCGTTCCAGTGGAATCCCTGCTCGTCGGACGGCGCGGGCTGCCCGCTCACCTGGTAGCTGACCTCGGTGTTGTCGATCAGGGTTTGGAAGCCGTGCGCGACAAACGGCGGCAAGAACAGCGCCCGGTAGTTGTCCGCAGTCAACTCGACCATCACATGGTCGCCGTACGTCTGCGACCCGGGGCGGATGTCCACGGCAACGGCGGCGATGGCGCCGCGGGTGCAGCGGACCAGTTGGGTTTGGGCGTAGGGCGGCACCCGATGGTGCAGACCCCGCACGGTGCCACGGGTGTAGTTGAAGAAGATATTCGTCTGGGCGACATCGAAAGTCAGCCCGCGGCTGGCGAATTCGTCGGCACAGAAGGAACGGGAAGAGAAGCCTCGGTGGTCGCGTTGCGGTTCGAGGTCAATGATCGTCACGCCGGCGACCAGGGTGGGCGTGTACTTCACTTACCGCTCCTTCCGTGACGCGTGCTTGGTCGGTTCATGTGATGGCCTATGCGTATCCACCAGACGGCGGGCGTGTCATCACGGTCGGGATTACCCCGTACCGGGGCCCGAGGTTTTTGCCCGACGCGGCGGCCAGGCGCGGCAGCGACCCCATGATGCTGGGCGGCGTATTGGCGCCGGCGAGACTGATGGCCGGCAAAGCGGAAGCGGCGCTGTGCGCCGCCGGGATCACGCTGGTCCAACTGGCCGGCACCGCAAGCGGCCCCAGCGAGGCCGCGCTGCCCAGGCTGCCGATCACGCCGGATCCGAGCGAGCCGAGCGCCCCCGCGCCCGCGCTCGCCGCGCCCGCGGCCCCCGAGGCGGCAGCGCCCGCAGCGTTGGTGGCCGCCATCGCGCCGTTCGCCAAACCCTGCCCGGTCTGAGCCATCCCGAGGATGGACGACATTCCGTACAGCGGGGTCGCTGCGGCCATGAAATAGGTGGGGATGGCGCTGGGGACGCTGGACGCCAGGCTCGACATCAGCGATGAACTGGCCGAGTTGGTCACGGTCCCGACCGCGCTACCGGCACTTCCGCCGGCATCGGTGAGGGTGGCGACGCCGGCGGTCATCGGCGACGAAAGCCCGTGCAGGGCGTTGGGCACCGAGGACACCACGTTCGAGAGCGAAGTATGGGTCGCCGTCAACGTTTCGGCCTGGGCGAGGGCGTTGCTCTGGCAGGCCACACCCGCCGGGTTCGTGACGTCCGGCGGCGGACTGAACGGGGTCACCTCGCACGCGCCCGCCGAACCCGCGGCGTACGCATACATGGCCGCTGCGTCCTGCGCCCACATTTCGCCGTATTCGGCTTCGGTGGCCGCGATCGCCGCCGAGTTCTGGCCGAAGAAGTTGGTGGCGATCAGCGTTGCGAGCTGGACGCGGTTAGCGGCGACGGCCGGCGGGGGAACGGTCATCGCGAAAGCGGCTTCATAGATTTCGACGGCGAGCCGGGCTTGACCGGCCGCCTCGGCCGCCCGCGCGGCCGCGCCGGCGGTCCACGCCATGTAGGGGGCGAAGGCGGACGCCATCGCCAACGACGAGGGACCCATCCAGCGCCCGGTCGTCAGTCCCGCGATCACCGACCGGTAACAGGCTGCCGCTGAATGCAATTCGGCGGCCAAGCCGTCCCAGGCCACCGCGGCGGCCACCAGCGAGACCGGGCCGGGACCGGCGTACATCCGCCCGGAGTTGAACTCCGGGGGAAAGGCGCCGAAATCGAGCACGTCAGATCCTGCCCCGGGTGGCGGCCCGGCTCGCCGCAGGCGAACCCCCGCTGACCCGGGAAGGAAACGGATCGGCTTCGGCGGTGGGCACACCGTACTTCAACACCGGCATTCCACAGCTGAACATACTTAAAGTATGGAAGAATGCCATCCCGCTGGCGAAGAGTATTTCGCCTGCAGTCACGAAGGCACTTGGTCCCTTCCCTGGTGGTCCACCTGCTGACCCCGCCCGCGCGCGTGGCCTCGTGGTCACGACCGGCATCTGCTTCTCCTCACGCCTGCGGGTGGCCCAGGACCGGGCGTATTGGCTGCTCAAGCGCCTGAACCGCGGGTTTCGCCCGCTTCTGGCTACAAACTGGCAAACTGATAATAGCGTATAAAACATACTAATAGTTTGTAAAGGTAGTGTGATCCGCACTACAGGTATTTACGGGACCGTCAACCCGGTCGCTTGCGGCTGCTAATCTCGGAAGTGGCCCAAGTACTGCCCGGGGGTGGCCGGTCGGTTTCGCTTCAGACCGCCAAAGAACCGAGGTGTATGCCCTGCTCATCAACCTGATGGCGATCGACCAGGCTCGGGTCGCAGCCCGGGACAACGACGCTCGCGTTATCCGCCCCGACGTGAGAGGTCCCGGCATTCCTGCCGGGTTCACGCCTTCGCATCTGGGTGGCGTCTTCGCGGCCAAAGAGAGCTGAGCTGGCAATCCGATGACGACCCACTCGCCCGATGGACGCGCCGACGCGACGCGGCGACAGATCCTGCGGGCCGCTTCGCATCAGTTCGCGCGCCGGCCGTACCACGAGGTCGGTCTCGATGACATTCTGGCCGACGCGCAGCTGACCAAAGGCGCGATGTATTTCCACTTCAAGTCGAAACACGCCTTGGCCGTGGAACTCATCGACAAGCAGATCGCCGCGGCCACGGTCGCGGTGGAGGACCTGTTGACGAGGGGGCTTTCGGGGCTGGAAACCCTCATCGACTTCTCCTACCTGATCGCCGTTCAAGACATCACGACGGATCTGGTCAGGGCCGGCCTGAATTTGATCGAATCGGTCGGGCAGCCGGAAGGTCTGCAGGACACGTTGCTGAGCGGATGGGTGCAAGCCCTGTCCGGGGTGGTTCAGCAGGCCATCGACGAGGGCGACATCGGCGAGAACTGCGATCCCCACGACGTCGGCCGCCTGATGGTGTCCCTGCATATGGGGCTGCGGAAAACCAGCGATCTGGACGAGCCGGCGCGATTCCTGATCGACCTGGAGAAATGCTGGGTGCTCATCCTGGGCGGCATTCTGCAACCGGACCGGGCCGATTACTTCCGTCAATTCCTAAGGCGGCGTGCGGCGCTCGCCGTCAACGCCAGTTCTACCGAAGAAGGTTCGCCCTAAGGAAGTGAGGCCGGCCCAGACGGGACGCCCACCGTGGCGGCGGCTGCTAACCTTGGACGTCTTGGCGGTCGACGCGAGACCAGATCAACGAAGTCCTCGCATCCGTCGCGGATCGGGAGGTGCAGGGACTATGCCGCGCCAGGTCCGATCCGAAGCCACTCGACGCAAAATTCTCGATGCCGCGATCGAGGTGTTCGGCGAAGTCGGATACGCGGCCGCCGGGTGGGGAGCGATCATCGAGCGGACGGGGATGACCAAGGGCGCCCTGTATCACCACTTTGATTCGAAGGAATCGCTGGCGTCAGACATCCTCAGGGAAGGCTCCGACGCGCTTCTCACCGCTTTCCGGAACGTATGCGGATCGTCATCGCCGGGGCTGGAGAACCTATTGCACGGCGCCTTCACCATCGTCGAGGTGCTGAACTCGGACAAGATGGTTCGCACGGCCGAGCAATTGGCCTCTGCCCTAAGCGGATTGAATGAGGCCGCCGCCGGCTTCTATGCCGACCTGGCAGCGAAGATCGCCGAGGAGGCCAGGCGGGCGATCAGCGAGGGAGACCTCCGCAAGGACGTCGACCCCGAAGTGCTCTCCGAGTTCCTCGTCGGGGCCATGTTCGGAACACGGTTGGTGTCCAACGCGATAGCGCGCCATGGCGCGAACAGGGGCGTCGGCGTCGACATCGCCGGGCGCCTGCGTCAGGTCCTGGAACTCCTGCTACCCGGCACTGTCACGGAGGCGTCGCTCCCGTATTTTCGGCAATTCCTCGGTCGCGAAATGATGCGCCACGGCCCGGCCGTTGCCGCCCGCACCGACGCCGCCGCGGAGGTCTGATCGGCTGGCACCCCGCGCGCATGAGTTCGGGCCGGGTGTGCCGCACACTCTTTCGCGATCCTGAAGACAGTGATTCGGTAAGTGGGGCTTGACGCGCACCCAACGATGCATACTGTTCCGGTGATGTACCCGAGACGTCTGGGCAAAGCGGTTGCGCTGGCCGCTGTGGCTGGATTTTTGGTGATCAGCGCCCCGGCATCGTGGGGTGCGCCCGGCGACCCGGCTACGGCGGTCGACTCGCCGACCCTGTCGCTGACCGACATTGGGTCCGCCCCCACCCTGGAGTTCTGGGGTCTGACGAGCAGCCAGCAGCTGACCGTGCCCGTGCTGCACGGGCTGACACCGGCCGCGCTGAACACCACGGTCGAACTGCCGATCAACTTGCGGTCCGGGTTGCTCACCGTGACGCAGGGCGAGCGCACCATCGCGCGCCTGAATCTGCCCTCCGCCGACCAGACGCCGCTCGTCATTCCGCTGGCCGGGGCGGAAGTCAACGACAACTGGCTGACGGTGACGCTGCGTTCCTACCTGGTGCCGCTGGACGGGTACTGCCTGTACCCGGAGAGCCCGCTGCGCCTGACCAACGGGTCGATCACCTACACCGGGGTTGAACTGCCACCCACCACGGTGGCCCATTTCCTGCCGCCGGTGCTGCGGAAGCTTTCCATCTTCGTGCCGCCGTCGCCGTCGGCAAACGAGTCCGACACGGCGATCCAACTGGCCGCGTCCGCGGCCGCGCACTACGGCAGGCAGACCCCCGAGATATCCGTGACCCCATTGGCCGAAGGACAGGTGGCGCCCCCGACGCCGCCGCAGTCGCTGGAACGTCAGATCGTCGTCAAAGAGGGCCCCGACAACGGCCTTTCCCTACAGGGCGCCGCCGGTGTGCCCTGGCTGCTGATGTCGGGACCGCTCGGCCAGTCCGACGAATCGAACACGGCCGTGCTGTTCAACGACGTGTCGCAGCTGGCGTTGTCCTCCAAGGCGGCGGTGGAGCAACTGAAGCCAAGCCTGCCGCAGGTCGGCAATAGCGTCGCGCTGCGCGAACTGGGGCAGCCCGTCGTCAACGCCACGTCGCTGCAACCGCGAGTGTCGATCGGACTGGACCAGACCAAGTTCGGCAGATCGGTGCACGACGTGCGCGTGCATCTCCAGGGTTCCTACACCCCGACGCCGGGAAGTATCGCCGGCCAGATTGCGGTGACGATCGGCCCGGAGACCATCGACCACTGGCCGACCGACGGCCATGGCACCATCGACCGCTGGGTCGATGTGCCCGATCGACTCTTGCAGCGATACACCAGCCTTGACCTGGTCCTCGACGTCGCGGCCAACACCGGGCATTGCGGCGACTTCTACACCGCCGGGCCCGGCAACCAGCTCCTCACGTTGAACATCAACGGCGACAGCACGATACAGAGCAGTCCCGCCGCGCCACCGGTGCCGGACGGCTTTCAGTCGGTGCCGCAGTCATTGATGCCCCGGGTGCAGGTCGGCATCGAGCCGCACTCGTTGATCGACACCGTGCGCGCGATCAATCTGGTGGTGGGTCTGCAGCGGATAAGCTCCCTGCCGATCTACACCACGGTCACGAGCGTGCAACAGGCGATCGACTCGTCGGATCCCGCGATATTGATTTCCGCCGACGGGTGGAACCATTCCAATGTCGCGCTTCCCGTTTCGGCGGGGCCCAGCGGGCCGATCACCGTCAACGCCGTCCAGTCCGACGGTAAGCCCGCCAAGCTCGCGCTGGACCCGAATCTTCGGTTCGCCTCTCTCCAAACGGTTTTCAACCGGGGCCGGTCGCTGTTGGTGGCGACGTCCAACGGCGCGCCGGCGCAGCTCGACGAGCTGCTCCGGTGGCTCAACGGCGATAACAAGCGCTGGCAACGACTCAAAGGCGTCGCGGTGGTGTCCGCACCGGGAGCGCAGGACCCGGTGACCGTCGAGCGCCCGCCGATGGCCGGCCCGGCCGCTGGATCGCAGGGCCACTCAGACCTTGGCTGGCTGTGGTGGTTCGGCGCGGGCTGGATCGCCGTGGCCATCGTCGGCGCAGGGGTGATCGTGTGGCGCACCAGGCGCGAATCATGGCGTCGCCGTTAGCTTTTGGCGCTTGATGACACGGCTCAGGGACTGGGCGGCGCGCCCGGCCGTCAAGAACGTCGCGGCCGCCTTGCTTTGCGCCGCTGGGGTGCCGATGTTCGCGCGGCGGCGGCACCGCGACGCGCTCGCCATCGTGATGTTCCACGGAGTGGAGGACGAACCGCTGTCGCCGGTCTGCCGGCACGTGCTCGGCTCGGCGCTGTACCGCCGTCAATTGGAATACCTGCGTAGGCATTTCAGCGTTCTCCCGTTGGAGGAGGCGCTCGATCGGCTGGCCGAGGGCACATTGCCGCCGCGCGCGCTGGCGATCACGTTCGACGACGGCACCCGCAACCTCGCCACGCACGCCCTTCCATTGCTGCGCGAACTGGGACTGCCCGCGGCGGTGTTCCTGGCGACCGGGCCGATGGACAGCGGCGAAACCTTGTGGCCCGACCGGCTTTGGCTCGCGATCGCCCGCACCGCCGCGACCGAGATCGATCTTGCCGCACTGGGGCGCGGTGTTTGCTCGCTCGACGGCAGCGCCAACCGCGGCCGGGCATACGCCGCCGCGGTTGAGGGGTTGAAGGGGCTGGCCGACGCGGATCGCATCACCGCGCTGGAGGGGATGCTCGGTGCGCTGGGCTACCGCGACGACGATGGTCCGTTCCGGATGCTCACGTGGGACGAAGCGCGGGCCCTGGCCGGCGGCGGTCTGGTGACGCTGCATCCGCACTCGGTGACCCACCCGATCCTGGCCCGCTGCGACGACGACAAGGTCGAACGGGAGATCGTTGCTTCCTGCGCGGCACTCGAACGCGAGACCGGGTGTGCACCGACGATTTTCGCTTACCCCAACGGCCGCCCGCAAGATTTCGACGACCGGGCCAAGGACGTGCTGCGCGGCCGGGGCGTCCGCTGGGCGTTGTCCACCACGGCGGGCTTCGCGGATCGCCACTGCGACCCGCTGGCGTTGCCGCGACTGGCGATGGCGAGCGACGAGTCGTTCGGACACTTCCGGCTGATGGTCTCCGGCGGCCTGCCGCGCCGCTACCGGGGACGGCGCGAGACGGCCGTCGCGACCGGCCGCTGAAGGGCTAGCGGTCGTCTTGCCACAACTGTTCGGTCAGATCCTGGAAGGCCGCGAGCACGAATTGGTCGTCGGCTCGCATCGCCGCCGACTTGCTCATCAGCGCCCGCACGACCGAGCCGTCCTTATGCGCGAGTTCGACGACCATGTTCGCCAGGGAATGAACGACCGATAACAACGATTCCGAGGCCGGGGCTTGATGGAAGATCTGATGGAACTTCAGCGATAAGACCTCCTCGGGCTCGTAACCCATCATCTCGGCGAACGCGGCGTTGGAAAACAGGATGGCGCCGTCATGTTCGATGGCCAGCACGGGAATCGGGATCCGCTCGAGCACAACAAGTGCCGGCAGCTGTTTCAGGGTCGTCATCGGCGAATCTTCAGGTTGCCGATTACGTCGTCGCTCCACTGGCCGATTATGGCGCATAACATAGGCTATACACGAGGTCTTCGCCGAGATGAGCGCGCCGGACGTGGCGACTCTTCTTCCTTCCCACTCGATCGCGGTGGCCGCCGGGTCGCCTTGGCGACAGCTGTTACGGCGGTGTGACCGTTTCAGGTGGTTGGTGTGGTGGCGCCGCAGAGCCCGCTGATCAGCATCTCGACGCGGGCCGCATGCTGGTCGGGGCGCAACCGGCCGCTGCGGTCGAGGGTGACCAGGCCATGCAGGGCGGCCCACACGACCTCGGTCAGCGTGTCCGGGTCCCGCGCGCCCGCGACCATGTCGACGGCCGCCCGCAATTCGGCGAAGGCGGCGGTCAGCTCGGCCGGGGTGTCCGCGGCGGCGAACCGCAGCGTTGTCGTGCGGGTGAACATCGCATCGAACAGCGCGGGATTGTCACGGGCGAATCCGATGAACTCCTGGGCGACTCGGGAAAGGGCGTCCCGCCCGTCGGTCGCGCCGCCGCGCGCGGTGCGGAGCGCGTCCGCGAGTTCGCCGAATCCCTCGACGGCGACCGACGCCGCGATGTCTTCCATGCCCGAGAAGTGTTTGTAGAGCACCGGTTGGCTGTATTCGATCTCGGCGGACAGCCGACGGGTGGTGACGGCGTCCCAGCCCTCTTCCTCGGCCAGCTTGCGCGCCGTGGAAGTGATCAGTCGACGGCGGGCGGCCCGTTCGCGTGCCCGGCGGTCTTCGATGGCCATGCGCACATGTTAGCGTCGATATGAGCGCTAGCGTCGCTATTTGCACTTCTTCTCGCAAGCGTTAGTCGACTTGGTAGCGCGGGAAGACGCCGGTCGGCGCCGGTAGTGCCGTGCCGGGCGCCAGTCGTGTCCCGATGGCGTCGAAGGTGCGCTGCTCAGGCGTCTGGCCGAGCAGGTCGAGTAGCTTGCCCCCCGAACCGGGCATCACCGGCTGAATCAACAGCGCCGCAATGCGAACCGCTTCGCACGTGGTGTAAAGCACTGTCGCGAACCGCTTCTGGTCTGCTTCCGACTCACTCTTGCGCAACACCCACGGCTGCTGAGCCGAGAAGTATCTGTTGGCCGCGCCCAGCATGAGCCAGATTGCTTCCAGCGCCAGATGCATCGCCTGACTGTCGAACTCGGCGCGAACACGTTCGAGCAGGCCGTCGGCGAGCTCGAGCAGTTCGGTGTCGTCGGCGGTGAATTCGCCGGGGGTCGGCACCACTCCGTCCAGGTTCTTGGCCACCATGGACAGCGACCGTTGGGCCAGATTGCCCAACTCGTTGGCCAGGTCGGTGTTGATCCGGGTGATGATGGCGTCTTCGCTGTAGCTGCCGTCCTGCCCGAACGGGACCTCCCGCAGCAGGAAATAGCGGAGTTGGTCCACGCCGAAGGTATCGATCAGGGCAACCGGGTCAACGATGTTGCCCACCGACTTGCTCATCTTCTCGCCGCGGTTCAGCAGGAATCCGTGCGCGAAAACCCTTCGCGGCAACTCGATCCCGGCCGACATCAGAAACGCCGGCCAGTAGACGGTGTGGAACCGGATGATGTCCTTGCCGATCATGTGCAGATCGGCGGGCCAGTAGCGCCGGAACAATTCCGCCCCGGTGTCGGGGTACCCAACTCCGGTCAGGTAATTGGTCAGCGCGTCGACCCAGACATACATGACGTGGTCGGGATGATCGGGTACCTTCACCCCCCAGTCGAATGAGGTGCGCGAGATCGACAGGTCGCGCAGGCCGCCGGAGACGAAGCTGACCACTTCGTTGCGCCGCACCTCGGGCGCGATGAAATCCGGGTTGGCGCCATAGTGGGCCAGCAGTTTGTCGGCATACGCCGACAGCCGGAAGAAGTAGGTCTGCTCCTCGGTCCAGGTCACCGGCGTGCCGGTCTCGACGGCGACCCGGGTCCCGTCCACCAGGGCGGTCTCGGATTCGACGAAGAAACGCTCGTCGCGCACGGAGTACCAGCCGGAGTAGCTGTCCAAGTAGATGTCGCCCGCCGCGTCCATCCGCCGCCAGATCTCCTTGGAGGCTTCGTGGTGGTCGGCGTCCGTGGTCCGGATGAACCGGTCGAAGGAGATGTTCAGCTTCTCCTGCAGCCGCTGGAACACATCGGAGTTGCGCCGCGCCAGCTCGGCGGTCGGGAGGCCTTCCGCCGCCGCCGTCTCGACCATCTTGAGGCCGTGCTCGTCGGTGCCGGTCAGGAAGCGCACGTCGAAGCCGTCGAGTCGCTTGAACCGGGCGATGGCGTCGGTGGCGATGTATTCGTAGGCATGCCCGACGTGCGGATCGCCGTTGGGATACGTGATCGCGGTGGTGACATAGAAGGACCTCATCGAGAGTCCACCTTATTGTGTGCGCGTGAGCTCCAACCGACGAGAACGAGAAGCCCCACCCGCGCCGGAACGGCTGGCACCCCTGGTCGACGCCCACACCCACCTCGACGCCTGCGGTGCGCGGGACGCCGAGGACGTGCGCGCCATCGTCGACCGGGCCGCGGCGGTCGGGGTGGGGGCGGTGGTCACCGTCGCCGACGACCTGGACTCGGCGCGCTGGGTGACGCGGGCCGCCGAATGGGATCCGCGGGTATATGCCGCGGTGGCGCTGCATCCGACCCGCGCAGGCGCGCTGGACGACGACGCGCGGGCCGAGATCGAGCGACTCGTGGCGCACCCCAGGGTGGTGGCCGTCGGCGAGAGCGGCCTGGACCTGTACTGGCCCGGGCGCCTCGACGGCTGCGCGGACCCCAAGACGCAGCGGGAGGCCTTCGCCTGGCACATCGACCTCGCCAAACGGTGCGGCAAACCGCTGATGATCCACAACCGCGACGCCGACGCCGAGGTGCTGGACGTGCTGGCGGCCGAGGGCGCCCCCGACGCCGTGATCTTCCACTGCTTCTCGTCGGATGCCGCGATGGCCCGCCGTTGCGTGGACGCCGGATGGCTGCTCAGCCTGTCCGGGACCGCGAGCTTCCGCAACGCCCGCGACCTGCGGGAAGCCGTCCCGTTGGTACCGCTGGAGCAGCTTCTGGTGGAAACCGATGCGCCGTTCCTGACACCGCACCCCTACCGCGGGTCGCCGAACGAGCCGTACTGCCTTCCTTATACTGTGCGAGCGATCGCTGAACTGGTTGGTCGTCCGGCCGAAGAGCTGGCACAGGCCACCACGGACAACGCCCGGCGGGTCTATGGACTTGCTCACGGTTAACACGTAAGAACCTGGCGATTCCGTAAACAAACTCGCGCCGGAGTTGCTCAACATTGGCCGGTTCGTTACCGTCTTGTGATCGAAAGGGTAGGGCCTACGGGCCCTTATTTGTCGCTTGGTGCTGATTAGGTCGTTGGAGTGCTTGCTGTGGTCGGGATAGACGCGCGTTGACTGTATTAACAAAACTTCATCAGACCCCATCTCCGATGTTGCGGTTCGTTGTCGGAGGACTGCTAATAGTTCTGGCGTTCGCCGGCGGGTTCGCGGTCTCCGCGGTCAAGACGGTGACGCTGACCGTCGACGGAATCGCGATGCGGGTGACGACCATGAAGTCGCGGGTCATCGACATCGTCCAGGAGAACGGCTTCGCCGTCGACGAGCGCGACGACCTGTACCCCGCCGGAGACGTCAAGGTCCACGACGCCGCCAACATCGTGCTGCGGCGCAGCCGGCCGCTGCAGATCTCGCTGGACGGCCACGACACCAAGCAGGTGTGGACGACGGCATCGACCGTCGACGAGGCGCTGGCCCAGCTCGCCATGACGGACACCGCCCCCGCCGCGGCCTCCCGCGGTAGCCGGGTCCCGCTGGCGGGAATGGCGTTGCCCGTCGTCAGCGCGAAGACGGTCCGCATCAACGACGGCGGTGCGACCCGCACGGTCCACTTGCCGGCACCGAACGTCGGAGGGCTGCTCAGCGCCGCCGGCGCACCGCTCCTCGAGGGTGATCAGGCGATCCCCAACGCGTCGGCGCCCATCGTCGACGGCATGGAAATCCAGGTGACCCGTAACCGGATTCAGCGGGTCACCGAGCGGATGCCGTTGCCGCCGAACGCCCGTCGGGTCGAGGACCCGGACATGAACATGAGCCGCCAGGTGGTCGAAGACCCGGGCGCCCCGGGCACCCAGGACGTCACGTTCGCGGTGGCCACCGTCAACGGTGTCGAGACCGGCCGGTTGCCGATCGCCAACACCGTCATCACCCCGGCCCGTGAGGCCGTGGTGCGGGTGGGCACCCGGCCGGGCACCGATGTGCCGCCGGTGACCAACGGATCCATCTGGGACGCGATCGCGGGATGCGAAGCCGGCGGGAACTGGGCGATCAACACCGGCAACGGCTACTACGGCGGTGTGCAGTTCGACCAGGGCACCTGGGAGCGCAACGGCGGGCTGCGATTCGCTGCGCGCGCCGACCTCGCCACGCGCGAAGAGCAGATCGCCGTCGCCGAGGTGACCCGAGAGCGCCAGGGTTGGGGCGCGTGGCCGGTGTGCAGCGGAAGAGCTGGTGCCAACTGACCATCCGGCTGCTCGGTCGCACCGAGATCAGACGGCTTGCCAAAGAACTTGACTTTCGGCCACGGAAATCCCTTGGTCAAAACTTCGTCCACGACGCCAACACGGTCCGCCGGATCGTCTCGACTTCCGGAATAGGCCGTTCAGACCACGTTCTCGAGGTGGGCCCCGGACTGGGCTCACTCACGCTGGCCCTGCTCGACCGCGGCGCCATCGTCACCGCCGTCGAGATCGACCCGGTGCTGGCCGATCGGCTGCCACAAACCGTCGCCGAGCACTCGGGCAGCGAGATCCATCGGCTCACCGTGGTCAACCGCGACGTCCTGACCCTTCGGCGTGACGATTTGGCCGTTCAGCCCAACGCGGTCGTCGCCAACCTGCCTTACAACGTCGCGGTGCCCGCGATTTTGCATCTGCTCGCCGAATTCCCGTCCATTCAGACCGTGACCGTCATGGTGCAGGCGGAGGTGGCCGAACGTCTGGCCGCCGAACCGGGCGGCAAGGAATACGGCGTGCCCAGCGTCAAGGTCCGCTTCTTCGGGGCGGTTCGGCGGTGCGGCATGGTATCGCCGACGGTCTTCTGGCCGATTCCGCGCGTCTATTCCGGGCTGGTCCGCATCGACCGGTACGCCACCCCGCGGTGGCCCACCGACGATGCATTTCGGCGTCAGGTCTTTGAGCTGGTGGACATCGCCTTCGCGCAGCGGCGCAAGACGGCCCGCAACGCGTTCGCGGAGTGGGCCGGCTCGGGCAACGAGTCGGCGAACCGGCTGTTGGCCGCCAGCATCGACCCGGCCCGTCGCGGTGAGACGCTGTCCATCGAGGACTTCGTGCGGCTGTTGCGGCGATCGGCCGACCCGCCCGACACCACCGCCGCCGCCGGGCCGCCGGCGGCCGAACAGCAGCCTTCCCCGAGCTGACTGTGGTTTGTTCGGGGCGCCGCTGCGTGTAGTTGACCGGTGGCAGCGATAGTCTGCTGCGGTGGGTGACAATGTCTGACGGCAGCACCGCCGCCCAGTGGGTGCCCACCGGGTCGGTCACCGTCCGGGTGCCCGGAAAGGTCAACCTGTATCTGGCGGTCGGCGACCGCCGTGAGGATGGCTATCACGAGCTGACCACCGTTTTCCAGGCCGTCTCGCTGCTCGACGAGGTGACCGTCCGCAACGCCGACGTGCTGTCGCTCGAGCTCGTCGGCGAGGGCGCCGACAAATTGCCCACCGACGAACGCAACCTCGCCTGGCAGGCCGCCGAACTGATGGCCGAACACGTCGGCCGGGCGCCCGACGTGTCGATCATGATCGACAAATCCATCCCGGTCGCCGGTGGGATGGCCGGCGGCAGCGCCGATGCGGCTGCGGTGCTCGTCGCGATGAACTCGCTGTGGGAGCTCAACGTGCCCCGGCGCGACCTGCGCATGCTCGCCGCGCGGCTGGGTAGCGACGTGCCCTTCCCGCTGCACGGCGGAACCGCGCTGGGCACCGGACGCGGCGAGGAGTTGGCCACGGTGTTGTCCCGCAACACCTTTCACTGGGTGTTGGCGTTCGCCGACGGCGAGTTGCTCACTCCGGCGGTGTTCGTCGAGCTGGACCGGCTCCGGGAATCGGGGGATCCGCCGCGGCTTGGCGGCCCGGGCCCGGTGCTGGCGGCCTTGGCCGCGGGCGACCCGGAACAGCTGGCGTCGCTGCTGGGTAATGAGATGCAGGCGGCCGCGGTGAGCCTGAACCCGAAGCTGCGCCGGACCCTGCGTGCCGGGGTGGAGGCCGGGGCGCTGGCGGGCATCGTGTCCGGCTCGGGCCCGACATGCGCCTTCTTGTGTTCCTCGGCCGCCTCGGCCGTCGACGTGGGCGCAGAGGTGTCCGGGGCGGGCGTCTGCCGCACGGTGCGGGTCGCCAGCGGGCCGGTGGCCGGCGCGCGTGTGGTGCCGGCGCCCACCGAAGTGTGAAAAGCAACCCAAATTCCGCATTCGTTTGGGCTGTTCCCTAAGAGGAGTTTAAGATAATGCGCGGTGACGAGTCGCGCTGAGCAAGATCACTCATTTTCGTCGTCCGTCGGGGTCTCCGGCGGACGACTGATGCTTTGGGCCCACCGGCGGTTTTCGGGCCCGCGTCGCGCTCGTCGGCCGGCCGAACGGCAGGTAGCCGACTCATCGCCGATTCGAGACCTAACCGCTGCCCGACTGTGTTTGCGCGCCTGTTCCGAAGCGTTACCCGGTGGGCGGAATATGAAATCCCGGGCGTTGGGCCAAGCGCCGGAACCGAGGAGGTTTTTGTGAGCAGGTTTACCGAGAAGATGTACCGCAATGCCCGCAACGCGACGACGGGCATGGTCACCGGTGAACCGCACGAACCCGTCCGGCACACCTGGGGCGAGGTCCACGAACGCGCGCGTCGCATCGCGGGCGGCCTAGCCGCCGCCGGCATCGGCCTGGGCGACGCGGTCGGTGTCCTTGCCGGCTTCCCGGTGGAGATCGCGCCGACGGCGCAGGGCCTCTGGATGCGTGGGGCCAGCCTGACGATGCTGCACCAGCCCACGCCGCGCACCGACCTGGCCGTGTGGGCCGAAGACACCATGAACGTCATCGGCATGATCGAGGCCAAGGCCGTCATCGTCTCCGAGCCGTTCCTGGTGGCCATCCCCGTGCTGGAGGAGAAGGGGATCAACGTCCTCACGGTCGCCGACCTGCTGGCGTCGGAGCCCACCGATCCCATCGAGGTGGGTGAGGACGACCTCGCGCTGATGCAATTGACGAGCGGCTCCACCGGATCCCCCAAAGCCGTCCAGATCACCCACCGCAACATCTATTCCAACGCCGAGGCGATGTTCATCGGCGCCGAGTACGACGTCGACAGGGACGTCATGGTCAGCTGGCTGCCGTGCTTCCACGACATGGGCATGGTCGGCTTCCTGACCATCCCGATGTACTTCGGCGCGGAGCTGGTCAAGGTCACGCCGATGGACTTCCTGCGCGACACGCTGCTGTGGGCCAAGCTGATCGACAAGTACAAGGGCACCATGACCGCGGCGCCCAACTTCGCCTACGCGCTGCTGGCCAAGCGCTTGCGTCGCAACGCCAAGGCCGGTGACTTCGACCTGTCCACCCTGCGTTTCGCGCTGTCGGGCGCCGAGCCCGTCGAACCCGCCGACGTGGAGGACCTGCTCGACGCCGGCAAGCCGTTCGGCCTGCAGCCGTCGGCGATCCTGCCGGCCTACGGCATGGCGGAAACGACGCTGGCCGTGTCGTTCTCGGAGTGCAACGCCGGTCTGGTCGTCGACGAGGTCGACGCCGACCTGCTGGCCGCCCTGCGCCGCGCCGTGCCCGCCACCAAGGGCAACACCCGCAGGCTGGCGACGCTGGGCCCGCTCCTGCAGGACCTCGAGGCGCGCATCATCGACGAGAACGGCGACGTGATGCCGCCGCGCGGCGTCGGCGTCATCGAGCTGCGCGGGGAGTCGCTGACGCCCGGCTACCTGACCATGGGCGGCTTCATCCCGGCGCAGGACGAGAGCGGCTGGTACGACACCGGTGACCTCGGCTACCTGACCGAGGACGGCCACGTCGTGGTGTGCGGCCGCGTCAAGGACGTCATCATCATGGCGGGCCGCAACATCTACCCCACCGACATCGAGCGGGCCGCCTGCCGCGTCGAGGGGGTGCGGCCCGGTTGCGCCGTCGCGGTGCGCCTGGACGCCGGCCACTCACGCGAGACGTTCGCCGTCGCCGTCGAGTCCAACGCCTGGCAGGACCCCGCCGAGGTGCGCCGCATCGAGCACCAGGTCGCCCGCGAGGTGGTGGCCGAGGTCGACATGCGGCCGCGCAACGTCGTGGTGCTCGGGCCGGGCACCATCCCGAAGACACCGTCGGGCAAGTTGCGCCGGTCCCACTCCGCCACGCTGGTCACCTAGGCCGCGGTCATACGACCGGCGTTTACCAGGCGTGGACCTGGTTCTGCGCGGGCTCCAGCCCGAGCTCGACGAGCAACTCCGTGGCGTCCGCGGCCTGCTCGCAAATGGTGGGGACCTCGGCGCGCTCGGCGGCGGAGAAGTTCTCCAACACGAACGCCGCCGGGTCTTTGCGTCCCGGCGGTCGGCCGATCCCGATGCGGACCCGCTGGAACTCCCTGGTGCCCAGCGCGGACGCCACCGAGCGCAGCCCGTTGTGGCCGCCCTCGCCGCCGCCGATCTTGAGCCGGATGCGGCCGAAGTCGAGATCGAGGTCGTCGTGGACGACGACGATGTCGGCCGGCGTCACCGAATAGAACTTCGCCAACGGCCCGACCTGGCGGCCGGACTCGTTCATGTAGCAGCGTGGCTTGGCCACCAGGACCGAACGCCCGGCCAGCCGGCCGCTGACCACCTCGGCGCCGGAACGCTTGTGCACCTTGAACTTTGACCCGAGCCGATCGGCGAGCAGGTCGGCGACCATGAAACCGAGGTTGTGCCGGGTGCGGGCGTAGTTGTCTCCGGGATTGCCCAGGCCGACCACCAGCAACGGCTCGGCCACGTTGCGGTCCGCCTACTCGGACTCGTCCGCGGGGGCCCCGGAATCTGTGGCCTCGCCGGCTTCCTCTTCCGTGGGGGCCGCTTCTGCCTCGGCGACCTCGCCGGCACCCTCTTCCTCGAGATCCTCGGCGGTCGGCGCGGTGACCACGTTCACCACCAGCATCTCCGGGTCGGAGATCAGGTTGACGCCCTTCGGCAGGGCGATCTGCCCGGCGGTGAACTGGGTGCCCGGCTCGGCATCCTCGACGGACACCGTCAGCTGCTCGGGAATCGACAGCGCGTCGGCCTCGATCTCGATGGTGTTGGTGTCCTGGGTGACCAAGGTGCCGGGGACGGGGTCGCCCTCGACGACGACTCGGACCTCGACGACCACCTTCTCGCCGCGGCGCACGACCAGCAGGTCAGCGTGCTGGATGGTGCGGCGAATCGGGTGGATGTCGAGCGCCTTGGTCAGCGCCAGGTGTTCCTTGCCGTCGATGTCCAGGGTCAGCACCGCATTGGTGCCCGCGTGGCGCAGCACGGCCGCGAAGTCGTGGCCGGGCAGCTCCAGATGCTGCGGGTCGCTGCCGTGGCCGTAGAGGACGGCGGGAATCTTGCCCTCGCGGCGGGCCCGGCGCGACGCGCCCTTGCCGGTCTCGGTTCGCACCGTCGCCGTGAGTTGGTTGCCTGCGGACTTGGCCATCGTGTCGCTCCTGTGTGCTCTTCAGTGTGGGGCACGGCCGGGGTCGCGACAGTTCGTCGGTCTCCGTCGATAACGGTGCTGGCTGGCCAGCCACCCTCGCCGTGACGCCCGGTCAGGTTAGCGCATGCGCACCTCAGAGCGGAAATCTCGGCGGCGGCGTGCGTCACAACCGTCACTCCTTTACCCGGCCGGGGCGACCCTCAAGGTGCCCGCCTCACAGCGACAATTCCCGCCTCAGGAAGGTTGTCGCTCGGAGGCGGGCAAAAACGCCGGCCGCCCGTCCGAGGGACGTGTGTGGTCAGTGCGATCGCTGGGACTCAGAGCGGAAATTTGGTCCCGGTGAGCTGTTCGGAGAGCTCCCACAGCGCAGCGGCCATCTTCGGATCCTGCGCCCGACGGCTGCGGCCGACAGGTTGGGTGCGGCCGGTCTGGCCGAACCGCGGGCCGATGAACGTGTTGCCCGGCAGGTCCTGCGACGCCGCGTACAGCGTTTGCCGAGCGCCGAAGTCGGCGTCGGTGGCCACGACCCGGGTGACGGTCGACATCAGCGCGTCGCCCAGCTTGCGCCCGGACGCACCTTGCAGATTGGTGTGCGAGTAGCCGGGGTGGGCGGCCAGCGCGCGCAGCGTGGAACCGGCCGCATCCAGGCGTCGCTGCAGCTCGCTGGTGAACAGCAGATTGGCGAGCTTGGATTGGCTGTAGGCCAGCCAGGGCGAGTATCGCCGCCGCTCCCAGTTCAGGTCGTCGAGGCTGATCCGCCCCGGCCAGTGCGCCATCGACGACACCGTGACCACCCGGTCGGTGAGCTTGGGCAGCAGCAGGTTGGTCAGCGCGAAATGCCCGAGGTGGTTGGTGCCGATCTGGCTCTCGAAGCCGTCGACTGTCCGCGCGTAGGGGGCGGCCATGATGCCCGCGTTGTTGATCAGCACGTCGACCTTGTCGACGCCCTCGGCGAAGTCCCGCACCGACGACAAATTTTGCAGGTCGAGTGGACGCACCTCGACCGGCCCGGTCTGGGTGCCCCGTATCTGCAGCGCGGCCTTCTCGCCCTTGCGAACGTCCCGGACCGCCATGATCAGCGTGGCGCCCCGGCGCGCCAGCTCGCGGGCCGTCACCGCGCCCAGCCCGCTGTTGGCGCCGGTGACGACGACGGTGCGCCCGGCGAATGACGGCAGGTCTGCGGCGGTCCAGTTGGTCATGGTTGGTGAGCCTAATCGGGCTCGCTCAGTGCCCGATGTCGAACTCCACCGGCACGGTGGTGGGCCCGGTGATGCCGGTGATGGCTTTCCACCGCGCCGGGGCGGCTGCGCGGGGATTGGGCATGCGCTGGGTGATGACGCGAAGCGCCTCTGTCAGCTCCAAGCGCGCCAGGTGAGCGCCGAGGCAGTAGTGCACGCCGCCACCGAAGGTGAGCATGGGCGGGGCGCACTCGCGTGTGATGTCCAGGCGGTCTGGGCGGTCGTAGACACCGGGGTCGCGGTTGGCCGCGGCCGTGTTGGCGAGCACGAGGGTGCCGGCGGGGACGCGAACCCCGGCCAGCTCGACGTCTTCGGCGGCCCGCCGGATGGTGCCGAAAATGATTGGCCAGTAACGCATTAGCTCGTTGACCGCGTTGGCCGCCAACTCGGGACGCCGGGCAAGCAACGCCCATTGGTCAGGGTGCGCGCAGAGCGCCTGTACCGCCGCGGCGAGCTGATTGCGTGTGGTGTCGGTGCCCGCTCCCAGCAGCGTGCCGCACAACATGAGCAGCTCGTCATGCGTGAGCGGGTCGCCGTCGTCCTCGGCGCGAATGAGGTCGGAGACGAGGTCGTCGGTCAGTGATGCGCGCCGACCGGCGATCAGGTCTTCGAGGTAGGCGTCGAGCTGGTCCCAGGCGGCCAGGATCGCCGGGCCGTCCTCGGCGACATTCCAGTCGAACAGCTTCTTGATGTTGTCGGTCCAGTCGGAGAACAGCTGCCAGTCCTCGGGCGGCGCGCCGAGCAGGGCGCAGATGATCGGAGTGGGATAGCGGCGGGAGATGTCGGAAACGACGTCGCAGTGCCCGACCTCGGTCAGCGGATCGACCAATCCGTCGATCACCCCGACGATCAGCGAGCGCAGCCGCTCGGCACCCCGCGGCGCGAACGCCTTGGATACCAGCCGGCGCAGCCGGTGGTGCTGCTCGCCGTCGAGTCCCAGGATGTTGGCAGTCGCCCTGTCCCACAACGGACCGGAGGTGACGCCTTGCAGGTCGAGTCCGAGGCCACGCGCGGTGATGAAGCGTTGGTCCCGCAGCACCCGGTGGACCAGGTCGTAGCCCAGGACCTCCGGCCCACGCGGCCCCATGGCGATCGGGGACTGCTCGCGGGCGTCGGCGATGGCGCGGTGCGCCTCGTCGGGATCGGTGAGGTGGTCATAGGAAAAGGACGGCAGCCCGGCGTCGAACACGCTCGGGCACTCGCTGGTTTGGACAGTGACCATAGCGGTCTCCTCGGTCGGCCTTGAGTCGACTATCGAGGCGCGGGAGATTAAGACCATCCGCCGCAGCGCGTAAATCTGCGCGGTCCACCGCGTAGGTTCCGGCGCCGCCTTCGGGGGAAGATCTACGCGCTGTGGCCGATGTTTGCGTGCTGCGCACCCACGATGCTGGCTACCATGAGCCAACAAGCGGAGATGCCGTCGCTGAACTGGAAAGAGTTGGGCGTGAGCGAGTTGCTGCCGACAGGCACTGTGACGTTGCTGCTGGCCGATGTCGAGGGCTCGACGCGGCTCTGGGAGACCCAGGCTGAACAGATGACTGCCGCGCTGGCCCGGCTGAACAAGACGGTCAACGACGCCGTCGACGCGCACGACGGCGTGCGACCGCTCGAGCAGGGCGAAGGTGACAGCTTCGTGGCCGCGTTCGCCCGGGCATCGGACGCGGTGGCCTGCGCGCTGGCCGTGCAGCGCACCCCGCTGGCACCCATTCGGCTGCGGATCGGCATCCACACCGGTGAGATCCAATTGCGTGACGACGCCAACTACGCGGGCCCCACCATCAACCGCACTGCCCGGCTACGCGATCTCGCGCATGGTGGACAGACGGTGTTGTCGGGCGCGACCGAATCGATGGTAGTGGACCGGCTGCCCGATGGTGTGTGGCTCGCCGACCTGGGCAGCTACCCGTTACGCGATCTGCCGCGCCCGGAACGCGTCGTCCAGCTGTGCCATCCGGACCTGGCCAACGAGTTTCCACCACTGCGCGTCCGCGGAGTGACGGTGTCGCATAATCTGCCCGTACAACTGACGAGTTTCGTTGGGCGCCAAGCGCAATTGACCGAACTACGTGGCGTCGTCACTGCCAACCGGCTGGTCACTCTGACCGGCGCGGGCGGTTCGGGCAAAACCCGACTCGCGATCGAGCTCGCCGCGCGCCTAGTCGCGGGATTCACCGACGGCGTGTGGAATGTCGACCTGGCTCCCGTCACGAATGGTGCCGTCGTACCGGTGACCATCGCGCGCACGCTCGGCCTGCCCGATCAGCCTGGCCGCTCCACGATGGAACTGCTGGTGCGGTTCTTCAGGGACAAGAAAGTCCTATTGCTGCTCGACAATTGCGAACACCTGCTTGACGCGTGCGTGTCCTTGGTCGAGGAACTGCTTCGGACCTGCCCGCACTTGACGATCCTGGCCACCAGCCGCGAACCGCTCGGCGTGCCCGGAGAGCTGAGCTGGCGGGTTCCGTCTCTGGCCCCAGCCGACGAGGCGATCGAATTGTTCACCGACCGCGCGCGCCGCGCCCGGCCGGATTTCGGCGCCACCGAAGAGAATTCAGCTGTAGTCGAAGAGATCTGCCGCCGCCTGGACGGCATGCCGTTGGCGATCGAGCTTGCGGCCGCGCGAATTCGATCACTGTCGCTGCACCAGATTTTGGACAGCCTGCATGACCGGTTCCGGCTGCTGACCGGCGGCGCCCGCACGGCCGTTCGCCGCCAGCAGACGCTGCGCGCCTCGGTGGATTGGTCGCACGCGCTGCTCACCGAACCCGAGCAAACCCTGTTCCGGCGCCTCGCGGCATTCGCGGGCAGTTTCGATTTCGACGCTGCCCAGGCGGTCGGTGCCAGGTCTGATGTCGAGAGCTTCCAATTGCTTGACCAGTTGACTCTTTTGGTAGACAAATCCCTCGTCGTCGCCGACGACACCGGCGAGGGGATGCGATACCGGTTGCTGGAAACGGTCCGTCAATACGCCCAGGAGAAACTGGGCGAATCCGGCGAGGCCGATGCGGTGCGCGCCCGGCACCGTGATCACTACGTCGCCAGGGCGGCGGAGATGGAATCGAAGGGCCATTCCGGCGACGAGGAGTTATTGCGTTGGGCGGAACGCGAAATCGAGAATCTGCGGGCGGCCTTCAACTGGTGCCGCGAGAACTTCGAGCCCGAGACGGGCCTTAGGCTGATTCTGTCGCTGCGGCCGTTGTGGTTACGGGGCGGTCGAGTCCTTGAGGGGATGGCCGGTCTAGAGGCGATCTTGACTCAGGTGGATGGTGCCAAGATTGCGCCGGCGGTATGGGCGGAAGCTCTTGTCGAGCAACAGCGGCTCGCCGCGTGGGTTGGCATGCCGATCGAGTTGGGTCCTGCCGAGCGGGCTCTGGACATCGCACGACAGATCGGAGATCCCGCGCTGACCACACGCGCGCTGATCGCATGCGGCATGAGTGCCGTCTACGGCGTGGAGGCGGCGCAGTTTTACTACGCGGAAGCGATCGAGCTAGCCAGCGCGGCCGATGACCGCTGGAGTCTCTGTCAGATCTTCAGTCACCAGGCGACCGTGGCCGCCTTCGCGGGTCAACCGGTTGAAGGACGCGCCGCTGCGGAGAAGGGAAAAGAGCTGGCCGACCGGCTGGGCGATCGGTTCTTCTCATGGAACTGCCGGACGTGGCTGGCGATCGCGCTGATGATGCAGGCGAATCTCGCCGATGCTGCCGCGGTTGCACGGTCGGTCGCGGAGGAGGGCGAGGCGGCGGGGGCCGTGGTGATGAAGATTTACGGTCAGACGGTGCTCAGCGTCGTGCTCTCGCGCCAGGGGATGCCGGCGTCCGCGCGCTCCGCGGCGGAATCCGCCCTGGCAGGCGCGGAGGCGATAAGCGGTGCGGCCGAAGACACGGTATACGCGATGCTCGCCGACGCGGCGCTGACCGCCGGCGATGCTACCGAGGCGCTGCGGTTCGCCGAAATCGCGTGGGAGCGCACCTGTCCGCCGCGCGACGTCTTCACCAGAAGCATCAACCCGATCGCCGAGGCCGCCCTGGCGTGCGGCCAACTCGACCTTGCCCGCCGGTGGGCCGACGAGAACGTCGCCGTCGTTCCCGGCTACCAGCAGCTGGTTGCCCTGGTTGCGCGCGCCTATGTCGCGCTGGCACAAGGCGAACCGGGCCAAGCCGAGCGCGACGCCCACGAAGCCCTGGCGGTCGCTGCCCGCGTCCAGGGATACCTGCGCGTGCCCGACGTCCTTGAATGCCTGGCGCGCCTCGCGGCCGACGTGGGCAACAACGCGCACGCGGCACGCCTGCTCGGCGCCGCGCATGGCATGCGGCAGCGGACGGGGGAGGTCGGGCGCCCGATGTATGAACCCGGCTACCAGGCCACGCTGGCAAAATGTCGAGAGAAATTTTCGGACAACGACTTCGACACCGCCTGGGCCGAGGGCGCCGCGCTGCCCACCGAGGAGGCGATCGCTTACGCGCAGCGCGGCCGCGGCGAGCGTAAGCGCCCCGCCAGCGGCTGGGGATCGCTGACCCCCATGGAGCAGGACGTGGTGCGTCTGGTTCGGAAAGGCTTGGGCAACAAGGAGATCGGCGCGCGGCTGTTCATCTCACCGCGCACGGTGCAGACGCATCTCACCCACGTGTATGCCAAACTCGGGATCACTTCGCGGGTCCAGCTGGTCCAGTTGTCGCTCGGAGGCGGGCAAAAGCCGCAGTCCTCCGCGCAGTGATTCATGTGACGGAAGTGGCACAGACCTGGCCAATCACTTCGCCGCGACGACGAACCCTCGCATGATCGCCTCGATGTCGGTCGACTGCGCGACCGCCTCGTTGGCCAGGCCGGTGATGGTCAGCTGAACCAGGTATCGCTGTTTGGCGGGCGGGGAACCGGTGGCGATGACGATCCGGTTGAAGCTGTGCAGCCGGGTGCCATCCAAGTCGTAGCTACCCTGAATCATCGAGGAAGGGAAGCCATTGTAGGGCGTCGTCGAGGCGTCCAGCTGCTTGAAGTCCTCGAACAGTTGGGCGTCGTCGTTGCCGTGCTGGATCACCTGGGCGGCATCGAAATCGCCGTGCAGGACGAACACCACGAGTCTGGCGGTCGGATACTTGCCGCCCTTGGAGATCATCAGCGTCTTCGGGGAGATGTGCGGATTGTTCGCCACCGACCAGCCCGGGGGCGTCGGTATCGACACCGTCAGGTCGGGCAGGGCGCCCGGCGCGACTTGCTCGCCGGTCACGCCGATGTTCTGCAGATATTGCGACAGCGGCACGGGCTTGGCGACCCGTGTTGTGGTGGTCGTGGTTGTCGGCGTCGTGGACCAGATCGATTGATAGTCGGGCGTTTTCGGGCCGCATGCCACCGCGGGCAGCGTCAGGGCAATGGCCGCGGTCGCGCAGGCACGTCTCACAGAATCTCGCGGACCGTGTCGAGCGGCCGTGCCAGCCGGGTGCCCTTCGACGTGACGACGAACGGCCGTTCGATCAGAATCGGGTGTTCCACCATGGCGTCGAGCAACTGGTCGTCGGTCGCGTCGGCGAGGTTGAGCTCGGAATACAGCGATTCCCGCTTGCGCACCGCGGTGCGCACGTCGATTCCCGCGTCGTTGATCATCCGCACCAGTTCGTCGCGCGACGGCGGGTCCTTCAGGTACTCGATGATCGTTGGCTCAAAACCACTGTCGCGCAACAATTCCAACGTGTTTCGGGAGGTGCTGCCCCGGGGATTGTGGTAGATGACCGCCTCGCCTGGCTGTGCAGCCATCTAGGCGTCCCCGTCGAATAGCCCCGTGACGGAGCCGTTTTCGAAGACGGCGCGAATGGTGCTGGCCAACAGCGGCGCGATGGACAGGACGGTGAGCTGGGGGAAGCGCTTCTCCTCGCCGATCGGCAGCGTGTTGGTGACGATCACCTCGCGGGCACCCGAGGCCGCGAGCCGCTCGGCGGCCGGGTCGGACAGCACGCCGTGGGTGGCCGCGATGATGACGTCGGCGGCGCCGTCGTCGCGCAACAGCTGCACCGCGCCGGCAATGGTGCCGCCGGTGTCGATCATGTCGTCGATCAGCACGCAGGTCCTGCCCTGCACCTCACCGACGACTCGGTTGGACACCACCTGGTTGGGCACCCGCGGATCCCGGGTCTTGTGGATGAAGGCCAGCGGGACGCCGCCCAGCGCGTCGGCCCACTTCTCGGCGATGCGCACCCGGCCGGAGTCGGGGGAGACGACCACCATGTTTCCGTCCGGATAGTTGTCCCGGATGTAGCCGGTGAGCAGGTTCTGCCCGCGCATGTGGTCGACCGGGCCGTCGAAGAAACCCTGGATCTGGTCGGTGTGCAGGTCGACGGTCACGATCCGGTCGGCTCCCGCCGTCTTGAGCAGGTCCGCGACCAGTCGCGCCGAGATCGGTTCGCGGCCGCGATGCTTCTTGTCCTGCCGGGCATAGGGGTAGAACGGCATGACTGCGGTGATCCGCTTGGCGCTGCCCCGCTTGAGCGCGTCGATCATGATCAGCTGTTCCATCAGCCAGTCGTTGACCGGCGCGGGGGCCGACTGCAGCACGAACGCGTCGCACCCGCGGACCGACTCGTGGAACCGGACGAAGATCTCGCCGTTGGCGAACTCCCGCGCGGTCTGAGCGGTGACGTGGACGTCGAGCTCTTTTGCCACCTGCTCGGCCAACTCCGGGTGCGCACGGCCGGAGAAGAGCATCAGGTTCTTGCGGTTGTCGGTCCAGTCGTGGCTCAACGCGCTGCCCTCGCCGTTCGGATCAAAAGTGGATGGCCAATCGTACGTAGCGAATGGTACGGAAATGTGGCCGGGTTATCAGATAGCAAAATCACGATGTCGATTCGGGCTCGGATGTGTCGTCGGTGGCCCCGGCTGGTTTGCGGGTCGCCTTCTCGGCCGCTTCGGCGGCTGCGCTGCCCGGCCGTTTGCGCTGCACCCAGCCCTCGATGTTGCGTTGCGGGCCGGCTGACACCGCCAGGGCGCCCGGGGGGACGTCGTCGCGGACAACGGTTCCCGCGCCGGTGTACGCCCCGTCGCCGACCTTCACCGGGGCGACGAACATGGTGTCCGACCCGGTGCGCACGTGCGAGCCGACCGTGGTGCGCCGCTTGTTGGTGCCGTCGTAGTTGACGAAGACGCTGGACGCCCCGATATTGCTGTGCTCGCCGATGTCGGCGTCGCCGACGTAGGTCAGGTGCGGAACCTTTGTGCCGGTGCCGATCGTCGAGTTCTTGGCCTCGACGAACGCGCCGAGCTTGCCGTCGTCGCCCAACACCGTCCCCGGCCGCAGGTAGGTGAAGGGGCCGACCGTGGCGCCGGCGCCGATGGCCGACGACGTGCCGTGCGTGCGCACCACCGATGCGCCGTCGCCGACGGTGACGTCGGTGAGGGTGGTGTCCGGGCCGACGACGCAGTGACCGCCGAGTTGGGTGCGGCCCAGCAGCTGCGTGCCGGGGTGGATGACGGTGTCGCCACCGATCGTGACGTCCACGTCGATCCAGGTGGAAGCGGGGTCGACGACGGTCACCCCGGCCATCTGATGGGCGGCGACGATCCGGCGGTTGAGTTCGGCACCCAGTTGCGCGAGCTGAACGCGGTTGTTGACGCCGGCGACCAGGGCGCTGTCGTCGACGCGCTGGGCGTGGATGGCCTGCCCGTCCCCGCGAAGGATCGCTATGACGTCGGTCAGGTAGAGCTCCTGCTGGGCGTTGTTGGAGCTCAGCCGGCTGAGCGCCGAGCGCAGCGCCGCAACGTCGAAGGCGTAGACGCCGGCGTTGACCTCGTGAATTTCCCGCTGGAAAGGCGTCGCGTCGGCGTGTTCCACGATCGCGGTGACCTCGTTGTCCTGGGTGCGCAGGATGCGGCCGTAGCCGGTGGGGTCGGTGAGCGTCGTGGTGAGTACGGTCGCGGCGGCCGATCCCGCGTTGTGGGTCGCGATCAGGTCGGCGACGGTGTCGGAGTCCAGCAGCGGCGTATCGCCGGAGGTCACGACGACCACGCCGGCGTAGTCCTCGGGGAGCGCGGACAGGCCGCAGAGCACCGCGTGGCCCGTGCCCAGCGGGCGGTCCTGCAGGGCGACGTCGATGCCGCGCCCCAGGGCGTCGGCCCACTCGGCGACCAGTGGGGAGATGCGCTGGTGATCGTGGCCCAGGACCACGACCAGGTGTTGCGGCGCGACTTTGGTGATCGCGTGCAGCAGGTGGCACAACATGCTGCGGCCGGCGATCGTGTGCAGCACCTTGGGGGTGTCCGACCGCATCCGGGTGCCGGGCCCGGCCGCGAGCACCAGGACCGCTGTATCACCACGAGACGCCATCAACTCTCCTCAACCGTGCGTGTGCGCAGACGACACGCGTCAAGCGTGGCACTTCACGCACGCCCGAGGCAAAGAGCGGGGCCGTTTGGGGCTCCGTCGCCAGGACTCGAACCTGAACTATCTGAACCAAAATCAGAGGTGCTGCCGATTACACCACGACGGATCGCACGCCCTGCAGGGCCGCGCCACCAACAGACTTTAGACGCTGTGCGGGCGGATCGCGGCGCCGAGGGAAAGAGGCGCGGTTCGGTGCGGGCAACGCTATACGCTGATTGACGTGGCTGTTCTCGACAAGGAGCCGGACAAAGAGGCACGCGCGCCGCGCGCCCGGATGACCGGTACCGAGCGCCGACAACAACTCATCGGCATCGCACGCTCGCTGTTCGCCGAACGCGGTTATGAGGGCACCTCGATCGAGGAGATCGCGTTACGCGCCAACGTTTCCAAGCCGGTCGTCTACGAACATTTCGGCGGCAAGGAGGGTCTGTACGCCGTCGTCGTCGACCGCGAGATGTCGGCGCTGTTGGACGGCATAACCTCGTCGCTGACCAACAACCGTTCCCGGGTGCGGGTCGAGCGGGTGGCGCTGGCGCTGCTCACGTACGTCGAAGAGCGCACCGACGGCTTCCGCATCATGATCCGCGACTCACCGGCCGCGATCAGCTCGGGCACCTACTCCAGCCTGCTCAACGACGCGGTCAACCAGGTCAGCTCCATCCTGGCCGGCGACTTCGCGCGCCGCGGCCTGGATCCCGAGCTGGCGCCGCTGTACGCCCAGGCGCTGGTGGGCTCGGTCTCGATGACGGCGCAATGGTGGCTCGACACGCGCGAGCCCAAGAAAGAAGTGGTCGCCGCGCACCTGGTCAACCTGATGTGGAACGGGCTGACCCATCTGGAAGCCGACCCCCGGCTGCAGGACGGTTAACCGCGCCAGCTGGCGCACCGCCCACATGCGCGAGCGTAACCCCACTGCGAAATCGGGCTGGATTTTTCGCAGGGTGATTACGCTCGGCGACTTGCCGTTAAGCGGGGTTTTCCTAACGACCCCTTGACGGCGCCGGGCTCAAAATCGACGAATTCCGGCGCCCCTAGAATGGATTCATCATGACCGCACCGGGGCCTGCTCGCCCAGAACCCCCGATCGCGGGGCTCGTTGAATTGGCGCTCACCGCGCCGACCTTCCAGCAACTGATCGAAAGCGCGGCCGAGCGACCGGCCGAGCTTCACCTGGTGGGTCCTGCCAGCGCACGGCTTTTCGTCGCCAGCGCGCTGGAGCGGTTGGGTCCTCTGCTGGTAGTCACCGCGACCGGGCGTGAAGCCGATGACCTGACCGCCGAACTGCGCGGCGTTTTCGGCGATGCCGTGGCGGCCTTCCCCTCCTGGGAGACCCTGCCGCACGAGCGACTCTCTCCGGGCGTCGACACCGTCGGCGCCCGCTTGACCGTGCTGCGCCGGCTCGCCCACCCCGACGACGCGCGGTTGGGTCCGCCGCTGCGCGTCGTGGTGACCGCGGTGCGCTCGCTGCTGCAACCGATGACGCCGCAGCTGGGCCTCGTCGAGCCGGTCACGTTCAGCGTCGGCCATGAGATCGCCTTCGAGGAGGCGGTCGCCCGGCTGGTCGAGTTGGCCTACACCCGGGTCGACATGGTGGGTCGGCGCGGCGAGTTCGCCGTGCGCGGCGGCATTCTCGACGTCTTCCCGCCGACGGCCGAGCACCCGGTGCGCATCGAGTTCTGGGGCGACGAGGTCAGCGAGATCCGGATGTTCTCCGTCGCCGACCAGCGCTCCATACCCGAGATCGAAGTGGAGACCGTCATCGCGGTGGCCTGCCGCGAACTGCTCCTGACAGACGACGTGCGGCAACGGGCCGCCGCGCTGGCCGCCCGGCATTCCGGGGGCGAACCCGCCATCACCGGCAGCGTCACCGACATGCTGGCCAAGCTGGGCGAGGGCATCGCGGTCGACGGCATGGAGGCGCTGCTCCCGGTCCTGCGGCCGGGTGAACACGTGCTGCTGACCGACCAACTGGCCGAGGGCACGCCGGTGCTGCTGTGTGACCCCGAAAAGGTGCGCACCCGAGCCGCCGACCTGATCAAGACCGGCAGCGAGTTCCTCGAGGCGTCGTGGTCCGTCGCGGCGCTCGGCACCGACGCGCCCGTCGACGTCGCGCAGTTCGGCGGATCGGGGTTCGCCGAGCTGGACGACGTGCGCGCCGCGGCGACGCGGTCGGGTCATCCCTGGTGGACGTTGAGCCAGCTGTCCGACGAGTCGGCGGTGGAGCTGGAGATCCGCGCGGCGCCATCGGCCCGCGGTCATCAGCACGACATCGACGGCATCTTCGCGATGCTGCGCGCGCACGTCTCGACCGGCGGCTACGCCGCGGTCGTCGCCCCCGGCGCCGGCACCGCCCATCGTGTCGTCGAGCGGCTGGCCGACTCCGACACCCCGGCAACCATGCTGGAACCGGGCGCGGCCGACACAACGCCCAAACCGGGCGTCGTCAGCGTCCTCAAGGGTCCGCTGCACGACGGGGTGGTGATCCCCGGCGCCAACCTGGTCGTGATCACCGAGACCGACCTCACCGGCAGCCGGGCCACCGCCGTCGAGGGCAAGCGGCTGGCGGCCAAGCGGCGCAATACCGTCGACCCGCTGGCGCTGACCGCCGGCGACCTGGTGGTGCACGACCAGCACGGCATCGGGCGGTTCGTCGAGATGACGGAACGCACGGTCGGCGGTGCCCGGCGCGAGTATTTGGTGCTCGAGTACGCCTCCAGCAAGCGGGGCGGCGGGTCCGACAAGCTGTACGTCCCGATGGACTCGCTGGACCAGCTGTCCCGCTACGTCGGCGGGCAGGCGCCCGCGCTCAGCAAGCTGGGCGGCAGCGACTGGGCCAACACCAAGACCAAGGCCCGCCGCGCCGTGCGGGAGATCGCCGGGGAGCTCGTCGCGCTGTACGCGAAGCGGCAGGCCAGCGCCGGGCACGCGTTCGCGCCCGACACCCCCTGGCAGGCCGAGATGGAAGACGCTTTCGGCTTCACCGAGACCGTCGACCAGCTGACCGCCATCACCGAGGTCAAGGCCGACATGGAGAAGCCGATCCCTATGGACCGGGTGATCTGCGGCGACGTCGGTTACGGCAAGACCGAGATCGCGGTGCGCGCGGCGTTCAAGGCGGTGCAGGACGGCAAGCAGGTCGCCGTGCTGGTGCCTACCACGCTGCTGGCCGACCAGCACCTGCAGACGTTCACCGACCGGATGGCCGGGTTTCCGGTGACCGTCAAGGGGCTCTCCCGGTTCACCGACAACGCCGAGTCCCGCGCCGTGATCGAGGGCCTGGCCGACGGGTCGGTGGACGTGGTGATCGGCACGCACCGGCTGCTGCAGACCGGGGTGCGGTGGAAGGACCTGGGTTTGGTGGTGGTCGACGAGGAGCAGCGGTTCGGTGTCGAGCACAAGGAACACATCAAGTCGCTGCGCACCCATGTCGACGTGCTGACCATGAGCGCCACCCCCATCCCGCGCACGCTGGAGATGAGCTTGGCCGGGATCCGCGAGATGTCGACCATCCTGACCCCGCCCGAAGAGCGGTATCCCGTGCTGACATACGTCGGGCCGCAGGACGACAAGCAGGTCGCTGCCGCCTTGCGGCGCGAGCTACTGCGTGACGGGCAGGTCTTCTACGTGCACAACCGGGTGAGCTCCATCGACCGGACGGCGGCCCGGATCCGCGAGCTGGTGCCGGAGGCGCGGGTGGTCGTCGCACACGGGCAGATGCCCGAGGAACGGCTGGAACGCACCGTGCAGGGGTTCTGGAACCGCGAGCACGACATTTTGGTGTGCACCACGATCGTGGAGACCGGGCTGGACATCTCGAACGCCAACACCCTCATCGTCGAACGCGCCGACACCTTCGGGCTTTCGCAGCTGCACCAGCTGCGCGGCCGGGTGGGGCGCAGCCGCGAGCGCGGCTACGCCTACTTCCTGTATCCGCCGCACGCCCCGCTGACCGAGACGGCCTACGACCGGTTGGCGACCATCGCGCAGAACAACGAACTGGGCGCGGGCATGGCCGTCGCCCTGAAGGACCTCGAAATCCGCGGCGCCGGCAACGTGCTCGGCGTCGAGCAGTCCGGGCACGTCGCCGGGGTCGGGTTCGACCTGTACGTGCGGCTGGTGGGCGAGGCCGTGGAGGCCTACCGGGCGGCGGCCGACGGCCAGACCGTCACCACCGCCGAGGAACCCAAGGACGTGCGGATCGACCTGCCTGTGGACGCCCACCTGCCGCCGGACTACATCGCCAGCGATCGGTTGCGGCTGGAGGCCTATCGGCGGCTGGCCGCGGCGGCCGACGATTCGGCCGTCGACGCCGTTGTCGACGAACTCGTCGACCGCTACGGCGCGCTGCCTGAGCCGGCCCTGCGCCTGGTGGCGGTCGCGCGGTTGCGGCTGCTGTGCCGCGCCGCCGGCATCACCGAGGTCTCGGCCCCATCGGCGGCGACCGTGCGACTATCGCCGATGACGCTGGCCGATTCGGCGCAGGTGCGACTCAAGCGGATCTATCCGGCGGCGAGCTATCGCGCCACGACTTCCACCGTGCAGGTGCCCATTCCGCGGGCCGGCGGCGTCGGGGCGGCCCGCATCCGCGATGTGGAGTTGGTGCAGATGGTGGCCAACCTGGTGACGGCACTGCAGGGAAAACCACAGATAGAGATTGGTATAACGGGTTCACAGCCAGCACCGATGTCGGGGGAGGAGCGGCGAGCGCGATGATCCGCGCCGGCGACGATGCAAAGCGAAGCGATGAGGAGGAGTGGCGCACATGATCGTCGTCTTGTTCGACCCCCGCCGCCCATCGCTGGTGCCGGTCGAGGCCATCGAACACCTCAGTGGTGAGGTGCAGTACACCGAGGAGATGCCCGTCGCGGTGCCGTGGTCACTGCCGGCGGCGCGTCCGGTGCACTCTGGGGACCCTGATGATCCAGCGCCGGTGCTGCTGTCGTCGGATCCCGAGCATCCGGCCGTCACCGCCCGGCTGGCGGCCGGCGCCCGGTTGATCTCCGCGCCGGAGACACCCCGCGGTGAACGACTGGTCGACGTGGTGGCCATGATGGACAAACTGCGCACCGCCGGACCGTGGGAGAGCGAGCAGACCCACGACTCGTTGCGCAGGTTCCTGCTCGAGGAGACCTACGAACTGTTGGACGCGGTCCGCAGCGGCAGCGCCGACCAGCTGCGCGAAGAACTCGGCGACGTGTTGCTGCAGGTGCTCTTTCACGCGCGCATCGCGGAAGACGCCCCGCAATTCCCCTTCACCATCGACGACGTCGCCATCACGCTGATGCGGAAGCTGGGCAATCGGGTTCCGGGTGTGCTTGCGGGTCAGACCATTTCGCTCGAAGAGCAGTTGGCCCAATGGGAAGAGCGCAAGGCCGCCGAGAAGCCGCGGAAATACGTGATGGACGAGGTGCATACGGGACAGCCGGCGTTGGTGTTGGCTCAGAAGGTGATTCAGCGCGCGGAGAAGGCCGGCCTGCCGGCCGATCTCATCCCGGCCGAGATCACCTCCGTCTCGGTGTCGGCCGATGGTGACGCGGAAAGCGGGCTGCGCACGGCGGTTCTGGAGTTCGTGGACACGGTCCGCGCCGTCGAGCGGGCGATCGCCGCGACGCGCCGTGGCGCGGGTGTGCCGGAGGAGTTCGACGTGGCTCCGCTCGGCGAGGTCACCGAAGACGAGTGGCGTGAGCACTGGCCGTTGGACGAGGTGGTCGACGAGTCGGCGGTGGGCGCGGTTGCCGACGACGCCTGACCGGTCCCGAGTTCTGGCTCCCGGTTTCGTTGGTAGCCACCACTGTGATGTTTGCCATCTCGGTCGTCTGTCACCGGGTGATCGCGCGGCCAGGTGGGAGATGTCTGCGGCCGGTGCCGGTCTGACACCGCTAGCCAAAGGCGCGTCAGCTAACCGATCATTAGCTGGATACAGGTCACGATTGTGCGCTGGCGCCCCGATACGGCCGGGCAACACCGCAACCCATGGGACGATGGTTGTGCGGAAGTTGGTGCAGGGGAGTCTGAGGGAGCTTTAACCAGCATGGTGTCGCCGAGGCGTTGGTTGCGCGCGGCCGCCGTGATAGGCGCGACCGCGATGCTGCTGGCCTCCAGTTGCACGTGGCAACTCAGCCTGTTCATTCCGGAGGGCGTCCCGCCGCCCGCGGGGGCTCCGGTGCCGCCGGTGGACACGCACGCCAGCGGTCGGCCCGCGGACCAGCTTCGGGCCTGGGCCGAGCAGCTCTCCCCGACCCTGGAGATCCCGGTGATCGCGCTGGAGGCCTACGCGTACGCCGCCCGGGTCGCCGAGGTCGAGAATCCGAAGTGCCATATCGCGTGGACAACGCTGGCGGGCATCGGACAGGTCGAGAGCCACCACGGCACCTATCGCGGCGCGCGGCTGGCGCCCAACGGCGACGTGAGCCCCCCCATTCGCGGTGTCCGCTTGGACGGCAGCGGCGGCACCCTGCGCATCGTCGACAGCGAGGAACCGGTGACGGACGACGACGGGGTGGTGCGGGCCATGGGGCCGATGCAGTTCATCCCCGAGACCTGGCGGTTGTACGGCGTCGACGCCCACAACGACGGGCGCCTCAGTCCGGACAACATCGACGACGCGGCGCTGGCGGCCGCGGGTTACCTGTGTTGGCGGGGAAAGGATTTGGCGACGCCGCGCGGCTGGATAACCGCGCTGCGGGCCTATAACAACTCCGGCGTCTACGCGCGGGCGGTGCGCGACTGGGCGACCGCTTATGCGGCCGGTCACCCGCTGTAGCAGGATGTATCAGGCCCTACGCTGACGGCGGCGAGGCCGGCACCAGCTACGACACAAGGAGAGACTCAGTGCCGATTATCGAGCAGGTCGGGGCCCGCGAGATCCTCGATTCCCGCGGCAACCCGACGGTCGAGGTCGAGATTGCCCTGATCGACGGGACCTTTGCCCGCGCGGCGGTGCCGTCCGGCGCGTCGACCGGTGAGCACGAGGCCCACGAGCTGCGCGACGGCGGTGAGCGTTACGGCGGCAAAGGCGTGCAAAAGGCGGTGCAAGCCGTTCTCGACGAGATCGGCCCGGCGGTGATCGGGCTCAACGCCGACGACCAGCGGTTGGTGGACCAGGCGCTGGTGGACCTGGACGGCACCCCCGACAAGTCCCGGTTGGGCGCCAACGCGATCCTGGGCGTCTCGCTGGCCGTCGCCAAAGCGGCCGCCGACTCGGCCGAGCTGCCGCTGTTCCGCTATGTCGGCGGGCCCAACGCCCACATCCTGCCGGTGCCGATGATGAACATCGTCAACGGCGGTGCGCACGCCAACACCGCTGTCGACATCCAGGAGTTCATGGTGGCCCCGATCGGCGCCCCCAGCTTCAATGAGGCGCTGCGCTGGGGCGCCGAGGTGTACCACTCACTCAAATCGGTGCTGCAGAAGCAGGGATTGAGCACCGCCCTGGGCGACGAGGGCGGCTTCGCCCCGGACGTGGCCCACACCAAAGCGGCCCTGGACCTGATCTGCCAGGGCATCGAGTCGGCGGGTCTGAAACTCGGCACCGATGTGGCGCTGGCCATCGATGCGGCGGCCACCGAGTTCTACAACGCGGGCACCGGATACATCTTCGAGGGCAGCACCCGCAGCGCCGAGCACATGACGGAGTTCTACGCCGACCTGCTCGGCTCCTACCCGCTGATCTCGATCGAAGACCCGCTCTCCGAAGACGATTGGGACGGCTGGGCGGCGCTGACGGCGGCGATCGGCGACCGCGTGCAAATCGTCGGCGACGACATCTTCGTCACCAACCCGGAGCGCCTGGAAGAGGGTATCGAAAAGGGCGTGGCAAATGCGTTGCTGGTCAAGGTGAACCAGATCGGCACGCTGACCGAGACCCTCGATGCGGTCGCGCTGGCGCACCACAGCGGGTACCGCACGATGATGAGCCATCGCAGCGGCGAAACCGAAGACACCACGATCGCCGATCTGGCGGTGGCCGTCGGCAGCGGTCAGATCAAGACCGGTGCGCCAGCCCGCAGTGAGCGTGTCGCCAAGTACAATCAGCTGTTGCGGATCGAGGAAGCGCTGGGTGACGCCGCCCGTTACGCCGGGGATCTCGCGTTCCCGCGGTATGCGCCGGAGGCCAAATAGCTTGCCCGCCAAGCCGGATCCGAAGCGGCGCTCCCCGGCATCGCGTCCGGGGAAGGCCGGGGATCCGGTTCGGCGCCGCCGGACGGCCAAGCCGTCTTCCAAACCGTCCCAAACGGCGAAGCAGCCCAGCGCGCGGTCGGTCGAGCATGTCGTCGAGCCCATCAAGCGACAGGCGGTCGAATCGGTCGAGCAGCGGTCCGAGCAGCGGCTGGGTCTCACCGCGCGGCGGGCGGCGGTGCTCGCCGCGGTCGTCTGCGTGCTGACGCTGACCATCGCCGGCCCGGTGCGGACCTACTTTGCCCAGCGCACGGAGATGAATCAGTTGACGGCAAGCGAAGCCGCGTTGCGCGCTCAGATCGCCGAGCTCGAGCAGAAGAAGGCCAAGCTCGCTGATCCGGCCTACATCGCCGCGCAGGCCCGCGAGCGGCTCGGCTTCGTCAAGCCCGGCGACATTCCGTTCCAGGTCCAGCTTCCGCCGACGGCGGCGACACCTTCCGAGCCTGGAGGTCCGGCGGCGAAACCCGCCAACAGCGATCCCTGGTACACCTCGCTCTGGCACACCATCGCCGACGCACCGCACCTGCCGCCGGCCAATGTTCCCCCGACCGACGTCCCGCCCGCCGCGCCGCAACCGGGCCCAGCGGGTCCCGTTCCACCGGTCCCACCGAATCCCACGTCGCCCGGTGGTTGACCGTGCCGACCTGGAGGCCGTGGCGCGTCAGCTCGGGCGTGAGCCCCGCGGCGTGCTCGAAATTGCCTACCGGTGCCCCAATGGCGAGCCCGGCGTGGTGAAGACCACACCGAAACTTCCTGACGGAACGCCGTTTCCGACGCTGTACTACCTGACACATCCGGTGCTGACCGCGGCCGCGAGCAGGCTGGAAACGACGGGCTTGATGCGCGAGATGACCGAGCGCCTGCGGCATGACCCGGAATTGGCGGCCGCGTACCGGCGAGCCCACGAGTCGTATCTGGCCGAGCGGGACGCGATTGAGCCGCTGGGGACGACGTTCTCCGGTGGCGGAATGCCGGACCGGGTCAAGTGCCTGCACGTGCTGATCGCGCACTCGCTGGCCAAAGGGCCGGGCTGCAATCCGCTCGGTGATGAGGCGCTCGCGATCCTGGCCCCCGAACCCGCGATGGCGGGTGTTTTGGTGACGGGAGAATGGTGAGCAGGCTCGCCGGAATCGACTGCGGCACCAACTCGATTCGGTTGTTGATCGCCGATGTGAGCGACGGCCGGCTCCACGACGTGCATCGGGAAACGCGGATCGTGCGGTTGGGACAGGGCGTCGACGCGACGGGTCAGTTCGCGCCGGAGGCGATCTCCCGAACCCGGGGCGCATTGGCCGATTACGCGTCGCTGCTCGAGCGGCACGGCGCCGAGCGGGTGCGAATGGTGGCCACGTCGGCGGCTCGCGACGTCGCCAATCGTGATGTCTTCTTCGCGATGACGGCCGACGTGCTGGGCGCTGTGCTGCCCGGCGCGGTGGCGGAGGTGATCACCGGCGCCGAGGAGGCCGCGCTTTCCTTTCGCGGAGCCGTTGGCGAATTAGAACGTGCGGCAGGGCCTTTCGTCGTCGTCGATCTGGGCGGCGGTTCCACCGAGATCGTGGTTGGCGGCGACGCGGTGGTGGCGAGCTATTCCGCCGACATCGGCTGCGTCCGCCTGACCGAACGCTGCCTGCACTCGGACCCGCCGACGCCCGACGAGGTGGAGGCGGCCCGTGCGGTGGTGCGCGAGCGTCTCGACGTCGCGCTGGGCGTGGTGCCGGTGGAGGCGGCGCGGACCTGGGTCGGGCTGGCCGGGACGATGACCACGCTGTCGGCGCTGGCGCACAACATGACGACGTATGATTCTGCGGCCATTCATCTTTCCCGTGTCGCCGGCGGTGATCTGCTGGCTGTGTGCGAACGGTTGATCGCGATGCCGCGGTCGGAGCGGGCGGCGCTGCCGCCGATGCACGAGGGCCGTGCCGATGTGATCGGTGGGGGCGCGATCGTGGTCGAGGAGTTGTTGCGTGAGCTGCGCACCCGCGCCGGCATCGACGAGCTGACCGTCAGCGAGCACGACATCCTGGACGGCATCGTGCTGTCGATCGCGGGATAAGTCACAGCCGTCACTTGCGTCTCGGCGCCGGAGGACTCGACGATTTGCCCGCCTCATAGCGACA
>NZ_LZJZ01000087.1 GCF_001667585.1 Mycobacterium sp. E2733
GAGAACGACCAGATGATGCGGGCGAGCCATTCGCTGGCGGCCGTCACGTCGACCCCGGCACCAACCTCTCCGCGGTCACGCGCGTCACGTACGTAGGGTTCGAGAAATTTGGTCGTCCGCCGGACCGCCGTATCCCCGTCAGAGATCATGTGCCGCATCAGCTCAGCGTCATCGGCCATCAAACGGTTGCGAGTTCGGTGGTCGAGCAAGATCCTCGCGTGTGTTTCGGCCATCGCGCCAACCTGCTCGGCCAGCGTACTTTTCTTAGCCATTGCGGTCGCCACGTCACGATAGAACCGCTGCGCCCCGAACTCGATGGCGGCGTCGATCAGCACGTCGCGGTCGACGAAGTATCGGTAGATGGTGCCGCGGGACACCTTGGCCATTCGCGCCACGTCCTGAACGCTCGTGCGCTGGATGCCGAGCTGTGTGAAGCATTCGTTTGCCGCGTCGAGAATCTGGTCGCGGCGGTCGAACTCGTCGGTGATCTCCGCTTCGCCGGTCTTCGGGTCGGTCAGCATCTCACTCCTCCACGCCCTCAGGGCTAT
>NZ_LZJZ01000088.1 GCF_001667585.1 Mycobacterium sp. E2733
GATCGCGGGATAAGTCACATCTGTCACTTACGTATCCGCGCCGGAGGACTCGACGATTTGCCCGCCTCATAGCGACAACGGCGGGCTGTCACACCCGTGTGCGATGGTGCGGCGATGAATCTTCGGGGAATTGAACTGCGCTATGTGCTCACGATGCACCTGGCTCACAACGGGCCGACGACCGTCGGCGAAATGATCGAAGCCCTTACCCGGCAGGGTTTTCAAGTCCATGGCAGGGCGTCGAAGGTCATTTCGGACGCTTTGCGTTGGGAGATCGGCCGAGAAAGAGTGCGGCGCGTCGGCCGCGGCCGGTACGGACCGAGGTCCATCCCACGCTCCACCGAACACCGAATCCATCAGCGCGTGCTGGCTCTGCGTCAGGCGGCGAAGCTGTCGCTGTGAGGCGGGCAAATAGTCGAGTCCTCCGGCGCGGATACGTAAGTGACAGATGTGACCATGGCCCGCGGCGCCGCAGAAGCTCACGCCTCGAACCGATACCCCATGCCCGACTCGGTCAACAAGTGCTTGGGGTGCGACGGGTCGTCCTCGAGTTTGCGTCGTAGCTGCGCCAAATAGACGCGCAGGTAATGGGTTTCGGTGGCGTACGCCGGGCCCCACACCTCTTTGAGGAGCTCTTCGCGGCCGACCAGCTTGCCGCGATTGCGGACCAGCACCTCGAGCATCCCCCATTCGGTGGGGGTCAGGTGGACCTCGGCGTTGTTCTTGGTGACCTTCTTGGCCGCCAGGTCGACGGTGAAGGCCTCCGTCTCGATCACCGGCTGCTCCAGCTCGGACGCCGCTGCATTGCGCCGGACCGCCGCCCGCAGTCGGGCCAAAAACTCGTCCATTCCAAACGGTTTCGTGACATAGTCGTCGGCCCCGGCGTCGAGGGCCTCCACCTTGTCCGATGAGTCGGTACGCGCCGACAACACGATCACCGGTGCGGTGAGCCAGCCCCGCAGCCCGGCCAGAACGTCGATACCGGAGATGTCGGGTAGGCCCAGGTCGAGGATCACCACGTCTGGTTTGTGCTCGGCGGCGGCCCGCAGCGCGCCCGCACCGCTCGACGCGGTAATCACGTCGTATCCCCGCACGGACAGGTTGATGCGCAGCGCCCGCAGGATCTGCGGCTCGTCGTCGATCACCAGCACCCGAGTCATCGCTCACCCACCGGTTCCGGGGCGGCCAATTCCACCGTCACGGTCAGCCCGCCGCCCGGGGTGTCGCCGGCGGCGATGGTGCCGCCCATGGCTTCGACGAAGCCCCGCGCAACCGACATGCCCAGACCCACCCCCGTGCTGTTGTCGTGATCGCCGAGTCGCTGAAACGCCTCGAAGATCTGCTCCTCGGTGCCGTGCGGAATGCCGGGACCCTCGTCGATGACGTTGATCAGAACCCGATCGCCCACGCGCCCCGCGTTGACCCGAACCACACAGTGGGGCGCGTACCGCAGCGCGTTGTCAATCAGGTTGGCGAGAACGCGTTCGAGCAGCCCGGCGTCGGCCAACGCCACGGCGTCACCCACGTCGACCTTGACCCGATCGATGGCGGATCGGTAAAAGCCGGTCGCGCCCTTACCGATACTGATCAGCGCCCGTTGCACCGTCTCCTCCAGATACACCCGGCGCAAGTCGGGGTGCACCACGCCGGCGGCCAGGCGCGACGAATCGAGGAGGTTTCCGACCAGCGCCGTCAGCTGGTCGATCGACTCTTCGATGGTTGCCAGCAGTTCCGCCGTGTCCGCGGCCGAAAACGCGACGTCTTCGGCGCGCAGGCTGGACACCGCGACCTTGGCCGCGGCCAGCGGCGTCCGCAGGTCGTGACTGACCGCCGATAACAGCGAGCGCCGCAACTCGTCGGCCCGCACGATCGCCTCGGCCCGACCGGCTTCCTCGGCCAGCTCGCGCTGCCGGATCAGACCCGCCGCCTGCCTGGCCACCGCACTGAGCACCCGGCGGTCGCGCGCCGAAAGCTTCCTGCCCGCCAGCAGCATCCAGAACTCGTCGTCGCCGACCTCGATGGCGGTATCCGCGCAATCGACGGTGGCACAAGGATCCCTGCCCACGCAGGCGACGACATCCGCCTTCCTGCCGCCGGCGCGGTCCTCCTCGCTGGGTTCGCGCAGCATGCTGACCGCGCGTTGCGAGTAGGTCTCGCGCACCCGCTCGAGCAGCGTCTCGAGATCAGCACCGCGCAGCACCGAACCCGCGAACAGAATCAGCAGTTCGGCCTCCTGGGAGGCGCGCCGGGCTTCCCTGGTGCGTTTGGTCGCGCCGTCGACGAGGACCGCGACCGCGACCGCCACCAGCAGCAGCACCAGTTCGGTGACGGCGGCATCGGGTTCGGCGATGGTGAAGGTGTGCCGGGGGGCGGTCAGGAAGTAGTTCAGCAGCAGGCTGGACAGCACCGCCGAAACTACCGCCGGGGCAACGCCTCCCAGCAGCCCGACCAGAAGCACTCCGACGAAGAACAGCGCGCTGTCGCCGCTCGTGCCCAGATACGGGTCGAGCGCTGTGACGATGACCGCGCAGATGGCCGACGGAACGACGATGGCGGCCAGCCATGATGCCGCCCGCCGCTCGTTGGGCGCCAGCGACGCCGCGCGGAAGCCGCGTTTGGATTCCTCGTGGGTGACCAGGTGCACGTCGATTCTGCCCGACTGCTCGACGATCCTGGCGCCGATGCCCTCCTCGAAGAGCCGTGCCCACCGCGACCGCCGCGAGGTGCCGATCACCAGCTGGGTCGCGTTCATTTCCCTGGCGAAATCGAGTAACGCAGTGGGGATGTCGTCACCGACCACGGTATGCAGCGAGGCGTCCAGACTGCTCGCCATCTCCCGAATCTTGGCCATCCGTGCCTCCGACAGTCCGGCCAGCCCGTCCCCGCGGATCACATGCACCACCATCAACTCGGCGCTGGACTTCGACGCGATCCGCGAAGCCCGACGCACCAACGTTTCCGATTCCGGGCCGCCGGTCACCGCCACCACGACGCGCTCACGCGCCTCCCACATCTCGGTGATCTTGTTCTCGGCGCGGTATTTAGCCAGCGCGGTGTCGACCTGGTCGGCCAGCCAGAGCAGTGCCAATTCCCTTAAGGCGGTGAGGTTTCCGCGACGGAAATAATTGGACAGCGCCGCATCGATCCGCTCGGCAGCATAGACGTTGCCGTGGGAGAGCCTGCGGCGCAACGCCTCCGGCGTGATGTCGATCAGCTCGACCTGCGAAGCCTGCCGGACGATGGAATCCGGGATCGTCTCTTTCTGCTCGACGCCGGTGATCTGGGCGACGACGTCGTTGAGGCTCTCGAGGTGCTGGACGTTGACGGTGGAGATCACCGTGATCCCGGCGTCGAGCAGTTCCTCGACGTCCTGCCAGCGCTTGGCGTTCTTGCTGCCCGGCGTGTTGGTGTGCGCGAGCTCGTCGACCAGGACGACTTGCGGTCTGCGCGCAAGGACGGCCGGAACGTCGAGCTCGGCGAAGCGGCCGCCACGATATTCGATGTAGCGCGGCGGAATGAACTCGATGCCGTCAAGCAGCTCAGCGGTTTTCGCCCTGCCGTGGGTCTCGATCACGCCGGCCACGACATCGGTACCGCGTTCCAGCCGGCGATGAGCCTCGCCCAGCATCGCATACGTCTTGCCCACCCCCGGAGCTGAGCCGAGGTAAATCCGCAGCTCGCCGCGCTTGGGACGGTGGTCAACGACACTCACGTCAACCATCATCCACCTATCGCGCTAGCTCGAGACCGGATATTTGCGATCGAGTGTCAGGTTGAGTTGCAGCACGTTGACGCACGGTTCACCGAAAAAACCGAGGGTGCGGCCGCTTTGATTCTGCGCCAACACCTCACGTATCTGGGCGGCGCTGACATGCCGGGCCTTCGCCACCCTGGCCACCTGGAGGCCGGCGTAGGCCGGCGAGATGTTCGGGTCTAGTCCGCTGCCGCCGGCGGTCACGGCGTCGGCGGGCACGGCCGGGTTGGCGGGTGCGGCCCCGCGGATGGGAACGATCTGGCCGATCGTGTAGTCCTCGCCGCCCTTGGCGCACTCGACCCGCACGCCCTCGTAGAGCGCCAGGAACGGTGCCGGCGTCGACTGGCACGGCTCGTTGATGCTCACCACCCTGGTGGGATGGATGACGTTCCCACGGGCGTCGCGGGGTCCGATCACCGACAGGACGGCACCGACGCCCCCGCCCGTGCAGAACGGCCGCGATGCGTCCGCGCCTTCGAGTCGGCCCACGGCCGCGCTGCGCGAACAGACCGTTGTCAACAGGCTCGGCTTGCCGGGTGTGTCGATGATGCTTTCCGGCCCGAGGTTGCTCGCGCCAGACGACAGCGGGTCGTAGCCGTTGCCGGCCGCCGAGGGGCGGCCCTGAAAATACTGCGGCAGCGGATTGCCGGCCTGATCGGTGAACAGCTGACCGATCAGCCGGCTGCCGATCGGCTTCCCATTGGCGGTGAGGATCGACCCGTTGGCCTTGTCCTGCAGCCCCGGTATCTGCGCGACCAGCCAGATGAACAGCGGGTAGGCAATGCCGGTGATCGCGGTGAGTACCAGCAGCGCGCGGAAGGCCGCCCAGTGCATGCGCACGAAAGTCGAGAAGCTCATGTCAGGACATCCCCGGGACGAATTGGACGATCAGGTCGATCAGTTTTATTCCGACGAACGGGGCGACGATGCCGCCCAGGCCGTAGATGTAGAGATTGCGGCTCAACAACTTTGACGCGCTGCTCGGCGTGTAGCGCACGCCCCGCAGCGACAACGGGATCAGCGCCACGATCACGAGTGCGTTGAAGATCACCGCGGACAGGATCGCCGACTCCGGGCTGTGCAGCCGCATGACGTTGATCGTGTCCAGCCCGGGGAAGAGCGCGACGAACATGGCCGGGATGATCGCGAAATACTTTGCGATGTCGTTGGCGATCGAGAAGGTCGTCAACGCGCCGCGGGTGATCAGCAACTGCTTGCCGATCTCGACGATCTCGATCAGCTTGGTCGGGTCGGAGTCCAGGTCGACCATGTTGCCCGCCTCTTTGGCGGCCGACGTACCGGTGTTCATCGCCACGCCCACGTCGGCCTGGGCCAACGCCGGCGCGTCGTTGGTGCCGTCGCCGGTCATCGCGACCAGCTTGCCGCCCTCCTGCTCCCGCTTGATCAGCTCGAGTTTGTCCTCGGGCGTGGCCTCAGCGAGGAAGTCGTCGACACCGGCCTCATCGGCAATTGCTCTGGCGGTCAAGGGGTTATCGCCGGTGATCATCACCGTCCGGATGCCCATCCTGCGCATCTCGTCGAATCGATCACGCATGCCCTGCTTGACGACGTCCTTGAGGTGGATGACACCTAGCACCGCCGATTCGCCATCGCGGCTCTCCCCGACGACCAGCGGAGTGCCGCCGCCGGCGGAGACGCCGTCGACGAGCTCACCGAGCTGCTGGGGGACCTTGCCGCCTTGGCCGCGCACCCATTCCGCGACGGAGCTGGCCGCGCCCTTGCGCAGCTGGTGCCCGTCGAGGTCGACCCCCGACATGCGGGTGCTGGCCGAGAAACTCACCCATTGGGCGTGGGCGAGTTCGCCGGGCGTGCGGGCGCGCAGCCCGAAATGCTGCTTGGCGTATACGACGATCGAGCGTCCCTCCGGTGTTTCGTCGGCAAGGCTGGACAGCTGCGCGGCGTCGGCCAGTTGCTCGTTGGTGACGCCGTCGAGGGGGACGAAGGCGGCGGCCTGCCGGTTGCCGAGGGTGATAGTGCCCGTTTTGTCGAGTAGCAACGTGTTGACGTCGCCCGCGGCCTCGACCGCGCGTCCGGACATGGCGAGCACGTTGCGCTGCACCAGCCGGTCCATGCCCGCGATGCCGATCGCGGAAAGCAGCGCGCCGATGGTCGTCGGAATCAGACACACCAGCAACGACACCATCACGATCCCGGTGACACCGTTTGCGTTGAGCGCCTGGGTGTCTGGGACGCCGGGGTTGTTCATCTTCGAATAGACCGCCAGCGGCTGCAGGGTGGCGACCGCAAAGACGAAGATGATCGTCAACGCGGCCAACAGGATGTTGAGCGCGATCTCGTTGGGGGTCTTCTGCCGGTTGGCGCCCTCGACGAGTGCGATCATCCGGTCGATGAAGCTCTCCCCGGGCTTCTGCGTGATCCGCACGACGATGCGGTCGCTGAGCACGGTGGTTCCGCCGGTGACCGCCGAGCGGTCACCCCCGGACTCGCGGATGACCGGTGCGGACTCACCGGTGATAGCCGATTCATCCACGGAGGCAATGCCTTCGACGACGTCTCCGTCGCCCGGTATCACCTGTCCCGCCTCAACCACGACGACGTCGCCTTGCTGCAGGAGCGGCGCGGCGACCTCTTCCTCGACGGCCGGGGCGCCCGGCCGGTAGTCCTTGAGTCGTCGCGCCAGCGTCTGACTTTTGGCGCGGCGCAGCGTTTCGGCCTGGGCCTTGCCGCGGCCCTCGGCCACCGCCTCCGCGGAGTTTGCGAAAAAGACGGTGAGCCATAGCCACACCACGATCAACCATGCGAACCAGGTCGGGTCGATGATCGCCAGCGCGGTGCTCCAGGTGGCGCCGATCTCGACGATGAACATCACCGGGTTGCGCCACAGCGTGCGGGGGCTGAGTTTGCGCAGGGCGTCCGGCGTCGACTTCCACAGCATCTTCGGATCGAGCAATCCGCCCTGCACCCGTTTGGTGTTCGCGGAGCTGGCGGGCCGCGACTGCTCAGCGGGGTTGACGATCGTCGCGCTCATCAGTGAATTCCTTCGGCGAGAGGGCCAAGCGCGAGCATGGGCAGGAAGGTGAGGGCTACCAGAATCAGGGTCACCCCGGCGACCATCCCGACGAACTGCGGCCGATGGGTTGGCAGCGTCCCGGCCGATTCCGGTGTCTGACCCTGTTTGGCCAGCGAGCCGGCCAGCGCCAGCACGAGCACGATCGGCAGGAATCTGCCGAAGACCATGGCCAGGCCCAGGGCGGTGTTGTACCAGTTGGTGTTGACGCTGATCCCGGCGAATGCCGACCCGTTGTTGTTGGCCGCGGAGGTGAACGCGTACAGCACCTCCGACAACCCGTGCGGGCCGGAGTTCAGCATGCCGGCGCGTTCGCCCGGCAGCGCCATCGCGATCGCGGTTCCCGTCAGCACGATCAGCGGCGTAACCAGGAAATAGCTTGCCGCGAGCTTGATTTCGCGCGGATTGATCTTCTTGCCGAGATATTCGGGGGTACGGCCGACCATCAGCCCGGCGACGAACACGGTGATCACCGCCAGGATCAGCATGCCGTACAGACCCGAGCCGGTGCCGCCGGGCGCGACCTCGCCGAGCTGCATGTTGAACATGGTCATCATGCCGCCGAGGCTGGTGTAGGAATCGTGGAACGAGTCGACGGCACCGGTGGAGGTTAGCGTCGTCGAGTCGGCGAACACCGCGGAGTTGGCGACGCCGAACCGCTGCTCGACCCCCTCCATTGCCGAGCCGACCGCGGTCGGCACCGTGCCGTGGTGTTGCAGCTGGAACAACATCATGAAGGTCACGCTGATCGCGTAGAGCGAAGCCATGACCGATGCGATCGCGTAGCCCTGCTTCTTGCTGCCCACCATGCGCCCGAACGTGCGCGGCAGCGAGAAGCTGATCACCAGCAGTAAAAAGATTTCCAGCCAGTTGGTCCACGTGGTCGGGTTCTCAAACGGGTGGGCGGAATTCGCGTTGTAGAAGCCGCCGCCATTGGTGCCCAGCTCCTTGATGGCTTCCTGGCTGGCCACCGGGCCGCCGGTGATCATCTGCTGCGCCCCGTTCAGGGCGGTGACGACCTGGTCGTTCAAGTGGAAGTTCTGGATCGCACCTCCCGCGATCAGCAGGAGCGCGCCCAAGGTCGCGATGGGCAGCAGAATTCGCAGTGTCCCGCGCACCAGGTCGACCCAGAAATTGCCCAGCTCTCCGGTACGCGTGCGGGCGAATCCGCGCACCAGCGCGATCGCCACCGCCATGCCCACCGCGGCGGACACGAAGTTCTGCACCGCGAGCCCGGCCATCTGCACGAGGTGGCCCTGGGTGGATTCGCCGGAATAGGCCTGCCAGTTGGTGTTCGTGACGAAACTGACCGCGGTGTTCCACGCGAGCCCCGGTGTCATCTTGGTGGCCGGATCATGCAGATGCAGTGGCAATTTGCCCTGCACGAGTTGGAACGCGAATAGGAAGAGAATGCTGACCGACGAGAACGCCAGCACACTGCGCGCGTAGGCGCCCCAGGTCTGCTCCGAGCGCGCGTCAACCCCGACAAGCCGGTAGATGACGCGCTCGAGGTAGCCGTCCTTTGCCGACGTGTACACCCGATACATGTAGTCGCCCAAGGGCACATGGACCGCGACCAGCGCCACGACGAGGACGGCGAGAAAGAGCAGCCCCGCGGCTGTTCCGCTCATCAGAACCGCTCCGGGAACAGCAGGGCGCAGCCGAGAAAAAGTGCGAGTAGGACGGAAAGCACTAAACCGACGATGTTTTCGTAGCTCACAGCCGCTCGACCAGCTTCTGCACCAGGCCGAGCGCGGCGAACACCGCCACCGTGAGCGCGACAAAGGCCACTATGCCCATTTTGAGCCCATCTTGTCTCCGTTCCGCGCCCGTCGCGTGCATACAAAAGGACCTCATCGAGGTAGCCACAGCGTGTTCCTCGGAGGCAAGGTCAGCTTGAAGTTAGCTGGATCGAATCCGGTAGGGCCTTTGGTTGACACTTTCCTAACGAACTCGCGGTGCAACTTTACGGTTTGTTTACGCACGCCAGTTCGAACGCTCGCGCCTGCCCCAGCCGATCGCTGCCCCGATCACCTGCGATGTAAATCGGCTTCCAACAACCAACTGCGCCAACAGCTTTGGCATGCGCCGGTCGGTCGGCTCATGCCACGAGCCGTTCGTAACCCGAAGGTCGAAAAGGATCCGTAAACATCGACGCCTCGCGCGTATGGATGCCGTTGTCATCGCGGCGCGCGCCGGCAGCTCAGCGTAGACCCGAAACCATGCGTGAGTCTCAGCACCGAACCGTTGAACTCGTAGTTGCCCAGCCCGCCCGGGCGCCGATTTCTGGGCCCAGTTGGTTGTCGAGACTGCTCGACGGCGCACACCCATGGGGATCCTATGAAGCCGTGGTCAGCCGGTACGGGGTCCGCCGCTACAGCCTGACCATCTATCCACCCGGAGTCAGTACCGCCGATCGGCGGCTGGCGCGCCTCTGGCGTGCTTGGCCGATGACCGCCGCCGCGCTGATGCTGCTGGGTGTCATAACGTTTGGCAACGCGATGGCCTCACCCGATGCCGTGCTGACAGTCGCCGCGGTCGCCTACCTGAGTATCAGCATGCTCCTCTTCTTGCGGGCCGGACCCCGCAGCGTTCGAGCCAGGTCGATGTCGATCGTCCTCATGCCCAAGACCGCCGACGTGCAGGAGTTGCGCAGGTACATGCAATGGCGAACGTTGGTCGACAAGCTGATCGAGGCCGACCACATGTTGACGACTCATGCCATCTCGCCGGTCGAGCATGAGGCCACGTGGTGGGAGGCCTATGACAGCCTGGTGCTGCGGTATTGACCTTGCCGACCGTCTGGTGCGTGTGGCGGCAGGGACGTCGACGATCTCAACCCGAACGTTGGCCCGCCGCAGGAGGAAGAAGGCCAACCACGGGAAGCGCCTGCGTCGGGCGGCCGCCGAGGAAGGTCACACCCTAGCGGTGCCCGGGCCGTCGATCATCGGGATCCGGACCCGGAAAACCGTTCTGCCCTCGACGGATTCGGCGGTGACGGAGCCGTGGTGGGCCTTGACGATCGAACTGACGATGGCCAGGCCCAGCCCCGTGCCCGAGCTGTTGAGCCTCGAGTTGTCCGCCCGGGCGAACCGTTCGAACAAGCGGGGGAGGAGCTCCGGATCGATCCCGGGGCCGTCGTCGGCGACGGTCAGTTCGACCCACGGCGCCTCGGACCCGTCGCGGTGGCAGGTGATCCCGGTTGTGACGGTGACCCCGGGCGGGTTGTGCACCCGGGCGTTGTGGAGCAGGTTGCTGACGAGTTGGTGTAGCCGGTCTTGATCCCCGCGGACCCACACCGGCTCCTCGGGGAGGTCCTTCACCCAATGGTGCGCGGGCGCGGCGACCGCCGCGTCGTTCACGGCGTTGACGACGAGGTCGGCCAGGTCGACGTCCTCGCTCTGCAGGTCTTGGCCTTCGCCCAGGCGGGAGAGCAGGAGCAGCTCGTCGACGAGCAGCGTCATGCGCCGCGCTTCGGACTCGATGCGAGCCAACGCGTATTCGGTGGTCGGCGGCAGTTCAGAACTGTCCTGGCGGGTGAGTTCGGCGTATCCCTGAATCGCTGCCAGCGGTGTCCGCAGCTCGTGGCTGGCGTCGGTGATGAATTGCCGCATACGCAGGTCGGATTCGGCGCGCTGCGCCAGCGCGCTATCGACGTTGTCCAGCAACCGGTTCAGGGTGTGGCCGACGATGCCGACCTCGTTCTGCTGGTTGGTGTCACGCGGCCGCACTCGGACACTGATTCGGTGGTCGTCGTCGGCGAGCGGCATGGCGGCGACTTCCGCCGCGGTAGCCGCCAACCGGCGCAATGGCCGCAAGGTATAGCCGACCACCCACACGGTGAGCCCGGCGGTGACCGCCAACGCCGCCGCGATGAGTAGGGTGGTGGTGACCTGTTTGCGGGCGATGATTCGGTCGGCGAGGTTGAGCGACACCCCGGCAATCAGCACGTCCGATCCGTCGACGTGGCTCTTGAGCCGATAGAACCCCAGGGCGCCCAGGTTTTCGGTCCGTGGCGGGCCGTTTGCCCACGACTCCGCTTCGATGGCGCGGACCACGTCGGCGGGCGCCGGCCGTGCTTCGGCTTCCGAGAAGACCGCCGACCCGATCACGGTGCCGTCGTGCAGTGCCACGATCAGGTTTCCCGGCGTCTGATCGGTGAACTGCAGCATCGCATCAGGCAGCGGCTTGGCGCCGTCGGCCGGATTGTGTTCACCCTTAAGGTATTTCGTGTACGAGTGGCCCAACGCGTCCAAAGACTCGGCGACGTCGGCGTCGCTCATCGCGGTGACGTAGCCGCGCAGGCTCAGCACGGACACGATTCCGACCGTCATCAGCACCACGCTGACCACCGCCAGTACGCCCAGCAGCAGCTGGCGGCGTAACGAACGGGGCAGCCACCGCGGGAGATCCCCGGACATGGCGTCCCGGTCTTGGCTCATTCCGGCGGCCGCAGCATGTATCCAACACCGCGCACTGTGTGAATCATCGGTTCGCGCCCGGAGTCGATCTTCTTCCGCAAATACGAGATGTACAGGTCCACGATGCTGGTGCGGCCGGCGAAGTCGTAGTTCCAGACGCGGTCGAGGATTTCGCTGCGGCTCAGGGCGCGGCGGGGATTGCGCATGAGGAAGCGCAGCAGTTCGAACTCGGTCGACGAAAGCGATATCTGGGTGCCATCGCGGGTCACTTCGCGGCTGGCGGTGTCGACCCGCAGGTCGCCGACTTTGAGGGTCTCGGCTGCCGGGGGCGACTGCTGGCCGGAACGGCGCAACAACCCGCGCAGCCGGGCAACGAGCTCTTCGAGGCTGAACGGCTTGGTCATGTAGTCGTCGGCGCCGGCGGTCAGGCCGGTGACCCGATCCATGACCGAGTCCCGCGCGGTGAGGAAGAGCGTGGGCGTGTAGGCGTCGGACTGGCGGACGCGTTCCAGGATTCGCAACCCATCCACGTCGGGAAGCATGATGTCGAGCACGAGCACGTCGGGACTGACCTTGTCGAACTTGGCCAGGGCCTCGCGCCCGTTGTGGGCGATGTCGACAACCCATCCCTCATAGTGCAGCGCCATCTTCACCAGGTTGGTCAGCGCCGGCTCGTCGTCGACGAGCAGGACCCTGATCGGTGATCCATCGGCACGATAAATCCTGGGCAGCTGCCCGAGGATGGCCTGGCGGGGGCGCTGGCCGCCCGCGTATCCCGACATTGCGGTCATGTTCCTACATTCTGGCAAGCCACACACCTAACTGTCACGAAGCTCATAGAGTTCTCAAATGTTCGGCACGGGCCCGTCGCCGCAAACGGACTCAAATATGAGTTTTCTATGTGTCGCGGCAGGCGGCTTGCGATGATCCGGTTTGCCAAAAAGACGGGCTCGCACGGCTGTTGGCTTGATTGCGCCGACCAATTCCAGGCAATACGTACAAAACGAGCCGCACGAGAACGGTTTTGAGTTATTTGCAAGGCGCTGAATTCCGGCGAATGCCGGTGGTAGCTGAATGCGTAGCCTCAATGCAGGGGACAACGGCGTCCTGACTCATGGCACCAAAGTTGGCCGTTCGAAACGCTTTTCGTAGCTCCACGTGCGGGCGTAATGCACGTGACGATGGCTGCGGCCGCAACGGCGGTCATCGCCGCGGCGCCTGATTGCGGCTTCGGGAAAATCAACCAGCAAAAGGAAAGTAATGGATTTTGGCGCGTTGCCTCCGGAAGTCAACTCCGGCCGGATGTATATGGGGGCCGGGCCCGCGACGCTGCTGGCCGCCTCGGCGGGATGGGACTCGCTGGCCCTGGAGCTGCGCTCGGCCGCCAGCGGATATGAATCGGTGATCGCGACCCTGACGCACGAGTGGGCAGGCCCGACGGCGATGTCGATGGCCGCCGCGGTCGCACCCTACGTGGTGTGGCTGCGGACCACCGCCGAGCTGTGCGAGCAGTCGGCAATGCAGGCCACGGCCGCCGCCGGGGCTTACGAAGCGGCGTACGCGATGACGGTGCCGCCGCCCTTGATTGCGGCTAACCGGGCTCGGCTTCTGGCGTTGGTCGCCACCAACTTCCTCGGACAGAACACGCCGGCGATCATGGCCACCGAGGCCGAATACAGCGCAATGTGGGCGCAAGACGCCACCGCGATGTACACGTACGCCGCGAGTTCGGCGTCCGCCTCAGCCTTCGGCGCGTTTGCGCCACCGCCCCAGACGACCAATCCGGGCGGGGCCGCGGGCCAAGCAGGTTCGGTCGCCCAGGCGACCGCAACCCGGGCCGGCGGCACTGTCAAGACGACTTCGGCGCAGCTGATGTCGGTGCCACAGGCGTTGCAGAGCTTGTCGACCCCCGGATCGACTTCGAGCACCGGTCTGTCGCAGGCCGCGATGGGGACCGGCGCGTCCCTCGGGTCGTCGGGGGCGTCCGCTCCGCTCAGCGCGCTGTCCAGCCTGAGCGGAACGACCAGGGGCGCCGCCAAGACCGCGAACGCCGGCCTGGGAACCGCGTCCGGCCTGGCAGCGTCGCTCGGCGGGGTCGCCGGCTCCGGCGAAGCGGCCGGGCTGTTTTCCGACGTGGCCGGCCTGGGCTCCGATGCCGCAGGCTTCGGCGCCGACGGCGGTGGAATCGGCATCGACCTTTACGGGCTGGGGCTCGATTACAAGGGCTTGGGGCTCGATTACCAGGGCTTGGCCCTTGATATGGAGGGCGCGGGTTCGATTTTGGGCGCCGAGGGAGTTTCTGGCTCGCCAGCACTGGGTGCGCTGGGGAACATGGGTTCGCTGGGGGGACTGGGTCAGGGCGCGTCGGCGGGCCTGGGCCAAGGAGCCTCGCTCGGGACCTTGTCGGTGCCGCCCGGCTGGGCCAACGCGGCGTCGTCGGTGACGCCGCTGCCCACCGCTCTGGACGCCAAGGCCATGCCGGGCGGGTGGGGTGCCGCACCGACGCCGTCGTCGGCATCGGGCATTTCCAAGCTGCCGCTGGGGGGCATGGTCGGGCGCGAGTCCGACGGTGCGGTTCACCGAATCGGGTTCCGCCCCTCGCTCATCCCGCGTTCGCCGGTGGCCGGATAAGGCAGAGCCGCAAGGGTTTCCAGGACGAAAGGGGCCCGCACACCGTGGTGTGCGAGCCCCTTCCAGTAAGGACGCGGTGTCAGGCCCAGCTGGACCCGACGGCGCTGTCGGTGCTGGCCATGTTGCTGCCGGCGCTCTGCACCTTCTGCCCGTGGGCGTTGGCCTGCTCGTAGATCACCTGGAAGTTGCGACCCAACTGGGTGATGAACTCCTGGCAGGCCACCGAACCCGCACCGCCCCAGAAGTCACCCGCAGCAAGCACATCGCGAATGATGGCCTGGTGCTCAGCCTCCAGAGACGCGGCTTGGGCGCGGATCAAGGCGCCGTGGGCGTCGACATCGCCGAACTGGTAGTTAATGGTCATTGTTTAGCTCCTTAAAGTGTTGGAAGACAGAGGGTTTCGGCTGCTAGCTGCCCAGGATCTGCTGTGAGGCCTGCTCTTGCTGCTCGTAGTTGTTCGCGTCGCGGATCAGTCCGTCCCGCACTCCGTGGAGCATGTTGACGATGTTGCGGAAGGCCTGGTTGACCTGGCCCATGGTGTCGTACGAGGTGGCCTGCGCCTGACCGCTCCAGCCCGAGCCGGCGATGTTCATCGAGGACGCCCACATCTTGCGAGCCTCGTCTTCAACCGTCTGGGCGTGCACCTCGAAGCGGCCCGCCATCGCCCGCATTTCGTGCGGGTCAGTCATAAAACGTGTTGCCATGTTGCTTTCTCCTTATCCTTCAAGCCTTCAGGTCGAAGTATTAACAGTTCTAATTGATGCGGTGGTGGCCGCGTTATGGACAGATTACGGCCTACCGGTTAACTGATCCCCTCAAACGGGTGACATGTACCCCCTTCTTTCCCGTACCGGTACTCCCGACATCAGACGACAACTTGTTTGGGCATGACGATCGGCTTGAAGCCGTACCGCGGCCCGGAGCCGTAGGCGCCCGCGCCCTTGGCTGCCGCGGCCATCCCCGGCATGCCCGGCATCGCCGCAACCGGCTCGGCCTCGGCCGCCGCCGTCCATCCCGATCCCTCGAGGGGAGCGGTGGAGGAAGCCAACGACGCCGGGGCGGCCGCATTCCAGCCGGCCGGCACCGACAGGCCGCCGACGGCGGAGGCCTCGCCCAGGGCTGCCGACGCGCCCGCGCCCGACACCGAGCCCACCATCGTGCCCGGCACCATGCCGCCGGCCAGCGGCGTGACCGAGTCGGTGAGGGCGAACGGGATCGACGGCACGGAGCCCAGCGTGTGCCCCAGCGAGACCGCCGTCGGGATGGTGTTCATGACGAACCACGCCGCGGTGTTCACGCCGCCGTTGATGGCGTTGAAGACCGACGGCGTGCCGATGAAGTTGTCGATCGAGCCCAGAATGCCAGGGAACGTCGGCGTGACGGGGGCGGCTGCCAACGGCGCCGCGTTCGCGATGGGAGCCAGCGCCTGGACCGTGCCGCCGGTCGAATCGGCGGCAAGGGCGGCGCTGCTCGCGGCCGCGGCGGTCCCCGGGTTGGTGGTCGACGTCAGCGGCGTCACCGGCGTGAGGACCCCGGCGACCGCCGAGGCGGCCTGGTACGCGGCCATCATGGCGGCATCCTGGGCCCACATGGCCGCGTACTGCGCCTCGGTCGCCGCGATCGCGGCCGAATTGACCCCGAGGAAGTTGGTTGCGACGAGCGTGGCCAGCAACGTCCGGTTGGCCGCGATCACCGGCGGGGGCACCGTCGCGGCGAACGCCGCTTCGTAAGCGGCCGCCGAGGCCGTGGCCTGCGCACCCGCCTGCTCCAGCGTCGCCGCCGTCTCCGTCAGGTAGGCGATGATGGGCTGGGCCGCGGCCGCGGCGGCGGCCGATCCGCCTCCCGTCCATTGCTCGCTGGTCAGCAGCGAGATGATCGACTCCCACTGCGTCGCCGTTGTGCTCACCTCGGCGGCCAGGTTGGCGTACGCCGCCGCGGCGGCCATCAGCGGTCCGGCGCCGGCGCCGGCGTACATGAGCGAGGAGGTGATCTCCGGGGGAATTGCTGCAAAGTCAAGAACCATTTGTGTTTCCCGCTCCTTTTGTCTGTTGGAATTTGAGTCTTCGAGGAAATGGCCGAGGGCTAGACGGTTGCCGGTTTCGGCATGACGATCGGCTTGACGCCGTAGCGCGGAGCACCGAAGCCGGCGCTGTTGCGCGCGGCCGCGCCCATCCCCGGCATGCCCGGGATGATGGTCCCGGCGCCGGCCTGCGGCGCGGCGGAGGTCCAGCCCACCGTTTGCAGTGGTGCGGCGCTGGTGCCGACCACCGGGGTGGCCGAGCCGGCCCACGTCGGTGGCACCGACAACTTGCCGACCAAGCTGGCCTGGCCCGCCGCGGCCATCGGCATCGCGCCGACACCGCCCATTCCGCCGGCCATCGGCGCCGTCGTGTCGGCCAGGCCCGCGGCGTCGGCGGCGGAACCGGCGGCGTCGGCAGCGGAGGTGTCCAGCAGGCCGCCACCGGCCAGGCCCAGCAGGTCGGACGCGGCCGAGGCCCAGTTGCCGCCGCCGATGTTGAGAATGTTGGCACCGTTACTCGAGAGGCCGAAGAGCCCACCGAGCATCGCCGGGTTGGTCCCGTTGCCGGTGCTACCGAGGAGATAGGAAAGCCAGTCCAGCGGTGTGCCCGTAGGCGTCGCCGCAGCGGCGGCCAAAGGAGACGCGGCGCTCGACAGCGCGGCCTGGCTCGCGTTGATGGCTTCGGTGTCGCCGTAGCTGCCGGAGCTGATGCCCAGGGTTTGCGCGTAGTTTTCCAGCAACGCCTGCGCCTCGGTGGCGATCGCCTGGTATTGGGTGCCGTACGCCGAGAAGATCGCCGCCTGCTGGGCCGACACCGGGTCGGCGGCGGCCGGAGCGATCACAGTTGTCGCCGCCGCGGCGCCTGCGTTCTGCGCCGCCAGGTTGGTGTTGATCCCCGATAGCAGCTGCTCGGCAGCTAGCATCTCTTCCGTTTGCGTTGTCAGAAACGACATCTGTTGCTCCTAATGTTGGAACGAGCCGACCCCCGTGCGTCGAGTCGACCTGTGTGTTCGCGTAACGGCCCCTGTGCGTTGGCGTAACACTAACGACCCACGACTCCACCTTCCCGACCGAAAGCGCCAGCGTGACAGCCGTTTACGGCTTCTTAACGGTGAGGTCGGCAGTTTTAACACGGTCTTGCCGGACGACATAGCGGTGTCATCTGTCATCTGCCGGAAAGCAGTGGTTAAGTCGCGCGGGCGCGGATCTTAGCCGATGACCGTTCGCGCCGCATGTTGGGCATTTGGCTTATTCGAGCGGGATGCGATGTGCCGGATTCGGCGCCTGCGCGCTAGATTCGCCGCCGGGCCCCCATAGCCCAATTGGCAGAGGCAGCGGACTTAAAATCCGCCCAGTGTCGGTTCGAGTCCGACTGGGGGCACCGACGTTTTGCCCAGTAGATGGGGTTTGCTCCTTGTATTTGGGCCGGGAATCTGTGCGCGGTACGCGACGTGTACGCGAACAAGCGATGTTCTGCCGCCCGTAGCAAACCATCACGCATTGGGGTTGCGGGATGGGATTTACGGGATAAATCCCAAACCTTCCCTCTCGGAGCTAAGGTTTGGCGGATGGCACCGGCCCAGCCCGGGGCGCAGCTGCCGCACGGAGGTGGGGCGTGACTGAGGACGCGATCAGCATTGGCGGGGTCGATCTGACCGATCCGGATTCCTACCGGACCGGTCCGCCGTTGGACGCATTCCGCAAACTCCGCGAGCGTGCGCCGGTCGCCTGGCACCCTTTCCAAGACGGACCCGGGTTCCTTGCCCTGACAGGCTATGACGAAGTTGTGGCCGTGTCCCGGGACAGCGCCACGTGGTCGTCAGAAACAGACGGCGTGTACTTCGAAGCGCCTGGTCCCGATTCTCCGGCAGACATGCGCGGCGTCATGATGCTGACGATGGACCCGCCCCGGCACACCGCATTGCGCAAGCTCGTTAACAAAGGTTTCACGCCGCGACAGGTCGCGAGGCTCAACAAACGCATAGCCGAGATGGCGCGCGATCTGATCGACAACGTCATCGAGGAAGGTGAGTGCGACTTCGTCCAGGAGGTGGCCGGGGCGCTCCCATCCTATGTGATTTCAGAAATGCTTGGGATTCCGCTCGAAGACGGCTTCCGGCTCTACGAGCTCACCGAGATAACCAACGCCGGCCAAGTTCAGGATGCCCGCATCGCGGAAGCGGGGATGCAGATTTTCGCCTACGCCGCCGAACTTGCCGCCCGTAAACGTGCCGAGCCCGGCGACGACATCGCCACGTCATTGCTGCATGCCGAGATCGACGGGCGGCGTCTTACCGACATGGAGTTCAATTTCTTCTTCATCCTGCTGCTGAACGCTGGTGGCGACACCACCCGCAACCTCGTGGCCGGGGGAATGCTTGCCTTGATGGACAACCCCGAAGAGCTGGCGCAGCTGCAAACCGACGCATCAATGATGCCGACGGCGGTCGAGGAGATGCTGCGCTACATCAGTCCGGTGATGTGGTTCCTGCGCACGGCGACGAAAGATACTGAAGTGCGTGGTATTCCGGTCCCCAAAGGCGGTCGGGTGGCCATGTTCTATCCCTCGGCCAATCGAGACGAGACGAAGTTCGCACATCCCGACACGTTTGACATCACTCGTACACCGAACCCGCACCTTGCATTCGGCGGCGGCGGCACACATTACTGCCTCGGCGCGAATCTGGCCCGGGTCGAGGCCTCGGCGCTCGTGTCGGAGGTTATCGCCCGAATGAAGAACATGGAGTTGGCCGGGCCGGTCGAGCGTATGAATTCAATGTTCATAAACGGTATCCATTCGATGCCCGTGCGATTCACGGCTGCACAGCCTCTTGGTCGCCGATAGCGAAACCTGCGGCCCTTAGTCCTTGGCCGGTATGGCTACCGGGCGAGTTGTTCGCCTGCGTAGCCGTGTGCTTCGCCCTTGGGTCGGCGGTGTTGCCGGGGCGCGCCGACGCCCGGCGGGTTTCGCGGCGGGTCAACGCGCGGCGCGGGGCATGTAGATGGCGCGCTCGGTGGCCGGCCATTGAGGTGTGGCGCGATCGGCCTGCCCCCCAGCTGACCTCTGTGTTCTTTTCACAGGACTGCTCGCAGTGGAGCAGGGGCGGGTTTTGCGGTCCGCAGCGCGGCGGCTCGGGCGGTTGCGGATCGCGCCACGAGTCGGGGGAGTGCACGTACTCCGCCATGTCGACGTCTCAATCGTCGTCGGCGGGGTGTAGGCGAGGTTCTCGGTAATCTCAGCGACGACCGCCGCGCCCCAGTTCAGCGGGCATGTCCGGCATCGGCCGTGCCCGAAAGCGACGAATGGTCCGACGCGGGAGGACCTTGGCCCCTACCTCCAGTCGGACGGCAAAGCCGACAGTGAGATCACACGGGTTCGTGGCGACTGAGAGGACAAAGAAATGAATCGCGAAGTGAGCAAATTCTTCTGCGGAGCGTTCGCTGGAATCGCCTACGCGCACGCGGGCTACGCCATCGCCGCATCCGCCGGCATCATCGACGAGCCCATCTTCCTCGGTCGGAAGTGGGGCGTTGGATACATGTGGACGGAGGCCGTCGTCTATACCGCGATCAGCGCCGCCCTTGGCTACGCCGGCTGGCGTACCCAAACCGTCACCTTGCGAGAGGTAAGCGCACCGGAGCCGAACGGGCAGACCAGCCAGGGTGTAAGCGGGACGAAGGTACCTCTGTCGGCGTCGAGTTGATCGTCCCCGCAGAAGGCGCAGAAAAGGACACGGCAGCGGGCATGGACGTTCGTCTGGGGAAGTGGTGGGCGGCTGTTCTGCTCTTCGCCGCCGTGCCGCTCGCCCCGGCGTCAGCAGCTGCAGATCCGGTCGACGATGCGTTCATCGCGTCCCTGATGAACTACGGGATCGAAGTTCGCGACAGCGACACCGCGATCGCGATGGCCCACCGGGTGTGCACGGGATTCGATAACAACGCAAATGCAAGTGTTCTCGCGCTGAAGGTGAAGCGCGACACCGAGCTCACGATGAGGGAATCCAGCTACTTCGTCGGCCTTTCCGTGGCCGCCTACTGCCCGCAATACCGGGGGCAGATCGACACTTCGCTGACCTGGCTGATCCCGGGCCCCCCGCTTATGTGAACGCGACGGCATGGTGTCACCAAGCCGAAAGACGCGAGGCGCAGTAAGTTGGTCGCGACCGCCACCGCGAAGGAGCCGCGCCGAAGTGACCGACGATCCGCGGGGCGACGGCGTCTCGCGCCAATACGATCGGTGGGAGTATCCGCCCCCCGTTGCCGATCTCGCGGCCTGGACCAAGAACCACTGGGATTGGTTCGATCCTTTCTGGGCGCACCGCGTCTTGTGGCCCAACCGGGAGTACAAGCCGGACCTCGACATTCTCATCGCGGGTTGCGGCACCTTCCAGGCGGCCCAATTCGCCTTCATGAACCGCGCCGCCAAAGTGGTCGCGATCGACGTCAGCCGGTCAGCGCTCAAGCACCAGCAGTACTTGAAGGACAAGCACGGCCTGGACAACCTGGAACTGAATCTGCTTCCCATCGAAGAAGTCTCGACGCTGTCCCGCGACTTCGACCTCATCGTGTCCACGGGCGTCTTGCACCACATGGCGGACCCATTGGCCGGCCTCAAAGCGCTTGGCTTGTGCCTGCGCACCGATGGGGCGCTGGGCGTCATGCTCTACGCGAAGTACGGCCGGATGGGGGTCGACATGCTCGAATCGGCCTTCCGCGACGTCGGACTGACCCAGGACGAGGCATCGGTCCAAATGGTCAAAGAGGCGATCGCCGTGCTACCGGCGGACCACCCCGTGCGCCCCTATCTGAAGGGTGCGCGCGATCTGCTGTCCGACGGCGCCCTGGTCGACACCTTCCTGCACAGTCGCCAGCGAAGCTACACCGTCGAGGAGTGCCTGGACCTGGTCAGCTCCGCCGGACTGGCATTCCAGGGCTGGTTTCACAAATCGCCGTACTACCCGCACGACTTCGTCGCGCGGGCGAGCCAGTTCCAGGCGATGCTGAATCGACTTCCCGACATCAAACTATGGTCCGTGATGGAACGTCTGCAGCCGGCGAACGCGGCCCACTTCTTCATCGCCTGCCGCCCCGAGCGTCCGAAGGAGCATTACGCGATCGATTTCTCGATGGCCGGGGCCCTTGACTATATTCCGCTACTGCGGACCGCCTGCCTGTTGTCCGGGAACGAGATCCACTTGCCCGGCACGAAGCTGAAGCTCAATCCGGCTCAGCTGCAGTTCGTCGAGCAGGTCGATGGCCGTCGCACGATTCGGGAGATCATCGCCTCTGTGGCACAGCGCGGCGAAGTAGGCCCGGAAAACGCCGATCTGGCAAGGGAATTCGGGCGAACGCTGTTCCAGTCGTTGTGGCGTCTCGACTTTTTGGCGATGGCGTTGAACCCGAACCCGTCCGGTTAGCGGGTCACACCGTTTCGGGGCTGTCGCTGCTGTCGGCTTTTGCCGCCAGAAGGCCCTGGCGTAACGCGGCAATGGCGTGTGCGGCCCGGCTGGCCACGGCGGTATAACCTTCCAGATCCGCTGCACTCTCAGCGTTTTCGGCGAGGGTGCGGGACAGTCGCGCCGTGTCCTTCAAGTTGCGGATCGCCGCCCAGACTGCTTCTTCGAGCTCGTCGCCGTAAGCGACCAACAGCGACTGTGCCGTCCACGCATGACCGACCTGGCAGCGGTATCCGCTCTCGTTGACGGCCATCAGAGCGCCGTTGCAGCTGGGGCAGATATACCCGGTGGGCGGGCCCAAATCCTCCGCCACGACCGATGCCGCGAACTGGCTGTCCATCGCGATCTGATTCTCCAGCTCGAGTTGGCCATCGGGGTCCGTGGCCGGCTCCTCGATGTCGCGGTCAGCGAGCTGTGCAAGCAAGCTACCGATCTTCTTCGCCGCCGCCGTGTGATCGGCCACGCCGGCTTTGATGGCGTTCTTCGGCAGATCGGGAAACAGCGCGTCGGTCGGCTCCTGGACCACGGTGGCTCCTCCTTTGGCCTTGATGGCACGCAGCCCGGCCACGCCGTCGTCAAGCAGTCCCGACATCAGGACACCGACGGCGCGGGGGCCGTAGTCGAGCGCGACGGACCGGAAAAGCGCGTCGATCCCCGGTCGGCGACCGCTCTCCCACGGTCCATCCGACAGTGCCACCCGATGGTCGCGGGCAAGCAGGTGGTGGCCGGGCACGGCGGCGTATATCCGCCCGGCCTGCAGGACGGCGCCGTCTACCGCTGCGACCGCCGGCAACGGGCCGCTCCGGTTAATGATCTGCGCCAGCAGGGAAGGCCCCGCCGGGCTCAGGTGGATGACGATCATGACGGCCAACGGAAAATCCGGCGGCATCCCCGCCGCCAGTTCACATAGCGCTTCGATACCTCCTGCGGATGCGCCGATCGCCACCACGCCTTCAGCCGGTGCTGCCCTGCGCTCCATAGCTCGACCTAGCCTTGCCCTGTCCTGGCTGACAGCTCGGAGATCCCGCCACCGTCCGCAAGCGTATGGCCTCCACATTGACCCAGTTGAGCGGCGACGCCAAGGGCCATAAGCCCTCTCCTGCTCGCGGCCGCACGATCGGGAAAGCCCTTGGTGGCGCGGCGATCACAGCGGGGGAGCGGCCTCACGGTGCACGTCATGAGCCGCGGACCAAATTTTCGGCCTGCCGCCGACGGCGCGGCGAACCGCCACTCATACACTGACCAATCGTGGGCATGCTGTCTGGTCTTGCGCCGTGGATCGCGTATTGGGTGCTTGTCGGTAACGTCCCGTTCCCTGCCGCGGCGGTGGCCGGGCTGGCGATCGCGGCCATCGCGGTGGGGCTCGGGAGCGTCGCCGGAAGGCCGGAGCGGACGTTTGAAATCGGTTCTGCCGTCGTGTTTGTGGTGCTGACGGTGCTGACTTTCGCGCTCGGCCAGGTGTTCGCCCAGCGGTGGATACTGCCGCTCAGCGCCGCCGGCTTCCTTGTGGTGGCCCTGGCCGGAACGGTGGCCGGCAAGCCGTTCGTGCGTGCGTTCGCTGCCGCGGAACAACCCGCCGACGTGGTCAAGACCGAGCTCTTCGGCCGGGTCGTCAGCGTCCTGAGTTGGGTCTGGGTGGCAACGGCGGCGGGCATGACGGTGTCCTCGGCGATCCCGCCGCTCGTGCGCCGTGACACCACGATCCTGGACACCGAGACTGCGGCGTCGTACGTCTGCTACTGGCTCATTCCGTTCACCCTGTTGGGCCTGGCGGCGCTGGCGTCGCGGATCCTGCCCGAGCGGATGCTGGTCGGCATCGAGGACGTGGCGCGGGAAACGTCGTTCGTCGCTTACGACGAGGCCACCATCGACGAGCTGTACTTCCTCGCCCAGGAGCATGCGAACCGGGAGGTCGGCCCCGGCAAGGAGGCCTACAACGTGAAGGTCGGCGGCATGGGGACCCCGCTGACCGGGGATGAGTCCCGAAAGTCGTGGCCCTCGACCTACAAGGTGCGCGACAAACGGCGCTGAACGCCCACGGGTGTTCGATACGTTGGTTCGCGGACCGGCCGCATGCGCCGCCGGGTCCGGTTGCGGCCAACCACGGAGCCCCAAAGGAGTTGCGATGAATGCGCTCAGCCCAGACGCCATCCGAGCCGAAACGATCACCATCACCGGCCACGGGGGCGACGAGATCGAGGCGTACCGGGCTTGCCCAGTCGGTGAGCCGATCACCGAGGGGTCCCGCGGTGGAGTGGTGTGGATCCACCACATGCCCGGCTACGACCGCGAAACCAAGGAGTTCGTCCGGCGGCTCGCCGTCAGCGGCTACCACACCGTGGCCCCGAACCTCTATTCGCGCGAGGCCCCCGGCGCGTCGCCCGACGACGCCGCGGCGGCGGCGCGGGCCGCCGGCGGCGTGCCCGACGAGCGGTTGGTCGGCGATGTCGCGGGCGCGGTGGAGCACCTGCGCTCCCTGCCGGGCGCTAACGGGAAGTTCGGCGTCATCGGGCACTGCTCGGGTGGGCGGCACGCGTACCTGGCGGCGTGTTCGCTGCCGTTCGACGCCGCGGTGGACTGCTACGGCGCCTTCATCGTCGAGGATCCGCCGGAGGGCATGCCCAAGGTCATGAAGCCGATCCTGCAGCTGGCGCCGAACCTGAGCTGCCCGCTGCTCGGCCTGTTCGGGCTCGACGACCGCTTCCCGGCGCCGCCCGCCGTGGCCGCACTGGACGAGGAACTGACCAAGCTGAATAAGCCGCACGAGTTCTACTCCTACGAGGGCGCGGGACACTCGTTCTTCTCCGTCGATCGGCCCGCCTACCGGCCCGAGGCGGCGGTGGACGGTTGGCGGCGCATCGACGACTTCTTCGCCACCCAGCTGAAAGGTTAGGCGCCGGGCCATGTGCACTTATCTGACCGAACACGTCGGAATCGACGGCAGCGGCAAGGGCGCCACGGGGTGGTTCGGCGCCAGCCGCGCGACGGTGTACGTCGATCACCCCGTCCACGCGCCCTACGGGCACACGGTCAACATCGACGTGATCAATCCGGAACTCGGTCCGTCGGCGCGGGTGGCGCTCGAGCTCACGGAGGAGAGCGCCCTCGCCCTGGCCGAGGCCATCCGGAAGGCGATCGCCCATGCGCCCGCCGGGCTCGCGTCCAAGGATCAGACGTGACCGCCGACCGGGACTACCCGCAGATGGCCGCCACGCGCGGCAGGGTCGAGCCCGCGCCGCGCCGGGTGCGTGGCTACCTCGGGGGCGCGCTGGTCTTCGACACCACCGCCGCCCTGTATGTGTGGGAGGTCCCGTATTACCCGCAGTACTACATCCCGTTCGCCGATGTCCGTGCGGAGTTTCTGCGTGACGAAAACCATTCGCAGAAAGTTCAATTCGGTCCGTCGCGGCTGCACTCCCTGGTGGGCGCCGGTGCGACCCACCCGTCCGCCGCGCGGGTGTTCGACGCCGACGGTGGCGGTCCGGTGGCCGGGACGGTGCGATTCGAGTGGAATCCGTTGCGGTGGTTAGAGGAAGACGAACCGATCTACGGCCACCCGCGTAACCCTTATTCGCGGGTTGACGCGTTGCGCTCACACCGGCATGTTCGGGTCGAGCTGGACGGAATTATACTGGCCGACACCAGGTCTCCGGTTTTGTTGTTCGAAACCGGTTTGCCCACAAGGTATTACATTGATCCGACGGATATCGCCTTCGAGCATCTGGAGCCTAGCGCCACGCAGACGCTGTGCCCGTACAAAGGGGTGACGTCGGGGTATTGGTCGGTGCGGTCCGGCCCCCCTGATGAGCAGGCCCTGCATCCGGATCTGGCCTGGACTTACCACTACCCGTTGCCCGCGGTCGGCCAGATCGCCGGTCTGGTGGCGTTTTACAACGAAAAGCTGGACATCTTCGTCGACGGTGCGGCCCTGCCCCGGCCGCGCACCCAGTTCAGTTAGCGAACGCGGTGTGATCTTTTTCTCTTCGTGCGCCGGACCCTGAGAATTTCTTAGCCCGGACAACTCCACCCCGCTGACCGGGGACGTTAGCGGCGAATGCGAAATCCGCCGGAAGCGCGTTTGCATCGTTTTCGCTACGGGTAAGCGACTGCGATACAGCGTAATTGAGAGCCTGAGCAGAACCTGAGTGCGCGGGGGTGACGTAGCTAACGTCGTGGCATTCGAGCCGCTTCAACGCGATTTTTGGCCGGTAGACTCTCGAAACCAGTCGCGTCAGTGCCTTTCGGTGCTGAGATCCTCCTGGATCCGGAGGCCGAATTGTCGCGCAAGTCCCGGCGAGTTCGCCTCCGCGCCGACAACATAGCAAAGGCGGTGCAGCGTGAGCGGTGTAAACGACCGCAAGGCCTTACAGGACGACCGAGACGAGCCGGTGTTCGTATTCGACGGCGCCCCGGTGGTCCAGATTCCGGTCCGAAACGGTCCGATCAGCGACATCGGCGTCAGTCCCGACGGCACTCGGCTGATCGCGGCGAATCACGGCCGCGACACGGTCTCGATCATCGACACCGATGCACGTCAGCTGGTGCAGACGGTCACGGGCGTCACCGAACCATTCGCGATCGCCGTGAGCGATGGGGCCTCCCCGCGCGCCTACATCAGCACCGCGTCCCCGTCGTATGACTCGATCGACGTCGTCGACCTCACCACGAACGCGCGCATCGCGACGCATCCGCTGGCCGACAGCGTAAGCGATCTGATCGCGAGCGCCGACGGGAGGTTCGTCTACGCCAGCCGGAACGGCGCGCGTGGCGCCGACGTCGCGATCATGGACACCACCACGGACGACTTCGAGGTGATCGAACTCGCCGCCACGCCCGGAACCACCGCGGACTGCGTGCGCATCAGCCCCGACGGGCGCCACCTGTACGCCGCCACCAACGGGCCATCCGGCGGCGAACTCGTCGTCATCGAGACCGGGGCGCAATCCCACCGGCGGGCCGGTGTCGGCCCCCGCATCGTTGGCGCCTACGAGCTGGGTTTGCCGATCCGCGACGTCGCGTTGAGCGGCGACGGCGGCACGGCCTATGTGGCCAGTTGCGGCCCCGTCGTGGGCGCGGTGCTCGACGTGATCGACACCCGAGCCCACAAGATCACCGGAACCCGCAAGCTCAGCGAGGTCCCCGGCCCGCTCACCCGCTTGGCGCTCAGTCGCGACGGCCGCCGCGCCTACTTGGTCAGCGATGACCGCGTCGCGGCGGTCTGCACGCAAACCCACGACGTCCTCGGCGACATCGGGGCGGCGAAGCGCCCGTCGTGCGTGGTCGAGAGCCCGGACGGCAGATATCTCTACATCGCCGGCCATTCCGGTGTGGTGACCGTCGTGCCGATTGCCGCGGGCGGGGGATCGGCCGAGGCGTCGACCACTCGCATGCCCGCGCTCGCTCAGCGGGAACCCGCACTCGCCTAGGGTGATTGCCGACCCTGGCGGCGAACTCGGGCTTAGGGTGGATGCTGCCGGCGGGTCATCGCCGCCGGCCCGGGAGGCGGCCACGCCGCGACTCGAGGGTTGACATCAGGCGACGCTGCGCCGAGATCCAAAGGCGGTACCTCAATGGACAGCACGATGCAGGACTTTCCGTTGACGATCACCGCGATCATGCGGCACGGCTGCGGTGTGCACGGCGAGCGCACGGTCACGACCGCCACCGATGACGGCTACCGGCGCATCAGCTACCGCGAACTGGGTCACGACGCCGCTCGGCTGGCGAACGGATTGCGCCGCCTCGGCATCAGCGGGGACCAGCGGGTGGCGACGTTCATGTGGAACAACGCCGAACACCTGACCACCTACCTGGCGGTGCCGTCGATGGGCGCCGTGCTGCACACGCTCAACATCCGCCTCTTCGCCGAGCAGATCTCCTACGTCGCCAACGAGGCCGAAGACCAGGTGGTGCTGGTCGACATGTCGCTGGCCAAGCTGCTTGCCCCGGTGCTGGGTGACCTCAAGACCGTGCACACCGTGATCGTGGTGGGCGAGGGTGACGCCGCCGCGTTCGAGGGGTCGGGCAAGACCGTGCTGCGATATGCCGACGTGCTCGCGGGCGAGTCGACCGAGTTCGCCTGGCCGAAGATCGACGAGAAGTCCGCGGCCGCAATGTGCTACACGAGCGGCACCACCGGCAACCCGAAAGGCGTTGTCTACAGCCATCGTTCGAGCTACCTGCACACCATGGCGGCCTGCACCGCCAACGGCATCGGCGTGGGTTCCGTCGACAGCGTGCTGCCGATCGTGCCGATGTTCCACGCCAACGCGTGGGGCCTGCCCTATGCCGCGCTGATGGCCGGCGCCGACCTCGTCTTGCCCGACTGCCACCTTGACGCGCGTTCGCTGATTCGCATGGTGGAGGACCAGCGGCCGACCGTGGCGGGCGCGGTGCCAACCATCTGGAACGACGTCCTGCACCGGCTGGAGGAGGAACCCGACCACGACATGTCGTCGCTGCGGCTCGTGGTCTGCGGGGGCTCGGCCGTTCCGGTCTCGCTGATGCGCACCTTCGAGGAGAACCACGGCGTTCAGATCCGGCAGCTGTGGGGCATGACGGAAACCTCCCCGATGGCCACCATGGCGTGGCCGCCGCCGGGAACCCCCGAGGACCAGCACTGGGCGTTCCGCGCCACCCAGGGCCAACCGGTATGCGGCGTGGAAATGCGGATCGTCGACGACGACGGTCAGGTGCTGCCCAACGATGGTGAGGCCGTCGGCGAGGTGGAAGTCCGCGGCCCATGGATTGCCGGCTCGTACTACCTCACCGCCGACGACTCGAAGTTCGACTCCGGCTGGTTGCGCACGGGCGACGTGGGACGCGTCGACGAGCGTGGGTTCGTCACCCTGACCGACCGGGCCAAGGACGTCATCAAGTCCGGTGGCGAGTGGATCTCATCGGTCGAACTCGAGAACAGCTTGATCGGGCACCCGCACGTCGTCGAGGCCGCGGTGGTCGGCGTCCCCGACGAGCGGTGGCAGGAGCGGCCCCTCGCCGTCGTGGTGGCCAAGGAGGGCACCACGGTCAGCGCTGAGGACCTGCGAAAGTTCCTCGCGGAGAAGGTGGTTCGCTGGTGGCTGCCCGAACGGTGGGCGTTCGTCGAAGAGATTCCGCGCACCAGCGTGGGCAAGTACGACAAGAAGGCCATTCGGTCGCGTTACGCCGAACATGGCTACTGGGTGGTCGAGGCCCGCGACTGAGGGCACTGCCTCGGCGCGAGCAGACGTGAAATCGCATCGGTTCGCCCCGGATCGTGCGATTTCGTGTCTGCTCGCGAATGGGCCGAGCGCTGGGCGACCTCGCCGGGGTGTTGACCGGCTGAAGCTGGGTACCGTCGAGACCATGTGTCGACTATTCGGACTACACGCCGGGACCGACGTTTGCACCGCGACGTTCTGGTTGTTGGACGCCCCCGACAGCCTCGCCGATCAGAGCAGGAGGAACCCGGACGGCACGGGCCTGGGCGTCTTCGACGGGCGTGGCCGGCCGCAGCTGGACAAGCAACCCATGGCGGCCTGGGAGGATGCCGCCTTCGCCACCGAAGCCCACGAGTTGACCGGCACCACCTTCATCGCGCATGTGCGTTACGCGACAACCGGTGCGCTCGACGTCCACAACACCCACCCATTCCTGCAGGACGGCCGGATCTTCGCGCACAACGGCGTGCTGGAGGGGCTGGACGTTCTCGACAGAAGGCTGCGCGAGGTCGACACCGACGAATTGGTCCTCGGCGACACCGATTCCGAGCGGGTGTTCGCGCTGATCACGGCCTCGATCCGGGCGCTGAACGGTGACGTGACCGCGGGTCTGACCGATGCCATGAAATGGCTTGCGGCCAATGTGCCGATTTATGCGGTCAACGTGCTATTGAGCACGGCGACCGACATGTGGGCGCTGCGGTATCCCGAAACCCACGAACTATACGTCCTGGATCGCTCCGACGACGCCCCCACCCGGGCCCCGAAATTCGACCTGCGCACCAAGCGAATTCACGCGCGATCGGAACATCTGTGCACCCGCCCGTCGGTGGTCTTCGCCACCGAACGCATGGACGACGACCCGCGCTGGCATCTGCTCGATCCGGGTGAGCTGGTCCACGTCGACGCCGCGCTGCACGTCGACCGCAGTGTGATACTGCCCGACCTGCCCGCGCACCTGGTGCGTCGGGACGAGCTGAGCGCGGCGGTGGACGAATCGCAACACGCGCTGCCGAGCGCTCGGCGCTAGCTCAATGCCGGCCTGGCAGAGTGGGTGGGCGTGACAACCAGACGAGCGCTTGTGCTGGCCGGTGGAGGAATAGCGGGAATCGCTTGGGAGACAGGCGTTTTGCGCGGTATCGCCGATGTGTCCCCGGCGGCGGCCGGGCTGTTGCTGGATTCCGATGTCCTGGTGGGGACCTCGGCGGGCTCTGCGGTCGCCGCGCAGATCGGCAGCGGCAGCACGCTTGACGTGCTATTCGACCGGCAGGTCGCCGAATCGTCGGCCGAGATCGATTCCGGGGTCGACGTCGACACGATCACCGAAATGTTCCTGGCGGCCTTGGCGGAGCCCTTTGCGGACCCGTCGAACAAGATCCGGCAGCAGATGCAGCGAATCGGGGCCGTGGCGTTGGCGACGAAAACCGTTCCGCCGCCGGTGCGCCGCCAGGTGATCGCCCAACGCCTGCCGTCGCACCACTGGCCCGATCGAGCGCTGCGGATCACCGCGATAGACGTGGACACCGGCGAATTGGTGGTTTTCGATTGCGCATCCGGCGTTGACCTCGTCGACGCGGTGGCGGCCAGCTGCGCGGTGCCCGGGGCGTGGCCACCCGTGTCGATCGCGGGCCGGCGCTACATGGACGGCGGGATCGCCAGCTCGGTCAACCTCGGCGTGGCCGACGACTGCGACGCGGCGGTGGTGCTGGTGCCCTCGGGCGCGGACGCGCCCGCGCCGTTCGGCGACGGGCCGGCCGCGGAGATCTCCGCCTTCACCGGCGCGACGTTCGCGGTGTTCGCCGACGCGGACTCGCTGGCGGCCTTCGGGTCCAACCCGTTGGACCCCGCATGTCGCGTCGCGTCGGCACTGGCCGGACGCGACCAGGGCCGCCGCGAAGCCCCGGGCGTCGCGCGCTTCCTGGGCATCGCCGAGCCGGGCGGCTAACGTGCTGGCGCAGTGCGGGTTTCAGCCTTCGATCGCGGGCGGCGCGGTGCGGTCGTCCTCGAACGCGTCCAGGGCCTCGTCGGCCAGCGCACGGCCGACGGCGATCACCTCCGCCGCCCGGTGAAACTCCAGGCCCCGGCACGTCGAGCGCGGGATCTCGATCAACAGGTCGGGCGGGTAGACCGCCAGCGTGTGGCGCGCCAGAGCGGCCTGGGCGATGTCGATCGTCCGGTTCATCACCTCGAAGCTGCCCAGCTTCGGCACTTCGGGTGCGGCATCCGCAAGTTCACCGGCCGCATCGTCCCCGGCCGCGGGCTCCTCGACGTCCAGATCCTCCGACCAGCTGTCCGCCTCCGCGGTAGACCCGCCGAATCTGCCCAGGACGGCTCGCGCGGTGGGCCGATCGAGCAGCGACCGGGCCGCGGCGGTGTCGAGCAGCGCGGAGGTGCTGCGCACCATGCGGTTCAGCCACTCGGCGGTCACGCCGGACTCCGCGTCCCGGGCGGCGATCGCCTCGCTGCCGCTGAGGCTCACCGCGATGGTCACGTCGGCGTTGACTGCCGACAGGGGGGCCATCGGCAGCGGGTCGAGGATGCCGCCGTCGGCCAACAGCCGCCCATCTACTTCGTGCGGGGCGATCACGCCCGGTATGGCGATGGACGCGCGGATCGCCGCGTCGACCGGGCCGCGCTGGAACCACACCGACTTACCGGCCAACAGGTCGGTCGCCACCGCGGTGAAGGGGATGGGCAGTTGCTCGATGTCGACCGGGCCGAGGATGTCGCGCACCGTTTCCAGGATTTTCTCGGCCCTCATCACTCCGGCCGCGCTGATCGAGAAGTCCAGCAGCCGCAGGATGGTGCGCTGCGTCAGGGACTTCGCCCAGTCGGCGAACTCGTCGCGACGCCCGGCCGCCTCCAAACCGCCGACCAGCGCGCCCATCGACGAGCCGGCGATCCCCACGATCTCGTAGTCGCGGGCGCGCAGCGCGTCGATCACCCCGATGTGGGCGTAGCCGCGGGCGCCGCCGCTGCCCAGTGCCAACGCGACGCGCGTCGGTGACGATCGGCGGACGACTCCGCCAGGTCCGTCCGGCATCTGTTCATTTTGCGCGGCGGAGGGGTGCGGCGGCGGCCGGGTTGGCACTTTCTTCTACCCGTGAATTCAATCGCGCACGAGTTCGAAGACTAGCCGCATTCGTCGTTGGCGGCGGCGCGTGCGGCGGTGATGACGGCCGCCTGCCGGGCCGCCGTCAGGTCCGCCCAGCGGGCATTCCAGCTGCCCGCGGTGCCCGACGGCGCGGCCTGGACCATTGCCAAATAGGGCTCGAACAGGGATTCACCGGTCCTGGGCTGGGCATCCATCCACAGTTTTGCCGTGTGACAGGCCTGGTAATACTCTTCCTCGGTCGAATTCGCCGGCACGTCGACCCTGGTCGTCACGCCCGCCGGGGAGAGCCCGACGGCGCCCGGCGGTGCCGCATTCGTGCCGCCCGGTATGCCCGCCGGCCGCGCGGGCGAGGACGCGGGCTTACCGCTCGGGACGCCGGACGAACATCCGGTGGCCGCCAATAAACCGGCCGCCACCGCGAGCGTGCCCCACAGCCGGGGCCGTTGACCGCACCAGCGCATCTTCTCAATCTATGCAACACTGGCGGCCGTGATGGAGCGCTTCGGATTTTGTGAGTGTTGTCGGCCGTAACACGCCGCCGCCTGTCCGACCGTTTTTCTGGAGCTCTCCGATGTCTGTATCCCTCGCCGCTTCGGCTGCGTTGCGCCCGCGCACCATCTCGTCCCCATCGTCGGGGCCGACCCGCCTGCGGGTTCCCGACCTCCTGCACGCCACCGACCGGGCCGCCGACGACGTGCTGAGCGGACGTTGCGACCACCTGCTGCCGCCGGGCGGAATGCCCCAGTCGCGGCGCTGGTTCACCCGCATCCACGGTGACGAGGAGCTGGACGTCTGGCTGATCAGCTGGGTTCGCGGTCATCACACCGAACTGCACGACCACGGTGGGTCCCTCGGTGCGCTGACGGTGCTGTCCGGGTCGCTCAACGAATTCCGTTGGGACGGCCGCGCGCTGCGGCGTCGCCGGCTCGACGCGGGCGATCAGGCCGGGTTCCCGCTGGGCTGGGTGCACGACGTGGTGTGGGCGCCGCGGCCCGTGACCGTTCCGGTCTCGGGTCTGGCGGGCACCGACGCGGGGCTGGCGCCCCCTTCGCTCAGCGTGCATGCCTACTCGCCGCCGCTGACCGCGATGTCCTACTACGAGGTCACCGGCCGAAATCGGTTGCGCCGCCAGCGCACCGAACTGACCGACCAACCGGAAGGACCGTGATGAGCCGCATCGACGTCGTGTTGAGGTCCGCCCGGCGCCGTTACCGTCGCCTTCCCGCCGCCGAAGTGCCCGACGCGGTGCGGCGCGGGGCGGTGCTCGTCGACATCCGGCCGCAGGCCCAGCGCTTCCGCGAGGGGGAGATCGCGGGCGCGCTGGTGATCGAACGCAACGTCTTGGAGTGGCGCTGCGATCCGACCAGCGAGGCCAAGCTGCCCGAGGCCGTCAGCGACGACGTCGAATGGGTGATCGTGTGCTCGGAGGGCTACACCTCCAGCCTCGCGGCCGCCGCGCTGCTGGACATCGGCCTGCACCGTGCCACCGACGTCATCGGCGGCTATCACGCGCTCGCGGGTGCCGGTGTGCTCCAACAGCTTTCCGCTGCCGGCTCGCTCGGCGGCGGAGTGCTCGCCGACTCGGGCAAGCCTGGTCGCCGCTGGCTCTAGCTACCCGGTCGACGTCGCATCCGAATGAAGAAGTGGCCGTAGCTTGTTGGTCTTTTCCGGCGTCCAACCCGGTGGTGACAGCACGGCGGCCCAGCCGTCGGCGGCGTCGGCGACGTAGTGGTGGCCGTGGCCCTCGGGAACGTCGACCGCCACGGCCATGTCCGCCGTGACTTGCAGGAACGTCACCACCGGGATCCAGCGTGTGTCGGGCAGCACGTCGTAGCCCCGCCGCTCCCGCAGCCAGTCCGGTTGGCTGAACAGCAGGTCGGGGGACCACCACGCGATCGGATCTGAGGCGTGCTGCAGATAGACCACCCGCGGGCGGTCCCACGTGGAGTTCGGGCGTCCCAAATTTGTTGGGCGAGCGACGAACCGGACGTTCTTGCCGTCGTTGTAGATTGGCAACCACTGCGGGGAACCGGCGTCGCGCGTCGACGTCAGGTCGGTCCAGATGGTGTTCTGAAATGTCGGTCCGCTGAACAACGCGCCGTCGGTGCGGGCGAGCACGTTGTTGAGGCTCATGAACGGAGCTTCGCCGCCAAACGATCCCAAACTCTCGCCGAACACGACGAGCTTCGGGCGTTGCGCTTCGGGCATCTGGCGGATCAGCCGGTCGACGGCCTCGAACAGCGCCTGCCCGGCGTGGCGGGCGTTCTCTTTGTCCACCAGGAAGGACAGCCAGCTCGGTAGGAACGAATACTGCATGCTGACGATCGCGGTGTTGCCGTTGTACATGTACTCGAGCGAGTCGGCTTCCGCCTCGTTGATCCAGCCGGTGCCCGTGGTGGTCGCGACCGCGACGAGGGCGCGTCGCAGCCCTCCGGTGCGCTGCAGCTCGCGCGCCGCGAGCTCGGCGGTCGCCGTGATGCCGTCCGCGGAGTTCAGCCCGGCGTAGGCCCGGATCGGTTCGGTTGCCGGAGCGCCGTTGAAGGCGGTCAGCTGGTCAACTCTCGGGCCGGCTTCCACGAAGATGCGGCCTTGGTGTCCAAGGGATTCCCACGACACCAGTGACTCGGGACCGCCGGACCGCAGCGGGGTCTTCGGCGGCGCGGTGTCGGGACTCATCTCGTTGTTCGCCGAGGCGAAGGTGTTGTTCATGGTGCGCATGGCGGACTTGAGCACGACACCGTTGAGCACGGTGATGGTGAGCGCGAGCAGCCCGATGATCACGATGGTCACCGAAAGGCGAAACGGCGCAACGCGATCCAGTTGTTCCACCAGAAAACGGACCAGCCACCGGATGAACTGACCGATCTCGACCAAGGTGAACAGCACGACCAGCGACAGGCCCGCGGCCACGGGGTAGTCGTACCACTTCAGGTGCTGCACGCCCATCAGGTCGCGCACGCGGTCTTGCCAGACGTGGAACCGGATCGCCATCGCCACCATGCCGGCCGCGCCGACCGGGATCAGCACCATCCATGCCCAGCGCGGGGCGGGCGGGCTGTACTTCTTGGTACGCATGAAACGGACCAACCATACGCCGAAGACCCCGAAACCGTAGCCGATCGCGCCGGAGATGCCGCTGACCAGCCCCTGGAACAGCGCGCCGCGGGGCAGCAGTGACGGCGTCATCGAGAACCAGATGAAGATGAGGCCGACCGTGGTGCCCATAAACGTGTAATGGCGTACCCACCAAGGATTTTCGGTTGGCCGCGGCTCGCGAGTTGGCGGGCCGGTCTCCGCGCGCGCGGCTTCCTCGGCGACGGCCGTCTGGTTGCCGGCGGTGTCGGCGTTGGTCGCTGTACCCGGCTCGCTCATCGCAGCCTACCGGTGGGTGAAGTTGGGAGGGCGCTTCTCGATGAACGCCGCCATGCCTTCGGACTGGTCCTCCGTCGCGAAGGTAGAGTGGAAGAGGCGACGCTCGTAGAGAAGCCCTTCGGACAGCGTGGATTCGAACGCGCGGTTGACGGCCTCCTTGGCCATCCGGGCCGCCGAACGGGACATCTGGGAGATGGTGGTGGCGACGGCCTTGGCCTCGGCGAGCAGATCATCGGCCGGCACCACACGCGAAACCAGGCCGCTGCGTTCGGCTTCGGTGGCGTCGATGGTGCGCCCGGTGAGGATGAGGTCCATGGCCTTGGCCTTGCCGATGGCGCGGGTGAGGCGCTGGGAGCCGCCCATCCCGGGCAGCACACCCAGTTTGATCTCCGGCTGGCCGAACTTCGCTGTGTCGGCGGCGATCAGCACATCGCACATCATGGCCAGCTCGCAGCCGCCGCCGAGCACGTGCCCGGCCACCGCGGCGATGGTCGGGGTGCGCACGGCGGCGAGTTTGGCCCAGGGGGCGAAGAAGTCGGCGTCGAAAGCGTCCGCGTACGTGAGAGCGGCCATCTCTTTGATGTCGGCGCCGGCGGCGAACGCCTTGGCCGAACCAGTGATGATGATCGCTCCGATGCCGGAATCGTTATCGAAATCCTTTGCCGCCATGGTTACTTCGTTCATCACCTGGGTGTTGAGCGCGTTGAGCGCTTTCGGCCGGTTCAGGGTGATGGTGCCGACGCGCTCCTCGCGCTCGACCAAAATGGTTTCAAAGTCTGTCATCCAAATCGCCTTTCTAGAAACTCAAGTCGTCGTCAACCGGGGCGAAATACCCCTCGACGTCGGCCGCGGTCACCGCGGCCAGCGTCGCGGGCGACCACTTCGGCTTGCGATCTTTGTCGATCAGCTGTGCTCGGATGCCCTCGACCAGGTCGTGTGAGCGCAGCGATGCCGACGACACCCGATAATCCTGGACGAGAACGTCTTTCACCGTCTCGAGTTTGGCGGCACGCCGGACGGCTTCGAAGGTCACCGACAACGAGATCGGCGAGCGGGTGCCGATCAGGTCGGCGGCGTCTTGGGCCGGGCCGGTGTCATGCCCGCGCAAATTGGCGACGATGTCCTCGACCGTGTCGCCGGCGTAGCATTCGTCGATCCAACCGTGTTGTGCGGCAAGCACGCTCGGTGGGGGCTCAATGGCATGCTCGGCGAGCGCGTTCTGGACGCCGTCGGTGACGATCGCGCGGGTGAACGCCTCGAGATCGTCGTGCGGCACGTAGTGGTCGGCGAATCCCATGACGATCGCGTCGGCCCCGGAGAAAGGAGCTCCGGTCAGGGCGGCGTGCAGACCCAGCCCACCGGGTGCTCGGGACAGCAGGAACGTCCCACCGACATCGGGAATGAAGCCGATGCCGACCTCGGGCATCGCGATCTTGGACGTGTCGGTCACCACGCGGGCGTTCGCGTGGGCGCTGACGCCGACGCCGCCGCCCATCACGATGCCGTCCATCAGCGCCACGTATGGCTTGGGGAAGTCGGCGACCTGGGCGTTGAGCAGATATTCGTCGCGCCAGAACCGCCGCGCCTCGACCCCGTCCTTGCGCGCACTGTGATAGATGGAGACCACGTCGCCGCCGGCGCACAACCCGCGCTCGCCGGCACCGGAGAGCACCACCGCGGATACCGCGTCGTCGCGCGCCCAGTCGGTCAGTATGGCGCGCAGCGCCTCCACCATGTCCTGATTCAGCGAGTTGATCGCCTTGGGGCGGTTGAGCGTGATCAGACCGACGGTGCCGTCGACGCGGGTCAGAACCTCATCGAATTCGTCGGTCACGCCCTGGCCTCCCATCGCCGGTCCACCCACGACGAAAAATCTAGATCGTGACGACCGACGCGATACCCGCGGGTAAGGGTTATCTTTAACGCGACGACAGCAACTGCGTCAGTTTGATGGCTCCAGGCGCCGGAAAATGCCCAGCTCGACCGGGAACCCGGACGGAACGCTGATCGTTGAGATTGTGTTCGCACAGCTCGAAGCCAATAGAGAGGATCCGACGGTGCGGGAGACAAGCAACCCGGTATTTCGTTCGCTGCCCAAGCAGCGGGGCGGATACGCGCAATTCGGCACAGGCGCGGCCCCGATGCAGGGCTATGGAGCCGACCCCTACGCGGCCCCATATCAAGCTCCCTACCAGGAGACGAGGGCTTCGCGTCCGCTGACCATCGACGACGTTGTCACCAAGACCGGCATCACGCTGGCCGTGTTGGCGGTGTCCGCCGTGGTCTCGTACTTCCTGGTGGAGTCCAACCTCTCGCTGGCGATGCCGCTGACCCTGGTCGGCGCGCTCGGCGGCCTGGGACTGGTGCTGGTCGCGACATTCGGCCGCAAGCAGGACAGCCCGGCCATCGTGCTCAGCTACGCCGTCCTCGAGGGGCTCTTCCTGGGCGCCATCTCGTTCGTCTTCGCCAATTTCGCGGTCTCGAACGCCAACGCCGGCGTGCTGATCGGGGAGGCCGTCATGGGCACCTTCGGTGTCTTCTTCGGCATGTTGGTGGTGTACCAGACCGGCGCGATCCGGGTCACCCCCAAGTTCACCCGGATGCTCGTCGCCGCGATGTTCGGCGTGCTGGCCCTGATGCTCGGCAACTTCGTGCTCGCGATGTTCCACGTCGGCGGCGGTACCGGCCTGGGGCTGCGCAGCGGCGGTCCGCTGGCGATCATCTTCTCGCTGGTCTGCATCGGTATCGCGGCGTTCAGCTTCCTGATCGACTTCGACGCGGCCGACCAGATGGTGCGCGCTGGGGCGCCGGAGAAGGCGGCCTGGGGTATCGCCCTCGGCCTTACCGTGACCCTGGTCTGGCTCTACATCGAGATCCTGCGCCTGCTCAGCTATCTGCAGAACGACTAGTTCTCGTCAACGAAAAGACCGGCACGCCGATTGGCGTGCCGGTCTTTTCGCGTGTGCTTGGCGTCGAGTGTGCGCTGGCGGCGAGCCCGCTCGGCGTGTCGCCGCCGTGGCCGCACAGTCGACGGCCGGCTCGGACGGTCGGCCTAGCTCAGCCGCTCGATGATCATCGCCATACCCTGCCCACCGCCGACACACATGGTCTCCAGCCCGAACGTCTTGTCGTGCGTCTGCAGGTTGTTGAGCAACGTGGTCGCAATGCGCGCGCCGGTCATGCCGAATGGGTGGCCCAGCGCGATCGCCCCGCCGGACACGTTCAGCTTGTCCTCGTCCATGCCCAGCTCGCGTGCCGAACCCAGCACCTGGACCGCGAAGGCCTCGTTGATCTCGTAGAGGTCGATGTCGTTGATCGACATCCCCGCCCGCGCCAGCGCCTTCTTGGACGCCTCGATCGGGCCCAGGCCCATGATCTCGGGCGAGAGGCCGCTGACGCCGGTGGACACGATGCGCGCCAGCGGCGTCAGGCCGAGCTCCTTGGCTTTGGTGTCGCTGGTGATTACCAGCGCGGCGGCGCCGTCGTTCAGCGGGCAGGCGTTGCCCGCGGTCACGGTGCCGTTGGGCCGGAAAACCGGCTTGAGCTCGGACACCTTTTCGTAGGTGGTGCCGGGACGGGGGCCGTCGTCGGTGCTGACGGTGGTGCCGTCGGGCAGGGTGACGGGGGAGATCTCACGCTCGAAGAACCCGCTCTTGATCGCCTCCTCGGCCCGGTTCTGGCTGCGCACGCCCCAGCGGTCCTGGTCTTCGCGGCTGATGCCGGTCAGGATGGCCACGTTCTCGGCGGTCTGTCCCATCGCGATGTAGACGTCGGGCAGGTTGCCGTCGGCGCGGGGGTCGTGCCACTCGTCGGCGCCGGCGGCCGCGGCCTGCGAACGCTCCTGCGCGTCGTCGAACAGCGGGTTCTTGGTGTCGGGCCACGAGTCGGAGTTGCCCTTGCCGAACCGGGACACGGTCTCCACGCCCGCGGAGATGAAGGCGTCACCCTCGCCGGCCTTGATGGCGTGGAACGCCATCCGGGTGGTCTGCAGCGAGGACGAGCAGTACCGGTTCACGGTGGTCCCGGGCAGGAAGTCGAAGCCGAGCTCGACGGCGACCACGCGCGCCATGTTGAAGCCGGACTCGCCGCCCGGCAGGCCGCAGCCCAGGATGAGGTCGTCGATCTGGTGCGGGTTGAGCGCGGGCACCTTGTCCAGCGCGGCCCGCACCATCTGGGTGGCCAGGTCGTCGGGTCGCATGGAGACCAGCGACCCCTTCATCGCGCGGCCGATCGGCGAGCGAGCAGTTGAGACAATTACGGCTTCAGGCATGACGGTTCCCTTCAATCCCTTCCGGATTTCGACGAGCTCGCTACATAAACCGGGTGGTTGCTCCACGCCGACGGGCTGGCACAAATCTAGTCGCTGGCGATCCGTGGGCACGAAGACGGGGCGGGTCCCGGCACCGGGCGCCGCCACAGCCGCGACATCACGCTGATTCGGGTGTGGCGCTGACCGAGCACCGGTGTGGTCATCGATGCCGCCAACTCCAGCGGCGGGAGATCGACCTCCTCGCCCAACGCTTCGCACAGCGCGCGCAGCAGCGCGTCGGCGGCGATCGCGTAAGCCGGGGCGGACGGGTGGTAGCCGTCCGGGGAGAACATCACGTGGGGCGTGGAGCGGAATTGCGGGGTCAGCAGCTGCGCCAGGGGCACCGGCGTTCCGCCGGCGGCCCGAACCGATGTGGCTTGGGCGCGCGCCAGTTGCAAACAACGCTCGTGTGCCAGGGACCGAAGCGGTTGGGGGATAGCGGTGATCACCCCCAGGTCCGGGCAGGTGCCGGCGATGACCACCGCACCGCGGGCGCGCAACTTGCGGACGCTCATTCCGAGCCGCTGCGCCGACTGGCTGATGCCATTGAGGGCCGTCACGTCGTTGGCGCCGACCATGATCACCGCCGCATCCGGCGGCTTGCCGGCCACGAACATCGCGTCGACCTGGCCGGACAGGCCCTTCGACGTGGCGCCGACGATTGCCTTGGTGCTCAACCGGATTCGCTTGCCGGTCTGCTCGGCCAGGCCGCGCGCGATCCGCACTCCCGGCACTTCCTCGGCGCTCTCGCACCCGTAGCCGGCGGCCGTCGAGTCGCCGAAGATCATCAGGCTCAGATCGAACGGCACGCCGCGGTGCCACCGCTCCACCGGCCCGCCGCCGTGGGTGTACACGCCGTCGGCGCGCGGCGGGATGTCCCACGACTTGGGGATGACGGTGCGCGCGTGCGTCGCCTGGCCGGCCAGCAGGTTGCGCGCCCCCAGATAGGCAGTTCCTGTCGAGGCGAGAGCGCCCGCTGTGGCCAAGGCGATTGCCGAACGACGGGGCACCCGCATGGTCACGCCACCAGTTTAGTTCGGCTTGCATGTTTGCGGGGTCGGCTGATCAACAATGTGATCACGGTGCGAATCAAATGAGGTAACAAATCAGACTCTTTAAATGTTCTCTTAAGAATCGCCTGTCAAGCTAAGTTCGCGGGGTTGGCTGAGTGCCTTGAGCAAACGGCTGAACCGGGCGCTCAGCCGCCTCGTCACATGCTGTATCGCACTACAACGGCGTAGGAAGTGTTGAGCATGAGCGCACCCGGCAAGGTATCCGGCTCGCCCCGGATTGCCCTTCGTCCCCACGACGTCCTCGCGGCTCGCAGGGCCAACAGGCCGCGCAAGTTCGCGATGAGCGATGGCACCCCCGTCGAGGTCCTCGAATCCGGGCCCAGCGTTGCTGCGCGGCTGGCCAACCTGACGTCGCGGGTGACGATCCGGCCGGTTCTGTCCGTCGGCAGCCATGTCCCCAACTTCCCCTGGCCCTGGGGCCTCATCGATCTCGCGGCCCGGGTGGTGCTCCCGGTGACGGCCACCGTCCGCGAGACGGTGAAGTTGCCCAACGCGTCGGCGCAGCTGGTGCGCGCCCCGGGCGTGCTGCCCGCGGACGGCACCCGGCGGGTGGTCGTCTATTTCCACGGTGGGGCGTTCTTGACGTGCGGGGCGAACTCGCACGGTCGGCTGGTCGAAGCGCTGTCGCAGTTTGCTGACGCGCCGATTCTGGTGGTCAATTACCGGCTGTTGCCCAAGCATTCGATCGGAATGGCGCTCGATGACTGCCATGACGGCTACCAATGGCTGCGGCTGCGTGGATACCAGCCGGATCAGATCGTGCTGGCCGGCGACTCCGCGGGTGGATACCTCGCGCTCTCGTTGGCGCAACGCCTCCAGGAGGAGGGCGACGAGCCGGCTGCGCTGGTAATGATCTCGCCGCTGCTGCAGCTGGCAAAGGAATACAAGCAGGCGCATCCCAACATCAACACCGACGCGATGTTCTCCGCCCGGGCGTTCGACGCGCTCGCCGAGTTGGTTGCCAGCGCGGCCGAAAAGCACAAAGTCGGGGGGCGGCCCGAGGAGATCTACGAACCGGTGGAGCACATCAAGCCGGACCTGCCGCGGACGCTCATCCACGTGTCGGGATCCGAGGTGTTGCTGCACGACGCGCGGCTGGCGGCGAGCCGGTTGGCCGCGGTCGGTGTGCCGGCCGAGGTGCGGGTGTGGCCCGGCCAGATTCACGACTTCCAGCTGGCCTCGCCCATGGTCCCGGAAGCGGTTCGCTCGCTGCGGCAGATCGGCGACTATATCCGCGAGGCCACCGGTTAGCGCGAGCCCCGCTGGGAACCAACTCCGAAGCCGTCGTGCACCCCGCGAACCTGCCTGAGACGATGAACGCATGCGGATCGCCCAGCACATCAGTGAGCTCATCGGCGGTACGCCGCTAGTCCGCCTGAATTCCGTCGTTCCCGACGGCGCCGGCACTGTGGCGGCCAAGGTCGAGTACCTCAACCCCGGGGGCAGCTCGAAAGACCGGATCGCGGTGCGGATGATCGATGCCGCCGAAGCGAGCGGCCTACTGAAGCCCGGCGGCACCATCGTCGAACCCACCTCAGGCAACACCGGCGTCGGCCTGGCGCTGGTGGCACAGCAGCGCGGGTATAAGTGCGTGTTCGTCTGCCCCGACAAGGTGGGCGAGGACAAGCGCAACGTGCTGCTCGCGTACGGCGCGGAGGTGGTCGTCTGCCCGACGGCCGTGCCGCCCGAGCACCCCGACAGCTACTACAGCGTCTCCGACCGGCTGACCCGGGAGATCGAGGGCGCCTGGAAGCCCGACCAGTATGCGAACCCCGAGGGCCCGGCCAGTCACTACGCCACCACCGGCCCGGAGGTCTGGGCCGACACCGACGGTAAGGTCACCCACTTCGTCGCCGGCATCGGAACCGGAGGCACGATCACCGGCGCGGGCCGCTACCTCAAAGAGGTGTCCGGCGGGAAGGTGCGCATCATCGGCGCCGATCCCGAGGGTTCGGTGTACTCCGGCGGCAGCGGCCGTCCCTATCTGGTCGAGGGCGTCGGCGAGGACTTCTGGCCGGACGCTTACGACCGCACGGTCCCCGACGAGATCATCGCGGTGTCCGACTCCGACTCGTTCAACATGACCAGGCGGCTGGCCCGCGAGGAGGCGATGCTGGTCGGGGGGTCGTGCGGGATGGCGGTGGTGGCCGCGCTGAAGGTCGCCGAGGAGGCCGGACCCGACGCGCTCGTCGTGGTGTTGCTGCCCGACGGCGGGCGCGGCTACATGGCCAAGATCTTCAACGACGCCTGGATGTCGTCGTACGGGTTCCTGCGCAGCCGCCTCGACGGTTCCACCGAGGAGGCCACGGTGGGCGATGTGCTGCGCGGCAAGTCCGGCGCCCTACCCGACCTGGTGCACACGCATCCGTCCGAGACCGTGCGCGACGCCATCGGCATCCTGCGCGAGTACGAGGTGTCCCAGATGCCCGTGGTCGGCGCCGAGCCGCCGGTGATGGCGGGCGAGGTGGCCGGCAGCGTCTCCGAGCGTGAACTGCTCTCGGCCGTCTTCGAGGGCCGGGCCAAATTGGCCGACGCCGTCTCGATGCACATGAGCCCGCCGCTGCCGATGATCGGCGCGGGGGAGTTGGTCAGCGCGGCCGGCAAGGCGCTGCGCGACTGGGATGCGTTGATGGTGGTCGAGGAGGGCAAACCGGTCGGTGTGATCACCCGCTATGACCTGCTCGGCTTCCTCTCGGACGGGCCGCGCCGGCGCTAGCGGGGCCGCCTTTCGGCTGCGACGCGCTTCTCGCCCGGCCGCTGCGCGCTCAGGTACTGTAATGCGGCCTGGCTCAGCTGGTCCGCAGTGGAAGGGGTGCCCATGACCGATCAACCGCCGTCCGGCGACGCTTATCCGCCACCTCCGCCGCCGCCTGGGTCACCGGGTGGGCAGGCCATTCCGCCCCCGCCCCCGCCCCGCGGCTCCTACCCGCCGCCCCCGCCGTCCTCCCGAGGGTACGCGCCGCCGCCAACCGGACCGGCGATCCGCACGTTTCCGACGGAGTCCTACA
>NZ_LZJZ01000089.1 GCF_001667585.1 Mycobacterium sp. E2733
CCGCGGGCCAGTCCCAAGACCAGCACGTCATCGCGGTCGCGATAGGACATCAACTGCTCGGCGAGCGCGCGACCGGCCTCGCGACGGTCGCGGAACGCGCGCGTCGCAGTGCGCCGGAGGAATCCATCGGGTGTCATCGGTCGCGTTCCAGCCTACGGGCTTTGGTAGCGGCCGCACCGCTCAGCGAACCCGGGTTTCTCCCGGGGCGTTCTGGCCCCGCCGGTCGCGCGCTCGCCGAGCAGTTGATGTCCTATCGCGACCGCGATGACGTGCTGGTCTTGGGACTGGCCCGCGGCGGCGTCCCGGTGGCGTGGGAGATCGCCGCGGCGCTGCACGCGCCCCTGGATGTGTTCCTGGTCCGCAAGCTCGGGGTGCCGCACTGGTCGGAGCTCGCGATGGGCGCGGTCTCCAGCGGCGGTGGCGTCGTGATGAACAACGACGTGATATCCAGCCTGCGCATCACCGACGACCAGGTCCGCGAGGTGATCGAGAGCGAGACGGCCGAACTCGCCCGCCGCGAGGCCGCGTATCGGGGCGGGCGCCCAATGGCCGAGTTGCGCGACAAGGTGGTGATCTTGGTCGACGACGGGATCGCCACCGGGGCCAGCATGCTGGCCGCCGTCCGAGCGGTGCGAGCCGGCGATCCCGGCTCAACGCCCAAGAAGATCATTGTCGCGGTCCCGGTCGGACCGCCGTCGACTTGCCGGGAGCTCGGACTCGAGGCCGACGAGGTGGTGTGCCTGACGATGCCGCCCGGGTTCGAGGCCGTCGGCCAGGTGTACGGCGATTTTCACCAGGTCAGCGACGACGAGGTGCGCGAAACGCTCGCCATGCCCACCGGCTGAGTGCTACTTGGCGGCCTCGTCGCCACGGCCCTCGGCGGACACCGCCGACTCCTCGGTGGCCTCGGAGGGTGGCCGGGTGTCGGCTTCCCCCGACGGTTCGCGGGGGGCGTCCTCGGGATAGTCGACGGCCTCGTCGCTCGGCTCGGCCTGGGCCTCGTCCTCGTGCTGGGCCGGGCCGCCCGCATCGCGTCGCTGGCGCTCCTGCAGCGCGTCGATGATCAACAGCACCACGCCGAGCACGCTGGCGCCGATGCACACCCAGGCCACCAACTCGTTGCTCGTGACCACGGCGAACACCAACGCGACGAGCCCGACCAGGGCCAGCACCAGCGCAATGATCAGCATCGGTCATCCTCCAAGCGGCGAGCGGGACAGCCAGTTCGTGTGCAGGTCTAGTGTGCCAACCGCGCAGCTTGGCGAGTGTCCGGCACGCCTGTGGGGCTAGTTGTTCCCCCGGTTGAATTGGTCGAATCCGCCGGCGTCGGCGCTGGAGTCGACTGGGGCCGCCGATCCGCGCTGGCCGAGCTCCTCCAGCTGCGATTCCAGGTAGGTCTTCAGGCGGGTCCGGTATTCGCGTTCGAAGGTGCGCAGTTGCTCGAGGCGGCCTTCGAGGACGGTGCGCTGCTGGTTGATCGTGCCCATGATCTCGGAGTGCTTGCGTTCGGCGTCGGCCTGCAGGGCGTCGGCCTTCTCCTGGGCCTGACGCAGCTGGGTTTCGGAGCGCGTTTGCGCATCCGCGAGCATCGCGTCGGCGCGCTGCCGGGCCTCGGTAACCGTCGTCTCGGCGGTCTGGCGGGCCTCGGTGAGGATCTGGTCGGCATTGGCGCGGGCGTCAGCCAGCATCTTCTCCGACTCCGCCTTGGCGGTGCTGGTCAGCCGGTCGGCGGTGTCCTGGGCCAGGCTCAACACCCGAGCGGCCTTCATGGCCTGTTCCTCGTTGCTCGCCTGCGTGGGGGCAGCCGCGGCGGCGGGTGCGGCGACCGGTGCCGCCTTGGGCGCCGGCTCCGGCTCGGGGACGGGGATCGCCTGGGTGGGCGCGGCCGCGGGAGCGGCGCTGACGCCACCGCCGGCAGCAAGCTCCTGGTCCAGCTCCTCGATCCGCTGACGCAGATCGCTGTTCTCTTCGATGAGCCGCGTCAGCTCGGCCTCCACCAGATCGAGGAAGGCATCGACCTCGTCTTCGTTGTAGCCCCGCTTGCCGATCGGTGGCTTACTGAACGCCACATTGTGGACGTCGGCTGGTGTAAGCGGCATTGTTTCGTCCCCTCAAGTTCCTGTCTAACGTTCTGCAAAGTCTAGAACGCAGTGGTAGCCGTCGTGCAACTGCCGTCCATCCTGTCACACCAGGCGCGACCGTTGCTGTTTAGGCCAATAAATAAGAACCAATTTCAAACACTGAGGGCAATAAAATCCGAAACCTTAGAATTTTTAAATCGCAGGCGCCAAACCGAGGCTAAAACGTGGCCGAACCGTCTCCCACCCGGCAGGCGGCTCCCGCCCCGACGGGCCGGAAGCGGCCCGGAACAGGTTTAGGCCGCGGCGCCGAAGGCCAGCTGCATGCCGATGAACGCGACCAGCAACAGCACCATGATGGACAGGTCGAAACGGACCGCCCCGATGGTGAGCTGTGGGATCAGCCGCCGCAGCAATTTCACGGGCGGATCGGTGATCGACATGATGATCTCGAGGATCACCACCGTGATGCCGGTGGGGTGCCAGTCACGGCTGAACGAGCGAATGAACTCGACGACGACCCGGGCGATGAGCAGCAGCCAGAAGATGAACAGCGCAAACCCAAGGATCTGAAAGAACAGCACCAACTGAAGAGCCCCGACCTTACCGATGAGATGTCAAGCGCCGCGGGCTTTCGCGGCGCCTGCCAGCGTACCGACTCCGGGCGCCTGGCCACATCTCAGCCGGCCCGGCCGCCGCAGCGGCGCCGCCCGATCAGGGGTTATTGGTAAGCGTAGAAACCGGTTTCGGCGATCCGGCGACGCTCCTCCGGGGACACGTCGACGTCGGCGGGCGACAGCAGGAAAACCTTGGTCGCCACCTTGTCGAAGGAGCCGCGCAACGCGAAGGCCAGGCCGGCCGCGAAGTCGACGAGCCGCTTCGCGTCGGCGTTGTCCATGGACACTAGGTCCATGATGACCGGAGTGCCGTCGCGGAACCGCTCACCGATGGTGCGGGCCTCGCTGTAGTCCTTCGGCCGCAGCGTGGTGATCTTCGAGAGCGGGTGCCCCTCTTCGAACATCATCGCCATCCGGCGCGGGTCCATCGCCAGCGCGCCGCGGGTGGAGTTGCGCAACCACGACCCGAAGCGCGGCCTGCCCAGCTCGGGCCGCTCGAACTCGCGGGGGTGGACGGCGCCGTAGCGCGACTCCTCGCCGTAGCCGCCGCGGTAGCCGCTCGGCGGCGCGTAGTCGGCGGGCTCGCGCGGGTCGTCATAGTCACGCCCCTCGTAACGGCCGTACCCGTCGTCGAAACGGGGCCGCGGAAAACCGCGGGAGGGAGCGTGGTCGTCGTAATACTCGTCGTCGTAGTCGTCCATCGGGGCCATACCGAAATAGGCCTTGACTTTGTGCAGTGTGCTCATTGCGTTGACCCCTTCTAGCCCCTGATGGTTGGTGTCAGTGATGAAGATGTGACTACAGTGACTTAATACGGTGACGGTAGCGGCCGGGGACCCAATAGCGCGGTACCGACACGCACACACGTCGATCCGTGTTTGACGGCGATTTCGAAATCGTCGGACATCCCGGCGGAGAGGCCGACGGCGTTCGGATGGGATTCCAGGACGCGCAGGTGCTCGGTCCGCAGGCGTTCGAAGGCCGCATCGGGATTCGAGCCCAGCGGCGGAATGGCCATCAGACCGGCCAGTTCCAGGCACTTCGCGTCCTCGGCCTGCGCGCACAACTGGTCGACCGCTCCGGGCGCCGAGATGTCGACGCCTCCCCGCGTCTCGTCGCCGTCGAGGCTGACCTGAACGTAGACCCGCATCGGATCGGCGCGGCGGCCTTCGGCCAGCGCCGCCGACACGCCCCGATCGAGCGCGTTGACGAGGTGTGAGCTGTCCACCGAGTGGGTGGTGTGCGCCCAGCGGGCGACCGATCGGGCTTTGTTTCGCTGAATGTGGCCCACCATGTGCCAGCGCGGTGTCGGCCCCGCCGCCCGCGACGAGGCCGCTAAAAGTTTGGTGACTTCGCTCACTTTTGCCGACGCTTCCTGATCCCGCGATTCGCCGACGGCGCGGCAACCCAATCGCGACAAAGTCACGACATCGGTTGCTGGGAAGAATTTGGTAATCGGCAGAAGTTCGATTTCACCGACATTGCGACCGGCCGCTTCCGCGGCGGCCGCAAGACGCGAACGCACCGCCGCCAATGCGTGTGTCAATTCCGTTTCACGGTCGCTGTGACCCTCCGGCGCCCGACCCGCCATCGCGGTCACTCCATCCACACCAGGGAGGCCAGCCGCCCGGTGGGGGCGTCCCGGCGGTGACTGAACAACGTCGGGTCTTCCACCGTGCACCGTGGATCGATGTCGATGGCCGTGACGCCCAATTGCTTTAGCTGGCAAGCGATTCCGGCCCGAAGGTCAAGTCCTGGGGTGCCCGCCGCGGTGGTGGTGCGGCTGCCGGGCAACGCGGCCTCCACCTCGTCGGCCATGGCCGCGGGCACCTCGTAGTTGCGCCCACTGACCGCCGGGCCCAGCAGGGCCGAGATGTCCTCGGCGTGCGCGCCGAGCGCCAGCATCGCCTCCACGGTGCGGGCCACCACCCCGAGCTGGGCGCCGACGCGGCCCGCATGCACCGCCGCGGCCACGCCGGCGCGCGCGTCGGCCAACAGCACCGGCACACAGTCGGCGCTCACCACCGCCAGCGCCAGTCGCGGGGTGCTGGTCACCAGCGCGTCGGTGTGGTCGACGGCGCTCTGGGGCCCGTCGACCACCTCGACCCGATCGCCGTGCACCTGGTTCATCCACACCACGCGGTCCGGGCCCAGGCCGATGGCGGTGGCCAGCCGGTTTCGGTTGGCGGCCACCGCCGCCGGATCGTCACCGACGTGGTCGCCCAGGTTGAAGCTGTCGAACGGTGGTCCCGAGACACCGCCCGCGCGACTGGTAGTCACCCGCCGGATGCGTACGCTCACCTTTTCAGTATCCGGAGTGCACCGCCTGCCAGCGGGCAGCGCCATCCGGTCGCGGCCGGTTCGTCGCGCACTGGCAAGCAAATCGAGACCCTCAGCGGCGCATGAACGGCGGCACGTCGACGTCGTCGTCGTCACCGCCGATATTCAGGGTGGCTCCGTTGGTGTGGACGGGCACGCTGACGGCGTCGACGGGTTCGAACAGGGTCGAGCTGAGCTTGCCGGCCTTCGCCGACTCGATCCGGTGAGCCCCGCCCTTCTCCCCGGTCGCGCCACCCACCACCGGCTTGCGGCCGGCGCCGGCGGCGTCGAAGCCCGCCGCGATGACGGTGACGCGCACCTCGTCACCCAGCGAATCGTCGATGACCGTGCCGAAGATGATGTTGGCGTCCTGGTGGGCGGCGTCCTGCACCAGCGAGGCCGCCTCGTTGATCTCGAACAGGCCCAGGTCGCTGCCGCCGGCGATGGACATCAGGACGCCATGGGCGCCCTCCATTGACGCTTCTAGCAGCGGTGAGTTGATCGCGATCTCGGCGGCCTTGAGCGAGCGCCCTTCGCCGCGGGCGGAGCCGATGCCCATCAGGGCCGTGCCCGCGCCGGACATGATGCCTTTGACGTCGGCGAAGTCGACGTTGATCAGGCCGGGCGTGGTGATCAGGTCGGTGATGCCCTGGACACCGTTGAGCAGTACCTCGTCGGCGCTGCGGAAGGCGTCCATCAGGGACACCGCGGCGTCGCCCATCTGCAGCAGCCGGTCGTTGGGGATCACGATCAGGGTGTCGCAGCTCTCGCGCAGCGCGGAGATGCCGCTCTCGGCCTGGTTGCCGCGCCGCTTGCCCTCGAACGAGAACGGCCGGGTGACCACGCCGACGGTCAGCGCGCCCAGCTTGCGCGCGATGCTGGCCACGACGGGCGCGCCGCCGGTGCCCGTCCCGCCGCCCTCGCCGGCGGTGACGAACACCATGTCCGCCCCGCGCAGCAGCTCCTCGATCTCGTCCTTGGCGTCTTCGGCGGCCTTGCGGCCGACCTCCGGGTCCGCCCCGGCGCCCAGCCCGCGGGTCGAGTCGCGGCCGACGTCGAGCTTGACGTCGGCATCGCTCATCAACAGCGCCTGCGCGTCGGTGTTGATCGCGATGAACTCCACGCCCTTGAGGCCCTGCTCGATCATTCGGTTCACGGCGTTGACGCCGCCGCCACCGATACCCACGACCTTGATGACGGCCAGGTAGTTATGCGGGGGGGTCATCATTCGTTTTCCTCCCTGGTGGGCTCAGTTGTGCGCGACGGGTTTCCTCCCGAGCGTCCGCGGACTTTCCTGGCAAACCCTCAACCTCAACCATAGAGTTAGAGTTATGTCAAGTAGTCCCGCGCAACCAGAACGGTATGGGTACGGCGCGCGCTAACCTCGCAGGCGCGCCGACGCGCGGCCCGCAAATTTTTTCTGTTACAGCGGTCACACGCCGGGCTATGAGCTACTTCACCGTGGGGAGGTCTGGGCTCGAGACGTCGTAGGTCCGCCCGGGCTGGGTCAGCAGCGCGGCGAGCTTCTCGGCCTTCTCGTCGGTGCGATCGGTTGTCCCCCAGATGACGACGCGGCCGTCGCCCAACGTGAGCGTGATCGAGGCTACCGAGGGGGCCGCGACCCGGCCCACCTGACCCGCGACCTCGGGCCGCAGCGCGGTCAGCACCTGCAGCGCGGCCTTGGTCGCCGGGTCGTTGGGGCCGGGATCGGCGACGTCGAGGTACGGCAGCGCCGGCGGCGGCGGCCCGGTCGCGAAGTCGACGCCGTCACGGTCGAAGAGGTGCGGGCCGTCCGGAAAGTCCTTCACCGCCACCGGAACTCGCTCGACGATGGTGATGCGCAGCGCCGACGGATACTGCCGCTGCACCCGCGCGCTGGCCACCCGGCGGATCGCCGCCACCCGGTCGGCGACCTGGTTGGTGTTGATCTGCAGCAGCGGCGTCCCCGGCCGCACCCGCGCCGCGTCCAGCACCTCTTCCCGGGTCACCACCCCGGTGCCGATTACGACGATGTTGCGGGCCGACATCGCGGGCGTGAAATAGAGGATCAGCGCGAGCCCGACGCCGAGGACGACCAGCAACACCGTCACCAGCAGCATCTTCAAGCCACGGACCACGCCCCGCGCGACGGGTTTGGGCGCATCGACCGTGCGTCCGCTGACCCGGCGTTTGGCCTCCCGACGGGCCTCCTCGATGGCGGTGGCTCGCTCCTGCGCGGCGCGGCGCTCGGCTCGTTCGCGGCGGGCCCGCCGGCGCGGTCCCTCGAATTCCTCCGGGGTGACCGGGTTTTCGGCCTCGGGGCCCCCGACGAAGAGCGGCTCGGTGACGTCCTCCCCGGCCGGCTCACCCACGTCCAGGTTGCCCGCATCGTCGTTCGACGGGGTCATCGCATCACCCCCGCCGCCCCGGTGCGCTGCGGTTGTCCTTGGCCCGCAGCGCGGTCACGATCTCCGGCCCCAGCAGGGTGACGTCGCCCGCGCCCATGGTGACGATGACGTCGCCGGGGCCGGCCGCCGCGGCCACCTGCTCGGCGACGGTGGAGAAGTTGGGCAGGTAGCGCACCGGCACGCTGACGTGCTCGGCGACGCTGGCGCCGCTGACACCGGCGAGCGGTTGCTCGCGTGCGCCGTAGACGTCCAGGACGAACACCTCGTCGGCAGCGTCCAGCGCACGACCGAACTCTGCGGCGAATTCTTTTGTGCGCGAATACAAATGGGGCTGAAACACCACCAGGCTGCGGCCGCCGCCGCTCTGCTCGAGGACCGTGCGGACCGCCCCCAGCGTGGCGCTGATCTCGGTGGGATGGTGGGCGTAGTCGTCGAAGACGCGCACCGACCCGGCGTTGCCCACGAGCTCGAACCGGCGGCGCACCCCCTCGAAGCCGGCCAGCCCGTCGAGCACGGCGTCGACCGGGGCGCCGATCTCGATCGCCGCCAGCAGCGCGCCCAGCGCGTTGAGCGCCATGTGCCGCCCGGGCACCGACAGCCGCATCACCCGGGGATACGTTTCGCCCGCCAGCTGGATGTGCGCGACCGCTTCGGTGCCCTGCTGCTCCCAGGACAACAGGGTGGCGGCGGAGTCCTGGTCCGGGTCCTGGTTCGGCGCGGATCCGTAGCGCAGCACCCGGATTCCCAACTCGGCGGTGCGCTTCGCCAGCGCGGCGGCGCCCGGGTCATCGACGCACACCACCAGCGCTCCCCCCGGGGCGAGCCGCTCCACAAAGGCGTCGAACACCCCGACGTAGGCGTCGGCGGTGCCGTAGAAGTCCAGGTGATCGGCCTCGATGTTGGTGACCACCGCGACGTTGGGCGTGTACTCCAGCAGCGAGCCGTCGCTTTCGTCGGCTTCGGCCACGAAGCAGGTGCCGCTGCCGTGATGCGCGTTGGTTCCGGCCTCCCCCATCTCGCCGCCGACCGCGAAGGACGGGTCGCGTCCGCAGTGCTGCAGCGCGACGATCAACATCGACGTCGTCGTCGTCTTGCCGTGGGTGCCGGTGACCATCAGCGTGGTGCGCCCGTCCATCAGCCGGGCCAGCACCGCCGGCCGCAGGAGCACCGGGATGCCGCGGCGCCGGGCCTCGACCAGTTCGGGGTTGGTCTTCGGGATGGCGGCATGGGTGGTGATCACCGACGTGGGGCCACCCGGCAACAGGTCGAGCGACGACACGTCGTGGCCGATGCGGATCGACGCGCCCCGGGCCCGCAACGCGTGCACGCCACGCGACTCCTTGGCGTCCGACCCGGATACCAGCGCGCCGCGGTCCAGCAGGATGCGGGCGATACCCGACATGCCGGCTCCCCCGATGCCCACCATGTGCACCCGTTGCAGCTCGGGCGGGAGTTGTTCGGCGTTCACCGTCGCCCTCCCGCCGCTGCCTTCCTGGCGATGTCCAGCGCCGCCTGTGCCACCTGGCGCGCCGCGTCGGGGTGCCCCACGCGCGCGGCGGCCGCCGTCATCGCCGCCAGCCGCGACGGGTCGTTGAGCAGCCCGGCCACCTCGCGGGCGACCAGTTCCGGCGTCAAGGCGGCGTCGGCGACCACCATGCCGCCCCCGGCATTGACCACCGGCAGGGCGTTGAGCCGCTGCTCGCCGTTGCCGATCGGCAGCGGCACGTAGATCGCGGGCAAGCCGACCGCCGAGACCTCGGCGACGGTCATGGCGCCCGACCGGCAGATCGCCAGGTCGGCGGCGGCATAGGCCAGGTCCATCCGATCCAGATAGGGCACCGCCACGTAGGGCGGGTCGCCGGGTTGGCTCTGTCGCAGCTCGAGGGTGTTTTTCGGTCCGTGCGCGTGCAGTACCGACACGCCCGCGGCGGCCAGGTCGGCCGCGGCGCCGGACACGGCCCGGTTCAGCGATACGGCGCCCTGCGAGCCACCGAACACCAGCAACACCCGCGCGTCGTCGGCGAAGCCGAAGTGCATGCGCGCCTCGGCGCGCAGGGCCGCGCGGTCCAGCGAGGTGATGGCCTCACGCACCGGGATCCCGACCACCTCGGCGCGCGGGAGCCCGCAATCGGGCACCGCGGAGAGCACCCGGTCGGCACGGCGGGCGCCGACCCGGTTGGCCAGCCCGGCGCTGGCGTTGGCTTCGTGGATCAGCACCGGGACGCGGCGCCTGCGGCCGAGGCCGCGGGGAATCCCGCGGGCGGCCAGGTACGCCGGTAGGGCCACGTATCCGCCGAAACCGATGATGACGTCCGCATCGACGGCGTCGAGCACAGCGCGGACCTCCCGGACCGCGCGCCACACCCGGGGGGGGAGCCGCGCCAGGTCGCTGCTGGGCTTGCGCGGCAGCGGCACCGGCGTGATCAGCTCGAGGTGGTAACCGCGCTCGGGCACGAGCCGGGTCTCCAGCCCGCGGTGGGTGCCCAGCGCGGTGATGCGCACCTGCGGATCGAGCGCGCTGAGCGCGTCGGCCACCGCCATCGCGGGCTCCACGTGGCCGGCGGTGCCCCCGCCGGCCAGCACGACCGACAGTGGCTTCAGCGGCTTAAGAGCCGACAACGTGGCACCGGCGGGCTGGGGGCAAACCCCCAGCCCGCCGGCCGGCTTGCTGACCGTGTCGTTCACCCGTAACGCTGACCTTCCAATGCGCGAGCGCGCCGTGCCCGACGCTGGCCGGCATACCGCTGGCCAGATCCATGATGCACCGCCCTGCGGGCCGGCCGACCGGCTGTGCGGGAGAACGCCGGCCGCAGGGGTTCGTCTGCCTTATGGGGTGCCTTGCGGGAGGGCTTGCGGGCGGGCGCCTGGGCGGCCTTGCGCGTGCCGGCGCGCGACGGGGCGCCCTTGGCCGGTTGCTTGCCGCCGCGCTTGCGGTCGCGGAACGACTCCAGCCGGGTCGGCGCGTACGGCTGGGGCAACGGGAGCCGCAGGAACCGGTTCACCTTGTCGTCGCGCCCGGCGCGCAGGGCGGCCACCGCCTCGGGTTCGTGACGGGCCCCGTTGGCCATGATCCCGATCATGAAAAGCGTTGCCGCCGTGGAAGTTCCACCTGCGGAGATGAGCGGCAGCTGAATACCGGTGACGGGCAGGATGCCGATCACGTAACCGATGTTGATGAACGCCTGACCCAGCACCCACATCGTCGTGGTGGCGGTTAGGAGCCGCAGGAACGGATCGGCCGAGCGCCGGGCGATGCGCATCCCGGTGTAGGCGAACAACCCGAACAGGACCAGCAGGCCGAACGCGCCGACGAAGCCCAGCTCCTCGCCGATGATCGCGAAGATGAAGTCGTTGTGGGCGTTGGGCAGGTAGTTCCACTTGGCCACGCCCTGCCCCAGGCCGTCGCCGAATATGCCGCCGTGGGCCAGGGCGAACTTCGCCTGGCGGGCCTGGTAGCCGGTGTCCATGGGGTCGTTCTCGGGGTTCATCCATGACTTCACCCGGTCCGAGCGGTAACCCGCGGACATGGCCAGGACCGCCCCGGCCATGAAGACGGCCAGCAGCGAGGTGGCGAAGACGCGCAACGGCAGCCCGGCGTACCACAGCAGCGCCAGCAGGATGATGCCCAGCGAGACCGTCTGCCCCAGGTCGGGCTGCGCCACGATCAGCGCCAGCGCGATGACCGCGGCGGGCACCAGCGGGATGAGCATCTCGCGCAGCGAGGCCCGCTCCCCCCGGCGGGCCGCCAGCAGATGCGCGCCCCAGATCGCGAAGGCGATCTTCGCCAGCTCGGAGGGCTGCATGGAGAAGCCGGCTACGACGAACCACTTCCGCGACCCGTTGGCCAGGTTTCCGATGCCCGGCACCAGCACGAGCACCAACAGGATGACGGTGACGACGTAGCCGGTGAAGGCGACGCGGCGGATGAACCGCACCGACATGCGCAGCGAGGCGTAGCAGGCGATCAGGCCGATCACCGTCCACAACACCTGCTTTCCGAAGATCACCCACGCCGACCCGTCGGCGTCGTAGGACCGCACGCCCGACGCCGACAGCACCATGATCAGACCGAGCGTGGTCAGCAGCCCGGTCACCGCGATGATCAGGTGGAAGGAGGTCATGGGCCGACTCAGCCAGGCGCCGAACCGGTTGCGCTCTTCGGCTTTGGCCTGTGCTTTTGCGGCCGGCTTGGCCTCCGACGCGCCGGTGGTGCTTTCCGGGCCCGTGGCCTCATCGGCCTCGTCGGCGTCGGGCCCGCCAGGCTCGGCCGCCGCGGTGTCGTGGGTCGCTTCGGTTGCTTTGCCGCGGCGTCTCAGCCGGGCCAGCGGATTGCCCACGCCCGCCTACCGGGTGGTCGCGCGGACGGCGGCGGCGAACGCGTCGCCGCGGTCGGCGTACCCGCTGAACTGGTCGAACGAGGCGCCGGCCGGCGCCAGCAGCACCGTATCCCCGGGCCGGGCAAGGTCGCGGGCCGCGGCCACCGCCGCGGTCATGACCGAATAGCCGAGATCCCCGCCCGAGTGTTTCACTTCTGTCACACCAGCACCAACAACCACAGCCGTCGCATTCATATCAGCATCCTCGCCTGTCACAACCTGGACGACGGGGACATCCGGCGCGTGTCGCGATAACGCCTCTGCAACCTCTTCGCGATCTCGGCCGATGAGCACGGCGCCGACCAGCCGGGGGGCCATCCTGGCGACCTCGGCGTCCACCGAGGCGCCCTTGAGCAAGCCGCCGGCCACCCACACCACACGCGGGTAGGCCAGCACGGACGCCTCGGCGGCGTGCGGGTTGGTGGCCTTGGAGTCGTCGACGTAGGTGACTCCGTCGGCGACCGCGACCACCTCGGCCCGGTGCCGGCCCACCCGGAAGGACGCGATCGCGTGGGCAATCGCCTCGGCCGGCACACCAACGCTGCGCGCCAGCGCCGCCGCGGCCAGCGCGTCGAGGATGCCGACGGGCCCCGGCACCGGGATCGATTCGACGGGCAGCAGCGCGAGGTCGTCGGCGAAGGCGCGGTCGATGAGCCGGCCGTCGCGCACGCCCAGCTCGCCCGCCGCCGGCTCGCCGAGCCGGAAGCCGACGCGCACCGGGGCCGCGGCGGTGTCCAGCAACGCGGCCGCCCGGGAGTCGTCGAGCCCCACGACCGCTACCCGGCCGTCCAGCACCCTCGCCTTGGCCGCCGTGTACTCGGCCATGGTGGAGTGCCAATCCAGGTGGTCTTCGGCGATGTTGAGGACGACGCCCGCCTCGGGCCGCACCGAGGGCGCCCAGTGCAGCTGGAAGCTGGACAGTTCGACGGCGAGCAGGTCGGCGGGCGCTTCCAGCACATCCAGGACCGGATCGCCGATATTGCCGCACAGCAGGCTGCGCCTGCCCGCGGCGGTCAGCATGGCGTGCAGCATCGACGTCGTCGTCGTCTTGCCGTTGGTGCCGGTCACCACCAGCCAGCGGCGCGGCGGCCCGTACCGGCCCGCGGCGTCGAGCCGCCAGGCCAATTCCACGTCACCCCAGACCGGCACGCCCGCCGCCGCCGCGGCGACCAGCAGCGGCGTGTCCGGCCGAAATCCCGGGCTGGTGACCACCAAGGCGTACTCCGCAACGCGTTGGGTGGCCGCCGACGTGGTCACGATCGCCACGCCGCCTTCGGCGTAGCGCCGCAGCGTGGCCGGGTCGTCGTCGCACAGGGTCGGCGCCGCGCCGGACCGCGCCAGCGCCGCCAGCACCGCCTTGCCGGTGACACCGCCGCCGGCCACCAGCACCGGCGCGCCCGGCGCCAAGGGCTCGAGCCCGGGTACGTCAGGCACCGATCGCGCCCAGCCACTCACCGTAGAAAAGGGCTACGCCCAGACCGCAGGTGATCGCCGTGAGCAGCCAGAAGCGGATGATCACCGTGGTTTCGGCCCAGCCGGCCAGCTCGAAGTGGTGGTGGAAGGGCGCCATCCGGAACACCCGGCGCCCGGTGGTGCGGAAGGCCAGGATCTGCAGCACCACCGACGTGACCTCGGCGACGAACAGCGACCCCAGCACGACGGCGAGGATCTCGGTGCGGCTGGTCACCGACAGGCCCGCGATGATGCCGCCCAGCGCCAGCGATCCGGTGTCCCCCATGAAAATCTTTGCGGGAGCGGCATTCCACCACAAAAAGCCGATGCAGGCGCCCGCGGTGGCGGCCGCGACGAGCGCCAGATCCAGCGGGTCCCGCACGTTGTAGCAGCCGAGCCCCGGCGCGGTGACGCAGGCGTTGCGGTACTGCCAGAAGGTGATCAACACGTAGGCGGCGGTGACCATCGCCATGCACCCGGCGGCCAGCCCGTCGAGGCCGTCGGTGAAGTTGACCGCGTTGGACCAGGCGCTGACGACCACCACGCAGAACAACACGAAGAGGCCGGGAGCCAAAGTGACCGTGGCGATCTCGCGCACGTAGGAGAGGTCCGAGCTGGCCGGTGTCAGCCCGCTCCCATTGCGGAACTGCAGCGCGAGCACCCCGAACAGCACCGCGGCGGCGACCTGCCCGGCGGTCTTGGCCGTCTTGTTCAGGCCGAGATTGCGCGACCGGCGAACCTTGATCAGGTCGTCGAGGAAGCCGACGCCGCCGAGCACGGTCGCCAGGCCCAGCACCAGCAGACCCGACGCCGAGACGCCCTCGCCGTCGAACGCCAGCCCGGCCAGGTGCGTCCCGAGGTAACCCGCCCAGATGCCGGCCAGGATCGCCACCCCGCCCATCGACGGCGTGCCGCGTTTGGCGTGATGGCTGGGCGGGCCGTCCTCACGCGTGTGATGGCCGAAGCCCTGCCGGGTGAACAACCGAATCAGCGCCGGCGTCAACAGGATTGACACCGCGAGCGCGACGGCCACGGCGATCAGGATCTGCCTCACGAGCGCGTCCCGCCCTCGTTCAATGGTGACGACCCGCTTCGCTCGGCTTCGCCGCCCTCGCGATCGTCACGAGCCAGCGCTTCGGCCAGCGCGCCCAGCCCGGCCGCGTTGGAGGCCTTGACCAGGACCACGTCGCCGGGCTGTATTTCGGCCCGCAACAACGCGAGGGCGGCGTCGGCGTCGGGCACGTTGACGACCCCCCTATCACCGGAGGCTTCCCACGAGCCCTCCATGACCGCTCCGTGGTGCATGGCGCTCATCGACCTCCCACTTCCCACGACGACAAGTCGAGAGACATCTAAGCGCACGGCCAGCCGGCCGATGCGATCGTGTTCGGCTACCGCGTCCTCGCCGAGCTCGGCCATTTCGCCCAGCACCGCCCAGCTCCTGCGCTTTTCGTCGCCGCCGGCGCCGTGGGCGATCCAGGCCAGCGCCTGCAGCCCGGCCCGCATCGAGTCGGGGTTGGCGTTGTAGGCGTCGTCGATCACCGTGACACCGTCCGCGCGGGTGGTCACGTGCATGCGGTGCCGCGACACCGGCCCGGCCTGCGCCAGCGCGGCCGCGACCTGCCCGACGGTGGCGCCGCATTGCAGCGCGACGGCGGCGGCGCACAGCGCGTTGGCGACCTGATGGTCGCCGGACACGCCCAGCTGCACCTCGACCGCGCTGTCCATCGCGTGCAGGGTAAAGCGGGGCCTGGCCAGTTCGTCCAGCGACACTCCGTCCGCCCAGACGTCGCTGGGACCGGAATCGGTGTGGCTGGACCGGCTGACCCGCACCACCCGCGCCCGGGTGACGTCGGCCATTGCCGCCACGACCGGGTCGTCGGCGTTGAGGACGACCACACCGGACGGCGGAACGGCTTGGGGCAGTTCGGATTTGGTGCGCGCGATGGCTTCCCGGGAACCGAACTCGCCCAGGTGGGCGGTGCCGACGTTGAGGACCACCCCGATCGCCGGCCGGGCGATCTCGGCCAGTGCGGCGATATTGCCGGGATGGCGGGCCGACATCTCGAGAACCAGGTAGTCCGTGCTGCGGGTCGCGCGCAACACCGTCCAGGGGTGTCCCAGCTCGTTGTTGAACGACCCGGGCGGGGCCACCACCTCGCCCAGCGGCTCGAGCACCGCGGCCACCAGGTCTTTGGTCGAGGTCTTTCCCGACGAACCGGTGATCCCGACGATGGTCATCCCGCCCTCAACCAGCTCCCCGGCCACCGCCTTGGCCAGCTTGGCCAGCGCGGCCAGCACCGCCGCTCCCGAGCCGTCGGCGTCATGTTCGAGCACCCCGGCCAGGCCGCCGTCGGCGCGGCCGGCCGCCGCTGCCGGAGGCACGACGATGGCGGGCACCCCCACTGGCCGGGCGGCGAGCACGGCGACCGCGCCGGCCGCCGCCGCCGCGTCCGCGTAGTCATGCCCGTCGGCGTGGGCCCCCGGCAGCGCGAGGAACAGGCCGCCGGGGCCGACGGCGCGCGAGTCGAATTCGACGGTGCCGGTGACGCGGAGCCCGGCGGCGGCCTGCGGCGAGATGTCGGCCAGCGTGCCGCCCACGATGTCGGCGATCTGCGCGACGGTCAGGTCGATCATGGCCGCGCCTTCAGCGCCCGGGCCAGCTCCACCCGGTCGTCGAACGGGCGGACCTCCCCCGCCACACGCTGGCCCGTTTCGTGGCCTTTGCCCGCCACCAGGACCACGTCGCCCCGCCCCGCCCAGGCCACCGCGTGTTCGATCGCCGCCCGCCGATCACCGATCTCGACCACCTCGGCCGCACCGCCGCCCGCGGCCGCCCCGGCCAGGATCTCGCGGCGGATGGCGTCGGGGTCCTCGCCGCGCGGGTTGTCGTCGGTGACGACAACCAGGTCGGCCAGCTCGGCCGCCGTCGCGCCCATCGGCCCCCGCTTGCCGGGGTCGCGCTCGCCGCCGGCGCCGAACACCACCGCCACCCGGCGCCCCGGACGCGCCAGCGTGGTCAGCACCGCCCGCAGCGCGCCCGGCTTGTGGGCGTAGTCGACCAGCGCGAGGAAGTCCTGGCCGCAGTCGATGTCTTCCATGCGGCCGGGCACCCGGGTTTCCAGCAGCCCCGGCGCCGCCTGCTCCGGTGACACCCCCACCGCGTCCAAAATAGCTAGCGCGACAAGGCAATTGGCGATGTTGTAATGCCCCGGCAGCCGGATGCCGACCCGATGGCGCACGCCGGCCGGGTCGATCGCGGTGAACTGCTGTCCCCAGGCGCCCAGCGGGGTCACGTCCATGGCGCGCCAATGCGCGGGCTGGTCGCCGGTGCTGACGGTGATCGCGTCGCCCGCCCGGGCGGCCATCGCACGTCCGGCATCGTCGTCGATGCACACGACGACCCGGCGGGCCCGCAGCGGCGACGCCGGATCGAACAGCTTCGCCTTGGCCTCGAAGTAGTCGGCCATGGTGGGGTGAAAGTCGAGGTGGTCGCGGGACAGGTTGGTGAAACCGCCCACCGCGAATCGGGTGCCGTCCACCCGTCCCAGCGCCAGCGCGTGGCTGGACACCTCCATGACGACGGTGTCCACCCCGCGCTCGGCCATCGCCGCGAACATGGCCTGCAGCGCGGGAGCCTCCGGGGTGGTCAGCGCGCTCGGAACGTCGGCGCCGTCGATGCGGATGCCGATGGTGCCGATCAGCCCGGCGGTCCGGCCGGCGGCGCGCAGCCCGGATTCGACGAGATAGGTCGTGGTGGTTTTCCCCGAGGTTCCGGTGATCCCGACCACCGTCGTCCGCTCCGACGGGTTCCCGTACACCGTGGCGGCCAGGGCGCCGAGCACACTGCGCGGCGCCGGGTGCACCAGCATCGGAACGCCCGATGCTGAAGCACCCATCTCCGCGACCCCGGCGGCGTCGGTGAGGATGGCGACGGCGCCGTGCTCGATCGCCTCGGCCGCGTACCGGGCCCCGTGCGTCGAAGTTCCGGTCAGCGCGGCGAACAGGTCGCCGGGCCGCACGTCCTGGGCGCGCAGCGTGACACCGGTGACGGCCACGTCGGGCACCGCCGTGCCGCGGTTAGCGAGTACCGCCCCGACCTGCGCCGCCAGCGCGGGCAGGCGGGTGCCAGCGCCGGCGCTGGGCCGCAAACCAGTGGGCACCGACACCACCTGTTCACACCTCCCTTCAGACGCCGCGTGGTCCTCATGATCGGCCATGACACCCTACCTAGGCGCGTCGGCCGCGAGGCGTTCCCGCCGGGAGGCGCCGACCCGCAGCGCCCGGCTTCGCCGCGCTTGCGATCGCCGCTAGCCTGTATGGCGCCGACCCGCAGCGCCCGGCTTCGCCGCGCTTGCGATCGCTGCTAGCCCGTATGGCGCCGACCCGCAGCGCCCGGCTTCGCCGCGCTTGCGATCGCCGCTAGGTGGCCTGCAACGTCAGCGGCGGACCGGGGTCGGGCGAGAGCGGCACATTCTCGCGCTGCATGAGCCAGCCGGCGATGTTGTGGAACAGCGGGGCCGCCGAGTGGCCGGGCGTACCGTCCGCATTGCGATCCGGGTTGTCCATCATGATGCCGATGACATAGCGCGGGTTGTCGACGGTGGCCATACCGGCGAACGTGATCCAGTAGACGTTGTCGAAGTAGCAGCCGCAGGCCGGATTGATCTGCTGCGCGGTACCCGTCTTGCCGGCCATCTGGTAGCCCGTCACCGCGGCGGCCGGCCCGGTGCCCTGCTGGTAACCCATCGGGTCGCGTTGCACGACGGCGCGCAGCATGTTGCGGACGGTCTGGGCCGTCTGCGCCGAAACCACCCGCACGCCGTCGGGACGCGGTTCTTCCGTCCGGGTGCCGTCGGGCGCGATGGTGGCCTTGACGATCCGCGGCGGTATCCGCACCCCGTCGTTGGCGATCGTCTGGTACATGCCGGCCATCTGCAACAGCGTCATCGAAAGGCCTTGCCCGATGGGCAGGTTCGAGAAGGTGCTGCCCGACCACTGGTCGATGGGCGGCACCAGACCGGCGCTCTCGCCGGGCAGGCCCACGTTGGTGCGTTGCCCGAGACCGAATTTGCGGACCATGTCGTAAAAGCGCTCCGGGCCGACGCGCTGCGCAAGCATCAAAGTGCCTACGTTGGAAGACTTTCCGAACACGCCGGTGGTGGTGTAGGGCATGACGCCGTGGTCCCACGCGTCGTGGATGGGCACCCCGCCCATCTGGATCGACCCGGGCACCTGCAGCACCTCGTCGGGATTGGACAGGCCGTACTCGATCACCGACGACGCGGTGATGACCTTGTTCACCGAGCCGGGCTCGAACGGTGAGGACACCGCCAGGTTGCCCAGCTGCTTGTCACCCTGACGCCCGATGTCCTGCGACGGGTCAAAGGTGTTGTCGTTGGCCATGGCCAGCACTTCGCCGGTCTTCGAGTCCAGCACGACCGCCGAGACATTGTGCGCGCCCGAGAGATTCTTCGCCTGCTGGACCTGCTGCTGGACGTAGAACTGGATGTCGTCGTCGAGGGTCAGCTGGACCATCGAACCGTTGACCGCCCGGTGGCGGTTGCGGTAACTGCCGGGGATGACGACGCCGTCGGATCCCCGGTCATAGGTGACAGAGCCGTCGGTTCCGGACAGCACCGAGTCCAGGGACTCCTCCAGGCCCAGCAGACCGTGCCCGTCCCAGTCGATGCCGCCGACGATGTTGGCCGCCAACGACCCACCGGGATACTGCCGCAGATCCTGTCGCTCCGAACCGACTTCGGGGTACTTGTCGGAAATGGCGCTCGCGACGGCCGGGTCGACAGCGCGGGCCAGATACACGAAGTTCTCGTCGCTTTGCAGCTTCTTCAACACGGTCGCGGAGTCCGGCTTGTTGCCCAGTCGGGTGGAGACCTCCTTGGCGATATCACGCAGCCGCTGCTGAGGATCGGGGGCCACCGAGTTCTTGTTCTTGGCCTCTTCCAGTTGCTTGCGAATCCTCTTGGGCTGGAAAGTCAATGCGCGCGACTCGGTGGTGAACGCCAGCTGATCCTTGTTGCGGTCGACGATGCTGCCACGCACCGCCTTCTCGACGTCGGTGACCTTGAGCTGGCCCGCGGCCTGGGCGCGCAGCGTCGGCGCGTTGGTCACCTGCAGGACGAACAACTGGACCGCCGCCACCACTATCAGGACCCCGATAGCCGCGTTCCCGGCGCGATGCCGGAAGACGAACGACGCGCCGCGGCTGCCCGCCTGCACGAGCTGCCGGGTGCGCCGCTCCCGCGCCGAGTGCCCGGTCGCTACCGCGTCCGGCCGGTCGGCCGGTCCGGCCTTCTTGGCCTCCTTGGCCGCCTTGGCTTTCCGGAACCGCTTCGGCTCCCGGGCGTCCTGGGCTTGCTGCTGCTTCGCGCGCCG
>NZ_LZJZ01000090.1 GCF_001667585.1 Mycobacterium sp. E2733
GATGCGCGCCGGCGGGGGGCCGTCGCCGCCCCCCATCACCGAGCCGACCGTCGCGATGGCCTGCAGCGCGGTGAAGAGGCCTTCGCCCGTCGCGGTCTTGGGCGCCGGCTTCAGACCGTCGATCGCCGCCTTCACCGCCTCGCGATTGGTGGTCGGGGAGACCAGCAGCGAGGCGTTGGCCGCGAACTCAACCAGGCCCAGGTTGATGGCCGGCGTCAGCTCGTCGGCGAATTGCCTGCCGGCCACCTTGGCGGCGGTCAGCCGGTCGGGGGGCACGTCGGTGGCCCGCATGGACTGCGAGATGTCGATGACCAGCACGATGACGGCCCGGTTGCGCGGGATGCGCATGTCATGGGTCGGGGTGGCCAGCGCGATGGTCAGCAGGACCAGGCTGAGCAGTGAGACGGCGATGGGAATGTGCCGCGTCGGCGACTGCGGCACGTTCGCCTCGGTGAACCGGCGCAGCCGGCGCCGGCGGCGGCCCTGGACCACCACGTAGA
>NZ_LZJZ01000091.1 GCF_001667585.1 Mycobacterium sp. E2733
GTCATCGCCAAAGGCATGGCCAAAGACCCCGCCCAGCGCTATGCCACCACCGTGGAATTCGCGCACGCCGCCCGCGAGGCGGCCACAGTGCCGCTACCCCCACCGGAGCAGACCGTGCAGGTGCACCCACCGGTCTGGCCCGGTCAGCCCACCGCGGGCCGCATCCAGGGCTACGACACCCAACTCGCCCCGATCGGGGCCGCACCCGTCCTGCCACCACCATGGGGGGCACCACCGCTGCCCCAGGTAACGCCCACCCCGCAGCGGCCCAGGTGGCGGCGCCCGAACGTCGTGATTCCCGCGCTGCTGGTGATCGCGGTACTCATCGCGGGCGGTGTCTTCGCCGCCGTCAACGCCTCCCACCACCACAAGGCGACCCCGGCCGCGCCGACCGCCATCGCGCCCACCACCCCGCCGCCGAATACCGGTCCGTTCACCGGTATCTACACCGCCAACTTCGACCCGGAGACCCGTCTCGACGGGAAACCGGATCAGGATGCCGCGCCAGAGACGGAAACCTGGGGCCTGCGCTCGGTGTGCCGCCCGGGCGGGTGCGTGGCCACCGCGGCACGGCGAAACGGCCACACCACACTGTCGACGTTGGTCTTCGACGAGGTCGGCGGTCGCTGGCTGGCCGTCGGCCTCGGCTCTCGAACATGCACGAACGCTCCCGCCGAAGGCTGGGAGGTGTTCATTTTGCAACCCCATCCCGATGGCACCCTGTCCGGCGACTACACCTCGGCGGCCAGCACCGGCTGCGACGTCAAGCGGAGCGTGAGCTTCACCCGCACCGCAGATGTCGACGTCACCAGCCTGCCCGACCCGGCCGGCCAGCCGCCGCGGGTGGTGTCGCCGGCCGAAGCGCTGCACGGCCACTACCACGAGACGGTAACCTACGCGGACGGGGGCAAATGGGAGGCCGACTTCGCGGTCCGCACGGACTGTCTGCGCACCGGCGATCGGTGCATGAGCTATTTCCACGATCCCAAGGTTGTTGCGCCGCTGGTCTTCGACGGCGGGCAGTGGACCCGGGACACCGAGTACGACAATCCGTGTCCGGGCGGCGGCACGTACCACGTGAAAATCACCGCGACGTTTCCGCTGCCCGCACCGGCGCAGGATCCGATCACGCCGCTGACCGGGCACGGCCACCAGGGCCAGATCGGCGCCTGCAAGGTTGGCCAAATCGACTTCAACGCGAAGTTTGTGCGCACCGGCGATTAGAGGGCCATCACCTTCCGGGGTTTCTGCTCAGATGACAAGGGCGGCGCAGGCGCAGCGGGCCCGGCCATAACGTGGACCCGTCTCTTGCTGGCTCGTGGATTTGACCGGGCTTTTGGCAGGGAGTCTGGGTCGCGGGGCGCTGTCAGCGGTTGCCGTGCAGTCGTTTCCGGCAAGCCGAGTGCCCCGGTTCCTGAACCCACAGCTTGTTCTGCGTGACGAGTCGGTGGTAGTGCCCGGTGCCGGTAAGGCACGGGTCGCCGCCTGCGTCAAGGGACCAATGCTCTTGGCGGTCGGGGACAAGCGGCCCTACGCGGTGCCTCAGCGTCGCAACAGAATGAGAAGTCCAGCTGGCGTTGATCGTTGCGGTGATCAGCGCACCGGGTGCGGCGAATTTCGTCGATGAGGGGCGAGCGGATGAAACCGGGGCAGACACCGGGGTCGGTGGCCGAGGGCACGCCGTTTGGGCGCTACCGGCTGATCGAGCTGCTGGGTCGCGGCGGGATGGGCGAGGTGTGGCGGGCCTATGACACCGTGATGGATCGGGTGGTGGCCCTGAAGGTGTTGTTGGCTAATGTCGCCGAGGATCCGGCCTATGTGGAGCGGTTTCGCCGCGAGGCGCACGCCGCGGCCAGCCTGGACGAGCCGCACGTCATCCCCATCTACGACTTCGGCGAGATCGACGGACGACTGTATGC
>NZ_LZJZ01000092.1 GCF_001667585.1 Mycobacterium sp. E2733
GATGGTGGCGGCCACCGCCACCACCAGATCGGCCGCCAGATGGTCGGCGTCGACCTGAGCGGCGCGGTGCTCGGTGGAGTAGCCGTGGGCGCGCAGCACATCGGTTGCCCGGTCGTCGGCGCACTGGCCGACATGCCAGTTGCCGGTGCCCGCGCTGCTCACCCGAACGGCGTCGGCCAGGCCGCGGCGGCGCAGCTGGTCGGCGAACATCTTCTCGGCCATCACCGAACGGCAGATGTTCCCCGTGCAGACGAAGGTGACGTGCAGCGGCTCAGACACCGAGCACCGCGCCGCTCAGGTCGACGCCGACCATCTGGCGGCCGATCTGGTGGTGGCGCTGGGCCGCAACCATCTCCGGATGCTGCGCGAGCTGGGTGTCGACGACGAGCGGGTGCGGATGTTGCGGTCCTTCGACCCGCGTTCGGGCGCCCACGCCCCCGACGTAGAGGATCCCTATTATGGCGACGCGCAGGACTTCGAGGACGTCTTCGCCGTCATCGAGGCTTCGTTGCCCGGCCTGCACGCCTGGGTGGACGACCGACTCGGCCGGAACGGATCGCCCTGATGCCCGGGGGGATGCGCCGGCTGGCGTTCCTGTTGCGGCCCGGCTGGATCGCGCTGGCGCTGGTGGTCATCGCCTTCACTTATCTGTGCTTCACGGTGCTGGCGCCCTGGCAGCTGGGCAAACACAACCGGACGTCGCGGGAGAACGGCCAGATCGAATATTCCCTCAACACCGAGCCGGTCCCCCTCAAAACGCTGCTGCCGCAGCAGGATTCGTCGGCGCCGAACGCGCAGTGGCGCCGCGTGACGGCCACCGGGCACTACCTGCCCGACGTCCAGGTGCTCGCCCGGCTGCGGGTGATCGAGGGCAAGCCGGCGTTCGAGGTGCTGACACCGTTCGTCGTCGACGCCGGACCCACCGTGCTCGTCGACCGGGGCTACGTGCGGCCCGAGCAGGGATCCCACGTCCCGCCGATCCCGCGCCCGCCGGAGGACACAGTCACCATCACCGCGCGGCTGCGCGACTCCGAGGCGGTTCCCCCGGGCAAGGATCCCTTCATCCAAGACGGTGTGCAGCAGGTGTACTCGATCAGCACCGAACAGGTCGCGGCGCTGACCAAGGTCCCGCTGGCGGGCTCGTACCTTCAGTTGACCGAGGACCAGCCCGGCGGGCTCGGCGTGATCGGCGTGCCGCACCTGGACGCCGGGCCTTTCCTGTCGTACGGCATCCAGTGGATTTCCTTCGGCATCGTCGCGCCGCTCGGGTTGGGCTACTTCGCCTATTCCGAGCTGCGTGCCCGCCGCCGGGAAAAGCAACAGCAACCCGCGGCCGAGGCGGCGCCCGCTCCGGAGGCCCCGAAGACCGTAGAGGCCAAGCTCGCCGACCGCTACGGCCGCCGCAGGTAACACAGCAGCGCCGCCAGCAGCGCGGCGCCCGCTTGCACCGTCCGCGACAGCGCCACGGCCCGGCGCAGGTCGGCCACCGTCGGCTCGTGGCCGTCGCCCAGGGTCGGCCGGATCTGCAACTCGTGCCGGTACTGGGTGGGCCCGCCGAGCCGCACCCCGAGCGCCCCGGCGAAGGCCGCCTCGATCACACCGGCGTTGGGGCTGGGGTGGCGGGCGGCATCACGGCGCCAGGCCCGCACCGCACCCGAGGCCGACCCGCTGACGAAAGGCGCGAACATGACCACCAGCGCCGCCGCCACCCGCGCGCCGACATAGTTGGCCGCGTCGTCCAATCTCGCTGTGGCCCAACCAAATCGGGCATAGCGGTCCGACCGGTAGCCGATCATCGAGTCCAGCGTGTTGATGGCGCGGTACGCCAGCACTGCGGGCACCCCGCCCATCGCCGCGCACAGCAGCGGCGCCACCTGGGCGTCGGACGTGTTCTCCGCGACCGATTCCAGCGACGCCCGCGTCAGGCCGGCGCCGTCCAGCCAGGCCGGGTCGCGCCCGCACAGCGACGGCAGCAACCGGCGCGCGGCCTCGATGTCCCCGCGCTCCAGCAGCTCCGACATCGCCAAGCCGGTGCGCGCCAACGACGTGCCGCCCACCGATACCCAGGTGGCCGCGGCCACGGTGGCGATCGACCAGGACGGGCCGCCGCGGTCGGCGGCCCGTTGCAGCGCGGCGCCGAGCAGGCTGACGGTCCCGACCAGCACACCGGCGTGCACCACCCCCGCGACTCTGGCGTCGCGGTAGGTCACCCGCTCCAAGCCGGCGGCGGCCCGGCCGAAGGCCGCGACCGGATGCCCGCGCGCCGGGTCGCCCAGCGCGACGTCGGCCAGGTAGCCGGCCAGCACGCCGGCAAGCCGGGTCCGCGTCGCCAACACCCAGGCAGCGTCTCACACGAGCCGCGCCGACCAAGCGGCCGACGAGGCGACGGTCCGCGCGGCCTACGCCACGGCGGCGATGGCCGCGACAATCACCACGGCGATCAGCAGGCCGATCACCCACCAGATCAGTAGGGACGATTCGACGGCGCCCGTCGACAGGACCGCCCGGTGGCGCGGCGACCCGGGAGCCGAGACGCCGAATTGGGTGCTCATCTGCCTAGGCGTGCCCGCTTTCGGCCGGTTATAACGTCCGGGCCTCGGTACGAGGGGGCGCGTGGTTGACTCGAAGACATGGCGTCGTCGGCGATGAAGCGGCCCGCGACCCGGGTCGCCGACCTGCTGAACCCGGCGGCACTGTTGCTCCCGGCCGCGAACGTGATCATGCAATTGTCCCTACCCGGCGTCGGGTATGGGGTGCTGGAGAGCCCGGTGGACAGCGGCAACGTCTACAAGCATCCGTTCAAGCGGGCGCGCACCACCGGCACCTACCTCGCGGTCGCCACCATCGGGACCGAGTCCGACCGCGCGTTGATCCGCGGCGCCGTGGACATCGCGCACCGGCAGGTCCGATCCACCTCGTCAAGCCCGGTGTCCTACAACGCTTTCGACCCCAAGCTGCAGCTGTGGGTGGCCGCGTGCCTGTACCGCTATTACGTCGACCAGCACGAGTTCCTCCATGGCCCCCTCGACGACGACACCGCCGACGCGGTCTACCTCGATGCCAAGCGGCTGGGCGCCACGCTGCAGGTGCCCGAGGGCATGTGGCCGCCGGACCGGGCAGCGTTCGACGAGTACTGGAAGCGCTCGCTCGACGAGCTGCGCATCGACCCGCCGGTAAGGGAGCACCTGCGCGGCGTGGCGGCGCTGGCGTTTCTGCCCTGGCCGTTGCGAGTTTTGGCCGGCCCGTTCAACATGTTTGCGACGACGGGGTTTCTGGCTCCGGAGTTCCGCGCGCTGATGCGGCTGGACTGGTCGCGGGGGCAACAGCGCCGGTTCGAGTGGCTGCTGTCCGCGCTGCGGCTGGCAGACCTGTTCCTACCGCATGGGATCTGGCTCCTCGGATACCAGATCTATCTGTGGGACATGCGATTTCGCGCGCGACGGGGCTTGCGGATCGTCTAGTCCCGCACGGTCGCGAAGAAGGCGCGAACGTCGTCGACGAACAGCTCGGGTTGCTCGAACGCGGCGAAGTGCCCGCCGCGCTCCATCGTTGTCCAGTGCGTGATGTTGTACACCGGCTCGCACCAGCTTCTGGGCGCCTTCAGCAGCTCGCCCGGGAAAGCCGCGACGCCCGTGGGCAATTCGACGCGATCCAGCTGCCCCCACACCCTGAAGCTCTCCCAGTACAGGCGGGCCGACGACGCGGCGGTGTCGGTCACCCAATAGACCATCACGTTGTCCAGGAGCTCGTCTCGGGTGAACACGTTCTCCGGATGGCCGTCGCAATCGGCCCAAGCCCAGAATTTCTCAACGATCCACGCCAATTGCCCCACCGGCGAATCGGCCAGCCCGTAGCCCAGCGTCTGCGGGCGGGTGGACTGCTGCTTGGAATAGCCGGTGCCCCACTTGCGGTGCTCGGCCAACGCAGCCAGCGCCCGCTGCTCCTCTTCGGTCGGGTTCCGCAGGGACTCCGGCGTGGGCCGACCGATCGGCATGTTGAGGTGGATGCCCGCGCAGTGGCCGCCGTTTCGGCCCATCTGCGTGGTCACGGCGGCGCCCCAGTCGCCGCCCTGGGCGCCGTAGCGGTCGTAGCCCAGGCGCAGTATCAGCGTCTCCCAGGCCTCGGCGATCTTCTCCACGCCCCAGCCCGTGCGCGTCGGTTTGCCGGAGAACCCATACCCCGGCAGCGACGGGCAGATCACGTGGAAGGCGTCCTCGGCCCGCCCGGACGCCGGATTGGCCAGCGGCTCGATCACCTTGTGGAACTCCACGACCGAGCCCGGCCACCGTGGGTGATCAGCAGCGGGAAGGCGTCGTCGTGCGGCGACCGGTGGTGGACGAAATGAATGTCCAGCCCGTCGATCTCGGTGATGAACTGGTCGAAGCGGTTGAGCGCGGCCTCGCGTGACCGCCAGTCGTATTCGCCGGCCCAATAGCCGGCCAGGTCGCGGGTGTAGGCCAGCGGCATACCCTGGCTCCAGTCGTCCACGCATTCGGCTTCCGGCCAGCGGGTGCGCGCCAGCCGCGACTGCAGGTCCTCCAGGACGTCGTCGGGGACGTCGATGCGAAACGGTTCCACCTCGTTCATGACCGCGACTCCTGAAACGCCCGGTTGCCGTACCGGTCCAGCGAAACGAGTTCACCGATCGGCCGGCGCGTGGTGGGACCGTATTTGCCCATCGGCCAGCCAAGGGGAATTACCGCGCACGGCATGACATTTCGCGGCAGGCCCAGGGCGCGCTTGACCAACAGCGTGCTCCACAGCGGCATCGTGATCAGCGCGGCGCCCAATCCGGCCGCCCGCGCCGCCAGCAACAGGTTCTGTACCGCGGGATAGATAGAACCGTAGGCGCTGCTCGCAGCAATGGGTGGCCAGGGCGCGACGACACCCCTCAGGCACGCCACCACCACCACAGGAATGTCGTCGAAGTGCTCCGCCTGCCATCGCACCGCTTTCAACGTCCGCTGCCACTTGTCGTCCGGGCGGCGCTTGAGGGCACGGTCGTAGACGGGTACGACGAATTTCATGGCCGTGCGGCACAACCGCCCCACCTTCGCCACGACGTCACGGTCTTTGACGACGATGAACTCCCAGTTCTGCGCGTTGGAACCGGTCGGCGCCTTCGTCGCCAGCTCGAGAAGGTGCAGGACGAGCGCGTCGTCGACGGGGTCAGGCTTGAGGCGGCGGATGGCGCGCTGGGTCCGCATCGCCTCCTCGAGAGGCATGTTCAGGGGTGCTTGCTGGGTCATGACCATGATTCAACACGGCCGAGGCCGGACGGAGGCATACGCATGCGGGCCGAGCAACATTGGCGATTTCGCTGATGTTCGGCGCCGCAGGTGGCCGCATGCTGGCTAGCATGAGCGAAACAAGCTGGAGCGACGTAACCATGAGCGAGCTTCCGACCGGAACCGTGACGTTGCTGCTGGCCGACGTCGAGGGTTCGACCCGGTTGTGGGAGACCCAGCCCGACCAGATGAGGGATGCGATCGCGCGCCTCGACCGCACGCTGTGCGACGCCATCGCGGCCCACCATGGTGTGCGCCCCGTCGAGCAGGGCGAGGGCGACAGCTTCGTGCTCGCGTTCGCCCGCGCCGCCGACGCCGTGGCCTGCGCGCTGGAGCTGCAGCGGGCGCCGCTGGCGCCGATCAAGCTGCGCATCGGCGTGCACACCGGCGACATCCAACTGCGCGATGAAGGCAACTACATCGGCCCGACGATCAACCGCACCGCACGGCTGCGCGATCTCGCCCACGGCGGGCAGACGGTGCTCTCGGGCGCGACGGAACCGCTTGTCCTCGACCAACTCCCGGATGGCGTCACGCTGATCGACCTGGGTTCTCACCCGCTGCGCGATCTGCCGCGCCCCGAACGCGTCGTGCAACTCTGCCACCCCGATCTGCACAATGACTTTCCGGCGCTGCGCACCGCCAATGCCATTGCCGCCGAGCGTCTTCCGGTGCAGCTGACGAGTTTCATCGGTCGCCGGTCGGAGATGAAAGGCATCCGCGAGGCGCTCCCCGACAACCGGCTCGTCACGCTGACCGGCGCGGGCGGCGCCGGTAAGACACGCCTGGCGGTGCAGGTAGCGGCCGGCCTCTGTACTGAAGCCGGCGAATTCGCCGACGGCGTTTGGTACATCGACCTGGCACCGATCACCGATCCCGACGTCGTACCCGTCACGGTGGCACGCGCGCTGGGCCTGCCCGACCAACCCGGGCAGGCGGCCGTCGACGTGGTGCGCCGGTTCATTCGCGATCGCCGGATGCTGATGCTGCTCGACAACTGCGAGCACCTGCTCGACGCCAGCGCCGGGCTGATCACCGCACTGCTGTCCGGGTGCCCGGGACTGACATTGCTGGCGACCAGCCGCGAGCCGATCGGCGTGCCCGGTGAGGTGAGCTGGCGGGTGCCTTCCTTGTCGCTGGCCGACGAGGCGGTCGAGCTGTTTGCCGACCGCGCCCGCCGCACCAAGCCGGAATTCCGCGTCACCGCCGACAACGCTGACGCCGTGACCGAGATCTGTCGCAGGCTCGACGGCCTGCCGCTGGCGATCGAGCTGGCCGCGGCGCGGGTCCGCGCGTTATCCCCTACCGAGATCCTCGACAGCCTGCACGACCAGTTCCGGCTGCTGACCGGCGGGGCGCGCACCGCGGTGCGTCGCCAACAGACACTGCGCGCTTCGGTGGATTGGTCCCACGCACTGCTGTCCGAGCCCGAGCAGGTGTTGTTCCGCAGGTTGGCGGCGTTCTTCGGCGGGTTCGATCTCCACGCCGCGCAGGCTTTGGCCGGCGAAGCCGGTGAGATGGAGCGCTACCAGGTCCTCGACCAGCTCACGCTGCTGGTGGACAAGTCGCTCGTGGTCGCCGACGACAGCCCCCATGGCACCCGCTACCGGCTGCTGGAAACGGTCCGCCAGTACGCACAGGAAAGACTTCACGAGTCCCGCGAGGGCCACGAGGTACGCACCCGGCACCGCGACCACTACACCGCGCTGGCAGCCCTGCTCGACGCGCCAACCGACGCCGAGCACGAACGGCGAATCGACTGGGCCGAAAGCGAGATCGACAATCTGCGAACCGCTTTCGCGTGGAGCAGGGAAAACTCGGATGTCGAATCGGCGCTGACTTTGGCATCGTCGCTGCAGCCGCTGTGGCTGACCCGGGGACGCATCCAGGAAGGACTGAACTGGCTCGGCACCGCGTTGGCCGACGGGAGCCCAGACAACGGCGAGGTGTCGGCGGCGTTCGTCCGGGCGTCCGCGAACAAGGCCCAGCTGCTCTCCCAGCTGGCCACGGCCGACGTCCTCGATGAGGCCGTGCGCATCTTGGCAATGGTGCGCGAGTTTGGCGACCCGTCGCTGGTGATGCAGACTCTGACTGCCTGCGGGTTGATCGCCGCCAACGACACCGACACCGCGCGGCAGTACTACGCCGAGGCGGCGGGCATCGCTTCCGATCTCGGCGATTTGCGGACGTTGGCGCAGATCCGGGCCCACGAAACGATTTCGGGCCTGATCGGCAACGAACCGCTCGCCGCTGTCCAGGCGGCCGCGGAGGAAGGACTGCGGATCGCGGACCGCGTCGGCGACGGCTTCGTCTCGCGCCAGTGCCAGTTGGCGCTGGGCTGGCTGGAGCTGTTCGGTGTCGACCCGCGCGGGGGGACCGTTCGGTTGGCCGCGGTCGCCGAGGATTCGGCCGCGGCCCACGACGCGATGTACGCGATGTACGCAAGCGTGCTTCGCGCCTACGCGCTCGCTCACACGGGGGATGTGGCCGGTGCGCGAGCCGCGGCAGAGGCGGCGCGCCGCAGCGCATCCGCGCTCTTCGAATTCTATGAAGGCCCTGTCCACACCGCGTTCGCCATTGCCCACCTGGCGGCAGGAGATGCGGCCGCGGCGTGGCAGGCGTACGAAGCCGCGCGCCAATGCAGCGGCCTGGATCTCCAGATCTCCTCGACCTACTGCTGGGCACCGCTGGCGCCGTTGGCATGCGGCGATCTCGCCGCGGCCCGTCGCTGGGCCGACGACGTAGTAGCGGTGACGAGGGGCCGCGGCCTGTCGGTCTCGTTGTCGTCGCGCGCACGCGTGGAGATCGCGCAGGGCGAACTCGACGCCGCCGAACGCGATGCCTACGACACGCTTGACTTGGCGACCCGCCTCAGGACCGATCTCATCGTTCCGTTTGCCCTGGACTGCCTCGCCGCCGTCGCGGGCGAGGGCGGCAACCACCAGGTTGCGGCGCGGCTGTTCGGTGCGGCCGAATCGGCCCGCCAGACCATGGGAGTGGTGCAATTCAAGGCACTGGCAGCCGATGACGAAGCCACGATCGCCGTCGTTCGAGATGCGCTGGGCGACACCGACTTTGACGCCGCGTGGGCCGAGGGAGCGGCGTTGTCGATCGAGGAGGCCGTCGCCTACGCACAGCGCGGCCGCGGCGAGCGCAAGCGCGCCGGCAGCGGCTGGTCGTCGCTGACCCGCGCCGAGCTCGACGTCGTCAGGCTGGTCAGTGAAGGCCTGGGCAACAAGGACGTCGCAACCCGGCTGTTCGTCTCGCCCCGCACCGTGCAGGCGCACCTCACCCACATCTACGCCAAGCTCGGGCTGACCTCGCGGGTGCAACTCGCCCAGGAGGCGGCGCGCCACAGCTGACCTGCGAGGATGAGGCCAAGGATCCCAGACTGACCGCGCGGGTGCAGCCCGCGAGCGTAACGCGGCTGCGAGAATCCAAGCCGAAAGTCGCCATGGCGTTACGCTCGCGGAGCCGAAAAATGTGTGGGCGCGGACGGTATCGAACCGCCGACCGCTGGTGTGTAAAACCAGAGCTCTACCACTGAGCTACGCGCCCGTGCCCCGGGCAGGCTACACGCACCACGCCCGAGTACCCAAAACTCTCAGTCCCGCAAAGCTGCCAGCGCATCGGTCCACAGCCGCTGGTTGCGGGATTCGCCGGGTTGTTTCATCTCCGCGAACCGGATCACGCCGGAGCGGTCGATGACGAAGGTGCCGCGGTTGGGGTAGCCGGCCTCGACGTTGAATACGCCGTAGGCCTGGCTGACCTCGCCGTGCGGCCAGAAATCGGACAGCACCGGGAACGTGAACCCGCTCTCCAGCGACCAGATCCGGTGCGTGGGCGGCGGCCCCACCGAGATGGCCAGTGCCGCGCTCTCGTCGTTCTCGAAGTCGGGCAGGTGATCGCGCAGCTGATCGAGCTCGCCCTGACAGATGCCGGTGAAGGCGAGCGGGAAGAACACCAACAGGACGTTCTTGGCGCCGCGGTAGGCGCTCAGGCTGACACGCTGCTGGTTCTGGTCGCGCAGTGTGAAGTCCGGGGCGGTGGCGCCAACGGGCAGCATCAACGCTTCCCGGCCCGGGACTTCGGCTGCACCAGTCGGCTGGCGCTCCAGTCGCCCAGGTTGACCGAGGAGGTCGGCATCAGGCCGGCGGTGGGGGCGGCCTCGGCGATCTCCGCGGGCAGCACGTGGCCGGGCTTGCCGGTCTTGGGCGTCAGCACCCAGATCACGCCGTCCTCGGCCAGCGGACCGATTGCGTCCATCAGGGTGTCCACCAGGTCGCCGTCCCCGTCGCGCCACCACAGCAGCACGACGTCGACCACCTCGTCGGTGTCCTCGTCGAGCAACTCGGCGCCGCACGCTTCCTCGACGTCAGCGCGGATTTCGTCGTCGGCGTCCTCGTCCCAACCCCATTCCTGGACAACTTGGTCTCGTTGGATGCCCAGTTTGCGAGCGTAGCTCGAGGCGTTATCCGCCGCGACCACCGTGGAGCCTCCTTAAAACGTCCAGCGCCGTGCGATGGGCATTATCGTCGCACAGCCGCAACCGCGTCGACACTCGCGCCTCGCCAGGCGCCTCAGAAGGAGGCCAGGCAAAGTTTCAGTGCCTTCGTCTTGGCGTCGTTGAGCCGGTCCACCCGCTGGTTGAACTCCCCCGTCGGCGCGTGGGTGCCGATCGCGTTGGCCACCCCGCGGGCCGCGTCGATATACGAGTTGAACGCGTCCTTCAGCTCCTGGGACAGCGCATCGCTGAAGCTGTTGCTCACCGTGTCGGCGCTGTTGTTCAGCGCGTCGATGGCGGGCCCCTCGGTGGGACCGGTACCGCGGCCGGTGTTGAATGCGCCGACGAAGACGTTCACCTTGTCGATCGCGTCCTTGCTCGAGGTGGCCAGCGTGTCGCACGAGGTGCGAACCGCCCGGGTGGTCAGCGACTGCTGCCGCTGCGACTCGCGGACCCGCGACGTCGCCGACGACGCGGACACCGACGCGGACACCGACTGCCGATAGGCCGGCGCCACCCGGGTGTCGGGCGCGGCCGTGCCGTTGGTGACGGTGGTACACCCCACGATCCCCATCAGCGTCGCCGCAATACACCCGAGCGCCAGAGCGCCTCGCCTGGGAAAGCTCCCGGCAAGGACGGCACGCCATCCGATGAGCACAGCTCCTGACGTTACCGGTTGGCTTTGCCGATCGTCCCGCTACGCGCGAGTTCGTGTCCGCCGGGTGAACCCGCGCCACCTACCCGATGTCGGCTGGCCCCGCGAATCGCCGGTGCGGCACGATAGAGGGAGACGGTGCACAGCACCCCGAGGGCACAAGCCCCGCCAACCACAGGAGCAGTGCGTTGACAACCGAGTTCGCGCGCCACGATCTGGCCAAAACCCCTAGCAGCGCAGGCGAACCCGACCGCGTTCGGGTGATCCGCGAAGGCGTCGCGTCATACCTGCCCGACATCGACCCCGAAGAGACCTCGGAGTGGCTGGAGTCGTTCGACGAACTCCTGGAGCGCTCCGGCCCGGCGCGGGCGCGGTACCTGATGCTGCGGCTGCTGGAGCGGGCCGGCGAGCAGCGCGTCGCCATCCCGTCGCTGACGTCAACCGATTACGTCAACACCATCCCGACCGAGCTGGAGCCGTGGTTCCCCGGCGACGAGGACGTCGAACGCCGGTACCGGGCGTGGATCCGGTGGAACGCCGCCATCATGGTGCACCGCGCCCAGCGCCCGGGAGTCGGCGTGGGCGGCCACATTTCGACCTACGCGTCGTCGGCCGCGCTGTACGAGGTCGGCTTCAACCACTTCTTCCGGGGCAAGTCGCATCCCGGCGGCGGCGACCAGATTTTCATCCAGGGCCACGCGTCCCCGGGGATTTATGCGCGCGCCTTCCTCGAAGGCCGGCTCAGCGAGGACCGGCTCGACGGCTTCCGCCAGGAACACAGTCATGCCGGCGGCGGACTGCCGTCCTACCCGCACCCGCGACTGATGCCCGACTTCTGGGAGTTCCCCACCGTGTCCATGGGCCTGGGCCCGCTCAACGCCATCTACCAGGCCCGGTTCAACCACTACCTGCACGACCGGGGCATCAAGGACACCTCCGACCAGCACGTGTGGTGCTTCTTGGGCGACGGCGAGATGGACGAGCCGGAGAGCCGCGGGATGGCGCACGTCGGGGCGCTCGAGGGCCTCGACAACCTGACCTTCGTGATCAACTGCAACCTGCAGCGGCTCGACGGCCCGGTGCGCGGCAACGGCAAGATCATCCAGGAGCTGGAGTCGTTCTTCCGTGGGGCGGGCTGGAACGTCATCAAGGTGGTCTGGGGCCGCGAGTGGGACGCCCTGCTGCACGCCGACCGCGACGGCGCGCTGGTGAACCTGATGAACACCACCCCGGACGGCGACTATCAGACGTACAAGGCCAACGACGGCGCCTACGTGCGCGACCACTTCTTCGGCCGCGACCCGCGCACCAAGGCGCTCGTGGAGAACATGACCGATTCGGAGATCTGGAATCTCAAGCGTGGCGGCCACGACTACCGCAAGGTGTATGCGGCCTACCGCGCCGCCGTCGACCACAAGGGCCAACCGACGGTCATCCTGGCCAAGACCATCAAGGGCTATTCGCTGGGCGCGCACTTCCAGGGCCGTAACGCCACCCACCAGATGAAAAAGCTTGCGCTGGAAGACCTTAAGTGGTTCCGGGACTCCATGCGGATTCCGATCAGCGACACGCAGCTCGACGAGAACCCCTACCTGCCGCCCTACTACCACCCCGGTCCGGACGCCCCGGAGATCCGGTACATGCTGGACCGGCGCCGCACCCTGGGCGGCTTTCTGCCCGAGCGCCGCACCAAGGCCAAGGCGCTCAAGCTGCCCGGCCGCGACATCTACTCCGCACTGAAGAAGGGATCGGGCACCCAGGAGGTCGCCACCACCATGGCGACGGTGCGGACCTTCAAGGAAGTGTTGCGGGACAAGGAGGTTGGCCCGCGAATCGTGCCGATCATCCCCGACGAGGCGCGCACGTTCGGCATGGACTCGTGGTTCCCGTCGCTGAAGATCTACAACCGCCTGGGCCAGCTGTACACCGCCGTCGACGCCGAGCTGATGCTGGCCTACAAGGAAAGCGAAATCGGGCAGATCCTGCACGAGGGCATCAGCGAGGCGGGCTCGGTGGGCTCGTTCATCGCGGCCGGCACGTCGTACGCGACGCACAACGAGCCGATGATCCCGATCTACATCTTCTATTCGATGTTCGGCTTCCAGCGCACCGGTGACGGGCTGTGGGCCGCGGCCGACCAGATGGCCCGCGGCTTCCTGCTCGGCGCCACCGCCGGGCGCACCACGCTGACCGGCGAGGGTCTGCAGCACGCCGACGGCCACTCGCTGCTGCTGGCCAGCACCAACCCCGCGGTGGTGGCCTACGACCCGGCGTTCGCCTACGAGATCGCCTACATAGTGGAGAGCGGGCTGGCGCGGATGTTCGGGGAGAACCCCGAGAACGTGTACTTCTACATCACCGTCTACAACGAGCCGTACGTGCAGCCGCCGGAGCCGGAGAACTTCGATCCCGAGGGCGTGCTGCGGGGCATCTACCGCTACCGCGCCGCCACCGAACAGCGCGCGAACATCGCCCAGATCCTGGCCTCCGGGGTGGCGATGCCGTCGGCGCTGCAGGCGGCCGAGATGCTGGCCGCCGAGTGGGATGTCGCCGCCGACGTCTGGTCGGTGACCAGCTGGGGCGAACTGAACCGCGACGGCCTGGCCGTCGAAAGGGCCAAGCTGCGCCACCCCGACCGGCCGGCCGGGACCGCCTACGTGACCCAGGCCCTGTCGGGCGCCGGCGGCCCGGTGATCGCAGTGTCCGACTGGATGCGCGCCGTCCCCGAGCAGATCCGGCCGTGGGTGCCCGGCACCTTCGTCACCCTGGGCACCGACGGCTTCGGCTTCTCGGACACCCGGCCCGCCGCGCGGCGCTACTTCAACACCGACGCCGAGTCGCAGGTGGTCGCCGTGCTCGAGGCGTTGGCGCGCGACGGCGAGATCGACCCGTCGGTGCCGGTCGCGGCCGCCCGCCAGTATCGGATCGACGACGTCCAGGCCGCGCCCGAGCAGACGTCCGACCCCGGGGTGGCCTAAGGCCTAGCGGCCCCCGCCTCGACGAGCGTGAAGCTCGGTTCACGCCGAACGTGAAGCTACCTTCACGCTCGGCAGGCCCGGCGCCCACCCAGAGCGCAAAATCGGCTCCCTCTTTGGCGGATACGTCCAAAACGTGGCGTAGCTTTTAGGGGTGAATGACAACCCGTTCGCCGGCCCGTTCGCCAAACAGCCCCGGTCGCCGCTCGAGCTGCTGGACACCGTGCCGGATTCCGTCCTGCGCCGGTTGAAGCAACACTCCGGCCGGCTGGCCACCGAGGCGGTCTCGGCCATGCAGGACCGGTTGCCGTTCTTCGCCGACCTGGAGGCCTCCCAGCGCGCCAGCGTGGCGCTGGTGGTGCAGACGGCCATCAACAACTTCGTCGAGTGGATGCAGGACCCGCACAGCAACGTCAGCTACACCGCGCAGGCCTTTGAGCTGGTGCCCCAGGACCTGGCCCGACGGATCGCGTTGCGGCACAGCGTGGACATGGTGCGCGTAACCATGGAGTTCTTCGAAGAGGTGCTGCCGCTGGTGGCCCGCTCCGAGGAGCAGTTGACCGCCCTGACCGTGGGCGTCCTGAAGTACAGCCGCGACCTGGCGTTCACCTCCGCGTCGGCCTATGCGAACGCGGCCGAGGCGCGCGGCACCTGGGACAGCCGGATGGAGGCCAGCGTCGTCGACGCGGTGGTCCGCGGCGACACCGGTCCCGAGCTCCTGTCGCGGGCCGCGGCGCTGAACTGGGACACCACCGCCCCCGCGACGGTCGTCGTCGGCGTCCCCGCGCCGGGCCCCGGCGGGTCGACCGGACCGGGCGACGACCAGCGGGCCAGTCAGCACGTCCGCGACATCGCCGCCCGCCACGGCCGCGCCGCCCTCACCGACGTGCACGGCACCTGGCTGGTCGCCGTCGTGTCGGGCCAACTGTCGCCCACCGACAAATTCCTCGGCGACCTGCTGGACGCGTTCTCCGACGACCCGGTGGTCATCGGGCCCACGGCACCCATGCTGACCGCTGCCTATCACAGCGCCAGCGAGGCGATTTCCGGGATGAACGCCGTCGGCGGCTGGCGGGGCGCGCCACGGCCCGTGCTGGCGCGCGAACTCCTGCCCGAGCGCGCGCTGATGGGGGACGCCTCGGCGATCGTCGCGTTGCACACCGACGTCATGGGGCCGTTGGCCGCGGCGGGCCCTACGCTCATCGAGACTCTTGACGCTTACTTAGATTGTGGCGGCGCGATTGAAGCTTGTGCCAGAAAGTTGTTCGTTCATCCAAACACGGTGCGCTATCGACTCAAGCGGGTCACCGACTTCACCGGACGCGATCCCACCCAGCCCCGCGACGCATATGTGCTGCGAGTCGCGGCCACCGTCGGCCAGCTCAACTACCCCACAGCTCCCGCTAGCGTCGGCACCAACGCGATGATTCCGGTTCCGCTGCCGGTCAGGGCGGCTATCGGGGGTCAGTCCGAGCCGTAGTGACCCAGGCCACAGGTCGCGGCACGGTATCGAACACGTAGCTTACGGAGCTATTTTGTGGAGACTACACAAAAACCTAAGACGAGGTTCATAATCTGTTACACCCACCAAAACCGTTTCCACAGTGTTCTCTTAAACACGTGATTGCATTGCTTGCGCCCGGACAGGGTTCGCAGACCGAGGGGATGCTCTCGCCGTGGCTCGACCTGCCGGGTGCCGCGGACCAGCTCGACCTGTGGTCGAAGGCCAGCGGCCTCGACCTCGTCCGGCTGGGCACCACCGCGTCCACCGAAGAGATCACCGACACGGCGGTGACCCAGCCCCTGGTCGTCGCCGCCACCCTGCTGGCCCACCAGGAGCTCGCCAAGCGCGGCCTGCTCAGCCAAGCGGAACTTATCGTGGCGGGCCACTCCGTCGGGGAGATCGCGGCCTACGCGATCGCCGGCGTGATGGCGGCCGATGACGCCGTCGCACTGGCCGCCACCCGCGGCGCGGAAATGGCCAAGGCCTGCGCCATCGAGCCGACCGGCATGTCCGCGGTGCTCGGCGGTGACGAGGCCGAGGTGCTGGCCCGTCTCGAGCAGCTCGACCTGTTCCCCGCCAACCGCAACGCCGCCGGCCAGATCGTCGCCGCCGGCCCGCTGACGGCGCTGGAGAAGTTGGCCGAGGACCCGCCGGCCAAGGCCCGGGTCCGCGCCCTCGGGGTGGCCGGAGCGTTCCACACCAAGTACATGGCTCCGGCCCTCGACCGCTACGCCGCCGCGGCGGCCGCCGTCGCGACCGCCGAGCCCACCGCCACGCTGCTGTCCAACCGCGACGGCCAGCCCGTCGCCTCGGCGGCGGCGGCGATGGACGCCCTGGTCGCCCAGCTCACCCAGCCGGTGCGCTGGGACCTGTGCACGGCGACCATGCGTGACCGGGAAATCACGGCGGCGGTGGAGTTCCCCCCTGCGGGCACTCTCACCGGCATCGCCAAACGCGAACTTCGGGGGGTTACGACCCGCGCCGTCAAGGCACCCGCAGACCTGGACGCACTGGCCGAACTCTAAAAGCCGCATCCAGTACAACCACATACCGCTCTATAAGAACAATCTGTTCGATCAACACAACACATTACGAAGGGAAGACGCTGTGGCCGTCAGCCAGGAAGAAATCATTGCCGGTATCGCGGAGATCATCGAAGAGGTCACCGGTATCGAGCCGTCCGAGGTCACCCCGGAGAAGTCGTTCGTCGACGACCTGGACATCGACTCGCTGTCGATGGTTGAGATCGCGGTGCAGACCGAGGACAAGTACGGCGTGAAGATCCCGGACGAGGACCTCGCCGGTCTGCGCACCGTCGGTGACGTCGTCTCCTACATCCAGAAGCTCGAGGAAGAGAACCCCGAGGCTGCCGAGGCCCTGCGCGCCAAGCTGGAGACGGAGAACCCCGACGCCGTCGCCAACGTCAAGGCGAGGATGGAAGCGGACAAGTGAGCAAGCCTTCCACTGCTAATGGCGGTTACCCCAGCGTTGTGGTAACAGCCGTCACGGCGACGACGTCGATCGCGCCGGACATCGAGAGCACGTGGAAGGGTTTGTTGGCCGGCGAAAGCGGCATCCACGTACTCGAGGACGAGTTCGTCAGCAAGTGGGACCTGCCCGTCAAGATCGGTGGGCACCTCAAGGAGCCCATCGACGAGCACATGAGCAGGCTCGACCTGCGGCGTATGTCGTACGTGCAACGGTTGGCCAAGCTGCTCAGCACTCAGCTGTGGGAGTCCGCCGGCAGCCCGGAGGTCGACCCCGACCGGTTCTCGGTCGTGGTCGGCACCGGGCTCGGTGGCGCCGAGCGGATCGTCGAGAGCTACGACCTGATGAACGAGGGCGGGCCCCGCAAGGTGTCGCCGCTCGCCGTTCAGATGATCATGCCCAACGGTGCCGCGGCCGTGGTCGGCCTGCAGCTGGGCGCTCGCGCCGGAGTGATCACCCCGGTGTCGGCATGCTCGTCGGGTTCGGAGGCGATCGCGCACGCGTGGCGCCAGATCGCAATGGGCGACGCCGACTTCGCCGTCTGCGGCGGTGTCGAGGGTCCCATCGAGGCGCTGCCCATCGCGGCGTTCTCCATGATGCGGGCCATGTCCACTCGCAACGATGAGCCCGAACGTGCCTCGCGGCCGTTCGACAAGGACCGCGACGGCTTCGTGTTCGGCGAGGCCGGGGCCCTGATGGTCATCGAAACCGAGGAGCACGCCAAGGCCCGGGGCGCCAAGCCGCTGGCCCGGTTGATGGGTGCGGGCATCACCTCGGACGCGTTCCACATGGTCGCGCCCGCGGCGGACGGCGTGCGCGCCGGCCGGGCAATGCAGCGCTCGCTCGAGTTGGCGGGCTTGTCCCCCAAGGACATCGACCACGTCAACGCTCACGGGACGGCGACGCCGATCGGCGACACTGCCGAGGCCAACGCCATCCGGGTCGCCGGCTGCGAACAAGCAGCGGTGTACGCGCCGAAGTCGGCGCTGGGCCACTCAATCGGCGCGGTCGGCGCGCTGGAATCTGTACTCACGGTATTGAGCCTTCGGGACGGCGTGATACCGCCAACACTCAACTACGAAACCCCAGATCCCGAGATCGACCTTGATGTGGTCGCGGGCGAACCTCGCTACGGCGATTTCCGTTACGCGATCAACAACTCGTTCGGATTCGGTGGCCACAACGTGGCGCTCGCCTTCGGGCGGTACTGAGCACGACGTCCGGCGACGATGCGGGCCGTAATCGACCCGAGGAGCCGGACAAGTACGAAAGGAACGTTCGCAAGACCCATGACAGAGCTGGTTACCGGGAAAACACTCCCGAACGTAGTCGTTACCGGCGTCGCCATGACGACTGCATTGGCTACTGATGCCGAGACGACCTGGAAGCTGTTGCTGGACAGCCAAAGTGGTATCCGCAGACTCGACGACCCGTTCGTCGAGGAGTTCGATCTGCCGGTGAAGATCGGCGGGCACCTGTTGGAGGAATTCGACAGCCAGATGACCCGCGTCGAGCTGCGCCGGACAGGTTATCTGCAGCGGATGTCCACCATCTTGAGCAGACGGGTCTGGGAGAACGCCGGCTCACCCGAGGTCGACTCCGACCGCTTGCTGGTGTCCATCGGAACCGGCCTGGGCTCGTCGGAGGAGATGGTCTTCAGCTACGACGACATGCGCGCCCGTGGCATGAAGGCGGTCTCTCCGCTCGGGGTGCAGAAGTACATGCCCAACGGCGCCGCCGCGGCGGTAGGTCTGGAGCGGCACGCGAAGGCCGGTGTGATCACGCCCGTATCGGCGTGCGCGTCCGGTTCCGAGGGTGTCGCCCAGGCCTGGCGCAACATCGTCTTCGGCGAGGCCGACATCGCGATCTGTGGTGGTGTCGAGACCAAGATCGAGGCCGTGCCGATCGCGGCGTTCGCCCAGATGCGCATCGTGATGTCGACGACCAACGACAACCCCGCCGGCGCGTGCCGCCCGTTCGACAAGGACCGGAACGGCTTCGTGTTCGGCGAGGCGGGGGCGCTCATGGTGATCGAGACCGAGGAGCACGCCAAGGCTCGCGGGGCCAACATCCTGGCCCGGATCATGGGTGCCAGCATCACCTCGGACGGCTACCACATGGTGGCGCCGGATCCCAACGGGCTCCGCGCCGGCCATGCGATGAGCCGGGCGATCCAGCTCGCCGGCCTGACACCCCGCGACATCGACCACGTGAACGCGCACGCCACCGGCACGTCGGTGGGTGACGTCGCCGAGAGCAAGGCGATCAATAACGCGTTGGGTAGCCACCAGCCCGCGGTGTACGCGCCCAAGGCGGCCCTGGGTCACTCCGTCGGCGCGGTGGGTGCGGTCGAGTCGATCCTGACGGTGCTCGCCCTGCGGGACCAGGTGGTTCCGCCGACGCTGAACCTCGAAAACCAGGACCCCGAAATCGATCTGGACGTGGTGGCGGGCAAGCCGCGTCCGGGCAACTACCAGTACGCGATCAATAACTCGTTCGGGTTCGGCGGGCACAACGTCGCTATCGCATTCGGACGGTACTGATCACCGCTTCCTCACCAGAGAGCACACCCGGAACAAGGAGACCTGCGATGACAATCATGGCCCCCGCGTCGGTCGGCGAGTCGCTCGACCCCAGGGACCCGTTGCTGCGTCTGAGCAACTTCTTCGACGAGGGCAGCGTCGAGCTGCTGCACGAGCGTGACCGCTCGGGTGTGCTTTCGGCGTCGGGCACGGTGAACGGTGTGCGCACCATCGCCTTCTGCACGGACGGAACCGTGATGGGCGGCGCCATGGGCATCGAGGGGTGCGCGCACATCGTCAACGCCTACGACACCGCCATCGAGGAGCAGAGCCCGATCGTAGGCATCTGGCACTCCGGTGGGGCCCGGCTGGCCGAGGGTGTGAAGGCGCTGCACGCGGTCGGGACGGTGTTCGAGGCGATGATTCGCGCGTCCGGATACGTCCCGCAGATCTCGGTGGTCGTCGGCTTCGCCGCCGGGGGTGCCGCCTACGGCCCCGCGCTGACCGACGTCATCGTGATGGCGCCGGAAAGCCGGGTGTTCGTCACCGGTCCCGACGTGGTGCGCAGCGTCACCGGCGAGGATGTGGACATGGCGTCCCTCGGCGGCCCGGAGACGCACCACAAGAAGTCCGGCGTGTGCCACATCGTCGCCGACGACGAGCTCGACGCCTACGAGCGTGGCCGGCGCCTGGTCGGATTGTTCTGCCAGCAGGGGCATTTCGACCGCAGCAAGGCCGAGGCCGGTGAGACCGACATCCACGCGCTGCTGCCCGAATCGGCTCGGCGGGCCTACGACGTGCGTCCGATCGTGACCGCGATCCTGGACGACGAGACGCCGTTCGACGAGTTCCAGGCCAACTGGGCGCCGTCGATGGTGATCGGGCTGGGCCGGCTGTCCGGCCGTACGGTGGGCGTCCTGGCCAACAACCCGTTGCGACTGGGTGGCTGCCTGAACTCCGAAAGCGCAGAGAAGGCAGCACGATTCGTGCGCCTCTGCGACGCGTTCGGCATCCCGCTGGTGGTGGTCGTCGACGTGCCCGGCTACCTGCCCGGTGTCGACCAGGAGTGGGGCGGCGTGGTGCGCCGCGGCGCCAAGCTGCTGCACGCGTTCGGTGAGTGCACCGTTCCGCGCGTCACGCTGGTCACCCGAAAGACCTACGGCGGGGCCTACATTGCGATGAACTCCCGGTCGCTCAACGCGACCAAGGTGTATGCCTGGCCGGACGCCGAAGTGGCCGTGATGGGTGCCAAGGCCGCCGTCGGCATCTTGCACAAGAAGAAGCTGGCCGCCGCGCCCGATCACGAGCGCGAAGCGCTGCACGACGAGCTGGCCGCCGAGCACGAGAAGATCGCCGGTGGGGTGGACAGCGCCATCGAGATCGGTGTGGTCGACGAGAAGATCGACCCGTCGCACACCCGCAGCAAGCTCACCGAGGCGCTGGCCCAGGCGCCGGCGCGCCGCGGTCGGCACAAGAACATCCCGCTGTAAGTCACCTTCTAGGGCGAGCAGACACAAAATCGCACGCGCGGTGCCCGCGCAGTGCGATTTTGTGTCTGCTCAGCAGTTAATCCCCAGGGTGACTGGTCAACTCGACTCGAGATCCGCATGCTTTCGCGGTGCACCCCCATGCGGCAAAGCTCTTGCGAGAAGCCGGCGGATTCGCCACAACCGCGCAACTACTGACAGTCATGACTCGTCAGCAGCTCGACGTTCAAGTCCGAAGCGGTGGGCTTGTCCGTGTGTGGCATGGCGTTTACGGGGCCAAACCGCCAAATCTCCTGGGGCGCTTGGCTGCGCTGGACGTCTTCATGGATCAGCATGCGGTGGCCTGCATGGGTACGGCCGCGGCTTTGTATGGCTTCGACACAGAGAACACGACCGCAATCCATGTGCTCGATCCCGGGGTCCGCGTGCGTCCCACGGTCGGTTTGATGGTTCACCAACGTACCGGAGCCCGGCTCCAGCGGATTGCGGGCCGTCTCGCGACGGCGCCGGGGTGGACTGCCGTGGAGGTCGCAAGGCAACTGCGCCGGCCGAGGGCTCTGGCGACGCTTGACGCGGCATTACGCTCGATGTGGTGCAACCGCAATGAAATTGGCAGCGCCATCGCGGAGCAGCGCGGGCGTCGAGGCATTGTCGCTGTACGTGCGCTGCTGCCCATCGCAGATGGCCGTGCCGAATCGGCCATGGAAAGCGAGACTCGGCTCGTCATGATCGACCGAGGTCTGCCGCTCCCCGAGCTGCAGTATCCGATTGTCGGACACGATGGCGAGTTGTGGCGCGTCGACTTCGCATGGCCGGAGATGCGTTTGGCAGCAGAATACGAAAGTATTGACTGGCATGCGGGTCGCGAGCAAATGCTCCGCGACAAAGCGCGGTGGGCAAAGATTCAGGGGCTGGGGTGGACGATCATCCCTATCGTCGTCGATGACGTACGACGCGAACCCGACCGCCTCGCCGACCGCATCGCAGCCCACTTGAACCGCCCGCGACTGGCCGGCTGACGTCGGCGAGCAGACACAAAGTCGCACTCAGACCGCTGTGGCGGTGCGATTTTGTGTCTGCTCGCGGAAGTTAGTGGCCCAGGATCGTGGTAAGCGCTTGGCGCAGTTGGCCTTCGGGGTCCGCCGGCAGCGAATCGGCGCGCCAGCCGACGAAGTCATCCGGGCGGATCAGTAGCGCCCCCTCAGGCGCGAATCCGGTGACCGCGGCCCACTCGTCGCTATGGATGCAATGCGCGGCCATCGACACCGAAGCCGCAGCGGCACACCAGCGTTCGTCGCCGGTCAGCACGGTGAACCCGGGGCCCAGCAGGTCGAGCGTCGACACACCCTCGCGCACCCACACGTGTGGGACCCGGGTGCCGGGCTGCGCGCGCAACTCCCCCACGAGCTGGACCGCGTCCGAATACGTCGCCGGCCCGTCGAGGGTCACCACCGCCGCCGAGCGGTAGCGGTAACCGATGAGCAGTTCGAACATCGAGCACTCTTCGTCGGCCGGCAGTTGCGGGCGGTCGTCGCTCAAGGGCAGCACGGCAAGCGTCGGCCCGGTCAGCGACTGCCGGGCCGCGAACCGGCCCACCGGGTGCCGCTCGGCGTGGTAGGTGTCCAGCAATGCCGGTTCGGCGGTCCCGTCCAAAACGGCCGCCAGCTTCCAGGCCAGGTTGTGCGCACTCTGGATGGCGGTGTTGGCTCCCCCGGCCTTGAACGGTGGCATGGTGTGCGCCGAATCGCCGACGAGAAAGGTTCGGCCGCATCGGAATTGGTCGGCCACCTGCTCGTAGGGTTGCCAGGCCGCGACCTCGATGACGTCGATGTCGATGGGCTCGCCGATCGCGCTGGTGAGTACCTCGCGGCAGCGTTGCGGCGTGAACTGCTCCGCCGTCTCCCCTTTGCCGGGGAAGTACATGGTGATGAACATTCCCAGCTCGCCCTCGACCACCAGAAAGATGCCATCCACGTCCGCGTTCTTGACTTGCACGGCATCGCCGTCGGCCAGGTGCGAGACGAATCTCGTCCAGGGCGCCCGAAAGTAGATGAACACGACGAAGATCGGTAGCGCGCCATAGCCAGACGTGGTGATGCCCAACCACTTTCGGACCGGGCTGTGTACACCGTCGGCACCGACGAGGTAATCGGCGCGGACGGTTTCCGGCTCCCCGGTGTCCCGGTCGCGCACCACCGCGGTCACGCCCGCCCCGTCCTGCTCGAGCGACACCACTTCCGTCCCGTAACACACCTCGCTGCCCCGGCGGCGGGTTTCGTCGAGCAGGATCGGCTCCAGCCTGCTCTGCGGGCAATACTGCGCGGCGGGCTCCGGGCTGAGCGCGTCAAGTCCGGCGAAGATCGCGTTGACGTCGATGGCCAGTCGCTCCTCGGCGCTGTTGAGCGTGGGCTTGACCGTCATGGCCGAGACATGGTCGGCGACCGCATGTACTTCGTCGCGGAGTCCCAGGCCCCGCAGGATTTCCAGGCTGCGGAAGCTCAGATTGCGGGCCTTCGGGTAGATGAAGATCTCGCGCCGCTTCTCCACCAGCAGCGAGCGAACCCCGTGCTTGGCCAGCAGCGCCGACGTGGCGAGGCCGGCGGCGCCGGCGCCGACGATGAGTACGGGAACCCGAGTTGTTGTCACCCACAAAATGATAGTCGCTGTCATTCGGGATTTACAGTCATAATCCCGACGGATAACCGGCGACCTAGCCGAACCGTCCCACGAACTCCTCCGCCACCGCCACCACCCGCTCTCGATCGGACTCCACCAATCCGATGCGGGTCCGCCGATCGAGGACGTCCGAGACGTCCAGCGCGCCCTCGTGGGTGATCGCGTACTCGAATTCCGCCCGTGTGACGTCGATGCCCTCGGCGACCGGCTCGGTCGGGTGGTTGCAGGTGGCGGCGGCGACGACCTTGGCCGCCTCGGCGCCGTAGCGCTGTACCAGGGACGCGGGCAACCCGGCGACGGGAGCCGAGCCGACCGACCCGGGGTTGGCGGGCGCGCCGATCAGCGGCAGGTCGTGGGTCCGGCACTTCGCGGCGCGCAGGCGCCGCAGGCTGATCGCGCGGTCCAGCACATCCTGTGCCATGTAACGGTATTCGGTCAGTTTGCCGCCGATCACGCTGATGAGGCCCGACGCCGACTCCACGACGGCGTGCTCGCGCGAGACGTCGGCGGTGCGGCCCTCCCCGGTGTCGATCAGCGGCCGCAACCCCGCGTACGCGCCGATGACGTCGTCGGGGCCCAGCGCGGCCCCCACCGCGGTGTTGACGGTGTCCAGCAGGAACGCGACCTCGTCGGCCGACGGCGTGGGCACGTCCGGGATCGGCCCTGGGGCCGCCTCGTCGGTCAGCCCCAGGTAGACCCGGCCCAGCTGCTCGGGCATGGCGAACACGAACCGGTTGAGCTCGCCGGGAATCGGAATCGTCAGCGCCGCAGTGGGATTGCCGAAAGCGCCGGCGTCGAACACCAGATGGGTGCCGCGGCTGGGTCGCAGCCGCAACAAGCCGTCGATCTCGGCCGCCCACACCCCGGCGGCGTTGATGACCGCTCCGGCCGAGACGTCGAACGACTGGCCCGTGCGCTGGTCGGTCAGCCGCACCGAGGTGCCGGTGGCCTTCGACGCCGCCACGTAGGTCAGGATCCGCGCGCCGTACTGCGCCGCGGTGCGCGCGACCGCGGTGACCAGTCGGGCGTCGTCGATCAGCTGCCCGTCGTAGGCCAGCAGGCCGCCGTCCAGGCCGTCACGACGGACGGTGGGCGCCATCTGCGCGACGCGCTCCGGCCCGATTCGGCGCGACCGTGGCAGCGTCGACGACGACGTGCCCGCAAGCATCCGCAGCGCGTCCCCCGCCAGGAATCCGGCGCGCACCAGCGCGCGTTTACCCCGGCCCATGGACGGCAGCAGCGGAACCAGCTGCGGCATCGCATGAACGAGATGAGGGGCGTTGCGGCTCATCAGGATTCCGCGTTCAATGGCGCTGCGCCGGGCGATCCCCACGTTGCCGGTCGCCAGGTAGCGAAGGCCGCCGTGCACCAGCTTGGAACTCCAGCGGCTGGTGCCGAAGGCCAGGTCGTGCTTTTCCACCAGCGCCACCCGCAGCCCCCGCGACGCGGCATCCAGGGCGATGCCGGCGCCGGTGATGCCGCCGCCGATCACGACGACGTCCAGCGGTTCGCCGTCGGCCAGCGCCGTCAGGGCGGCCGCGCGGCGGGTGGCGTTGAGCGCGGTGGGATCGGGGATCACGACAGGTATCCGTTCAGCGAGTAGGCAAGTTCGCCGGCCAGCGTTTCGGCGTCCAGGAGCGGTTCGACGATCTGCGCCGACTGGATGGTCGACTGGGCGATCAGCAACACCATGGTCGCCATCTGGATCGGGTCACCGGCGCGCACGCTGCCGTTGCGCTGGGCGACCCGCAGCTGGGCGGCGAGGGCGTCGATCAGCATGTGCTGGCTTGTTCCGAGGCGCTCGGTGATGTAAATCGGCGCGAGCTCGGAGTGCAGCACCGACATGACGAGCCGGTCCCGGCGCAGCAGGTCGGTCACCGTAACGATCTGTCGGACAAGCGATTCCCGGTCGTCACCGAGCAGGGGCGCGTCACGCATCACGTCGGTGACGTGCCGGGTCAACAGTGCCGCCACGATCGATTGGGTGTCCGGCCAGCGCCGGTACACCGTGGGCCTGCTGACGCCCGCGCGCCGCGCGATCTCGGCCAGGGTCACCCGGTCCACCCCGAAGTCGACCACACAGCTGGCTGCTGCCGCGAGGATGCGCTCTCCCGTGTCCACCTGCGCGCGCGCGTTACTGATTGACAGCATGTGTAATACTGTAACGCATGACGCAACCCGAGGGCCTCCTCCCGCCGATGAAGTGGAACGCGTGGGGCGATCCCGCCGCGGCCAAGCCGCTCTCCGAGGGGATCCGGGCGCTGCTGAAACAGGCTGTGGGCGTGCAGGATTCCGCCGTGGCCGAGCTCGAACTCGACCAGGTGCGCGTGCGCCCGTCGGCGTTGTCGGAGGCGCACCGCGACGCGCTGGCCGAACTCGTGGGCGCCGCCTACTGCCGCACCGACGACCGGGATCGATTGCTGCATGCCGGCGGCAAGTCCACGCTCGACCTGCTGCGCCGCAAGGACACCGGGGTGCAGGACGCGCCCGACGCCATCCTGCTGCCCGGCGACGAGGACGCCGTCGCCACGATCCTGCGCTATTGCTCCCACCACCGCATCGCCGTCGTTCCATTCGGCGGCGGCACCAGCGTGGTCGGCGGTTTGGATCCCATTCGCGGCGAGTTCCCCGCCGTGGTGACCCTCGACCTGCGCCGCCTCGACCAATTGTTCTCGCTCGACGAGGTGTCCGGTCAGGCCGTGTTCGGCGCGGGCGTCACCGGGCCGGATGCGGAGCGTTTGCTTGGTGCCCAAGGTTTTTCGCTCGGGCATTTCCCGCAGAGCTTCGAATACGCCACGATCGGCGGCTTCGCCGCGACACGCTCGTCCGGGCAGGACTCGGCGGGCTACGGCCGGTTCAACGACATGGTGCGCGGCCTGCGCGTGGTCACGCCGGTGGGCACCCTGGACCTGGGCCGCGCCCCCGAGTCCGCCGCCGGCCCCGACCTGCGCCAGCTGATGATCGGCTCCGAGGGGGTCTTCGGGGTCATCACCCGGGTGCGGCTGCGCGTGCACCGCGTCCCGGAAGCCGTTCGCTATGAGGCGTGGTCGTTCCCCGACTTCGAGACCGGGGCCGCGGCCCTGCGCGCCGTCACCCAAACCGCCACCGGCCCCACCGTCATCCGGCTCTCCGACGAGGCCGAGACCGGCGTCAACCTGGCCACCACCGAGGCGATCGGCGAAAACCAGATCACCGGCGGCTGCCTGGCGATCACCGTGTTCGAGGGCACCAACGAGCACGTCGAGAGCCGGCATGCCGAAACCAGCGCCCTGCTGGCGGCGCGGGGCGCAACGTCGCTGGGCGAAGCGCCGGCGCGGGCGTGGGAGCGTGGGCGGTTCGAAGCGCCGTATTTGCGCGACTCGCTGCTGTCGGCCGGCGCGCTCTGCGAGACGCTCGAGACGGCCACCGACTGGTCCAACGTTGACGCCCTCAAAGCCGCTGTGACGCAAGCGCTTACCGATGCGCTTGCCGAGATCGGCACACCGGCGCTGGTGATGTGCCACATCTCCCACGTCTACCCCACCGGGGCGTCGCTCTACTTCACCGTCGTCGCCGGGCAACGCGGCAACCCGATCGAACAGTGGCAGGCGGCGAAGAGGGCCGCGTGCGACGCGATCATGGCCAGAGGCGGCACGATCACCCACCACCATGCGGTCGGCGCCGACCACCGGCCCTGGATGTCCGACGAGGTGGGCGACCTAGGGGTGCGGGTCTTACGCGCGGTCAAGGCGACCCTGGACCCCGCCGGAATCCTCAACCCCGGCAAGCTGATTCCATGAATCGGCGCGAGATCGCGAAGGTGATCGCGCTAACAAATCCCGTCTCCGGGCACGGCGCCGCGATCCGGGCGGCCGAGCGCGCGATCGCGCGGCTGCACCACCACGGCGTCGAGGTCGTCGAGATCATCGGCGACGACGCACAAGACGCGCGCCACCTGGTGAGCGCCGCACTCGAGAAGGGTGCCGACGCGGTGATGGTGACCGGCGGCGACGGCGTCGTCTCCAATGCGCTGCAAGTGCTCGCGGGCACCGACGTCCCGATTGGCATCGTCGCGGCGGGAACGGGTAACGACCACGCCCGCGAATTCGGTTTGCCCACAAAGGATCCGGAGGCCGCCGCCGACATCATCGTCGACGGCTTCACGGAAACCATCGACCTGGGCCGGATTCGCGACCTGGACGGGGTCGACAAGTGGTTCGGCACGGTGGCGGCCACCGGATTCGACTCCCTGGTGACCGACCGGGCCAACCGGATGACCTGGCCGGACGGCCGGTTGCGGTACTACCTCGCTATGCTCGCCGAGCTATCGCAGTTGCGGCTCTTGCCGTTTCGCATGGTCCTCGACGGAACGCGAGAGATCGATGCCGACATCACGCTGGCCGCCTTCGGAAACACCCGCAGCTATGGCGGCGGCATGCTGATCTGTCCCGACGCCGACCACGCAGACGGTCTGCTCGACATCACCATGGTGCACTCGGCGTCGCGGACGAAGCTGGTCCGCCTCTTCCCCACCGTGATGAAAGGCACCCACGTCAACCTCGACGAGGTGAGCACCGCGCGTGCCCAATCCGTTCATGTCGAGTGCCCCGGTATCAACGTCTACGCCGACGGCGACTTCGCCTGCCCGCTGCCCGCCGACATCAGCGCGGTTCCGGGCGCGCTGCGGGTCCTGCGCCGGGCCGAAGACCAATAGCGGTTAGCCGACCCCGCGGCTGAGCCAGGTCACCTCGCCGACCTCGCCGCCGTCGCGGTACGCCTCGAGTGCGTCGTCCCACGCCGTTCCCAGGACCGTGTCCAGCTCGGCGGCCAGGGTGTCGGCGCCCTGCGACATCAGCGCGCGCAGCCGCATCTCGCCGACCATGACGTCGCCGTTGGCGCTCATCGCCCCGCTCCACAGGCCGAGCTGGGGGGTGTGGCTGAATCGCTGGCCGTCCACTCCGGGGCTGGGGTCCTCGGTGACCTCGAACCGCAGCACCGACCAGGAGCGCAAGGCGTTGGCCAGCCTGGCGCCGGTGCCCACCGGCCCCACCCAGTTGGTGACCGAGCGCAGCTGTCCGGGCATGGCCGGCTGCGGCGTCCAGGTGAGGTTCGCCTTCGCGCCAAGGGTCGACGACAACGCCCACTCGACATGCGGGCATACCGCCGCCGGCGAGGCGTGCACGTACACCACGCCAGTCGTCACGTCGGCGAATTGATTCGACGCACGCATTTCCTGCTCCTTCGGTTCCACGAGGGACGTCTTCCCCAACGACCTGGTGGGACCTGTAGGCAGGATCTGCTAACTATTTTGTGTGTCGTGCGTGTCTATTGTGCCTCGTGATACCCGTGTTGCGCTAGTGTGCATTTTCCATCAGCCGTATTCGGCTAGCACGGCGTCGGAAATCGCCGGCCATGGCCGCAGCGCCCACTCCCCGAAATCACGGTTGGTGAGGGCCACCAGGGCCAGGTCACGCCCGGGATCTGCCCAGATGAAACCGCCCGCCTGGCCGAAATGGCCGTACGTTCGCGGCGAGTTGCGCGCGCCCGTCCAGTGCGGCGATTTCGCGTCCCTGATCTCGAAACCCAGTCCCCAGTCGTTGGGCCGCTGCACGCCGTAACCGGGCAACACGCCGTCCAGGCCGGGAAATTGCACCGTGGTCGCCTCGGCGTGCAGTTCGGCCGAGACGGTCGCCGGGCGCAGCAGGTCCCCGGCGAAAACCGCCAGGTCCGCCACCGTGGACGTCGCCCCGAACCCGGCGGCCGGCGCGCCGCCGTCCAGCCGGGTGGCGGCCATGCCCAGGGGTTCGCAGACCGCCTCGGCCAGGTAACGGCCGAACTCGATCCCGGACTCGCGCTGCACCGTCTGGGCCAGCACGGTGAAGCCGTGGTTGGAGTAGATGCGCCGCGCGCCGGGGGCGGCCAGCACGTGATCGTTGTGCAGGGCCAGTCCCGACGCGTGCGCCAGCAGGTGCCGGACGGTGGCGCCCGGCGGACCGGCGGCGGTGTCCAGGTCGACGACACCCTCTTCGACGGCGACGTGCACGGCGCGTGCCACCAGCGGCTTGGTCACCGACGCCAGCTCGAACACCCGCTGGGTGTCGCCGTGGCTGGCCAGCACCCCGCCGGGTCCGATCACCGCGGCGGCGGCGGCCTCGACGGGCCAGTCGTCCAGAGCGTCGAGGGCCGCCATCACTTTCTGGCGATGTAGTAGTTGTTGATCGGGTCCGACTCGATCTCGGCCACCCGCACGTCGGCGAACCCGGCATCGCCGAGCATCGCGGTGGCCAGCTGTGTCCCCCAGGCGGTGCCCAGCCCGGCGCCGTCCAGCGCCAGCGACACCGTCATGCAGTGCATCAGCGACGTGGTGTACAGGTAGGTGCTCATCGGAATGCCGACGTTGTCCTCGAGCCGGCTCGACGCCTTGATGTCGGCCATCAGCAGGACGCCGCCGGGTCGCAGCGCGCGGTGGATGTTCTCCAACACCCGGGCGGGGTGGGCCTGGTCGTGGATGGCGTCGAACACGGTGATGACGTCGTAGGCGTCCCTCTTGTCCAGCCCCGACAGGTTGTGGCTTTCGAAGGTCGCGTTCGTCAGACCGAGGTCGGCCGCTTCGCGGGCGCCGACGGCGATCGCCTCGTCGGAGAAGTCGACGCCGGTGAAGCGGCTGGCCGGGAACGCCCGCGCCATCACGTTGACCGCGTGGCCGCTACCGCAGCCGAAGTCCGCGACGTCGGCTCCCGAGCGCAGACGTTCGACGAGACCGTCGACCAGCGGCAGCACCACATCGACCAACGCCTTGTCGTACACCACGCCGCTCTGCTCGGCCATCAGCGCGTGGAACCGGGGGAACTCGTCGTAGTGCAGGCCGCCGCCCTCGCGGAAGCAACCGATGATCTTCTGTTCGACTTCGGCGAGCTGCGGGACGAACAGGGCCACCAGGGCCAGGTTGTCCGGCCCGGCCGCCCGGGTGAGCACGCCGGCGCGGTGCGCGGGCAGCGAGTAGGTGGCGGAGTCGGGGTCGTAGTCGACGACGCGCCCGGTCGTCATGCCGGCCAGCCACTCGCGCACGTAGCGCTCGTTGAGGCCGGCCGCTTCGGCGATCTGCGCGCTGGTGGCTGAAGCCAGCCCGGCCATCGTGTCAAGCAGCCCGGTCTGGTGCCCGATGCTCAGCAGCAGCGTCAGGCTGGCGCCGTCGATGGCCGCGGCGATTCGTCCGCTGAACTCGTCACTGGTTTCCGAGGCGGTCTCGGGTGCTCCGTTCATATGCGCCGCTCTCCCCCGCAAGCGGGTGGTGCCCCCACCTCATCGCTTCGTCCCCCGCAAGCGGGAGGTGCCCCCACTGCATCGTCCCCGGCGCGCATGGTCAGCGAGGGTACACCGTAGGTTGGGGGCCATGAGTCAGACAGTGCGCGGCGTGATTTCACGAAAGAAGGGCGAGCCCGTCGAGCTGGTGGACATCGTCGTCCCGGACCCCGGGCCCGGCGAGGCCCTGATCGACGTCATCGCCTGCGGGGTGTGCCACACCGACCTGACCTACCGCGAGGGCGGCATCAACGACGAGTACCCCTTCCTGCTCGGCCACGAGGCCGCCGGCCGGGTCGAGGCGGTCGGCCCCGGCGTGACCGCGGTCGAGCCGGGCGACTTCGTGATCCTGAACTGGCGCGCGGTCTGCGGCCAGTGCCGGGCCTGCAAGCGCGGCCGCCCACACCTGTGCTTCGACACCTTCAACGCCGCGCAGAAGATGACGCTGACCGACGGCACGGAATTGACGCCCGCCCTGGGCATCGGGGCGTTCGCCGACAAGACGCTGGTGCACGCCGGCCAATGCACCAAGGTCGATCCCGCCGCCGACCCGGCCGTCGCGGGCCTGCTCGGCTGCGGCGTGATGGCCGGCATCGGCGCTGCGATCAACACCGGCGGCGTCACCCGCGACGACACCGTCGCGGTGATCGGCTGCGGCGGCGTCGGCGATGCCGCGATCGCCGGCGCCGCACTGGTCGGGGCCCGGCGCATCATCGCCGTCGACACGGACGACACCAAGCTGGACTGGGCGCGCAAGTTCGGCGCCACCCACACCATCAACGCCCGCCAGGCCGACGCTGGAAAAGGCTTAGTCGAGGCGATCCAGGACCTCACCGACGGGTTCGGTGTCAACGTCGCGATCGACGCCGTCGGCCGGCCCGAAACCTGGAAGCAGGCCTTCTACGCCCGCGACCTCGCGGGAACGGTTGTGCTGGTGGGCGTTCCGACGCCCGACATGAAGCTCGACATGCCGCTGATCGACTTCTTCAGCCACGGCGGGTCGCTGAAGTCGTCGTGGTACGGCGATTGCCTGCCCGAACGCGACTTCCCCACCCTGATCGACCTCTACCTCCAGGGCCGCCTGCCCTTGGAGAGGTTTGTCTCCGAGCGCATCGGGCTAGACGATGTCGAGGAGGCCTTTCACAAGATGCACGGCGGCAAGGTGTTGCGTTCGGTGGTGATGCTCTGATGGTGAACATCGAGCGGGTGGTGACCCACGGCACCTTCGAACTCGACGGCGGCAGTTGGGAAGTCGACAACAACATCTGGCTGATCGGCGACAACTCCAACGTGGTGGTGTTCGACGCCGCCCACGACGCGGCGCCGATCGTCGAGGCGGTGGACGGCCGCCACGTGGTCGCGGTGGTGTGCACGCACGGCCACAACGACCATGTGACGGTCGCGCCGGAACTCGGCAAGACGCTCGATGCGCCGGTGCTGCTGCATCCGGCCGACGAGGTGCTCTGGCGAATGACCCATCCCGACAGCGACTTTCGCGCCATCTCCGATGGCGAGACGCTGTGCGTCGGCGGGACGGAGCTGCGGGCGCTGCACACGCCCGGCCACTCCCCGGGATCGGTGTGCTGGTATTCGCACGACCTGGGCATCGTGTTCAGCGGCGACACCCTGTTCTCAGGCGGCCCGGGCGCGACCGGCCGCTCGTATTCGGACTTCCCGACGATCCTGCAGTCCATCTCCGAGCGGCTGGGCAAGCTGCCCGGCGAGACGGTGGTGCACACCGGCCACGGCGACAGCACCACCATCGGCGACGAGATCGTCCACTACGAGGAGTGGGTGGCCCGCGGCCACTGAGGCCGCGCGCCGCGAGGTCACATCCGTCACATCAGCACCAGTTCGGAACCACCATGTGTGCGCCGATTTTGCTATCGCGGGTGATATCAAAATCCAAAGTCGTCAATGGGTCGGGAAACCTGGGAACCGGCACGCGCGTCACGGTCGCGCCAGATTGGCGGCCACCACCGCCCTGCGCCGGGTCCGGCCCAGCCGCCAACCCGACAGCACCGAACCGGCCAGCCCCACCACGAACAGCCCGACGAACAGCCACACCAGGGAGCCTGCGGAAGCCTTGTGCCCGAAGGCCAATCGCGGGTCGATATAGCCGTTGACTTGCCCGTCGGTCGTGACGTTGTAGGTGCCGCCGGCCGCGATCCGAGCCACCCACACCCGCACGTGCGCGTCGTTGTTGACCGTCGTCGTGGTCCCGATGCTCTCGGTCACCACGGGCTGCGCCACGCCGTCGGGCGGCGCGAGGGTGACCCCCAGCGGCGGCACCGGCAGTCCGCGGTCCGGACTGCTGATGACGACGGTGTGCAGGCTGATGGTGACGTCACCGGCGGGCAGATAGAGGCTGCCCGAGCCGGGGACCGGCACCTCCCCGTACGCGTTGTACTTGTCCAGGAAGAACGCGTTGAGCACCAGGGCGACGACGAAGCCGCCCACCGACACGACCATCAGCGTGATGGCCGCGGCCAGCGAAAACTTCGCGAGCCGTCTGCTGTTCACCCGAGCAGTGTGGCACTGCGGGCCGGGCGATGGCAGCGCGAGAGCGCAAAGCCGAGTACGACGAACGCCAGGACCGGCACCCAGTCCCCCAAGCGCTGATAGGGCGTGCCGCTCGATCCCAAGGGCACGCCGACCAGGGTCGCGCCCCGGAAGCCCGACGGGCACCAGGCCAGCCGGTGGCCCCGCGCGTCGAAGGCCGAGCTGTCGCCGGACAGTCCGACGTGCACGGCCGGGCGGCCCGCCTCGACGGCGCGCACGGCGGGCTGGGCGGCCAGCTGCGGCTGCGCCCAACTCCCCTGGAATGACGAGGTGGAACTCTGATACACCAACAGCCGAGCACCGAGTTGCGCCTCGCGGCGGGCAAGGTCGGAGAACAGCGCCTCGTAGCTGACCAACGGCCCGATGGGCAGGGCGCCGGCGTGCAGCACGACGGGCCCGGTCCCGCGTTGGCGGTCCTCGGCAGCGGCCCTGCTGTGGCGGGTGATCCAGCCGAAAATCGGTCGCAGCGGGACGTATTCACCGAACGGCACCAGCCGGGTCTTCCGGTAAGTGCCCAAAATCCCGTGCTCCCCGATGAGCACCGCCGACTTGTAGATGCCACCGCCGGGCGCGGGCGCGTCGACGTTGACCAGCAAGTCGGCGCCCACCCGGCGGGACAGGTCGGCGAGCCGTGCCAAAGCCTCCGGGTGGCCGGCCAGATCGGATCCCACGCTGCTTTCCCCCCAGACCACCAAATCCGGTCGCTGGCCGGCGACCGAAGCGGTGAGCTCCTCGGCGGCGGCCTGGCGCGCGCCGGAGTCGGCGATGTCGCCCGGCTGCACCAGCGCCACCCGCACCGTGGCGCCGCCGGCGGGCGACGGGCCCAGCAGGTACCAGGCCGGACCAAATGCCGCGCAGGCCAGCGCGCACCCCGCCGCGACGAGCCGGCCCGACGCACCCCGCTGGACGATCATCCCGACTAGAGCCGTATTGACCGACACCACAAGGAAACTCGTCAGCCACACCCCTCCCAGCGACGCCGACGCCAGCGTGACGGGCTGAGCGGCTTGCGACGCGCCCAGCGACGCCCACGACCCGCCGAGCGGCGGCCAGGACCGCACGGCCTCGGCCGCCACCCATGCGCTGGGCAACACCGCCGTGGCCGCGACGGTCCGCCCCAGTCCGACCGGCGCGGACAGCAGCCGATGCGCCAGCCACCCCCAGGGCAGCCACAGTGCACCGAAACCGACGGCCATCACCACCAGCAACGGGCCGACGAACGTCACCAGCCAGTACTGGGTGGCCAGCACGAATCCGGCGACGCCGAGCCAGGCCCGCACGCACGCCTCCCATCGGGAAGGCGCGGCCCGCACCAACAGGAGCAGCGGCGCCAGGCCAAACCAGGCCAGCGACCACCACGACGGCGCGGGAAAGGCGAGCGCGGGCAGCGCACCGGCGACCAACGCGGCCGCCCAGCCCCGTTTGCGCTGTCGACGAGCCGACACAAAGAGCACACTATGTCGGGGCGCACACGAAGGGAGTGATACGCATGGCCAACGATCTTGTCGCCACGGTGCCCGACCTGTCGGGCAAGCTGGCAATCGTCACGGGCGCCAACAGCGGCCTGGGGTTCGGCCTGGCCCGGCGGCTCACGGCCGCCGGCGCCGACGTCGTCATGGCGATCCGCAACCGCACCAAAGGGGAAAAGGCGATTGCGGAAATCCGCGACACGGTCCCCGACGCCAAGCTGACCATCAAGTCGCTGGACCTCTCGTCGCTGGCCGCGGTCGCCGCGCTGGGTGAACAACTCAACGCCGAGGGCCGCCCCATCGACATCCTGATCAACAACGCCGGCGTCATGACGCCGCCGGAACGCGATAGCACCGCCGACGGTTTCGAATTGCAGTTCGGCAGTAACCATCTCGGGCATTTCGCCCTCACCGGGCACCTGCTGCCGCTGCTGCGCGCGGCCGGCAAGGCGCGCGTGGTCTCGCTGAGCAGCCTGGCCGCCCGCCAGAGCGGCAAGATCCACTTCGACGATCCGAATTTCGAGAAGTCCTACGCGGCGATGTCGGCGTATGGCCAGTCGAAGCTTGCGGTGCTGATGTTCGCCCTCGAGCTGGACCGGCGCAGCCGGGCGGCCGGCTGGGGCATCATGTCCAACGCGGCGCACCCCGGCCTGACCAAGACCAATCTGCAGATCGCCGGACCCTCGCACGGCCGCGAGAAGCCCGCGCTGATGGAGCGGTTGTACAAGGCGTCCTGGCGCTTCACGCCATTTTTGTGGCAGGAGATCGACGAGGGCATCCTCCCGGCGCTCTATGCCGCCGCCGCGCCGCAAGCCCAGGGCGGGGCGTTCTACGGGCCCAAAGGGTTCCAGGAGCTCGCCGGCGGCGGGGTGCGGCCGGCCAAGGTGCCCGAGCGCGCCCGCAACGAGGCTGACTGCGAACGACTTTGGGAGCTTTCCGAGCGGCTCACCGGCGTCAGCTACCCGAAGACGACCTGACGACTATCGTTGGGACATGCGGCCTGAGCCTCGGATGCCCGAATCGAGCGTTGTGGTTCGGCCGGAGCCCGTTTACACCCAGTCGTCGCGGCTGCAGGCCGCCGGATTGGGCCCGGCCATCGCGTTGTTCGAGCGGGCCGCCGAGCAGGTGTCGCTGCCCAAGGCCCCGCAGCCCATCGTCATCGCCGACTACGGCGCCGCCAACGGGCACAATTCGCTCAAGCCGATGTCGGCGGCGATCGCGATCCTGCGTCGCCGCACCCGGCACGACCACGCAATCCTGGTGGCGCACACCGACATTCCGGACAATGACTTCTCGGCGCTGTTTCACACCTTGGCCGACGACCCCGAGAGCTACCTGCACCTGGATTCGGCGACGTTCGCATCGTCGATCGGCCGTTCGTTCTACGACCAGATCGTGCCGTCCAAGACGGTCAACCTGGGCTGGTCGTCGTGGGCGGCGCAGTGGCTGAGCACTACGCCCGCCGAGGTGCACGACCACCTGCACATCTCCTACAGCCACGACGACACGGCCCGCGCGGCATACGCCGAGCAGGCGGCCCTGGACTGGCACAACTTCGTGGCGTTCCGGGGCCGCGAACTGGCCCCCGACGGGCGACTGGTGGTCATGACGATCGCCCTCGACCAGGACGGCACATCCGGGTTCCCGACGCTGCTCGACGCGATGCTCGCGGCGCTGCGTGACCAGGTCCGCGACGGCCTGCTGCGCCAGGAGGAGGTGCGGCGGATGACCATTCCCACAATTGCCCGTAGCGAGAAGGACTTTCGCGCGCCGTTTGCGCCCAGCGGGCGCTTCGAAGGCCTGACCATCGACCATCTCGAGACGTTCAACGCCGAGGATCGATTCTGGGTTCGATTCCAGGCGGACCGGGACGCCGAGGCGTTCGGGGCGCAGTGGGCGGCCTTCGCCCGCGCGGCGCTGTTCCCCGCGCTGCTGCGCGGGCTGGACGACGGGGTGCGCGACGCGCGGGCCGGGAAATTCGTCGACCACCTTCAGGGCGCGGTCGCGGCGCGGCTGTCAAGCGCCCCCGAGCCGATGCGGATTCCGCTGGCGCTCGTCGAACTGGTCAAACGCGAACGATCCCGCTCCTGAGAGTTTCGACACAGCGCAGCAACGGGTAACCCCTCAAAATCGCGACCTGCGATTGCGAGGGGGTAAGTGCATGAGCGTGCAGGACGATAAGTCGGCCGAAGAACCCGGTCAGGAACGCGATCAGGACACCGATCAAAAGCTGACGGAAAAGCCGGAGCCGGACGAGGACGACAAAAAGAAAGCCTCCGAAATGATGGAGGCTTACAAAGAGAAGCCCACCATCGTGCTGCCCGGCACCGGTGGCAGCGTTTCGGGCACCGCGGTCAACGACTGGTTGGACGACGACGGCAATCCCAGGCACGAAGTCCCCGAGAATGCCGGTTCCGGTGACCAAGCCCAGGCCGACGAGGGCCGCGACGAGCAGGCTCTGAAGGAGCAGATCGAGAAGGACAAGGCCCTGAACGAGAAGCTCCGAGAGGCCGCGACCGCGGAGAACAAGGGCGAAAAGGACTGACCTATCGGGTCGTTCCCAGCTGAGGACCCAATTGGGGGATGCCGCTGATGCCCAAGTCGCCCCCGATCCCCTGAATGATCTCGTTGATCCGGTCCAGCCCCGGGATGGGTTCGTTGAGGCCGGGCACCGGCGGGATGGGCGGTACCTGCGGGATCGCCGGACGCCCGGGTGCGGCCGCCAGAGGCGGCGCATGCTGCGGTTTCGCCGGCGGGTTGCTGGTGGACGGCGTCTCGGTGTTGGCGGGCGGGTTGGTGTCCGTGGTCGACGGCGCGGGTGCCTCCACCCTGGGTGGGCGCGGCTGTGCCGTCGCCGGGTTGGCCGGCGGCGCCGGTGCCGGGCTGCTGGTCACGCCCGGGGCCGGGGTCGTCGCCGAGTTGTTCGCCGAGGTCAGCCCGATCGTCACCGCCGTCCCGATGAGCGCCACCCCCGCCGCGGCGCCGACGATCGCCGCCAGCACCGGCAGCCGAAACAGGCGGCGCTTACGCTCCTCGCTCGCGGACTCGGCGGCGGGTTCCTCGGCGGCGGGCGCCGCCTGCGATTGGTTGCCGGTCTGCGACCAGGCCTGGACGGGCGCGGCGCCGGCGGTCGGCCAGGCGGGCGCCGCCTGCGCCGTCGCGGTCGCCTCGGGTGGGCGGGTGGTCGGGAGGGCCCGCGCCGTCGCCGTGGCGGGGGCGGTCGGCGCCGACGCCGTCGCGGCGCTCTCGACCGGCCCGTGCGCCGCCCGCAACGCGGCGCCGGTGGCCGCCGTCAACTGCGGGCGCGGCGTGGTGATGACCGGGACGCGGAAGTACTGCGACAGCGTGGTGGTGATCGCGGGGACGTTCGCTCCGCCGCCGGCGGATACCACGGCGACCAGGTCTTGAATTCCGTTGCGCGCCAACGCGTTTTCCAGCACTGCGACGAACCTGTCCAGCGGGGTGCGGATGGCCTCGTCAAGCTCGTCGCGGGTGACCCGCACTTCGCCGGTCAGCCCGTCGGTCAGCGTGGTCGCTGTGGTCGACGACAGCTCCTCCTTGGCGCTTCGGCAGGAGGTGCGCAGCCGGCTCAGCGAGCCGATCGCCACCGTGCCCGCCGGGTCGAAGGCCGCGGTGCTCGGCATGTTGGAGATGACGGCGCTCAGCAGCGCCTGATCGATCAGGTCGCCGGAAAAATCGTGCAGCCGCAGGGTCGGGGCCAGCGCCTGATAGTCACCGTCGGCGCGCATGAAGGTGATGCTGGTGCCGGTGCCGCCGAAGTCGCACACCGCGACGGTTCCCGTGCGCGGTATGCCGGGCGTGGTGCGCACGGCGAGCAGGCTCGCCGCGGCGTCGGGAATCAGCACCAGCGGCCGCGCCCGGTTGGACCATTCGGCCACCGAACTCAGCGCGGTGCCCACCGAGTCGACGGCCGGGGATGGCCAGTGGGCGGGATAGGTCACGGCGACGCTCTCGGGCAGGGCCCGTCCCCCGGTTACGGTGTAGGCCAGCGCGCGCATCGCGTCGGCGATCAGTTCCTCGCTTCGGTGTACCGAGCCGTCGGCCGCCACGACGCCCCGGGGGTCGGAGATGCGATTCACGAACCCGGTGATCACCAGGCCCGGCTGGTTGAGCCGCGGGTTTTCCGCGGGGATGCCGACTTCCGGCGCGCGCTCCGGGTAGAGCGTCAGGACGGGTTTGCGGGTGACGGCCTGGTCGGCGGCGATCGCCGCGAGGTTGGTCTTGCCGATCGACAGGCCCAGCGCGGTCCCAGCTCCATTGGCCATATGTCCCAACCCCAACTTCAGCAACTCGCAAACCAGGCTAGCCGTTATTGTGGCGGCGAAACCTGTACCGGGTCTCTGCCGCACCTATGTGCCGGCTGTGCGCCGGTCACCGGATGTTGCCCGCCCCGGCGATCAGGGGCAGATCGAGCGGCGTGACCCAGCCCGGACGCAGCTCGTTGACGGCCGGCACGGCGTTCAGCGCCCGCATCCCGGTCGCCAGGCATCCGGCCGTCGCCGCGTCGCGGCCCGAGCCGTCGGTGAACCGGAACGCCGTCTCCTGGAAGATGCTCGGCGTCCCCTCGATCTCCACCCGGTAGACATCGTTGTCGTGGCCGGACGGCCAGTCGGGGGCGGCGTCGAGGCCGATGCGGTTGACGTGTTCGAGCTGAATCCTCGTCTCGCCCTTGTAGATTCCGTTGATGGTGAACCGGACGGCCGCGACGTGCCCGGGTTTGATGACGCCCTTGACGGTGTTGCGCTCGGTCGGCGTCGCCCATTTGTCCCAGGTGGTGGTGATCTCGTCGAGCATGATGCCGGCCGCATGGGCGATCATCGGGACGGTGGCGCCCCACGCGAAGATCAGCATGTTCGAGTCTTCAAGCAACGGGCTGTATTCGGGCTCGCGGCCGATGCCCATCTCGACTTCGTAATCGCCCTCGTAGTTGGTGTAGTCCAGCAGTTCGGAGGCCCGCACCCGGCGCACCTCCGAGCACAGGCCCATCAGCGTCATGGGGAACAGGTCGTTCGCGAATCCGGGGTCGATGCCGGTAGTGAAGCAGGACGACTCCCCCAGCTCGCATGCTTCGGTGATGGGCGCGATCCACTGCGGCGGGTTGAGGTACATGGTCGGCCACACCCACGGCGTCATCGCCGTCGAGCACACGTCGATGCCGGCCCGCAGGAAGCGGGTGATCAGCGCGATGTTCTCCTTGGCGTGCATCGCGGTCGGGCCGTAGTGCACCAGCGCGTCGGGCTTCAGCGCGATCAGGGCGTCGACGTCGTCGGTGGCGATGATGCCCGTCGGCTCGGGCAGCTCGCAGATGTCTCCGACGTCGCGCCCGACCTTGTCGGGGTTGCTGACGCCGACGCCCACCAACTCGAACAGCGGATGTTTGACGATTTCGGCGATCACCATCTTGCCGACGAAGCCGGTGCCCCAGACCACCACACGCTTTGAGCCGTGTTCCGACATACTCACCTTTCCTTCGCCCCCGTGGGACTCACACTAGAACGGCTTTCGTTAGGGCGGAAAGCTTCCGTAGCACCGCGCGTGGTGACACGATGCAAATCATGACCAAGCATGTGCGCGGGCTTTCGATCCTGTTCGCCGTGGGTGTCGGTTGCGCAGGGATGGTTCCCGGCGTGGCCCACGCGATCCCCCAGATGCCCAAGGCCCGTTACGAGGTGACGGGCGCCGGCGTCGCGCAGTACATCGTGTATCAAACCGACACCGGTCAGCTGCATCAGGTGAATGCGCCGCTGCCGTGGTCGACGGAATTCACTTCCTTTGGGGGCCAGGTGTTCGTGATCAGCGCACAGGGGGTGGGCCCCATCCGCTGCCGGATCCTGCTCGACGGCAACGTGGTCGCCGACGCGCAATCGGCCGCCGGCAGGACCGTCTGTGCGCACTAGCGGTTTCGTAGGAGGTAACCGGTGAGTCTCAAGACAGGTATCGCGACGCGAACCAACGGGGCGCCACCGCCTGAGGTGCCCCTCTCCGAGATCCACCTCGATTCGCTGGACTTCTGGGGTCTCGACGACGACTTCCGCGACGGCGCCTTCGCGACCCTGCGCCGCGAGGCCCCGCTGTCGTTCTGGCCCGCGATCGAGATGGAGGGATTCGAGGCGGGCGAGGGCTATTGGTCGCTCACCAAGCACGACGACGTTCACTTCGCCAGCCGTCATCCGGAGATTTTCAGCAGCACGCCGAACATCACCGTCAACGACAACGCGCCCGAGATCGCCGAATACTTCGGCTCGATGATCGTCCTGGACGATCCGCGGCACCAGCGGCTGCGCTCGATCGTCAGCCGGGCGTTCACCCCGAAGGTGGTGGCGCGCATCGAGGCGTCGGTGCGCGAGCGCGCCCGCCGGCTGGTGGCGTCGCTGATCGCCAACCACCCCAACGGGGAGGCCGATCTGGTCACCGAGCTCGCCGGGCCGCTGCCCCTGCAGATCATCTGCGACATGATGGGCATCCCCGAGGCGGACCATCAGCGAATCTTTCACTGGACCAACGTGATTCTCGGGTTCGGCGATCCCGACCTGACGACCGACTTCGACGAATTCCTCAAGATCTCGATGGACATCGGGGCGTACGCGACCGCGCTCGCCGAGGACCGGCGCGTCAACCACCACGACGACCTGACCACCAGCCTGGTCGAGGCCGAGGTGGACGGCGAACGGCTGACGTCGGCGGAGATCGCGTCGTTCTTCATCCTGCTGGTGGTGGCCGGCAACGAGACGACGCGCAACGCGATCAGCCACGGCGTGCTGGCCCTGTCCCGCTACCCCGACGAGCGGGACAAGTGGTGGGCCAACTTCGACCGGCTGGCGCCCACGGCCGTCGAAGAGATCGTGCGATGGGCCTCGCCGGTCGTCTACATGCGGCGGACCCTGACCCGCGACTTTAAGCTCAGCGGCACCAAGTTGGCCGAGGGCGACAAGGCCGTGCTGTGGTACAACTCGGCCAACCGCGACGAGTCAAAGTTCGCCAACCCCTGGCTGTTCGACGTGGCGCGCACCCCCAACCCGCATTTCGGGTTCGGTGGCGGCGGGGCGCATTTCTGCCTGGGCGCCAACCTCGCCCGGCGCGAGATCCGGGTGGTCTTCGATGAGTTGCGCCGCGAGATACCCGACATCGTCGCGACCGACGAACCCGCGCGGCTGCTGTCGCAGTTCATTCACGGCATCAAGGCCCTGCCGGTCGCCTGGACCCCGCCGCGGGGGTAGCGCGCCTCCTTCCGCGAGCAGACACAAACTCGCACTGGACCGCCCACTTTTATGGGAGTTTGCGTCTGCTCGCCGGGGTTTATGGTTACCGGCATGACTATTCCCGCGTTCCCGCCCGCGGAGGTGCTGGCCGCCCGGGAGAAGCTCGTGCTCGACCATTTCCACGACGAGGTCCGCCAGGACTGGGACGACGTGCTGGCGACCTTTCCGCATCCGCGCTACGAGCTGGTCCCGCAGATGATCGTGCACGACGGCGACACGGCGGTGCGCGGCTACTACGCCTACACGCGGACCGCGTTTCCCGACCAGGACCACGAGATCATTGCGCTGCGGCACAGCGCCGACGCGGTGATCGTCGAGTTCTGGTTGATGGGCACCCATCTCGGTTACCTGGGCAAGGTGCCGCCCACCGGCAGCCGGTTCCGGGTCCGCATGACCGCTTACTTCGTGTTTGACGACACCGAAACGCTTGTCTGCGAACGCATTTACTTCGACACGCTGACCATGATCAAACAGCTCCTCGACGGCCTGGACATGAAGAAGCCGGCGAACTGGCTGCTGGCCGCGCGCTGCGCGCGGGGATTCCTGTCGATGTCCTCGGAAAAGCCCGACCCGGCGCTGACGGGTGCCTAAACTCACTGCATGCGTGGCCTTTCTGCGTTATGCGGCCTGAGCGCCGCGGCGATGTTGGCTGCCTGCGCCCCCGCCACGGCCGCCCCCACCATCTCGCACACCGTGAAGTGGATCGATCTACAGGTCGGCGAGTGCGTGGCCGACCTGCCACCGGTCGATCTGAGCCGGGTGACAGTCACCGTCGTGGACTGTGCGACACCGCATTTGGCCGAGGTATATCTGCGCGCCCCGATGGCCGTGGACAAAGCCGTCGCCATCGTCGCCAACAAGGACTGCAGCGACGGGTTCGCCCCGTACACCGGCCGATCCGTTCAGGGCAGCCCGTTTTCGATCACCTACCTGATCGACTCGAATCAGGACCGCACCGGGGCCAATCCCACCCCCAGCACCGTCATCTGCCTGCTGCAGGCGGCCAACGGGCAGTCGCTGACCGGATCCGCGCACCGCTGATCAGCAGCCGAGTTGCCGTGCGAGATCCAGGAAGTCGGACGCGTTGACGTCGAACTCGTCGGAGTAGGCCACGTCGGCCGCGCCGTCGACGCCGAACTCCAGCGGGCGCGCGACGAACGCGGTCCGGAAGCCCAGCCGGCCCGCCGCGCGGATGTCGTACTTGTGGCTGGCCACCATCATGATCTCGTCGGCGCTCACGCCCAGGTAAGTCGCGGCCATCCGGTAGATCGCCGGGTCGGGCTTGAACACCCCGGCCATCTCCGCAGCGAAGACGGCGTCCCACGGCAGGCCCGCGCGCTTGGAGATCTCGATGACCGTCGAGACGTCGGCGTTGGACAGGGTGGCCAGCGTGTAGGCCGTCCGAAGCCGATCCAGCCCCGGGACCACGTCCGGCCAGGGCTTCAGCCGCCGCCAGGCCAGGGTGAGTTCGTCGCGTTCGGCGTCCGAAAGCGGTACGCCGCAATCGTCCAGCGCCCGGCGGTACACCGAGTGCACGGACACCCATCCGGTCTGCCGACTCCGGGCGTCCTCCAGGGCGGTGAAGTAGCCTGCGCGCCAACGCCGCACCACGTCGGGCCAGTCGACCTCCGGGTGGCGGCCGGCGCTGATCCGCCGCGCCTCGTCGCAGACGGTCGAATGGAAGTCCGTCGCCGTGCCTTGCACGTCGAACAACAGCGCCTTGACCACACGCGCCATCATGCAACGATGTGCCTCGTGGCCGATACCGACTCCGCCGAAGAGCACGAGCCCGACTACCGGCTCACCTTCGCCAACGAGCGGACGTTCCTGGCCTGGCAGCGCACCGCGCTGGGGCTGCTCGCCGCGGCGGTCGCCCTCGTGCAACTGGTCCCGGAGCTGGGGGTGCCCGGTGCGCGCCGCGCGCTCGGCGTGGGGCTTGCGCTGCTGGCCATTCTCACCAGCGGGATGGGGCTGCTGCGCTGGCAGCAAGCAGATCGCGCCATGCGCCGCGGCACCCCCTTGCCCCGCCATCCCTCACCGACCTACCTCGCGGTGGGGTTGACCGTGGTGGGGCTCCTCGCGCTCGCGCTGGTGATCGCCAAGGCGGTCATCGGTTGAGCGGCTCAACCAACGATCGCGGCAGCCAGGCCGAACGGACGACGCTGGCCTGGACGCGGACGTCTTTCGCGTTCCTGGCGAACGGCGCCCTGCTGATGATCAAAAACCTGCACGGTTCCGTCGGCCCGGCGGCATTGATCCCCGCCGCGTTGGCCGGCGCCGTGGCACTCGCCACGTTCGTGATCGCCGTGCGCCGGCAACGCACGCTGCAGCGCCAGCCCCTGCCGGAGCGGCTCACACCCCGGCGCCAGGTGCACACCATCGGGACGGCGGTGCTGGCCCTCATCGCAGTGACCACCCTCGCCCAACTCAGCTAGCTCGGTGCTCGCCCTTACGGCGGAAGAAATCGTCCGCCCGGTCCTGGGCTACGAATCACCGGAGTGAACAGCTGCCTGGCGCTAGGCTACCGATCGATGACCGGACCGCCCACGCCCAGCACGGACCTGGACGCGCTGCTGCACAAGGTCGCGCGTGGGGACCGCGACGCGTTCGCCGCGGTTTACGACCTCACTAAGAGTCGGGTGTACGGCATGGTGATGCGGGTGCTGCGCGATCACGGCTACAGCGAGGAGACCACCCAAGAGGTCTACTGCGAGGTGTGGCGGACGGCGCCGAGCTACGACCCCAGTCGGGGCTCCGCTCTGTCGTGGCTGCTGACCATCGCGCACCGGCGGGCCGTCGACCGGGTGCGGACCGAGGATGCATCCGGCAAGCGGGATTCCCGCTACGCCGCGGCCAGCGCGGACCCCGCCAGTGACGTCGTCGCCGATTCGGCGATCGCCGGTGACGAGCGCCGCCGCGTCGTCGAATGCCTGGGCGCGTTGACCGACACGCAGCGGGAGTGTATCCAGTTGGCTTACTACGACGGACTCACCTACAGCCAGGTGTCGGACCGGTTGGCCGCGAATCTGTCGACGATCAAGTCGCGCATGCGCGACGCGCTGCGTGCCTTGCGCAACTGCCTGGAAGTGCCATGACCGAACCGAACGAATTCGAATTGCTGGAGCTTGCAACGCCATACGCGTTGGATGCCATGTCGGACGAGGAGCGGGCCGATATCGAGCGGCGGCTGGCAGCCGCGCCATATTCGGTGGCGGCGGCCTTCGAGGACGAGGTTCGTGCTGTCCGCGAGACGATGGCGGCTATCTCGGCGACGACGGCCGTCGAACCACCGGCGCGCCTGCGGGCGGCGACGTTGGCCGCGATACCTGCCCGTGATGAGCGCCAATACGGTTGGCGCACCGCCGTTTTGGCGTCCGCGGCGGCAGCGGTGGTGGTCGGTGCCGCCGCATTCGGCGTCGGGATACTGATGCGTCCGCACCCGCCGTCGACCATCGCCGAGCAGGTCTTTGCGGCCCCGGACGTGCGCACCGTTTCCGGCCCGCTCGGCAATGGCACCGCCACCGTTGTCTTTTCCCACGACCGCAATGCCGGTGTGCTGGTGATGAACAACGTCCCGCCGCCGAAGCCCGGGACCGTCTACCAAATGTGGTTGCTGAGCGACAAGGGCCCGACCTCGGCCGGGACGATGAGCACGGCGGCCGTGGCGCCGTCGACCACCGCGACGCTCACCAACCTCGGATCGTCCACCACCCTGGCGTTCACCGTCGAACCGGGCACGGGCTCGCCGCGGCCGACCGGAACGATATTGGCCGCATTGCCCCTGGGCTGATCTCAGCCCGGACCCGTCCGCGGTGTTGTCGTCTCCGAATCACTCCTGTCCGGTCGAAAGGCGGCGCCTTGTGCCGTCCATGGAGAAGGAGTGCAAACGCGATGATCAACGTTGGGGCCAGGACAATCGCCGCGGCAGGGCTCGCGACGATTGCGGTAGTTGGTTTTTCGGCGTGTTCGAACAACAAATCGGCGTCTGGACCGATGGCCAGCAGCAGCACGGCCACTGTCACCAGCAGCATGGTGGCTCCGGTGACGGCGCCGGCCGCGGCCGATCCCGCGGCCGACCTCATCGGTGCGGGCTGCGGCGACTACGCCAAGCAAAACCCCAGCGGCCCAGGGTCGGTCGCCGGAATGGCTCAGGACCCGGTCGCCACGGCTGCGTCCAACAACCCGATGCTGAGCACGCTGACCTCGGCGCTGTCGGGCAAGCTGAACCCGAACGTCAACCTGGTCGACACGTTGAACAACGGCCAGTACACGGTCTTCGCACCCACCAACGCCGCCTTCGACAAGCTGCCGGCGGCGACCATCGACAAGCTCAAGACGGACTCACAGCTGCTCAAGAGCATCTTGACCTACCACGTGGTGCAGGGTCAGGCGAGCCCGATGAAGGTCGACGGTGACCACACGACCCTGCAGGGCGCCAAGCTGACCGTGACAGGTCAGGGCAACGACCTCAAGGTCAACAACGCCGGGTTGGTGTGCGGCGGGGTGCACACCGCCAACGCGACGGTGTACATGATCGACACGGTGCTGATGCCGCCAGGCCAGTGAACTCGAATGGCGACCCGCGATGAACAGCCCGGCTTCGGCCGGGCTGTTTTCTTTGCGTGGAACCCATCCGACGATGTTCGGGCTCCGAATCACTCATCAAATGTCGGCCAAACGAAAGGAGTCAACTGCGATGAAAGCACAGAGGACGTCGGTGGCAGCGAAAGGTTTCGCGGTAGCGGCGATGCTGGGTCTGGGTGTGGTGGCCGCGCCGACGGCGGCGGCGGCGGATCTGGTGGGCCCCGGCTGCTCTGATTACGCGGCCGCCAACCCCAGCGGCCCGGCATCGGTGCAAGGAATGTCGCAGGTTCCGGTGACGATAGCGGCGTCCAACAACCCGGCGCTGACCACGCTGACCTCGGCGCTGTCGGGCAAGCTGAATCCGAACGTCAACCTGGTCGATACGTTGAACAACGGGCAGTACACGGTGTTCGCGCCGACCGACGCCGCATTCGGCAAGCTGCCGGCGCAGACGATCGACCAGCTGAAGACGGATTCGAACCTGCTGACCAGCATCCTGACCTATCACGTCGTTCCGGGCCAGCTCAGTCCGGCCAAGGTCGCCGGATCGCATAAAACCGTTCAGGGCGCGAACGTGACCGTGACGGGCCAGGGCAACGGCCTCAGGGTCAACAACGCGGTTCTGGTCTGCGGTGGCGTGCCCACGGCCAACGCGACCGTGTACATGATCGACACGGTGCTGATGCCGCCGGCGTAACCTCGGGCCCAGCGGGGTCGCGCCTAGGCGGCTGATTTGAGCGCCGACACGGTTGAGCGCATCGGCCGCAACGACGACAGGAACATCGTTCCATAGCCGTTGGCGCGCAGGCTTACTCGCAGGTCCGCGCTCGGCGTGTTGTGCTCGAGCCACTCGGCCAGGGCCGGGCGGTGCTGGTAGGCGGAGGCGGTTTGGACGCCCAGTAGCCGCAACAACGCCGACAGGGTGCTGGGCTGCTCGGCCCTCGGTGCGATGGTCAATTCGTTCCTTCGGGGGATTGGCCGTGCACAGCGCTTGGCAGCGGCTGTGGCGTGGCCGAGTCGGCGACCGACCGCGCCGGGGCATCGAGATCCCCCAGCACGAAGGCAAAGGTGATCGCTAAGCAAGCGCATCCCCGGCACAGTGTTTCCATTGGGCCACTTCGTCTTTCGCATCTGTTGCGGACGGAGTCCGCGTTTTCTGCTTCAGACCGTTTACCCCGCTCCGGCCCGGGCAAACAGCAAGGGGGTCATTTCGCGGAATCACCACGAGTCACATCTGCCACATCTGCCGCCAGAAACAGGCGATGCCCGAAGTGCCCGCCTCACAGCGACTGTCCGGCGACCGCGGCCGTTGTCGCTCAGAGGCGGGCAAAAAGCCAGCCGTCTCCCGGGCCGGGGCCGGTGTGGCAGATGTGACGCTAGGCGATCACGTAGTCGCTCAGCAGGAACGTAGCGGCTTCCCGCACGGAGTTCAAGGTCGACGTCGGCCGCAGTAGCGATGCCTCACCGCCGGGGCTGAAATAGTACGAGCGCGACGTGGCGCAGTTGCCGGAGTAGAACACCGAGCTGTCCAGCCGTTTGGTCATCCGCTTCATGAAGTGGTCGTTGGCCTCTTCGGTCACCTCGAAGGTGGTCGCACCGCGACGCTTGACCTCGCCGAGCAGCCGGTCCATGTGCCGCATCTGGTATTCGATGGTGTGGAAGAAGGACAGTCCCGAAAAGGCGAACGGGCTGGCCAGGCTCAGGTAATTGGGGAAGTACGGCACGGTGACTCCCTGGTAAGCCTGGAACCTGGTCTCCCGCCACCACTTTCCGAGGTTGCGGCCCTTGCGGCCGACCACCTCGATGGCCGGGAAGTTGGCCTCCCACAGGTCAAAGCCGGTTGCCAACACCAGGGTGTCGATGACGGTCTTGCGCCCGTCGACAGTGACGATGCCGTCGGCCTCGATCCGCGCGATCGAGTTGGTCTCCAGGTGCACGTGGGGCTTGGTGAAGGCGCGGTAGAAGTCGTTGGAAAAGGTTGGCCGCTTGCAGCCGAGGTCGTAGTCCGGCGTCAGCCTGGCGCGCAGTTCCTTGTCCCGGATCCACCGAAATCGGTTGATCTTGGCCAGATCGGCAGCGGATATGTTCCCCCGCCCGCGGAACTCCCGAACGTGCAGTGCGCAGACGATCATAATGATTTCGAGGAGGACGTCGGTCACCCACCGCAGCGCGCGCTGCGCCACCGGCACCCGCGCGAACAGGCGCCGTACTGCGGGGGGGAACCCGAAGTCGAACTTGGGCAGCACATGGGTCGCGGTGCGCTGGTACACGGTCAGTTCCGCGGCCCGTTCGGCCAACTCCGGGATGACCTGTACCGCGGACGCCCCGGTCCCGATGACCGCGATCCGACGGCCCCGGTACCGGAAGTCGTGGTCCCACGCGGTCGTGTGGACCACCTTGCCCTCGAAGCTCGCGATCCCCGGGATGTCCGGCATGCGCGGCTGCGACAGGAAGCCCGTCGCGGTGATCAGGATGCGGGTTGCCAACGTTTCCCCACCGGCCAGCGCCACCCGCCAGACTTCGGCGTCCTCATCCCAGTGGGCGCCTTCTACCGTCGAGTTGAACCGCATGTGGCGGCGCACGTCGTACTTGTCGGCGACGTCCGCGGCGTACTGCTTGACCTCGCGGCCCGGCGCGAACAGCCGCGACCAATTCGGCTTGGGCTCGAACCAGTACGAGTAGGTGGTCGACGGGATGTCGACAGCAATGCCCGGGTAGTGGTTGACATGCCAGGTGCCGCCGAGGTCGTCCTCACGGTCGAGGATGACGAAGTTGTCATACCCCAGGCGCTTGAGCTGGATCGCGGCGCCGATGCCGCCGAAGCCCGCGCCCACGATGACGGCGTCGAAACGGTCCGTGTTCACAACCTGCTCCGTCGTTACTCGCTGCGACCTACACACAAAGAACTCTCACTAACCTTACGGAATTCTAATAAACCTGTGTGCAAGACGCACACCGTGTCGGCGGCGTGTGACCTTACCGACACATCAACGCCGCAAACTCGGCAAACGACCCGTTGCTTGGCGGCCGCCGCCGCGGCGCCGGTCGCGCCTACGCGGATACCGTCGCTGACGTGCACGACACGGCGACGGAGCTAACGACGGTTTGACGCGAAAGCTGCTGCCCCAGAGCCGGTTCCTAAGTCACGTCCTGAAACCTGTTTCACCCGTGGCCATGTCGTCACCTTCCTGTGTCTGCAGTGTTGCGATTCAGGCGGTCGCCGGTCCGGCTACCCTTGGTAAACGGCACCAAACGACGGCCCAAGCAGGGTTTTCGCTTTGTGGCTAGCGGCCTTTCGGATGGATGCCATTTCGGTGCATCGACACGCTGCCCTCTTCCGACGCATGTCGACGCGCCTCGGTATACAGGAAACGTCGGGGAATCTTTTATCATGTTGACAGTTTGGGAGGCATTCGCATGGGCAACAGTCGCGGCATGAACGCACGTCACTTCATCCGTTTCCTTGCTCCCGCAGTAGTTTCGGCGTCGGGCCTGACCGCATCGGCCCTCGCCGGTTCTGTTATCCCGTCCGCGGCTGCGCAGTGTCCGGACGTGCAGGTGGTGTTCGCCCGCGGCACCGGTGAAGCCCCCGGCGTCGGCCCCACCGGGCAGGCCTTCGTCGACGCCCTGCACTCCCGCGTGGGCGCCAAGTCCTTCGACGTCTACCCCGTCAACTACCCCGCCAGCGACCAATGGGACACCGGCATCGACGGCGTCAGAGACGCGGGCGCACACGTGGTTTCGATGGCCCACGACTGCCCCAACACCAAGATGGTGCTCGGCGGCTACTCCCAGGGCGCGGCCGTGATGGGCTTCGTCACCTCACCCTCGGTCCCCGACGGCATCGACCCCAACACCGTGCCCAAGCCCCTGGACCCCGCCGTGGCCCAACACGTCTCCTCGGTCGTGCTCTTCGGCATGCCCAACGTGCGCGCCATGAACTTCCTTAATGAGCCCCCCGTGGTCATCGGCCCCACCTTCGCCGACAAGACCATCAAGGTGTGCGCCACCGAAGACCCGGTCTGCTCCGACGGCATGAACTTCGCCGCCCACAACACCTACGCCGACGACGGCGCCATGATCGACAAGGGCGTCGCCTTCGCCTCCAGCCACCTGGGGGCGGGCGGCCCGGCGACACAGGTCTCGGCGGGGAACTTCGGCCGCTGAGCGACCGCTCGGCTACCCTTGGCCGCCTTTGGCGTTCAGGTAGGCGACAATCCCCTGCGTGACCGCGGCGGCATACTTCGCCCGGCCGTCGGGGCTTTGCATCCGCGCGGCGTCGTCGGCGTTCTTCATGTTGCCGAGTTCGACGAGGATTGCCGGGTATTGGGCCAGGTTCAGGCCCGCGAGGTCGTCCCGGCCGTACAGGCCGCCCGAGCCGATGTAGTTGGACGGTTGGAAACCGGCCTGTATCAATGCGTCCCGCATGGTGTTGGCCAGCTGGACGGCCGGGCCGGCCTGCACCTCGTTCAGGGGCGGGCTCGAGTAGTTCACGTGGAATCCGCTGCCGGACGCGGGTCCGCCGTCGGCGTGGATGCTCACGATCGCGTCGGGGCGCATCGCGTTGGCCGCCGCCGCGCGCTGGTCCACGCAAGGGCCCACGGAACTGTCGTTGTCACGCGAAAGCTGGGTGCGAACGCCCATCTGGTTGAGCGACTCGTTGACCAGCGCCACAACGGCCCAGGTGAACGCGTGCTCGGGATAGCCGTCGTTGGTGGCGGCGCCCGACGCCTGGCATGCCTTGGTTCCGCCCCGGCCGTTCGGCACCTGCTGGTTGATCGAGGCGTCGTTCACGGCGTTGTGGCCCGCGTCGAGGAAGACAGCCGAGCCCGCGACACCGGCGGACGCCCGCGGGGCGGACCCGAGCGCCCCGGCGCAGAGCAGCAGCGGCGCGAATTTCAGCACGTCGCGCCGCGAGACAGGTCGCTGCCAACCGGGGCCGTCAGTCACCGCGCGATGGTAACAATCAGCCGTCGGTCAACGCGCGGGCCGCCGTGCGGAACATGGTCTGCTTGATCGCGCCGAGCGTGCCGGGGTCCTTGCCGGCCAGCGGCCGGAGCAGGTCGGCTGCCGCCGCGGTCACCTCGCCCTCAGCCGCGGTCGCGTCGACGATCCCGAACTCGGCGGCCTCATCCCCACCGAACCGCCGCCCGGTCGTCATCGAGGCCACCGCGGCGCGCGGCGTCAGCTTGGCCTGAATCAGCGCGGCCATGCCGTCGGTGAACGGAATCCGGATGTCGACCTCGGGGAAGCAGAAGAACCCGCGGTCGGCGCGCATCACCCGCACGTCGTGGGCCATGGCGAGCATGGCGCCGGCGCCGAAGGCGTGCCCGGTCACCGCGGCGGCGGTCGGCATCGGGAAGGTGAGGACGCGAGCCAGCAGGGCCTGCACGCGGCCCACGTAAGCCTGTGTCTGCTCGGCGTGGGCGCCCAGCCAGTCCAGGTCCAGCCCGTTGGTGTAGAACTTGCCGCCCGCGGTGGTGACCAGGCCCTGGCCACCGGCCTGCTGGATCTCGTCGAGCTGCTCGTTGATCGCGTCGAGAAACTCCGGCGAGAACCGATTCTCGTCCTCCCCGAGGTGGAGTACCGCGATCTTGCCGTCCCAACTGAACGTCGGTGTCATGTCCTATCCCTTTCCCTGGTTTTGCGCCGGGGCTCCCCGGCATCGAGCACGGCGCGGACCGCGGCGCGTAGCCGCTCCCGGGCCTCCGGATCTTTGATCCTGTTGCGGCGCAACAGAATAGCGGTCGGCAGATCGACGATGCAGGTCGTGATGACGTCGACGGCCGCCGCGTCCTTGCGGTCCCATAGCCGGCGCGCCAGCCGGATCATCGACTCCACCAGCAGTCGGTCAAGCTCGCGCAGTTGTTTCGCGATTTCGGGCGGCGTGTCCGCGCCCAGCAGCTCGTCGCGGCGCACCGTGAGTAGCAGCTGCGACGACTCCGGATAGCTTTCGGCGAACACCGCCGGCGCCTCGGCCGCCGCCACCACGGCGGCGACACCGTCCCCCTCGGGTGCGGCGTCGATCAATTCGTTTTGCGCGCAGAGGAATCGGTGTCCGGCCCGAAGCCAGGCGCGTCCGACGAGTCCCGCCCGCGAACCGAACGTGTGGTACAGCGCGCCGTTGGAGATCCCGATCGCGTCGCTGACGGCTCTTATCGTGACCGACGCGGGCCCCGACCGCACCGCCAGCCGCTCGACGGCATCCAGGATCTGGTCCCGGTCGTGAACGCGAGGGCGCGGCATTCCGGAATAATAACAGAGCGTACGCTCTGTTATTATTCACGCGATGGCGGCACCCCTAAAGGGCTCCCTTTGCCGAGGCTGACTATTTCTGCCAATCACGATGTGATCACGGTCCGGATCACCTAAGCTGCCATTCATCGGGTCGACGTCATAAATCGAAAACGAGCTTCGGGGGTTCAGCTCTAGCCCGCTTCGGCGGGTTCACCGCATCTGTCGTCCGGCATTCACGGTCGCGAGCGGTCAACATTTAACTGCTTACTGGTCGTGCGCTCTTGCTCTGACCAGCACACCATCGTTCGCTATGCCGGGCGCGCCAACAGCTTTGCCCGGTCAGGTTTTCGGGATGCCTGGCCGAACTGGAAAACACAAATGGGAGACCTATCCGCTGCCGATTTCGGGTGCAGCTGGGGCAATCCCGTGATCGAAAAGGCATTACGCAACATGAATAAGCTGACCCGCGCTGTCGGGGCGCTGGCCGCGGTCGCCGCGGCAACCTTCCCCGTCGGCATTGCTCACGCGTCACCCACACAACAGGTGCCACAGCCCCCCTCCCCACATGGGCCCGTTCTAAGCGGTGGCGGCCCGACTGGCGGCGGCCCTAGCGGCGGCCTGTTCGGGGGTGGTGGCGGCCTGTTCCCGCAGCCGCAAGCCCCGCAACCCGTTCCGCAGCCACCGCCGGTGGTGCAACCGCCGCCTGTGCGGCAAGCGCCCGAACCGGCGCCGCCCGTGCAGCAGCCGCCCGTGCATCAGGAACCGCAGGAAGAACCGGCGGCGCCGCCCGTACATAAGCCCGACCCACCAGCATATGGGCCACAGCAGCGATCCAGCGGACCAAGCAATGAGCCGCACGTCGGCGGCCCGACCGACGGACCGCTCCCGCAGCACCCCGGCGCCGCCGGGCCGAGCGAGCCGGTAACCCCACCACACGTCGGCGGTCCGACCGACGGACCGTTATCACCGCGCGCCGGCGGGCCGACCCCACCAAGCGGCGCACCCCACGCAGGGCCGAGCGATGGTCCTGGCGCCGCTCCGGCACAGGGTCGATCCGGCGAGCCGCAGCGCCCATTGCCGCAGCAGCACTCGGACGCCGGTCAGACCACGGTGATCAGTCACGACGGCGCTACCAGCCAGGTGCCGATCGCGGCCAGCCCGCGCGGTGTGCAGGCACCACATGAAGCGGTTGAGGCGGCGCGGGTAGCGCCACCCAAGCGGCTCGACGCCGCGGCACCGCCGCCCGTGCAAGTCAACGTCAACGATCGCGCCGAGCACGCGATCCGCGTGAACGTCGACCATGACGAGTCGTTCGTCCGACCGCGGCACTGGGATTACATCGACTACGACGAGTATCACCGGCCCCGCTTGTTCAACCCGACGGGCAGCGAGATGTCGTTCAAGTACTTCTACGGCGGCGACTACCGCACCGTCGTGGTACCGGTCGGTGGAAACGTCGTGCTCGACGCCGCGATCGCGGGCGTGTACCCGATCACGGTGGTCGCCGGCGACGTCGTCTCCGCGGCCACCTTTATCGGCGGGGCCTTCATCCCGCCTGACGGTTGGGTCGGCCCGCCGCCCGCCGACTGGTCACCGTATCAACCGGTCGTATACGAGAGCGTCCCAGTTGATTTCGTCAACGCCGCGGACCGGGTTGCTTTGGTAGACCGTGTGACGATGGTCGGTCACGACGACAGCGTGCCGGAAGGTCAGCGCGACGTGTTCACCCTCAACGACTCGACGCTGGCCCGCGGCCAAGTCACCCCGGCTCCTGACGGCGGTCCGCCGCAGGTGAAGATCCAGCAAACCCAACCGCTGCCGGGTGTCAGCCCCTGGAACGACGGCAAGCAGTACGTCAACACGCAGGTGATCCCGCTGGCCGCGAGTCACCGCAACCTGGCCCCTTGGATCGTGTGCGGTCTGGGTGTGGTGCTGGCCGGCTTGGGCGCGATTGCGGCCTGGGTGTGGAAGCACCCACGGGGGGCCCACGCGGCCACGGCGAATGCACCCACCGAAATGTTCGATCCGGTGTCGCCCACAAATTGGCTGTATAGCGAGGCCGAAAGCACCGGTCGCGCATGGAGAGAAACGGGCAACTGGCGGCTGCCACCGATGAACTGAATTCGGCTGAGAGCTGTTCCGCTCGAACCGCTTACGTGACCGTACAAAATAGTATGGTACGGTCGGCGCCATGTCCGCGGTCGACGCTCGCCCGACGTACGGCATCACCGACGACTTCGTCGCGCGGCTGGCCGAACGCGCCGACGAGGCCGAGCGGCTGCGCCGGCTGCCCGCGGCGACGGTCAACGAGTTCCGGGAGACCGATCTGTTCCGGCTGTTGCTTCCGGCCCGGTTCGGCGGCATGCAGGCGTCGTTTCCCGAACTGCTGGAACCGATTCGATGGATGGCGCACGGGTGTGCGTCCAGCGCCTGGACGCTGGGTTTCTATGCCCTGCACAACTGGATGCTGTCGCTGTTCGACATGCGAGTGCAGGAGGAGGTGTTCGCCGCCGGGCCGGTGCTGGCGCCCGCTCCCCTGGCCCCCACCGGCCGCGGCGTCCCGGCCGACGACGGGGTGCGCCTGACGGGCCGGTGGGCGTGGGCCACGGGCGCGATGGACGCGGACTGGGTGATGGTCGGGGCGCTCATCGAGCGGGGGGACCGGATCGATCCGGCGCTGGTGGTGCTGCCCGCCGACCAGGTCGAGGTCGTCGACACGTGGCAGACCGCCGGGATGCGGGGCACCGGTTCCCACGATGTCGTCGTCACCGACGTCTTCGTTCCCGAACATCGCATGGTCGCCGTGGCCGACATCTACGCCGGGACGGCCCCCGGCGCGCGGGCCCATGACGTGCCGACGTATCGGTGGCCGATGGTTCCAGCGCTCGCGCTGGTGGCGTCGATGCCGGTGCTCGGCGCCGCCGAGCGGGTGACCGAGCTGTTCGCCGAACGCCTGAGCGAGCGCGTCTTGGCGTACAGCGTTGTGGCGCAGAAGGATCAGCCCGCGGCCCAGATCCGGTTGGCCGGCGCGCGGGTGCGGCTGCGAGCTTTACGGGCGCTGATCGACGAGACCGCCGGCGGCATCGACCGGATGGTGGCCGCGGGCGAGCGGCTGGGCCGCGCGGTGCGGGCCGAGGCCCGGCTGGCGGCGGCCCACACGGTGCACGAGAGCCGAGCGGTTATCGCGGACCTGCTGGATGCCTCGGGCGCCAGCGCGCAGTTCCTGTCCAACCCGCTGCAGCGCTTCAAGCGCGACGTGGACATCGCGGCCGGGCATGTCGTGTTCGACTACGACGTGAGCCGAGAGTTGGCCGGGGCGTTGGCGATTGGGGCCAAGATCTCCCCGATCGCAATGGTCTAGTTGTACTCGGTCAGCAGGTTGGTCACAGTCGGCTGGTGGGTGGTAGGCCGCCGAGCGCGCTGTGGCGGCGTTGAGTGTTGTAGATCTCCAGCCATGGCGCAAGGGCGCGGGCGCGCTGGGTGTTGGAGGTGAAGACTCTGCGGTAGCACCATTCGGTTTGCAGGGTGCGGTTGAATCTCTCCACCTTGCCGTTCTGCCAGGGGCAGTGTGGCTTGATGAACAGATGCCGAGCGCCGAGCCGGGCGACAACGGCTGCCACAACAGCCGACCGGCGATAGCTGAGGTGGTTGTCGGTGATGATCCGTTCGATGCGTGAAATACCGTGCGAGGCGAAGTAAGAAGCGGCCCGGTCGATGAACCCCGCACATGTGGGGCCTTTCTCGTCGGGCAGGATCTCTGAGTAAGCCAGCCGGCTGTGATCATCGACCATGGAGTGCACGTAGTCATAACCGTTGCCGCGGCCGCGGACCTCTTCACTGCGCCCATGAGCGCGCCATCCACCCCCGTCGGGAATCCGACTGAGCTTTTTGACATCGACGTGAACCAACTCGCCGGGACGGTCTCGCTCGTAGCGCACCGCAGTGGTCTTGGAGGCCTTGATCAGCGCCCCGGTCATCGGGTCACAGTCACGCAGGTAGGGCTGGTCGTGGCGGCGCAGGATCCGGCCGACCGTGCGGGCCGGCACACCCAGCTCCGGGCCCAACCAGTCTTGACCACGACGATGCTCACGACGTGCCTCCAAGACCCGCTGCTCAATAACGGCGGACGTGCGCCGCGGTGAGAAATGTGGACGCGAGGACCGATCCTTCAGGCCAGCCTCACCCTCAGCGGCGTACCGGCGAATCCAGGTGTGCACACACTTGCGGGAGATCCCCATCGCCTCGGCGATCTGGGCCTGCTTCCACCCGTCTCGGTAGCGCTGCACGATCAGCCATCGACCGTGAAACGTCGTGCGGGCATTACGGTGGGACACGAGAACCTCCGGAGTAGGTATGGGCCTTCGACAAGCCACACCCCACCCGGGGGTTCTCCTCACATCAAGCCGACACGCCTGCTACCAACGTCATGGCCGGGTACATCTAGTCCTTGAGCATCAGCTCGAGAAAACGTTCCCGCTGCGCGATCTTCTGCGCCTGCTGGGCCGAGCCGGCCAGGTGCAGCAGCCCGATGCCGGCGGCGAAGGTCAGCTCGGCGCGCAGCTTGGCGTCGTCGGGGCTGAAGCCATAGTCGGTGTAGGCCTTTGCGACGGAGCGCAGCAGGCGCCGGTCGGCCGCGCGGATGCTGGCCGCGGCGGTCGGGTCGGTGCGGGCCCATTCGCGCATCGCGCGTTCGAGCGTCCAATGCCCCGGGCTGGTCAGCGCGGTCATCATTGCCGACAGGCGTTCTCGCGGGGGCAGCGCGTCGAGTTCGGCCAGCGACTGCCGGTCCTTTTCCAGGAAGGTGTTCCACGACTCGACCAGCGCGGCCCGGTAGCTGTCCATGTCGGCGAAGTGCCAGTAGAAGCTGCCCCGGGTGACGCCCGCCTGCTGGCAGAGGCGCTCGACCTTCAGCGCGCGCACCCCCTGTTCGGCGAGCAGCGTGTAGCCCGCTTGCAGCCAGTCCTCGACCGTCAGACGAGGGGGCGAGGGCTTGCGTGCGGCCACATCGTGCAAGGTTACGGGTGAACGCGGCCCAGCCGGGCGAGGTCACCCCGACGTTGCTCCACCGGCCCGGTGAATTCCTCCCGAACACGGGGCTAACCCGGGTATGCGGCTACGCCAGGGGTGTAATGTCCGGGTTTGCTAGCCGACAAATTCCTGTTAACTCCTGGCACGCTTGCTGTGATGCCGAAGGATCAGGGGGTGCCGTGACCGAGGTGTTCGACGTGGCGGCGACGATCGATAACGACGATGTCGTGGTGTCGTTCCAGGACGAATCCCTGCTGCTGGGCGGTGACCCTGCCGCCGTCGAGTCCTATCTGACGAAGCTGCGCGCGACCGCCGGCCACGCCATGCGCGTCGCCGGCATCGACAGCGCCTCGTTCGCGAACGCGGCGATCGCGGGGCTGGCTTCCTTGCTGGCTGAGTCCGGCAAGTACGTGCAGTTGCATCGCGACGCCGTGGACGCGTTGAGGGAAGGCAATCTCGTTCCCGTCAGCGACGGCTTCTTCCGGCTGACCACGGGCGCCGACACCGGCCTGGCCCAACTGCAATGGCGACCGGAACTGCTCGGCCCGGAGGTGATGCTGTCGGCGCAGATGATCGCGGTGCAGATGGCGTTGAGGTCCGCGGTGGCCGAGGTGGAAGACGCCGTCCGCCGCGTGGAGGACAAGGTCGAATCGGTGCTCGAAGTGGCCCGCGCGCAGCGCGCCGGTGACGTCCTGGGCACCAGCCTGACGATCTCGCGGATGGTCGACTCGCTGGACAGGTACGGGTCGCTGCCCGATGCGTACTGGGATTCGGTGGCCATGCTGGGGCCGGCGCTCAACGTCACGGTCGAGCAGCTGCGCAACCACGTGAGCCGCATCCTGGCGTCGTTCGATCACACCCTGGGTGTGCAGCAGCGCGCCTCGAAGCTGCGAAATGCCATCAGCGAGAACCGGCTTGGCGACACCTTGAGCCTGCTGGTGATCGCCGAGGAGGCGCTGCACAAATGGCAGCGGCTGAACCTCGCCCGCATCGAGTCCACCCAACCCGACCAGCTGCTGCGGGCTATCGACGAGGCGCGCGAGCTGGTCGACCACCATTTGCGCGAAGACCTCGACATCTACCGGAATGCGAAGGAGATCCTCGACCGGTTCGGCAAGACGGCGGCCGTCGACGGCTTCCGATTCTGGGCGGTGCGAGAGCTGGCCAAGCAGTGCGGTGCCCTGCGCGACGAGCTCGACCACTTCGCCAAGGCCCGCCAGCACCAGGTCGAGACGTGGGCGGACTTCCACATCCCGAGCGTGCTCGACGCCGCCTTGGCCACCCTCGAAGCCGTCGGAAGCGTGACGGGCCGTGCGCTTGTGGCCGCCGGGCGGGGGGTCGTCTGCTTGGGCGGGCAGCTGGCCGGGCCGTTCCGGGGCGGACACAGCGAAGATGTGAAGCACGGCAAGGACATTGAATGTCAGGCCGCCGACGCTCGAGTCGAGGAACGCCAATCGGCATGCTGACTCAGCGTTGAGTCGTAATTGACGATTCACACGCCCGGATGGAAGCCGTGGTCAGCCAACCGGCGCCTGGCAGCTGCCATTTCGTCTTCGCTGAAGAGCGACCGGAACTCTGGCTGCAATACGACGTTCTCGACGGTGAGGTCAAGGCGGTTCTTGCGCCAAAGGGCTGTGAAACCATCGGAGACGTTGCGGCTGGCGAGGAGATGGTGCGCCGTCGCAAGTGCCCCGTCGCGATACAGCATCTCCAGGTAGTAGTTCGCCGGATAACCCGCTTCTTGCTTGGCGCGGACATAGACGTTGACCATTGCCTTCGTGAAGGCGCGGAGAAGGCCTTCTGCTGCCACGGTGGGCTGGTCCGCGTCCCCCTCGGAGGTCGCTAGGTGTTCTCTCAAAGTTCCTGTGGGCGCGTGCGTCTCGACGGCAGGGACCTCACTGGACCCCTCCACCACATCCGCTTGCTCACCGAGTGCATTCGGGTGTATGGCCGGGCCCGGCCATACTGCGCAAATTGCATCCGCGATGCGCTTGGAACGGGCGATGATGTCGCCCTCGTTCCAAGACTGGACGTGGTTTTTGACCACCTCTTTGTTCAGCACGAGCAAGCTGAACTCGTCGAGCAGGCTTCGCTTGCCCAGACCGGGCCGCCCTCCCTCCGTAAGGCCTACTGCGTCGGAGTCGGCCCATGGGCGGTTGGAGAGCGAGGCGTTGAGAGATTTGGTGACCAGGGTGAGGTTGCCAATCGTGTTCACGGTTTTGTCGCGGGTCGCGGCCTCCTCCGGCGACATCGGAGGATTGGTATTCCAGTGGGTACGCCAACCGCGCGGCATTACGTGTTCCACTTCCAGCCCAGCGGGTAGCTGCACAGCTTCGTACATAGTGCTCTGGCTCCGCAGGTGCTCCTCCACAGCACCGAGCACCACCCGCAGGCGCCCCTGCCGAATGTTGCCGTAGAGCTTAGCCGTGGGCAGAACCGTAATCAGGTCCGCGTCGGTGGGCCACACCCGCGTTTCGGCTGTCTGTTCAGAGAGGTAATCACGGATCTTGTCGCCGGCCTCTTCTGCGCTGACCCGGTCGAGAGCCTTGAGGATCGCGACCATGAACTTATTGACATCCTTAGTGGTGGCGCGCAGCAAGGTACGACGAATGACCCAACTCTCAATCGCTTCAAGGCCAATGCGGACCTGGCTTTCAGGCACGGCGTGGTTCTCTGACAGCAGCCACAGGAATACCGGCGTGACAGCGGCGAGCTCCATCGTCTCGACGACGCGTGAATAAAAGCGGCCTTCGATGGTGCTCTCGTCTAGCTGAGCGAAATCCCGGTATGTGTTGGCGTCGTTGTGGAGTTCACCCAGCAGAGCGTGGGCGGTCGCGACGGACGTCATGGCGGGTGCCGCATACTCGGTGAAAACACGAAAAGCGTGCTCGGCCTTGACTTCGTCCTGTGACCGCATGGTCAGCCAGTACTGGAGGAAGATGTCCACCCGCGGCCGAACCTGGCGGCCCTGCTTGATCTCCTCCCGCCACCAAACGTTGTCGAAATCAGCCCAATACACGAGCGACCACTTTTCGACGTCGGCGCCAATGGTTTCACCCCTGCGGAAGACCCAGTTTTTGATCAGGTCCGCCTTCAGCAACGGCGTGCCGCGATCGTTCAGCGTCTCGAAAATGAGCTGGGCATCGTCATGGCCCGACAGGTCGATGGCCACCAGGGTCAGCCGGTCCTGCAATGTGGAGCTGAGCGCCTCGGCTCGCAGCTGCTCAGTCCCGGGCGGGGCCGACCCATCGTCATCCTGCTTTCCCGTCAGCCACCGCTCCACTTCTTGGAGGAAGAAGGTGTGAGCCTCAATGATGCGGTGCTCACCAACCCAGGTTCCTTCTCGGTCCATCGCGTGGGCGAAAGCCAGCCGGTCGGCTTGGGAGGGCCAGAGCTTGAACCGCTTGCGCGTGCCGGCGAATGCCTTTGACTTGTTTCGAATGAGGTCCTCCAAGGCCTCGGCGAGCAGCTCATAACCGCGCTCCTCGACCACCTGACGGGCTGCTTCCAGGAGTAATTGCAAGGTCGTCATTCGCTGTTGCCCGTCGATGACCTCGTGATGCGTCACGTCACCGGCGACGGGAGGCCTCGTCTCGTAAACCACGGCACCCAAGAAGTGCTGCTCAAACTTCGGTTCGGTATCCGCTTCCTTGGCCACGACGTAGCTTTGGGCCACGCGAACAACGTCGTCCCACAGGGGCGCCCACTGATCTTCCTCACTCCAGACGTAAGGGCGCTGGAAAGCAGGAATCTCGTAATGTTCCTTACCTTCGAACAACTCGCGTGGACTGCGCGGATGTGCTTCCATTTTTTTTCCTCCCCTGGCCCGGCCCCTGACACTCATTTCTGCGTCGAAAGCCGAGCACGCTGGGGTTGAATAGCACTTTTCGACCCGGAGGAAACCTCGCCTCTACGCCCGCGCCGGGCCCGTGGCCTGTCTCAACCATCCGGCGGGGCCACCCGTCCCGACCGTGGCGGGCGGCGGCGGAACGAGAACCTGTCTCGGATCTGAGCGCCGTCTGCGGGGAGATCACCGCCGGATTGTCCGATGTCCATCGGCGCCAGGCCGACGGCAACGACGTTTCTTGTAGTGGCGTAGCGGCTATCCGACGACGCGGAGGGGACCCGATGAGTTACTCGCAGTTGCCTGACCTGGAGTGTTGCGGCGGTGATGAAGACTGCCTGCTTCATCGGCTCCGAGCCATCCTGGAGAAGGCGGCCGGCATCTCTGGCCACTTCTCTCCCGGCGCGCAAATATTTCCCTCGGGGAAGATATTGGCTCCCGGCATCGGTGTCAGGTTTCCAAGCCAACAGATCATCGCGGTGGAGCGCGTCGGCATGTGGGTAGGGGGTGGAAATGTCTGCCTGGCGATGTGGCCCGGCGAGCTTCGACCCCAGTACGCGTGTCTCTACTCCGATCCGAACAAGGTCGAGGCCCTTATCGCACTCGCGGAAAATGTTGGCTGGGCTCTCCACCCCAATTTCCACCTGGCCTACCGGTTCGCCCGTGTACAACAACGCTGGTATCCCGCGAGAAAACTGCCTGGCCCCACATACCTGCGCCAATGGATCGACGATTTCCATGATGGACGGGCCGGAGCGCGATACCGCGACCACTTAGTGGATCCGGACTTCCGCCGGTGGCTCGTGGTGCGCGGCTACGCACAAGACGATGACCTGCCGAGCCTCGACGTCTGGATTCACGAGCAGTCGCCGAAACGCCAGTTCCACATCCGTCCGGGCGTTGAGGTTGCGAAGACTTGGCAATTCGAGGATGCAGTCGCGCTGGACCGCGAGGGCGCATTCATCGCGGAAGTGCGGGCCACGATCGACCAGATCTTCGGTGCGCTCGGGGAACCTCAGTTATCGACCATCCATTCTCAGTCAACCCGCGGCTCTGACACGGTCATGTTCGAATAGGTGGCACAAAGGCCACCGACCGGTTCATCACCGACAAGGCGCCGTTTCGGAAGTTGCTGCACACCGAACGTGGGTTCCGGCGTACCGCGTCGTCATTGACTGTGGGCGAGGCCGCCTCGATACTCCACCAGTACCGCCGTCGACCATCGACGGCTCGCGGCTGAAGTGCTTGGCGCGCAGAGGAGGTCGGCGTGATCGATCTGGGGCTATCGGGCAAGCGTGCGGTGGTGTCGGGTGCGGGCTACATCCCGGAGCGCGCGGGCCACGGCTGGTTCACGTCGTTGGCCCTTGCCGAGGCGGGCGCCTCGGTGGCCTGCATCGATATCGACGAGCAGCGCGCGGAGCAGATTGCCGGCGAGATCGTTGGGCGGGGAGGCACCGCCATCCCGATTGTCGCCGATATGACCGACCCCGTGCAGGTCGGTCGGGTGATCGATGACGCCGTCGCGGCGCTGGGCGGCGTCGACGTGTGCGTCGATATCATCGGTGGTGCGACCTGGTCGAAGGTCGAGGACTTCACCACCGAATTGTGGGACGCGGCAATCCACTACAACCTGACCCAGGTCTTCTATCTGTTTCAAGCCGCGGCACGGTACATGATCGGCCAGGGCAGCGGTGGATCGTTGGTGGCGATCGCGTCGGTCGACGGCATTGCGGCGGCGACCTACCACGCCGCCTACGGTGCCGCGAAGGCCGGTGTCATCTCGCTGGTCAAGACCTTCGCGGATGAGTTGGGCCGGTATGGCATTCGTGCCAACGCGGTCGCGCCGGGCAATGTGGGCTCCGGCAACGAGGATCAGCCGCCGAACGAGTACGCCGTCAACGGAATCAATCCGCTGGCGGCGCCGCGCGCGCACGACATCGCCAACGCCGCGTTGTTCCTGTCCTCCGAGCTGGCCGCCCGCATCACCGGTCAGACACTCGTTGTCGACGGCGGCGCCACCATTCGGCAGCTGTGGGGACTGGGCGAGTCGATGATCCCGCCCAATGCCGATGACGCGATGCCGGACTTCATGCGGCCCGGTGCGTCGGGTCCGTCGGGCGGCTAACGCTGGTGCACCAGAGGCAGGCCGGGCACCGAGCTTCTGCCCTTGAGCACATACGGCGTCATGATCGAGCCGATGTAGATGTCGCGCATGTCCTGCCCGCCCCAGGCGACGCTGGTCGGGCCTTCTACTAACGCGCCCTCAGGATCTTCGAGCACCACCGTCACCATGCCGTCCGGGCGGATCGCCACGATCCTGTTGGCCAAAACGAGTGTGACCCAGAGGTTTCCCTCGGCGTCGAACGCGCATCCGTCGGCCATCCCCCACCGGCGACCGACGTGGGGGTCGGCCAGGAACCGGCCGGCATCGGGGCCGTACTCGTCGGGGCGCCGGTCCCCCAGCGGTGGCCCGTATTGCTCTTGAGGGCCGAGTGTTTCGCCGTCGATAGGAAACCGCACGACGTCGGCGGCCAGCGTGCGGACCACATATAGAAAGCCCTCGTTGCGATCCAGCGCCATGCAGTTCGGGAAGCTCACCGCCTCGGCGACCACTCGCGCCGATTGGCGATCCGGTGAGACCCGAAAGATGAAGCCGTCGGCGGTGCCGCGCGCGATGGTGTCCAAAAGGTCGTCTGCCATCGTGCTCACCGAACACCACAGCGCCCCAACGGAATCCACCAGAACAAAGTTCAACCACCGCAACGGGCGTCCATCGAGTTGGCCGCTTAGTACCGCCGTGACCGCACCGGTCCGCTGGTCGAGATCCTGCAGCGCGCCCAGGCCGAAATTGGCGATCAGAAAGTGGCCGTCGCGGTCGAGCGCGATCCCGTTCGGCTCGCCGCCCGCCTGCCCGATGTGCCGAACGGTGCGCTCATCGATGAGTTCTGCGACAGCAGAGGCCTTGTCGGAGGCGAACGCTCGCCCATCACCAGCCAACAGGACGTGTTCGGGACGGTCCACGCCGCGCCCGACGGGGTGTAAGTCGGTGACGATGGGGGTCTCACCCATGCCGGGCATTATCCGCGAGCGGAATGACGAGTCCCAGTCGCGGGCCATTTTGACGACGGCCCAGGCGTTCGGTCGGAGCGTCTGCGAGTCGGAGCCGGACGCGCGCGCCGCAGACTAGCTCGTAGGGCCCTCGAGGCGTATGGGCGCGCCCCCGGGGCGAGAGCCATGCCTCGGATCTGATTCCCCTGATTTTCACGATCGGTGGCGGAATCGGGCTAACCTCGCGGTGATATGAGCATCGACGACGTACTCAACGAAGAGTTAGGCCGCTACGGCTACAAGCTCGAGACGTCTGCCCTGCAGGGCGGCGCCTATCAGGTCACTCGCCTCGACGGCTACGCCGGTTACACGGCGACGTTCGGCGACGTCCAGGAGTTGCGGACATTCCTCCAGCGACTCGCCGAGAGTGACAACCTCTGGTGCATTCATCTCGATCACGGCAACGTCGATGTGAATAGGGCGACGGGGGAAGTCACGCCTCGCGACGGGGGGCCGCTGTTCAACTTGCATGACTTGCATCCCGACGAATGGTCAGGCGCTTCGGATGAAGCCCCCGGGGCTATCAGCCAGGCCGCTCTGATGACCGCCCATCAAATCTGTATCAAGTCCAATTCTCGACCGCCCTACGGCGGACTGTGGTTCAAGCGGGCCTAGCGGCGACCGCAGTTCATCTTTCTTGCGGTTGATCCCATCGCCGGCGTGCGCGCCGTGGCGCTCGAAAGCTCACGCTCCGGGCAAAGGATCCGGTTCCTTGTCGTCGCCTTTCATTAATCAGATGTCGCATAAGACGAGTCAGCCGGCAGCGCCCTTTTGTCCAGACCAGCGCTGGCATTGAGCCTTTATCGCATAAATCCAACTCGTCCCGGGCAAACTGCTCCGTAACGGGAGTCAATTGGACGGACACTGTTCGCAGCGAAGAGAAGGAAGTGTGCTGTGACGTCACTCCTCGGCGGGACGTTTGGGCGGTACGAGATCCGGCGGCTGCTCGGCCAGGGCGGTATGGGTGAGGTGTACGAGGCATACGACACCAAGAAAGACAGAACTGTCGCGCTCAAGTTACTCACGGGCCGGTACGCCGAGGACGAAACGTATCGAGCGCGGTTCCTGCGGGAGTCGCACGCCGCGGCGGTTCTGCAGGAGCCGCATGTCATCCCGATCCACGATTGGGGAGAGATCGACGGCGTCCTGTACATCGACATGCGGCTGGTTCGGGGACAGACGTTGCACGACATGCTCGAGAAGGGCCCACTCGAACCGGAGCGAGCGACCGACATCGTCCGCCAGATCGGGGCGGCGCTGGACGCTGCCCACGGCGAGGGACTCATCCATCGCGACGTCAAGCCGCAGAACATTATCGTCACGCGCGACGATTTCGCGTACTTGGTCGACTTCGGGATCGCCGAAGCCAAGGGTGATACGCACCTGACGATGGCGGGGTACCAGGTCGGCACCTTCGATTACATGGCCCCGGAACGATTCGGCGACGAGGAAGTGACGGCGTCGGTGGACATCTATTCATTGGCGTGCGTCCTCTACGAGGCGCTAACTGGCGACAAGCCGTTCCCAGCGCACAGCGCCCAGCAGGTCATTGGGGCGCATATCTCGTCGCCACCTCCACGACCGAGTGCCGGAAATCGACGGGTCCTCGTGGCCTTCGACGAGGTCATCGCGCGCGGCATGGCAAAGCACCCCGATGACCGCTACGGCAGTGCCGGCGCCCTGGGGCGCGCCGCCAAGCGCGCGCTGTCCGGAGAGTCATCGGGGCCGCCCCTCGCCGACACCCTACTTGCGCCCCAATACGTCAACGGGCCTCCCAGCTATCCGCCGTTCAACGCCCAATACGCCTATCCTGCAACCGGTCCGACGCCGATCCCTGGCACCGGTCAAGGACGGTCACGACAGTTCATCGTGGGGGTCTCTATCGGGATCGCGCTGGCATTGGTGGGCGGCGTCGGTGTGGTGATCGGCCTCCTCGCTCACCACGACTCCAACAGCTCCGAGCCCTCGACGGCGCCGCTCGTCCCATATACCAATCCGGTACCCACCGCTCCTCCGACGGAGTCAGCATCGACGTCACCGTCGACTCAAGTTCGCACCACGACGACCTCTGCACCGCAAGATCCTGCGCAGGAGCTTCGGCAGATCGCGGCTGACGACCGGCCTTGGGTCAGCGCGCAACTGGCTGACCGCTGGGTGCCGCAACTCAGTTCCAAACGTCCTGGGGTCGTCGACAACGGCCAGGTGTGGGACAACGCGATGACGCTCCAAGAGCACCTTCAGTTGCGGCAGCGCTTTTCGAACGTGAGGCTGCTCTGGTCCGGTGATTGGTCGACGTTCTCATCACCGGACTTCTGGGTCACGGTTGCCGGCATCACGTTCACCGACTCCGCGGGTGCGTTGGCGTGGTGCAGGGCGCAGGGATTCGACCGGGACCACTGCGCCGCCAAAATCGTAAGCACGACGCATCCGGTGGAGGGCAGTACGGCCTATAACCGATGAGGGACGGAGACTCCCCGTCAGACGCCTACCTGGCGCTTAAAGATTGTCCTTTTCGGCAACACTCGGATCATGACGGGCTAGTCCCGTCGAGTCGCTGCACGCTCTTGGACTTGAGGCCTGGGCTGCGTGGGATTACGGGGGTGAGTTTTGGGCGCGGACGAAACATCGAAGCTGCCGGCGGAGGCGGACAGCGATGAAGTCGTTGTTTCCTACCACGACGAAGGTCTTTTGGTTGGCGGTAACCCTGCTGCTGTCGAGTCTTACCTCACGCGGCTGAAGGCTACAGCCGGCCAAGCCATGCAGGTCGCCGGGATAGATGCCGCCTCACTCACCAATGCGACAGGGCTAACCGCCGGAGCGACCTCGATCTTCCTTAACTCCGGAAAGTACGTTCAGCTGCACCCCGATAGCCTCAACGCGCTGAAGAACGGCGACTTAATCCCAGGGACCGACGGGTTCTACAGGATGATGACTCGCTCGGACGATGGGCGATTTCTTGAACAACTCCAGTGGCGACCGACCGCGCTGGGACCTGATGTGATGCTTTCAGCGCAGATGATCGCGGTGCAGTTAGCGTTGAAGTCAGCGATCGCCGAGGTACAAGAGGCCGTTCGACGCGTGGAGGACAAAGTGGAATCCCTCCTCGAACTGGCCAAAGCCGACCGCGCCGGCGATATCCTGGGCAATCACCTGACAATCTCTCGGATGGTTGAGTCGCTGGAAAGATACGGCTCGCTTCCCGACACATACTGGAACTCAGTTTCGGGCCTCGGGCCGGCACTTAACGTGACAGTCGAGCAATTACGCGATCACGTCAGGCGCACCGTCGCGTCTTTCGAACGCAAAATACCCGTGCAGGAACGGGCCGAGAAGCTACGAGATGCGATTAGCGACAACCGACTTGGCGAAACCTTGAGCCTTCTCGTGGTCGCAGAAGAATCGCTCTACAAATGGCAGCGCCTGAATCTCGCGCGCGTCGAGTCGACTGAACCCGAACATCTTCTACGAGCAATCGACGAGGCTCGCGAACTGGTTGCCCATCAACTTGGCGAGGACGCCGACATCTACCGGAGCGCGAAGGAAGTACTTGATCGTTTCGCGAAACCAGAAGCGATCGAGGGCTTTCGGTTCTTTTCGGTACGCCAGCTGGCAAAACAGCGCACAGCCCTCCGAGAGGAACTGGACCACTTTGCCAGGGCCCGCCGCCACCAAGTCGAATCGTGGGAGGAGTTCCACATTCCAACTTTCCTCGAAGCTGCCAGCGCCACGATAGATGCCGCCAAGACATCGACGGGCCGCGCACTGGCGGTTGCCGGCCAGGAGATTGCCCGTTTCGGTGCTCAACTAGCGGAGCCAACAGCGCCCAAGGAAGCTGAGGAAGAACGGATTCGTGCGGCCAAGAAGAAGGAATGACTCCGCGCGACCCATACGGCTGGCTCCTAGCAATATCCTTCGCGAAGTCGCAGATTCGCGCCCTCCACCACCTCGTCGAGCAGCTCCGTGCAGCGCGGCTATATTTGTGCAATTCGTTTTCACTCTCGGGTAGCGCGCTGATTTGCCTCAGTCGTCTGAGCCGTGTGCACCGTCTACCAGATTCCGATCGAAGTCGGGGTCAACGAGAAGCCGTAACCGGTAATAGGCGCTGTAAGTTTCGGCCCGCAGCTGGTACACCTCCAGGCGGACTTCTTCGCGAGCCGCTGATTCGAGGCCGCTTATCCGTCCCTTCGCACGGTTGAATTCGACGCGTTGCTGGGCACTAGCCTTCGAAGCGAAGCTAGTGACCGCTTCCAATACCTCTAGCCGCCGATTTTCCCAACGCGCGTTATCGTCAGCGTCTTTGGCGGTTTCCCCTGTAGGCGGTAGGTCAGGTACGGACCTAGGAGGGTGCCGGCGACTGCGACGATGCTTGCTAGAACCGCTTGCATCCGTCAATCCGATCACAGCCTCGGCACGGTGTGCCGGCTCATCGACCAGGGCTCGGCCGCCGAGCCTGGTCAGAGTGCCAATGATTGCGTTGGTCCGTGGTCCGGCTTTCAGGCAAGGTGTTAGCCAGATGTTGCCAAGCGTCTGCATCTCCTCCATCGGAAAGGACAGTGCCGGCATCGGCTGTAGAGGCGCCACGGTTGCCGATCCTGCCACCGACTCCTCCCCTCTAGCGCCGGGGCGACGCCGAGACGAACATCGCTTCTATGGGGCGGACATGGGCCAATACTGCCTTACCAGGCATTTTCGGCGGGTGGACGGCTGTCGAAAGCCGCGATCAACGATTTCGGGTACTCCGCCAGCTCAGGCAAGCTAAGCGAGGTTGCGGGCCTCCACCGCACTGAACGAACTACGGCCTTGGCGGCAACGCCGCCAACCACCCATCTGAAAGCAGCTCCAACAGCTGCCCGTCCGGATCCCGGATCATGGCCATCGCCTCCGTCACCGTCCCGCCAACGACCGCTCCCCCGAACTCCTCCACCTTCTTCAACACGCCAGCAAGATCGGACACCGAAAACGAGATGTGCGTCAGCCCAATCTGATCCATGACGCGTTCCGGCCCGGCGTGAACCTGACGCTTCGAGTAGTCCATGAGTTCGAGCACAAACCCGTCACGTACCAAGTAGGTCGCGTGCACCCCGAGCGGCTCGGGCAGCTGCACAAGCTTGGCGGTGGGGCCGTCGGGCGGATCAAGCTCCCACCAGAACTGAAACCCAAGCACGTTCTCGTAGAACCGCCGCGACCGCTCGCGGTCGGAGACACACAATCCGACGTGGTTGAAGGTCGTCCGGTGACTACTCATCGCGGCCTTTCTCGCCAGAACCGAAGCGCGTAATAATGCAAAGATAGTGTAGAAAGCCGAGCTCACGCCGCGGTGGAGGACTTCAGATGGCAACCCGACCTGACGTCGCCGAAAACGCGATCGTCGACTTCGACCATCACTCCGACGCGTTCAACCTCAACGAGCTGGCCATCAACGCCGAGCTCAGACACCAATGCCCCGTTGCCTGGAATGAGAACTACGGCGGCTTCTGGTACCTCAGCAGCTACGACGCGGTGAGCCGAACGGCCAGAGACGGCGACACGTTCGCCCACAAATACGAGCCCAACGCCGAAGACGGGGTCGACTACCAGGGCGAGATGGGCGTCCCGCGCCCCGAAGGCCAGCCGGCCCTCGGCATCGGCGAGGTCGACGGCCCCTACCACCTAGCCCTACGGCACGCGTTAGCCCCGTTCCTCTCCCCCGGCGCGGTCCAGAAGCTCAAGCCGTTCATGGAACAAAAAGCCCATGAGTTCCTCGACCAGAAAATCGAAGACGGACGCATGGACCTCGTCCTCGACTACGCCAGCCCGGTCCCCGCCATCCTCACCATGAAGCTGATGGGTCTGCCCCTCGACAACTGGCACCTCTACGCCAACCTCTTCCACTCCGTCATGGCCGTCCCGCAAGACAGCCCGGAGTACCTCGACGCCATCGCCAAAGTCCCGAAAATGATGGAAGAAGTCCTCGAGTACGCGGCCAGCAGACGAGCCAAACCGGAAGACGACCTGACCAGCTTCCTCATCCAGTTCGAATTCGACGGCCATCGCCTCACCGACGAGCAGCTGCTCAACATCCTGTGGAACCTCATCGGCGGCGGCGTCGACACCACCACCTCCCAAACCGCCCTCACGCTCCACCACCTGGGGACTCATCCAAGCTTGAGACGACAACTCATCGACCACCCCGAGCTCTACCGCACCGCCACCGACGAATTCCTGCGCTACTTCTCGGTCAACCAAACCCTCAGCCGCACAGTCACTCACGACGTCGAACTCAACGGGCAACGCCTGAGAAAGAACGATAAAATCGTCATCAGCTGGCTCTCCGCCAACCACGACGAAAAAGAATTCCAGAACCCCGACGAGATCATCTTGGACCGCGCACCCAACCGTCACGTCGCCTTCGGGCTCGGGCCGCACCGCTGCATCGGCTCGCACCTCGCGCGCCTGATGGCCGAGATCATGGTCAGGGCCGTCCTCGACCGCATCCCCGACTACCAGGTCGACGTCCAAAACGTCCACCAATACCTGGGCAACCCGAGCATGACCGGGCTGGGCAAGCTGCCGGTCACCTTCACCCCCGGAGCGAAGCGAGGCTAGATGCCAGACAGCGCTCGCAAATCCGCCAACACAATCACGCAAATGCTGGGTCCGTTCGCCCGCACCGGCGGCTTCTACGCCCGCTCGTGGGGCACCTACCTGGATCGTCAGCCTGACGAGCTGCCGGTGGCCCGACCCACCCTCGCGCTCGCGGCGCAGGCATTCCGCGACGAAATCCTGCTCGCCGGCTTCAGCCTGCTGCGCCGAGCCCCCGACGCAAAAACACTCGAACGCATCGACAACGAAGTGCTTGCCGCACAAGAGTTTTACGGCGACAAAGGCTGGCTCGACAATCCCGAGGGGTTCTTCGCCACACCCCCGCCGCCCACCGACGTGACGGTCAAGCGTGTGAGCAGCATGGGACGCAACTACGAGCGGCTGTCCTTCGACAGCGACTACGCACCCCACGACGGCGAACCCGGCCGGGACCGATGGCGCAGCTACACCCGCAACAACCGCGAATACGCCCTGATGTTCCGGCACCGCCGGCCGCGGCCCTGGCTGGTCTGCATCCACGGCGCGGAGATGGGACGAGCCGCGCTCGACCCCATGCTGTTCCATGCCTGGCACCTGTACCGGCAGCTCGACCTCAACGTCGTGCTGCCGGTACTCCCCATGCACGGTCCCCGGGCAAGCGGCCCAAAATTCCCCAGCGAGGACGTGCTCGACGACGTCCACGGCGCCGCCCAATCGGTGTGGGACATAAGGCGCCTCATCACCTGGATCCGCGCGCAGCAGCCCGACGCCAAGATCGGGGTCAACGGCATCTCCCTCGGAGGTCTGATCTCGTCGCTGGTCGCCAGCCTCGACGACGGCCTCACCTGCGCGATCCTGGGCGTGCCGGCCGTCGACCTGGTGAACCTGGTCGGCCGCCACGCCGGCCTCAGCGGCCACGTCGCCCTGCGCCACACGATGAGCTCGGCCAAACCCCTCGGCCGGATGATCTCGCCGCTGGCGCTGACCCCAAAAGTGCCGAAAGAGGGCCGCTTCATCTACGCCGGCCTCGCCGACCGGCTGGTGCACCCGCGCGACCAGGTGACCCGACTCTGGGAGCACTGGGGCAAGCCCGAAATCCATTGGTACCCAGGCGGTCACACCGGATTCTTCCGCTCGCGGCCGGTGCAGCGCTTCATCGACGACGCGCTCGTGCAGTCGGGGCTGGCGGACCAGAGGTGACCGCATCCTACCTGCGATGGATAGCGGCGAACGCGGCCAAGCCGTTGGTCCATGCCTATCGGCGCACCGGTGCCGACGTGCCCTTCGGCGATCCGGTTCCTTCGCACGGGACAGAAATGGAGGGCTGGTTCTGGCGCCTCACCGATGCCGCCTCGGGTCGCGTCGTCGTCGCGCTGTGCAGCGTGAACCGGAATCCAGACGGGGACTGGGCGACCGTCGCGGTCGCATTGCATCCCGGCGGCGTGGTGCGCTCCGCGGCCGTGGACGGGGCCCACGCCGAATCGTCCACGTTCTCGGTGCACGCCGGGGCCGCTCCCGACTGCCGCCTGGCGGCGAGCCTCGATCGGCTCCAGATCGACGTTGACGGCATCCACCTCGACCTGCATTTCGCCGATCCGTTCAACTGGCCCAATGCCTTTGGCGGAGGCGGCGTCTTCTCTTCGGTCCCGTTTCTCAACCAGTACTGGCATCCCTACCGGCTCGGCGGAAAAGTCACCGGCACGGTCGAATTCGACGACGACATGTGGTCGTTTGACGGCGCCGCGTTGTACGCGGAACGCAATTGGGGCGCGGGCTTCCCTGAGCGCTGGTGGTGGGGTCAGGCACACGATTTCGGCGACGCCGACGTGTCGGTGGCGTTCTCGGGGGGCCTTCTTCAGCTCGGCCCGATCCGCAGGGACGTCACCGGGGTCGTCATGCGACTCGGCACCCGCGTCATCCGGGTAAGCCCGCCGGCGACCGTGCGATCGGACGTCGGCGACGGACACTGGACCGTGTCAGCACGCACACGCCGCTACCACATCGAGCTGGACGGAGACGGCACCCGCGCGGATCCGCACGTCCTACCGGTGCCGCTGCCCGCGCAGCGGCGCAACATCGACACCGACTTCGAGCACCTGGCCGGCCGATTGCATTGCAGTCTGCGGGAGTACGGCCGGGTGATCTTCGACGGCACCTGTGAGCTGGCCGGCCTGGAGATCGGCAGCAGGCCCGCGTAGCTCGACTCGTGGTGTGGCTCCGTGCCACCTGCCACCGCCCGGTAGAGTCACGAACTCGTGCAGATCGCAGTGACTGGTGGCACCGGATATCTCGGTGCGCACGTCGTCCGTGGCCTACTCGATGCCGGCCATCAGGTGCGGCTTCTGGCCGAGCCCGGCTGGGACAATCCCGAACTGCTGCGGGCGCTTTCCGAACTCGGCTCGATAACCGTGGTATCCGGCGATGTTCGCAAGTCCGACACCGTGGCGACGCTCCTGGACCAAAGTGATGCCCTGCTGCACGCTGCCAGCGTGGTCGGGACCGACAACCGGCGCGAGAAGCTGATGTGGGAGATCAACGCGTTCGCGACCGAGTCGATCCTGCGTCAGGCACACGACCGCGGGCTGGACCCGATCGTCACGATCAACAGCTACAGCTCCCTCTTCTCGCCGACGGTCCCGGTGATCGGGCCGGACGCTCCCACCGCGGCGGGGAGGTCGTCCTACGCCAAGACGAAGGGCTACGCCGACCGTGCTGCCCGGCGGCTACAAGACGAGGGTGCGCCCGTTGTCATCACCTATCCGTCCAGCGTGGTCGGTCCGGCCTTCATGACTGCCCCCGGCATCACCGAACAGGGCTGGGCGACGATCATCCGCGCGGGCGCAGCGCCGCGACTGCGGCACGCCGGAATGATGATGATCGACGTGCGTGACGTCGCCGATGTGCATGTCGCATCGATGCGGCCAGGCCACGGCCCCAAACGTTACGTCTGCGGCGGCGCAATGCTGAGCTTCGATGAGATGATCTGCGCGCTCGAGGCCGGCTCCGGACGTCATATCAGGCGGATACCCTTGACCGGCGGAATGTTTCGGGCCCTGGGCAGGATCGCGGACGCCGTCGGGGATCTACTGCCACTCGGGGCCGGATTCAGTTTCGAAGCGGCACAACTGCTCACCGCGGCGGTACCCACCGATGACTCCCGCACCCTGGCCGAGCTCGGGGTGACCTGGCACTCGCCTCGCGAGGCGATCATCGCGACATTCGCGCACCGCAGCGGAGAAGAAACCTAACGGGCACTCGGGGTGACGCCGGGAGTCGCCGCCAACAACCGGTCGAAGGCGGCCGCGAAGCCGTCGACGATCGTCTCATGCTCGGGCACAAGGGTTTTGTCGCAGGCGATGCCCACGGTCACCTCGCCGTTGTAGGTAAAGATGCCGAAGCTCATGGGCTGGTTGCCCGAAACCGGTGCCCAGCCCACGATGCCCTCCACCTTGCTGCCGGCCAGGTACACCGGCATCGGCGGGCCGGGCACGTTCGTGAGCGTGCCGATCGTGCGGTTGGTGAACAGGTCCACCGACGCTTCATAGATCTGCCGGTTGAACCCGGCGATGGTTTCCTGCAGGCGGAACGCCAAGGCCGCCTCGTGGCCGTGCTTGATCCGGTTCATCCGCCGTTTGGCTACGGCAAGCACTCGCAGGGCATCGGGCTGATCGGTCGGCAGTTCGAGTTGCACCAGTGCGAACTCGTTACCGAGGTTGTCGGGCAGCGTCACGTCGACCGGCTTGAGGTTGACCGGGACCATGAACGTCACCGCTGAGCAGCGGGCGTGTTGGGCGTCGAGGTAGTCGTGCAACGCTCCGGCGACAGTCGTCACCAGCACGTCGTTGACCGTGCACCGGTTCGCCTTGGCGACGGCCTTGACCTTGGCCAGCGGGATCGGCTCCGACCATGCCACCGCCTTGTCGAGGCCTGCAATACCCGTCCACAGGGTCGCGTCGTTACGGGTGCCGACCAGCAGCTTGCGGATCGTGTCGAGGTCACCGGGCGCCGACGAGAACACGTCGACCAGCGCGCCGCTGCCCGGCATCGCCGCCCGCATGGTGGAGCGGACGGACTCGGCGACGTCGGACATTGTCGCCCGCGCCGAAGCGGCGAGCGTGTGGCCGGCACCCACCGGGTTCTCCAGTGCCAGGCGACCAAAGTCGTTGGCACGAGAGAGAATTCGAGGCAGTCCGGCGGTTGCCCTCACGACGCCTGCCGTCATGCCCGCCGCCCGTCCGGCCGGGTCGTCCAGCACCTCGTCGAAGGCCGACCTCGCGCGCCGCGCCGTGCCCGCCGCCCGTACCGCCGCGGTCCGCAACCGGTCCTTCATCGGGCGTCCCGGCGGGTGGGGCTGCGCCGCTTGCTGCACGACGTCGGGAGCGCGGATGTGACCTCCCTCGGGCGACGCGTCGAACAGTCTCATCGCCATCTCGACCATGCGCATGCCGTCGGCGAGGGCGTGGTGTGTCCGCATGATCATTGCGCTACCCTCCCGGTAGCGGTTCACCCAAATGCTCTGCCAGAGCGGCTTTTTGCGATCGAGCATTTCGGTGTGGTGGCTGGCCACCAGTGCCTGCAAATCGCGGCGGTCGTCGGGGTCCTTCAGGTCCACGATCGTGACGTGTTCCCCGAAGTCGAAGTTCTCGTCGACCTCCCACCACCACGAGCCGTCGGGGTCCTTGACCGCCAGGCTGCGGAACACGGGGTAGCGGTTGGTGAGCCGCTCCTCCATGAGTTGGCGCACGCGCGCCCAGTCGAGCGGATCGGCCGTCCAGACCACCGTGTCGACGACCATGAGGTTGTTGGGGCGGTCCATCTCCAGCCACAGGGCGTCCTGGATGCCGAGCCGGCGTCGCTCTGCCACTTTGCACCTCCACGAACGGTCGACTCGTTGGGCTCAGATAACTTCCGATGGAACCGGAATCGGATTAATCGGGTTGCCCTGCTGGATGGACGAACAGTTCTGCGGCGGAGGCACTTCGGCGAAGCGCTGCTTGATCCAGGCGATCGAGTTCGGCAGCCACAGCGTGAGACTCCAGATGTGGCTGAGCGCGTCGTATTGCTCGTAGTGGACCGGCGTGCCCGCCGCGCAGTAGTGACGGGCGAGCGTGCGCACGTCGCCGGCGATCATCACGCCGTCGCCGGCGCCGATGCCCGCCTTGTTGCCCGGCGTGCCCTCGAGCTCACCGCCGGCGCCCTGGCCGATGAACAGCGGGATCGTCGGCGTACCGCCGGTGCCCATGATCAGCTGGTTGGCACACCTGACATACTCCGGGATGCTCTCGGGTGTCGGGTACTGGGGTTTGGCCAAGTCCTTCCATGTCAGACGCGCGTATCTCAGGCCGAGAACCTCGACGATCGACGCATTCTGCATGTTGTTGTAGATCTGCACGCCGTGCTGGCTGAGATACCGCCTGAAATCGATCCCGAACGCGCGCGCGATGCCGACGAGCGCCATGGGCATTACACCGGCCCACATCAAGCTGCCCTCGACGTAGTGCAGGTTGTGCGCCGGGTGGACGAGCACGCCGCCGATCGCCGCGCCGATGAGGCGCTTGTTGACGTCGGGCGCATACTCCTTCGCGTATTCGGCGGCCCACTCGGTGGCGATCGCACCGCCGGAGTATCCGAGCATCGCAACCTTTGCGTCGCTGTCGATCGCCGACGAGTTGAACGCGGCCTGGATCGAGTAGAGCGTGTTCCTTCCGTACTCGGGACCCGCGGCGAAGTCCGCCTGCTGGCCCTCGGTGTCGGGGACGATGACGGTGTACCCCTCGGCGAGGAACGGACCGAAGACCCCCAGCTCGACGTTGGGGACGACTCCGCCAAGCGTGGGTCGGCCGCCCGAGATCGCGTACGACGGCTCGTCGTCCTGTTTGAGCGAGTCGTACGCGGACTGATAGGAGATCACCTTCGTTTTGTCTCGCAGCTCCAGCGGCCGGATGACCGAGGTGACGTTGACGGTCGGGTTCCGGGTCTGGCTGGTCGACCGGTAGAGCAGCTGCGTGGTCTCGAGCAGCGTTGGCAGGCCCAATATGTGGTAGGGAACGCTGCGAGTCTTCAGCACCGTTCCCGGCAAGATGTCCGGCAGCGGCTTTTTTCCCGTGTACGAGTAGAACGGATCGTTCTTCGGATGCGGCGGGGCGATGGCCGCGCGGGCAGGTGGTCGTGATGCGGGCATGGCTTCCTCTCAAGCGTGGCGCTGCGCCTTGGCCTTCGATCGGCTCGGTGCGGTCGCCGGCCGCGTTCCGTTCAACCGCACCGGGGCAGGCTTTTTCTTGCGCGGCGGGATGGTCCTGGGCACCGGATCGAATGCGGCGGGATCGGCCAGGTACGCGCGGAAGATGTTGGCCATCGTCGCCGCCTGGTAGCCGTCGACGAACCGGTGATCCAGGCCGATCGACAGCGGCAGCACCGGACGCACGACGGGTTGACCGCCCAGCGCCAACACCTTGTCCTTCACCGCCCCGATCATGATCCCGAGCGGCACGTGGCAGAACGTCGGCCATGGGGCGGCGGCCGTGTCGAGGCCGTAGGTGCCCACATTGCTCACGAGTATCGAGCCGTAAGGGCGCGCCTCCAGCCCAAGGAACGGAATGGGCAATTGCAGGCTTTCGGTAATGAAGCCCATCGCGTCCATCACCGGACGAAGCAGTAGCGGCGGCAGTCCCTTGACCATCGCCTTGCTCTGCTTGAACTGCGGATCTTCGTCGTGGCGAATGCGTGCGGCGTGATCGGTGAGTTCCTTGGCGATCACCCACGGTGGTTTCTCATCGATGCGACGCACCACGGTGCCCGAGAGATCGGTGTCGGCGGCTTCGGCTCCGGTTATGAGGTCGGTCCGCAGCGATACCACGAAGAAGCAGTCGACGGTCGGGGACGGCAGGAAGCCGCCGAACACGACTCGGCCGTTGAGACCCGGCAGCGCCTCGATGACCTTCCCCGCAGCCCTGCCGACGAGGTCCATGGGAGTGACGTGCTGACCCGTTGCTTCGCGGACCTGGCGCAGGTACTCGAGCAGCCGCGCCGCTTCGATATCCATCGTCGCCCAAATGATCGGGTCTTTGCGCGGCCGCCAGGTGGCCATGGCAATCTTGCGCCAGACGGAGAACGGGATGACGGATGGAGTGGTCCACATGATCGGAACTTCCTCTTCGAAGCAGGTACCCGAGTCTCCGCCCACAGCCGCGATACGGGCAGAGGACAAGGTCCCCTTCTCGCTGCGCCTGAGGTGATCAGGACGCGGTGGCGTACTGCAGCACCGGTTCCGACGAATCGACGTGGCTGCCGCTGATGATCCTGAGCCGACTCGGGCGCACCTCGTAGCGCACACCGTCGACCGGGTTGGTGACATCGAACCCGTCCCCGACGCGCTCCGCGTTGGACAGCTCTATGTGCGCGCCGTCGCGGATGCGTTCCCCCCGGTAGTAGTAACTGCCGCTGAGGTTTTCACACACCACGGCCAGCGACTTGGCGGTGCGCACCACGGCGGCCGGCGGATTCCCCGGGTCGCAGCGGGCCGTCTCGCCGACGAACCCCAACCCGTCGGCACCCCGCACCGGAGCCGACAGCGTCGGCGTCTTCGGCGGCGGCGGGCTCGAGCGCGCGGGCGATGGCGCCGGAGCCGCCCGCGGCGGCGGCGAACCGCCGCTTACCAACGCCGACACCAGCGCCACGATCAACCCAACGATCACCAGGACGACCGCCGCCCCGATCCCCACCAGCGGCGCGCGGCCACCCAGCAAGGGTCGGCGGGGCGCCGGCGAAGGGGGCGGCTCGACAGGCGGATACGGGCTGTAGCCGGTGTCGTCCGGGTTCGGATAGACCGTCTCAAACGGCCGGGTGCCAAGGGGCCCAGCGCCGGCGCCGACCGCGACCGGCTCGTACGCCGCGTTCACGGCCTCGCTCGCCGCCCGGGCAAGCTCACCGGCGGACGCGAACCGCGCCGTTCGCTGTTTGGCCATGCCGCGCGCGACGACGTCGTCGAAGGCCCGGCCCACCCCGCGGCGCATGATGCTGGGCCGCGGAGCCGGCGACAACATGTGCGCGCTCTTCAGCTCGGCCGGGTCGGTGGCCTCGAACGGCGGTTGCCCGGTGAGGCATTCGTAGAGTAGGCAGGCCAGCGAGTACACGTCGGTCTGCGGCCCCACCCGACCGGTGGTGAACCGCTCGGGGGCCATGTACACCCGCGACCCGTCGGCGTGCCCGATGCCGAAGTCGACGACATACGCGAAGTGATCGGGAGTCAGCAACACGTGTTCCGGCCGGAGACCCAGGTGCACCAGCCCGGCGGCGTGCGCGGCGTCCAGCGCCCGCGCCACCTGCGCAACGATCGACGCGGCCCGCGACGGTTCCAGCGGCCCCCGCTCGCGCAGCAGGTCCTTGAGGCTGCCGCCCTCGACCAGGTGCATGTCGACGAAGGAAACCCCGTTGATCGAACCGAAGTCGTGCACCGGGATGACGTGGGACTCCTGCAACCGCGACGCGATCCCGCACTCCCGCCGAAAGTGTTGCTGGAAGCCGGGTTCCGCGGCCATCTCGGCAGGCAACAGCTTGACCGCGACCATCCGGTCCCTAACCGTGTCGCGCGCCCGGTAGACCTCGCCCGTTGCGCCTGCGCCGATCAGCGATCGCAGCTCGTAGGGCCCGAACCGGGTGCCAAGCCGCGAAGTCAATGCGCAGTCCTTTCGCTAGGTCATAGAGGTCCAGCCGTGCGGATTCCCGAATTGGGCGCCGACCTAACGTGCGGCGGCTCACGCGTGCGGCGGCACTGGGCACCAGAATAGGCCGCAGTTGAAATTGGGCGGTCCGGCCGGCGGGCTACCGATCCCATATCGACGTCAACCGCCGTGTCCGCCTTTGGGCTTCTTGCCCGGGCGACCGGGTGGCGGCGCCGGCGCCGGTTCCGGGGTGCTGCTCGGTGTGGTGGTGGCGGTGGTCGTCGGGGGCGGCGTCGGCGTGGTGGTGGTTGGTGTGGTCGGCGTCGGCGGTGGCGCCGAGAACGGCGGATCGATGGCCAACAGGAGGAGCGCCAACACGAAGGCGGCAACGATCGCCGCGATCCACCATTTGCGCCGGGGAGTGTCGGGCTCCGGTGGCGCGCCCGCGGGCGTGTAGGTCAGCACGGCAGGTGGTGGCGCCTCCATCACGCAGGTGCCGGTGGGCATGGCCGCTGGGGCCCTGCCGGTCAGCGCGGCCCGCATCGCGCCGGCCTGGTCGAACCGCCACGCCGGGTCGCGCGCCATCGCGCGTTCGATCACGCCCGCGAGCGGCGGCGGCACACCCGGGCACAGGGCGGCCAGCGGCGGCGGTGAAGTGTGCAGGATGGCGTGTGCCAGCGCGCCCAGGTCCTCCTGCGGGAACGGCCGGCGCCCGGTCAGCGCCTCATAACCCACCACGCCCACGGCATACAGGTCGTCGAGCACCGTGGCCGGCTTGGACGTCAGCCGCTCGGGACTCAGATACGCCATGCTGCCGACGACTTCGCCGGCCCTGGTGTAGGCGGCGCCGGACGTCTTTGCGATGCCGAAATCGGCGAGCTTGGGTTCGCCCGCGGCGGTGAACAAGATGTTGCCCGGCTTGACGTCGCGGTGCAGGATGCCGGCGCTGTGCGCCTCGGCAAGGGCGTCCAGGACACCGTCGAGCACGACGTGCACGAACGCCGGTGGCAGCGGACCGCGAGCGATGTGATCGGCCAGCGACACTCCCGGTAACCGCTCCATGACGATGAACGGCAACCCGTGATGCTCGCCGACGTCGTGGACCACCACCACGTGCCGACCGGTCAGGCGCGCGGCCGCGCGCGCCTCCGCGTCGAACCGTGGGCGGCTGTCCGGCCGGTCGGCCACCCCGGGATAAAGCAGCTTGATGGCGACGGGCCGGTTCAGCTTTCGGTCCCACCCCTCGCGCACCTCGGCCATCGCGCCGCGGCCCAGGACACCGCGCAGTTCGTACCGGCCGTCGCCAAGGGGCCCGCCCGGCGCCAGAGGCACTCCGTTACTGCCCTGGCCGCGGTAAGACTGGGTTCCTTGGAGGTCCGTGTCGATCTCCTGTCGGAAAGCTGACTGCCTGCTGGGTCCGGGATAACCACACCATCGGGAATCGAAACCCGGTACTCAACCGGGGGTCAAACAGCGGCGGTCTGCGCCGGTTTCTGGACCGCTCCCACGTACTCGCCGACGAAACCGTTCCCCAACCACCACCTGGGCTCGGTGTGCTTGAAGATCTCTTCGCCGAGGGCTCGATCGCGCACCGACCTCTTGACCGGGAACGGATTCATGCCGGTCTTGTACTCGAGGCCGACCAAAGCGGGCGCGGTCGGCCGGCCTCGCCTGGGCAGCAGCTCGAAACCGGCGTCCCGGAGCACCGTGTTCAACTCGGCCGGGCGGGGGAACCGGCGAAAGTCGTGATTCGGCTTGTGCAGGCCGAACACGAACAGCGGCCCGATGGTGACGAAACACAGCCATGTGCACAGGTTGCGGTCGGGGGTGACATAGAACATCCGGCCGCCCGGCTTCAGCGCGCTGAACACGCTGTCGAACAAATGACGGTGCTCGGTGCAATGGTCGAGGACCCCGTGCAGGTAAATGAGGTCGAATTGATTGGCCCCCAATACATCCGCGTTTCGCGCGTCGCCGACGATGAAGCTCACTCCGGTGTTGCCGGCGAAACGCTCGCGGGCCGCACCGATCGACTTGTAGTCGACGTCGACGCCGACGATGTCCCACTCGCCCAACTTCGGATAGCGTTCCAGCAATCCCGCGATCGCCCCGCCGCTGCCGCAGCCGACCACCGCCATTCTCGGGCGTCGACCATTTGTCGGCGGAAGGTAGTCACGCAGGAATTCCCATGCGGCGTAGTCGATTTCGCCGACGAGCTCAGCGGTGAAGCGCCACTGCTCGCTGACCTCGGCGTTGGCGAAGTAACGGACCCCGCGCTCGATCGTGCCGTTGCTGATCCGCATCAGCACGCGATCGATGATCGAATAGTGGTATTCCCGCTCGCCCGCCGCGTCGTTGGCCCGTTCCCGATCGAGAAACTCGAAGTAGCGCCGCTCTTCGGGTTCGATTGGCGGCTCCCACGATTGAGCCCCGCCGAGCACCCGCTCCCGAATCCACGAGTCGATCACGCGGCCGTAGACGCTGGTGTCGAACAACATCAGCTGATGGCCCCCACCGGGCATCAGAAAAAAGTCTTTGGTCCCGCCGATCCGCTCGAAGCAAGCCCGGCAGTGCTCGGCCCCGACGATTTCATCGTGCTCGCCGCAGGCGATCAGGACCGGTTTCGTGTTGGCAGCCGCCGGTTTTGGCGGCACATAGTTGAACACCGAGTGGTAGCTCTTCAACCCGTACGACCAGACGTACAGCGGGTCCTTCTTCTTCGCGTCCAGCAGTCCGGGGTCTTCCTGGTAGGCGGCCTTGAAGTCGATGAACCGCCGCAGCGGGACGCGTAGCCGATCTCCCACCTTCTCCGCCGCGTATTTCGCCGGCCGCGAACGGAACAGCCGGATCGGCAGACTCATCGGCGCCTCGTGGTTCAACAAAATGTTCATGCACACACCGGCCGTCACGGCCGGGCACGCGTCGAGGGCGTGGAATGCGACTTCCCCGCCTTGGCTGGCGCCGTGCACGACGACCGGCAGGGACGTGCGCCGTGCGGCGTATTCGGTTACCGCCCTGGTGTCTTCGAGGAATTCTTCGAAGCGGAACACACCCGGCTTGCCTTCGGAGCGGCCATGTCCGGTCAGGTCGAAGGAATAGACCGCCGCGCGGTAATGGCGGCGCATGTGCTCGGCGAACGCGTCGTAACTCTCGCTGTTGCCGGCGGTGCCGTGCACCAGCACCAAGACATAATCGGCATTCTCGTTGTCGTAGCGGCGCACGAAGATCCGCTTGGCGCCGGATCCGGTCACGGCGTCTTCGACCATCGGCGGCACTGCCTGAACGGTGGTGTTCGGAGTCATCAGCCTTTCGAATCCAATCCTTCGGTGAATCGGGCGGCAATCATCTCGGCGAACGCGTCGAAGTCGGCGCGGAACGCTGGAGTGTCGGCGACGAACGGGCGCTGCATGGACATGCCCAGTAGCACGATTTCGCAGAGGCGCACCGCCTCGTCGACCAAGTGCTGCGGCGCCTCGTCACCGGCGATGGTGCGCAGCAGCTCGGCCAGCTGCCGTCGCTGGGTATCGCGATAGTCGACATACGCGGTCCGCAAGAAGTCGTTGTGGTTGGCAGCCGCCGCGAACTCGACCATGAACGTGACGGCGTCCAGGTCGTCGATGAACAGCGTGTACAGCAGACCGGCCGCCTCGGCCAGGCCATCACGCACGGACGCGCCCTGCGACAGCCGGGCCGCCGCCGTGGCGAACATCTTCTTGGCCATGTCGTCGATGGCCGCCTGGAAGAGCTTTTCCTTCGTCTCGAAGTGGTAATGCAGCAGCGTCTGCGAAACGCCGGCCTGTGCCGAGATCAGCTTCATCGAAGACTTCTCGTAGCCGTACGCGCAGAAGCACCGCACCGTCGTCTGCAGGATGCGCTGCCGGGTGTCGCCGGCGCCAACCGCCGGACCGGGAGCCTTCGGCACTGTTTCGGTCAACTTCGACTCGTCTCGTCGCTTCTCCGCATAAGGTACTGCCTGATCGATCAGTCAGGCAAGCGTGGCGCGCTACGCTCTGAATTGATGCGACCGGAAATCACGTTGACCTTCGACAACGGCCCGACCCCTGGCGTGACGGATCGGGTGCTCGATGCCCTCGCTCAGCGTCAGATGTCCGCCATCTTCTTCGTCGTCGGCGAGAGACTTCGCTCGCCGGCGGGACACCGGTTGATCGAGCGCGCCGTCAGTGAGGGCCACCGGATCGGCAATCACTCCTTCACCCACGGCGCGCCCCTCGGCGAGCTCTCTGTGGCGGAGACGATTCACGAAATCGGCAGCACCCAAGAGATTTTGGACGCTTTCAACGATGTCGATCGTTACTTCAGACCATGGGGAACGGAGGGCGAACTCGACCGGCGCTGCCTGAATCGGACGGCGGTCGACTACCTCATCGCGGAGAAGTACACCTGCGTCCTGTGGAACAGCGTCCCGCGGGATTGGGCCGACCCCCGCGGATGGGTTGACCGAGCGCTCGCCGATACCCGGAACCAACCGCACACCGTGGTCGTCCTGCACGACCTGCCCACCGGCGCGATGGAGCGACTCCCGAAGTTCCTCGATGAGCTCGACGACTCCGGCCTGGAGGTCACCACCGACCTCCCCGACGACTGTGTGCCGATCGTCCGCGGCCGGATGCGGACACCCGTCGATCACCTCACTCCGGCGATAAGGTGAACCGGAGGGAGGCCCCAATGAGCGACATGACGGCGCGGTTCTCCGAGATCGTCGGCGAGCACAACTTGCTGACCGGCGACGCCATCCCCGAGGACTACTGGCACGACGAGGTGTTGACGAAGCCGCCGCAGCGGCCGGCGTACGTCGCCAAACCCGCTTCGGCGGAGGCGGTTTCGCAGCTGTTGAAGGCCGCCTCGGACAACGGCGTTCCGGTGACCGCCCGGGGATCGGGCACCGGCCTCTCGGGCGCGGCGATCCCCCGGACCGACGGGCTGCTGATCTCATTCGAGCGCATGAACGCCGTGCTCGAGGTCGACACCACCAACCAGGTCGCCGTCGTCCAACCCGGCGTGACACTCACCGAACTGGACGCCGCGACCGCGGACAGCGGCCTGCGCTACATGGTTCACCCGGGCGAGCTGTCGTCCAGCGTCGGCGGCAACGTCGGCACCAACGCCGGCGGCATGAACGCGGTCAAGTACGGGATCGCCCGTAACAACGTCGTCGGACTGCAGGCGGCGCTGCCGACCGGCGAGCTCATCCGCACCGGCGGCAAGATCGCCAAGGTCTCCACCGGCTACGACCTGACCCAGCTCATCGTCGGCTCCGAAGGCACCCTGGCCCTGGCCACCGAGGTGACCGTCAAGCTGCACCCGCGGCTGGACCACAACGCCGCCGTGCTCGCTCCGTTCGCCGACTTCGACCAGATCATGGCGGCGGTGCCCAAGGTGGTGGGCAGCGGCCTCGCGCCTTACATCCTGGAGTACATCGACAACGTGACGATGGCCGCGCTCGTCCACACCCAGAACCTGGAGCTCGGTGTCCCCGACAGCGTCCGCGACAGCTGCGACGCCTATCTGGTTGTGGCGCTTGAGAACCGGACCGCAGACCGGCTGGACGAGGACGTCGAGACGGTTGGCGAGCTGCTGGCCGAGCTGGGCGCCGTGGATGCCTATGTGCTGGAAGGCGGTTCGGCGCGCAAGCTCATCGAGGCGCGAGAGAAGGCGTTCTGGACTTTGAAGGCGGTTGGCGCCGACGACCTGATCGACACCGTGGTGCCGCGCGGCGCGATGCCGAAGTTTCTGTCCGCCGCGCGCGGTATGGCGGCGGCCGCCGGCGGCGCGGCGGCGGGTTGCGGGCACGCCGGCGACGGCAACGTGCACCTGGCGATCTTCTGCAAAGATCCGGGCACGCGCAAGAAGCTCATGACCGACATCTTTGCGCTGGCAATGGAATTGGGCGGCGCAATCTCCGGCGAGCACGGCCTGGGCCGCGCCAAGACCCCGTACTTCCTGGAGCTGGAAGACCCGGTCAAGGTCGACCTGATGCGCCGCATCAAGCAAAGCTTCGACCCCGCGGGCATTCTCAACCCCGATGTGGTCTTCGCGGCGGCGGAAACCTAGCGACTCATGTCGTCCTCGCTCGTCGTTGAGCGTGAGCTGATGGTACGCCGCCGGTGCCGCGAGCACGTACGTCTTGGTTGTCGCTGGGAGGCGGGCACTTCGGGTGCCGCTCCTTCCGGAGGCTGCTGTGGCGCCTGTGACTTCGGCCACGAGCTCACATGCCGAAGTGGGTGCTACGCACCGCCGCAACGGCCTCGGGCGGCCCGCTCACCGCGACCACCGCCGCGCCTTGCCGGCCAAAGAGGTACAGCAGCAGCTCACCCGGTTGACCGCTGAGCAGTGCCGCCGGTGAACCCGGTCGCAGCGTCGCCCGCGAGCCGGCCCACTCCACGTCGAGCCCGCACCCGACAAGCCTCCGGCTCAGATAACGCCCGCCGCGGCATACGTTGCGCCATAACGCCGCGTCCATGTCGGACGCCAGAAAACGCGGCCCCAGTCCAAGGGCCCTGCGGACGTCCTCGTGGTGCACGAAGAACTCGTTGAGATTCGCCAGCGCGCGCACCCATCCGATGCGGAAGAGCCCGGCGGGCGGGCCAGAACGGATCCGGGCGACGAGCCACCCGAAATCATGCCGGGCCATCGCGACCCTGCGCCGCTCGGCGAACCGCTGGAAGGGGCCGGGCAGCACGAGACAAGGTCCTGCAAGGACATCCCGTTCCCGCAACACCAAATGGGCGGCGAGATCGCGAGCGGTCCAGCCGTCGATCAGCGTCGGAGCGGAGGGGCCGACCTCGGCGAGAAGATCACACAGCGCGGACCGCTCCCCGGCGTCTAGCGTCGGCCCAGGCACAACCGCAGGTTACTGCAATCACCATGCGCGCCAGACCAATAAACGTGAACGGGAGCACACAACGAACGGTTGTGCCCTCACAACAGCACGACCTCTACTCCCGCACGACTGATCCGGGCACTATGAAGCCATGAGACGTGGGCGCAACGGAGCGCCCGCGCTCACCTCTGACTGACAACATCATCGCGTCGATGCCGCGGCCAGCAGCCCTGCAGCCCCAAGCACCGCGAAGGAGCACAACACCATGACCACAGCAGCACGTCCCGCCAAGACCCGCAGCGAGGGTCAGTGGGCGCTGGGTGACCGCGAACCGCTGAACGACACCGAGAAGATCAAGAACGACGACGCGCCGCTGAACGTGCGCAACCGTATCGTCAACGTCTACGCCAACGAGGGCTTCGACAGCATCGACCACTCCGATCTGCGCGGGCGCTTCCGCTGGATGGGCCTGTATACGCAACGCGAACAGGGCTACGACGGCAGCTGGACTGGTGACGACAACACCGACAAGATCGAAGCCAAGTACTTCATGATGCGCGTCCGCACCGACGGCAAGGCGCTGACGGCGCACTCGATGCGCACGCTGGGGCAGATCTCGACCGAGTTCGCCCGCGACACCGCCGACATCAGCGACCGGGAAAACCTACAACTGCATTGGATCCGCATCGAGGACGTCCCCGAAATCTGGCGTCGGCTCGACTCCGTCGGCCTGCAGACGACCGAGGCGTGCGGCGACTGCCCGCGTGGCATCCACGGTTCGCCGCTGGCCGGCGACTCCCTCGACGAGGTGCTCGACCCGTCCCCCGCGATTGACGAGATCGTTCGGCGCTCCATGGGCAACCCCGAGTACGCGAACCTGCCGCGGAAGTACAAGACCGCGGTGTCGGGCCTGCAGGACGTCTCCCACGAGACCCACGACGTCGCGTTCGTCGGCGTCAACCACCCCGAACACGGGCCCGGCCTGGATCTCTGGGTGGGCGGCGGCCTGTCAACCAACCCGATGCTGGCCCAGCGGGTCGGGGTATGGATCCCCCTGGACGAGGTGCCCGACGTCTGGGAAGCCGTCACCCAGGTGTTCCGCGACTACGGCTACCGGCGGATGCGCGCCAAGGCGCGGCTGAAGTTCCTTATCAAGGACTGGGGCGTCCAAAAATTCCGCGAGGTCCTCGAAACCGAGTACCTGAATCGCCGGCTGATCGACGGCCCGGCCCCCGCGCCGGTCAAGCAGACCATTGACCACGTCGGCGTGCAGAGGATCAAGAACGGGCTCAACGCCATTGGTGTCGCGCCGATCGCCGGACGCGTCTCGGGCACCACGCTGTCGGCGGTGGCCGACCTGATGGAAAAGGTGGGCTCCGACCGGGCCCGGCTGACCCCGTTCCAGAAGCTGGTCATCCTCGACGTGCCCGACGAGAAGGTCGACGAGACGGTCGCCGCGCTGGACGCCCTCGGCCTGCCGTCGCGCCCCTCCTCGTGGCGCAAGAACACCATGGCCTGCACCGGCATCGAATTCTGCAAGCTGTCCTTCGCCGAAACCCGGGTGCGCACACAGACTTTGGTGCCCGAGCTGGAACAGCGCCTGGCCGACGTCAACTCGGAGCTCGACGTGCCGATCAGCGTCCACCTCAACGGCTGCCCCAACTCGTGCGCGCGAATTCAGGTCGCCGACATCGGCTTCAAGGGCCAGTGGATCGACGACGGCGAGGGCAATTCCGTCGAGGGCTTCCAGGTTCACCTGGGCGGCCGCCTGGGCGAGGCCAGCGGGTTCGGCCGAAAGCTGCGCCAGCACAAGGTGACCAGCGACGAGCTCGGCGACTACATCGACCGGGTGACCCGCAAGTTCCTCGAAGGCCGCGACGGCGGTGAGACCTTCGCGTCCTGGGCGCTGCGCGCCGACGAGGCCGACCTGCGATAGGAGTTGGGACCCCGCCATGGTGGCGATGAACTTCACCAAGGAGCAGCTGCGCGAGCTGGCCGAGCGCGGCGCGTCCGAGATGGAGGGCGCCGACGCGGTCGACATCCTGCGCTGGACCGACGAGCACTTCGGCGGCGTCGACGGCCCCCGCGGCTGGGCCAACTGCGAGTACGTGGTGGCCGCCAATATGCAAGACGCGGTGATGGTTTCGCTCGCCTCCGACGTGCGCCCGGGCGTGCCGGTGCTGTTCCTGGACACCGGCTACCACTTCGCCGAAACCATCGGCACCCGCGACGCCGTGGAGTCCGTCTACGACATCCACCTGCTCAACGTCGAACCCGAACACACCGTGGCCGAGCAGGACGAGCTGCTGGGCAAGGACCTGTTCGCCCGCGACCCCAACGAATGCTGCCGCCTGCGCAAGGTCCTCCCCCTGCGCCGCGCGCTGCGCGGTTACGCGGCGTGGGTCAGCGGCTTGCGCCGGGTGGAGGCCGCCACCCGTGCCAACGCCCCGCTGATCAGCTTCGACGAGTCGTTCGAGCTGATCAAGGTCAACCCCATCGCGGCCTGGACCGACGACGACGTCCAGGACTACATCGAACGCAACAATGTCCTTGTCAACCCGCTTGTCGGGGAGGGCTACCCGTCCATCGGCTGCGCCCCCTGCACCGCCAAGCCGGCCGCGGGTGACGATCCTCGCAGCGGGCGCTGGCGGGGACGAAACAAGATCGAATGTGGGTTGCACGCATCATGAGCACGCTCGTACTCACCGCCCACGGCAGCCGGGACCCACGGTCGGGCGCCAACGCGCAGGCCGTCGCCGACCGGCTGGCCGGCATGCGCCCCGGCCTCGACGTCCGGCTGGCGTTCCTGGAACTCAACGCGCCGAACTTCGCCGACGTCCTGGCCGGTTTGCCGGACAACCGCCGCGCGGTGGTCGCCCCGTTTCTGTTGGCCAGCGCGTACCACGCGCGCCTGGACATCCCCAAGCAGATCGCGAAAGCCGGGGCCCATGGGATCCGGCAGGCCGACGTGCTCGGCGAGGACGAGCGGCTGGTGTCGGTGCTGCGCGAACGCCTGGCCGGGGTCGGGGTTTCACCGCACGACGACGACCTCGGGGTGATGGTCGTCGCGATCGGCTCGTCCAACGCCGCAGCCAACGCACGCACGTCAAAGGTGGCGTCCCGGTTGGCCGTCGGCACCCGGTGGGCCGCAACCACGACGGCCTTCGCCACCCGGCCCGAGGCATCGGTCGACCGCGCCGCCGGCCACCTGCGCCGCCGCGGCGCGCGCCGTCTCGTCATCGCGCCGTGGTTCCTGGCGCCGGGACTGCTCACCGACGGCGTCTCAACGTACGCGCGGGACAACGACATTCCGATGGCCGCGCCGTTGGGCGCCCACCGGCTGGTGGCCGAGACCGTGCTCGACCGCTACGACGAGGCGCTGGAGTCCGACGCCGCGGCCTAACGGCTATTGATGTGGCTCAACAGATCTCGAACCGCCCCGGCCGGCGGCGTTCGCCCGCCCACCCAGATCGCGCGAAACTTGCGTCGTAGATCCAACTTCGGAATGGTGACCGCGCGCAGCCGCCCGACCGCCAGGTCGTCGGCCACCGCCAGCCGGCTCATGGCCGCCGGCCCCGCGCCGGCGAGCACGGCCGCCCGCATCGCCGCCGCCGACGTCAGCTCCAATACGGGTGGCGCCTGTTCCATGTCATCGCCCAGCACCCGACGCAGCGCCACGGTCAGCGAATCGCGGATGCCCGAATGGGGTTCGCGCGCAACCAGTGGCGTCTCCGCGAGTTCACGAGCGGTCACGCCCCGCGCCCGTCGCGTCCACTTGTGACCCGGCGGAACCACGATCACCAGTTCGTCCTGCCCCACTATGCAGGTGCCTAATCCCTTTGGTGTCCCGGGGTTTTCGACAAACCCGAGATCCACGCTGCCGTCGCGGACCGCGGCGATGGCGTGCTCGCTGTTGGTGGCGGTCAAACTCACCTGCGGGGCAGCGCCGCCGCGCCGCGCCGCCTCGGTCTGCAGGGACAGCAGCCAATGCGGCATCAGCTGTTCGGAGATCGTCTGGCTGGCCGCGACCCGGATCCGCTCGCGGCCCTCCTTGCGCAGCGATCCCATGCCCGCGTCGAGGTCGGTGGCGACCGCGAGCAACCGCCTCGCCCAGTCCGCCACGATCAGGCCCGCCGGCGTCAGCTGCGACCCCCGCGTCGTGCGCACCGCCAGCGTCACGCCGATCTGGGCCTCCATCGACGCGAGCCGCCGCGAGATGGCCTGCTGCGTCAGCCCGAGTTCGCGCGCGGCGCGGCCCAGGCTGCCGGTCTCGGCGATCGCCAAGAACACCTCGAACGAGGCGAGCTCGGGCATTCGGGGGCTGAGCGGCATGGCTGATCACATCACAATCAATTCGTGTGACACAACGATAGCTTGTGACTCCACAACTGCGGGACATCTACTCGGACCTGGTCGCGGCAAGAACCATTGAGTGCATGGCCTACGTGATCGCCGAGCCCTGCGTCGACATCAAAGACAAGGCTTGCATCGAGGAATGTCCCGTCGACTGCATTTACGAGGGTGCGCGGATGCTCTACATCCACCCCGACGAATGCGTCGACTGCGGCGCCTGTGAGCCGGTGTGCCCGGTCGAGTCCATCTACTACGAGGACGACCTGCCCGGCGAATACGGCGAGTACACCCAGATCAACGCCGACTTCTTCACCGAACTCGGCTCACCCGGCGGCGCGGCGAAGGTCGGGCTGACCGAGAACGATCCCGCTGCGGTCAAGAACCTCGAGAGCCGGGCCGAAACCACGTAATAAAGCGCGTTTCCGGCGCGCTCAAATCGGCGTCCAATGGAATTGGCGGCTTTAGCCGCCACCAGTCGGGGCATTCCAATATCCCGACCAATTCCATAAGGAGACACCGATGTCGTTTGTGATTGCGCAACCCGAGGCGTTGCTTTACGCGGCGGGCAAGCTCGAGGCCCTTGGCTCGGCATTGGCGGCCGAAAGTGCGGCCGCGGCGCCGGCCACGACCGCGATAGCACCCGCGGCCGCCGACGAGATATCGGCATTGCAGGCGGCGCTGTTCACCGCCTATGGCCAGCTCTACCAGTCGATCAACGCCCAGGCCGAGACGGTCCACCAACAATTCGTGAAAACCATGGCCACCAGCGCCGGCTCGTATCAAACCACCGAGGTCACTAACGCCGCGGCGACCGCGTCACCCTTCTCGGCCGCCCCGACCGTCCCCGGTGCGCCAAGCCCGGCCGCCGCGGCCGACCCGCCGCCGGGCAGCGGCCTGCTCAACATCGGCGATGTCGGGATCGGCAACTTCGGCTCGGCCACGTCTGACCTGCTGGGGATGGCAGGTGGGGGCCTGCTCGTCAGGCCCGACGCGGTAGGCCCGGTCGCGGCGGCCCCGTCCGCGGCGACCGCCCTGGCGTCGTCCAACGCGGGGGGTGCGACGGCGCCGACCGGTTTCGGCGCGACCCCGATGCTCGGTGGTGTCGGGCAGGCGGCCGCGGTCGGCCGGCTGTCGGTGCCGCCCAGCTGGGCCGCGGTCGCCGGCGCCCCGGCGGCAACCCCCACCGCGACACTGACCGGCGCGGGGTGGACCGCCGCGGCGCCCCACGGCCCATCGGTGACCACCCTGCCGGCCGGGGTGCCGTCGGTGGCCACGGCCACAAAGGCCGGTGGCCTGGGCGCGCCGCGCTACGGCGTCAAGCCCACCGTGATGGGGCGCCCGGCCGTCTAGAGAACCCCAGATTTTAGTCGAAAGGAGAGCAGGACAATGGATTTCGGAGCGCTACCCCCAGAAGTCAACTCGGCGCGCATGTACGCCGGTGCGGGCGCCGGACCGATGATGGCCGCCGCGGCAGCCTGGAACACTCTGGCCGCCGAATTGAGTACCACCGCGGCCGGCTACGAGTCGGTGATCTCCGAGCTGACCGGCGACCAGTGGATGGGTCCGGCGTCGGCGTCGGCGGCCACCGCGGTCCAGCCCTTTGTGAACTGGCTGAATACCACCGCCGCAGCCGCCGCGCACGCCGCCGCCCAGGCCACGGCGTCGGCGGCCGCCTATGAGGCGGCGTTCGCGATGACGGTTCCGCCCCCGGTGATCGCGGCCAACAGAGCCCAGCTGGCGGCGCTGGTCGCCACCAACGTGCTTGGCCAGAACACCCCGGCGATCATGGCCACCGAGGCGCAGTACTCGGCGATGTGGGCCCAAGACGCCGCCGCCATGTACGGCTATGCGGCCGCGTCGGCGGCCGCCGGCAAGCTGAGCCCGCTGACCCCGCCGACACCGACGACCAGCCCGGGCGGAATCGCCCGCCAGGCCGCCGTGGTGTCCGGGGCCGGTGCCGCCACCAACACGCAGGCCGGGCTCATGCAGACGGTCAACACGTTCCAGAACACCGTGGCGGGGTTCGCCGCCCCGAGTCTCGCGGCCGACCCTCCCGCCGCCACACCCTTCTTCCAACTCCCCATCGTGCAAAACACCATCAACGGCGCGATCAACACCACGGCCTGGTGGACCATGAACACCATCCCGAACTCGGTGTTGCTGTCCCACACCATGAACGGCGCCCCGTCGGTCATGCTCGGCAGCGCCGGCCCCTTCGTCGGACCCATGCTGGCGGGGTCGGTGACGCCGGCCGGCTCCGCCGGCATCGGCGGGACGCCCGTTCTGGCGGGCTTGGGCAGGGCTTCCACGGTCGGCGGGCTGTCGGTCCCGGCCACTTGGTCGGCGTCCGCCCCGGCGATGAGCTCCAGCGCGCCGGCGTTGGCAGGCTCGGGCTGGGCGGTGGCGCCCGACGAGGGGGTTACCGCGGTGCCGGCCGGCATGCCGGCGATGGCCACGGCCGGAAAGGGTTTCGGCTTCAATACGCCGCGGTACGGGGTCAAGCCCACAGTGATGCCCAAGACCGTGTTCGCATGAGTCGCGGCGCGCCTCGTTAAGGTGAGCGGATGCGGACAGCTCGAATCATCCATGTCATCCGGCAGATAGGGTCGCTCGTGGTCACCGCGGTGACCGCGGTGTCCACGCTCAACGCCTACCGGCCGTTGGCGCGCAGCGGCTACCTATCGCTGTTCTCGTGGATGTTCGGGCTGGTCGTCACCGAGCTGCCGCTGCAGACCTTGGTCAGCCAGCTCGGCGGCCTGGCGTTGACGGCTCGCCGCCTGACGCGGCCGGTGCGAATCGCCGCGTGGGCGGTGGCGGCCGTGTCGGCGATGGGCTTGCTCAATTTCAGCCGGGCCGGCCACAAGGCCAACGTGCCGCTGAGCCAAGCGCTGGACGACGGCCTAGGCGCCTCTCGCCGCACCGAGTCGGGGGAGCTCTGGCGCCGGCCCGCCGGCGGCGGAACCGCCAAGACGCCGGGGCTGCTGCGGATGATGCGCATTCATCGCGATTACGCCCACGACTCGAACATCAGCTACGGCGAATTCGGCAGCGCCAACCACCTCGACATCTGGCGCCGTCCCGACCTCGACCCAATCGGCAAGGCGCCGGTGCTCTTTCAGATCCCGGGGGGCGCCTGGACGACGGGAAACAAACGCGGACAAGCCCATCCACTGATGAGCCACCTCGCAGAGCTGGGCTGGATCTGTGTGGCGATCAACTACCGGCACAGTCCGCGCAACACCTGGCCCGACCACATCATCGACGTCAAGCGCGCCCTGGCGTGGGCCAAGGCGCACATCGCCGAGTACGGCGGCGACCCCGAATTCATTGCCATCACCGGCGGTTCGGCCGGTGGCCACCTCTCGTCGCTGGCCGCGCTCACCCCCAATGATCCGCAGTTCCAGCCCGGCTTCGAGGACGCCGACACCAGAGTGCAGGCGGCCGTGCCGTTCTACGGGGTCTACGACTTCACCCGGTTCAACGACGCGATGCACCCGATGATGCCGGCCCTCCTCGTCAAATCGGTTGTCAAGCAACGGCCTTCGACGAACATGCAGCCGTTCATCACCGCGTCACCGGTCAACCACGTTTCCGCCGACGCTCCCCCGTTCTTCGTCTTGCACGGCCGCAACGACTCGCTGGTCCCAGTCGAGCAGGCGCGTGGATTCGTCGAGCGGCTGCGGCAGGTGAGCAACCAACCGGTCGTGTACGCCGAGTTGCCGTTCACTCAGCACGCTTTCGACATCTTCGGTTCGGCGCGCGCGGCGCACACCGCGGTTGCCGTCGAGCAGTTCCTGGCCGAGATCTACGCGACGCGGCGTCAGGCCAACGTGGCCTAACCGCCGAGCATTTGGGCCACGACGCCGGCGATGATGGCCTCAGGGTCCTGCTCGATGCCGACGCTGCGCAGGTCGCCACCGATCGCGAGCGCCGCGACGCCGTGCACCAGCGACCACAGCGGCGCGGCGAGTTCGCGCGGGTCGCGACCAGCGACGATGCCCGCCTCCTGGCACGTCAGGATCGCGTCGAGCAGATCGCCGAACGCCTGCTCGCCCGCGACGGCGAGATCGGGATGGTCGGCCTTTGAGAGCTCGGCGCCGAACATCACCCGGTAGTGATCCGGGTGCGCGACGGCCCAGCGCACATACGCGCGGCCGAGTTCGACGACCCGGTCCTTCGGATCCGTCGCGGCGTCGGCGGCCGCGCCGAGTTCGGCGTGGAGGTCGCGAAAGCCCTGTTCGGCCACGGTCGCAAGGAGCGCGGCCTTGTCGGCGAAATGCCGGTACGGGGCGGCGGCGCTGACGCCGGCGCGCCGCGCCGCCTCGGTCAGCGTGAACCCCTTCGGCCCCTTCTCGGCCACCAGCGACAGAGCGGCGCTGCTGAGGGCGCGCTTGAGATCGCCATGGTGGTAGCTGTCCCGACGCGCCTTTCGCTCACGTGCCATGTTGACGACATTAACATCGAGGACTATGTTAAAGCCATTCACATCTTTGGAGGGGGATGGAATGGACCAGCAACTCATGACCCCCCGCGCCGGCGACCGCGACCGGGAAAGGGCGGCAGAACGCCTCGGGCAAGCATTCGCGCAGGGCTACCTGCAACTGGACGAGTACGAGCAACGGGTGCAGGCCGTGTTCGGCACGCACACCACCGAGGAGCTCACCCAGCTTCTCGCCGACCTGCCGCTCGAGCGGATCCGGCGCGCGGACCCTCGCCGCCGCGCCGCCCGCATCGAGGCCGCCCGCCGCGGCGTGCGCCTGCACCTCGCCGCCTACCTCGCGATGACCGTCATCGTGCTCGCCGTGTGGGCGGCCGTCGCCGCGACCACCGACGCCACGTACTTCTGGCCGATATGGCCCATCCTCGGCGCCGGGATCGGACTCGTCAGCCACGCCCTGGGCATTCGCCCCGCCGGGAGATATGGAAAGCCTTGTGCCGCAGGCTATGTCTTAGGACGCACGCCCGCCGCCACGGCTTTGCCGCCGCGGTTTACTGCACCGTGATGTCGGCCGTGTAGGTGCACGCCGGTTTGGAATCCTTATCGACGAAGCTGGTGTAGGACGTGCCGATCGTCGTGGTCCCCGGCCTCAACGCGGTGAACTTCCACACCTCGGTGCCCGGCGCCCCCAACGCATCGGAACTCGGCGGTACGAACTCGTGACTGCTTTGCTTCAGGATCCCCGGATCGCCGACCTTCATTTCCGGCGCCCACCGGTACGGGGTGGTGTAGTTCGACCCCAACTTCACGATCAGCGTGGTGCCGACCGCCAGGGTCATGCTCTGCTTGATGGCGTCTTGGGTGAGCACGTCTTTCATCGGCACCTGGAGAACCTGGGTCGACGGCGGGTTCCTGGAGGCGAAGTGGCAGCCCACCAACATCGGCGAAACGAGCATCGCGATGGTCACCAAGAGCCTGATCTTCCCGACAGTCATCGAGCCCATTATGGCCTGACGCGCTGTCGGCGTGCGGCGGCCCGGCACCCCAGCCCCGGACGCAAATCGAGGCGCGCAGCCGGCACCGGGTGCTGCTGCGACGGCTGCGATTGCTGCTGCGAGTGCGACGACTGCTGTTGCGACTGCACTTGAGGGTGGGGGCCCCGAACCCTCAGGCATTTCACGACTCTCGAAATTGATATCACGGGCGCTATCGAATTTGAGGGTCACGTAATGCCCCGCAGACGGGGCTGAAGTGACATCTGTGACAAAGCCCTCCCCCCAAGCCCCGATCGGCGCCAAGCGCGCATGTCCGGCAGGATGGGCTGGTGTTTGGCCTCGTCCTGATCGTTGCGCTCGTCTCCACCGTCATCGTCGGGACGGTCCTCGGCCGGCGCTACCGCGTCGGTCCCCCGGTGCTGCTGATCGTGCTCGGCACGCTGCTGGGCCTGATCCCCAGTTTCGCCCACGTGCACGTCAACGGCGAGGTCGTGCTGCTGCTGTTCCTGCCGGCGATCCTCTACTGGGAGGGCCTGAACACCAGCTTCCGGGAGATCCGGGCGAACGCGCGCATCATCGTGTTCCTCAGCGTCGCGTTGGTGATCGCGACGGCGGTCGCGGTGTCGTGGACCGCGCGGGCACTGGGCATGGACTCCCACGCGGCGGCCGTGTTGGGCGCCGTGCTGTCCCCGACCGACGCCGCCGCCGTGGCCGGCCTGGCCAAGAGGTTGCCACGGCGATCGGTCACCGTGCTCAAGGCTGAGAGTCTCATCAACGACGGCACGGCCTTGGTCCTGTTCGCCGTCACGGTCCACGTCGCGATCGGTGGAGCCCAAATCACCCCGATCGACCTGGTTGGCCGTTTCATCGGTTCCTACCTCGGCGGCATCGCCGCCGGACTCCTGGTCGGCGGAGCGGTCACGCTGCTGCGCAAGAGACTTGACGCGCCCCAAGAGGAAGGGGCGCTGAGCCTACTGACGCCGTTTGCGGCGTTCTTGTTGGCGCAGAGCATGGACTGCAGCGGGGTGGTCGCGGTCATGGTCGCGGCACTAATGCTCGCCTACGCCGGACCGGTGGTAATTCGCGCGCGATCCCGCCTGCAGGCCTACGCGTTCTGGGACAGCGCGACCTTCCTGCTCAACGGCTCATTGTGGGTCTTCGTCGGCGTCCAGATACCCGGAGCACTGCGCGGCATAGCCGGCGTGGACGGCGGGATTCGTCACGCGTTGTTCATCGCGCTCGCGGTGACCGCGGTGGTGATTCTGTCGCGCATCTTCTGGGGCGAGATCACCGTCCTGCTGATCCGGCTGATCGATCGTCGCGAGGCGCAGCGAGAACGCCGGGTCAGCTGGCGTCAGCGTTTCGTCACCGCCTGGGCGGGATTCCGCGGGGCCGTGTCGCTTGCGGCGGCGCTGGCCGTCCCGACGACCACGCTCAGCGGCGCGCCATTCCCCGACCGCAGCCTGCTCATCTTCGTCGTGGTCGTCGTCATCCTCGTGACGGTCCTCGTCCAGGGCACGACGCTGCCGGCCGTGGTGCGCTGGGCGAAGATGCCCGAAGACGCGGCCCACGCCGAGGAATTGCAATTGGCTCGCACCCGTGGCGCTCGAGCCGCCCTCGACGCACTGCCGACGGTTGCCGACGAGGTCGGCATCAGCGACGACCTACGCCGGCGGCTGCAGAAGGAATACGAAGAGAAGGCCGCGCTGGCCCTCGCCACCGAAAACGACTCGACGAACAGCCACCTCGTCAAGAAGAAGGATCTCGTTCGTCGGGTGCGGCTGGGCATGCTCGAGCGCAAGCGCCGCGAGATCACCGCGCTGCGCAACGAGAACCTCATCGACGACATCGTCCTGCGCGAGCTGCAGAACGAGATGGACCTCGAGGAAGTCCAACTGCTCGACGCAGCCGAGAACGAATAGGGCCCGTCGGTCTTCGACCGTACAGTCGGCTCCATGTTGCAGACGGTGGCGATCCGCGGCTACCGCTCGCTGCGTGAGGTGATCCTGCCGCTGGGTGGGCTGTCGCTGGTCACCGGCGCCAACGGCGCCGGCAAGTCCTCGCTGTACCGCGCGTTGCGGTTGCTGGCCGATTGCGGCCGCGGCGAGGTGATCGCCTCGCTTGCCCGCGAGGGCGGGTTGCAGTCGGCGCTGTGGGCCGGACCCGAGGAGCTGGAGGACGCCCGCCGGACGGGGAAGGTCGAGGGCACCGTGCGCACCCGGCCGGTATCCCTCGAATTGGGCTTCGCCTCAGACGATTTCGGATATCTTGTCGACCTCGGCATGCCGCAGATGGCTGGGCCCAACTCGGCCTTTAACCGCGATCCCGAGATCAAGCGGGAAGCGTTGTTCGCCGGGCCGGTGCTGCGGCCCAGCGCGACGTTGGTGCGCCGGACCCGAGATTTCGCGGAGGTGAGCGCGGACTCGGGCCGCGGGTTCGACGAGTTGTCCCGCTCGTTGCCCACCTACCGCAGCGTGCTGGCCGAGTACGCCCACCCGCACGCGCTGCCCGAGCTCGCGGCCGTGCGCGAGCGGCTGCGCGGGTGGCGGTTCTACGACGGCTTCCGCGTCGACGCGGGGGCACCGGCCCGGCACCCGCAGGTGGGAACGCGCACCCCGGTGCTGTCCGATGACGGCAGCGATTTGGCCGCCGCGATCCAGACGATCATCGAGGCGGGTTTCGACGACCTCAGCCGCGCCGTAGCCGACGCCTTAGACGGCGCCACGGTTTCGGTCGCCGCTCATGACGGGCTCTTCGACCTGCAGCTGCGGCAGCGCGGCATGCTGCGGCCGCTCCGCTCGGCGGAATTGTCCGATGGCACACTGCGATTCCTGCTGTGGGCCGCCGCATTGTCGAGCCCGCAGCCGCCGTCGCTGATGGTGCTCAACGAACCGGAGACCTCGCTGCATCCCGACCTGGTGCGGCCGCTCGCGGGCCTGATCCGCACTGCCGCCGCGCGGACGCAGGTCGTGGTGGTCACCCATTCCCGTGCGCTGCTGCAAGCCACCGGCGACGACACAGTCGAGATCGAGCTGTACAAGGAATGGGGCGAGACGCGCGTGGCCGGTCAGGGGCTGCTGACCACGCCGCCGTGGGACTGGGGCAAGCGCTAGATTCGCGCTCAGCGTCCCCCGCTTTGAGTGTGCGCTCATGGCGGCGTTTCTCGGCGTGTCACCGCCCTGGGCGCACACTCGGTCGCCGACCGGATCAACAAAGCCGAAGGCCCCAAGGCCGACTGAACATGGCCGGTCCGGCGGAATTCATAGACTGTTCAGGCCAGCGCCAAGTCCACATTGTTGAATGCACACGCACACCGCGTGTCCTCACGTTATGCGCGTTGTACAGGTCGCCAATTTCTATGGCCCTCGCTCCGGCGGCCTTCGTACCGCGGTGGACCGGCTGGGGGCCGAATATTGTGCCGGCGGGCACGAGGTCTTCCTGATCGTTCCCGGTCAGCGTGCCGAGCGCAGCCGGCTGCACACCGGCGTGGTGCGAATCACGCTGCCCGCCCGGTTGATTCCCCTCACCGGCGGCTACCGCGCGGTGCTGCCGGGACCGGTCAAGGCGCTGCTGGAGGCGTTACGGCCGGACGCGCTCGAGGTCTCCGACCGCCTCACATTGCGGTCACTGGGCCGGTGGGGCCGCGACCATGGCGCCACGACGGTCATGATCTCCCACGAGCGGCTGGATCGGCTTGTGGGACAGATTCTTCCGCGCCGCGCCGCGGTGAGGTTCGCCGATCTGGCCAACGCGCGGACCGCGGCCGATTACGACACGGTGGTGTGCACCACCGGTTTCGCGCGTGAGGAATTCGACCGCATCGGCGCGATGAACACCGTGACCGTCCCGCTGGGCGTGGATCTGAGAACGTTCCACCCGCGGAAGCACTCGTACCTGGTGCGGCGGCGCTGGGCCACCCCGACACAGCTGCTGGTGGTCCACTGCGGCCGGCTGTCGGTGGAAAAGCGGGTCGACCGCAGCATCGACGCGATCGGCGAGCTGCGCCACGCCGGCGTCGATGCCCGGCTCGTCATCGTGGGTGAGGGCCCGCTGCGGGCCAGGCTGGAGCGACAGGCCGCCCGGCTGCCGGTGGACTTCACCGGCTTCGTCTCCGATCGGCACACGGTGGCCGGGCTGCTGGCCTCGGCCGACGTGACGCTGGCACCCGGGCCGCACGAGACCTTCGGGCTCGCCGCTCTGGAGTCGCTGGCCTGCGGGACACCGGCCGTGGTCTCGCGCACCTCGGCGTTGACCGAGATCATCACCTCGGACAGCGGCGCTTCGGCGGACAACCACCCGGCCGCCATCGCGCGGGCGGTCAGCGCCGTCACCAGCCGTCCCGAGCACCACCGTCGCGTCTCCGCCCGACGTCGCGCCGAGGACTTCACCTGGCACCGGGCGGCGGCGGGCATGCTGGCCACGTTGGGGGCGCCCGCCTTGGACGTGGACCCTGGGGACGCCGAGCACACTGCTTAGTCGCTTTCGGGCCGCTCGGGCTTCCAGCCGACATACGTCAAGTACAGCCCGGCGGACGCGAGGCAGGCGAACAAGACCCAGATCGCTACGGACATACCCGAGGTGTAGATCGCGTCACCGGCCGCGTCGTAGGCCCGGGGCACCGTCAACAACAGCAGCCCGCGAATCACAAAGAACCAGCCCACGCCCGACACAATGACGGCCGCGAGGCTGCGCCAATACTGGTGAAACGCGATGATGAAAATTCCGCCCATCAACAGGAGCGCCCCATAAAGCCAGGGCCACATGGGATTTGCCTTGAACTCGGTGAACAGCTCACGCATGTATGAGCCGCGCACCGCCACCGTGATGGGCACGATCGTGAGGTACGGGCCGAGCACACGGGCGAACATGCGGGTGCGGGTCTGCGATTGCTCGGGAGTGCTCATTGGCCGTTGAACTCCTTAAAAGTCGGAGGCCGCCCACGATCCGGGTGGGTACGGCGGAACCGTGGCGGTGAAGGCGCCGTCGGTACCGCCGTCGCGATAGCCAACGCGACCGCCATACAACCGGTCACACCTTGCCGCGCCACGATGCCTCGCTTACCCATGAGACTTTCCGGCAATCGGGTACGCATCCGCGCCGACGACGATGTCCAGCGCGCTGAGAATGCCAGGGTGCGCCGCACAGACGGCAGGAATCGCATTGAGCACACGGGCAGCGGTGGCGGCTGAACCAGGCAAGTCTCCGCCGTTGAGTGCGAAATCAACCTGTACCGGGGGATTACCATCGATCATGATTCGGCTCAGCCGGCGAGTAGCGCTGCCGGCCGCAATCGCCGGCTGCCAGTCTTCGACCGGTTCGTCCGGCATCGACCAGATCGACGAGAACTGCACGCGCGGCTCGCCGTCGACGATGCCCTCGAATCGCATGCGCACACTGGCGACCGTGCCGGGCGAGATCTCCCCCGCGTCTAAGCTGTAGTGGCGTTCCGCAGGTGCGACGTCCCGCCGCTCCCTGATGTCGTCGATGGTCCAGCCGAGGCCCTGCGCCAGGAGGCGTAACGCCGGGGCGATGTGGCCGATCATCGCTCCGGGACGGTACATCTCGGCATCTTCTTCCGGTGTGCGCCCGAAGCCGAACATCGCGAAGAACCCCGGAACTCGATACGCACCGCAGGGAATGCGTTCCTGAATGGACACTTTCATCGGCGACGCGCTCATGCTCGCCGCGTGCACGGCAAGGATGTCGCTGGTGAAACCGGGTGCAATGCCCGTCGCGAATAAGGAGCTGTTGCCATCCCGGCACGCCGCTTCGAGCTTCCTGCGCGCAACATCATCGAGCGAGGCGGGATGGAACAGCGCCAAAAACGACGGTGTGACAACGTTCTTCCCACTTGCCAGAATTTTGCACAGTTGGTCAACGACGTCGTTGGCGTCGCGACCGGCGACCGCGGCGAAGTAGGTGACGCAGTCGGCATCAGGGACAAGGAAATCGTCCAAGCTGTCGAGAGCCTCGACACCGGCCGGAGACTCTCCGACAAGATCGCCGGAATCCCGACCCACCTTGTCGCGGCTGTGAACGAGGTGCCCGACCAATTGGAACCGTGGCGATCGAAGAATCTGTCGCAAGGCGATGGAACCGGTGTAGCCGGTACCCACGTGTGCTACCCGAAGTCTCTCGCCCACTGCGACTCCCGTTGGCTCAGTCGTACGTCAGGAGATTACGCCGCCGTTTGCTGATGAGGAACGTGTTCGAGCGGCCGCTAGGCTCGGTGCAAACGATCAGGGAGGCTAATCGGTGAAATCCCGAGACCAGGTGTTGATCACCGTCACGGAGTTGGCTGACCTCATCGAGGCCGGCGATCCGGTGAGCATCCTCGACGTCCGGTGGCGGCTCGATGAGCCGGACGGGCGGCCGGCGTACCTGGCCGGGCACATACCGGCCTCGGTGTATGCGTCCCTCGAGGACGAACTCAGCGATCACGCGATCGCCGGACGCGGTCGTCACCCGCTGCCGTCGGGAAGCGATCTGCAGCTCGCGGCCCGCCGCTGGGGAATCCGGGAGGACGTGCCGGTCGTGGTCTATGACGACTGGAACCGTGCCGGTTCGGCGCGCGCCTGGTGGGTGTTGACGGCGGCCGGCCTGCCCAACGTCCGCATCCTCGACGGCGGCCTGGCCGCCTGGCGAGCGGCCGGACGCGGCCTGGAAACGGGGCAGGTGACACCGCAGCCCGGCAATGTGACTGTGCCGCATGATGATCTGTACGCCGGAAGCCGACCCACCCTGACGGCCGAGCAAGCCGGCGACGGCGACGTGACGCTGCTCGACGCGCGGGCGCCCGAACGCTTCCGCGGCGAGGTCGAACCGCTCGATCCCGCCGCCGGGCACATCCCCGGCGCCACGAACCTGCCCAGCACCGCCGTCCTGGCCGCCGACGGCACGTTCGTCGGCGAACAGGTGCTCAATCAAGTCCTGGCCGAACGCGGCGTCGATCACGGCGGCCCGCTCGCCGCCTACTGCGGCTCGGGCGTGACCGCCAGCGTCACGGTCGCCGCGCTCGCGGCGCTGGGTCGCGAGGCGGCGCTGTTTCCGGGGTCCTGGTCCGAGTGGTGTTCGGACCCGGCCCGCGCGGTCGCCCGCGGCCCCGAGTAGCGATCACACACCGCGCCAGAGCCGCAGGAAGGCGGCGGTCACCCGGGCGGCGTTGTTCGCCGCGATCCGCTTGTAGCAGAAGAATTGAAACGGAAAGCCCGGCAGGTGAAGCGGATCGCCCGGGCCATCCGTAATGCCCCGGATGCCCAGGAAGGGGACACCGTGCGCATCGGCGACGGCCTGCGCCGCCGCTGTCTCCATGTCCGTCGCATCGAAGGCCGGGTCCGACGTCGCGACGATGTTCAGGTTGCTGATCAGCGCGCTTCTGACCCAGCGGCCCGCCGCCTGCCGGAAGTTACCGGTATACCGCAGCGACCGATCGGGCGCGCGGCGAGGCTGGCAACCGAAAACGTCGCCGCCGTTCGGGATGCACGGGAATGCCACGCCGTTGTTGTTGTCCCAACTGCAGCCGTCGCCGCCGACGACGACTCGCGGCCGGCGCCGCAGGTCGATCCTGCGGACGACGCTTTCCAATGCGACGGAGAGCTTCTCGGCCGCGGCCAGCATGGCGGGATCAACCGGGCGAAACGTCGTGCCGTTATCCAGTGTCCAGCGCGCCGGTACGGCCACGTCCGCGATGCGGGTGCGTGCCGCCCCGCCCGCAACCCCCGAAAACACCACCGCCCCAATGCCAACGGCGGATCCGCGCGTGAAGCAATCCAAGGCGGCCTCGGTGGTGTCGGCGGCGTTCACCAAGCCGATGCCGGTCATCGCCACGATCACCTTCTTACCGGCGATCACGCCGAGATAGAAGTGCCGCCGGTCGGCCACGACCACCGGATCGGGGTCAAGCGTAGTGTGCGACAGCACCGCGTCGGCTTCGGCCGGTAAGGCGGACAGCACCAACGTGCGCCGTTCACCGCGATCCGCACCGCCACCCATCGACCCAGTAAACGCCCCACAACCACGGGCGGGGAGGACTTGGGCACGGCTTTGCGAATTCCGGCCCTTCGCGAGCGGGCCAGCGGCTAGTCTCAGCGGCGTTGCGGGCAACCCGGGGGCGCGCGACAGAGGAGCACGCTCATGCTCGAAGTGATCGACAGAACGCCGCGCCGTGAATCCCACGAGCCGCCGGTGCTATTCGTCCACGGCGCGTGGCATGGCGCCTGGTGTTGGGACGAGTATTTCCTGGACTTCTTCGCGGACAAGGGCCATCGTACGTTGGCGCTGAGCCTTCGCGGTCACGGAAAGAGCCCGGCTCCCAAGTCGATGCGGTTCTGTTCGATCGCGGACTTCGTCGCCGACGTCGCCGCGGTCGCCGACGGCCTTTCCGAACGACCGGTGGTAGTCGGACACTCCATGGGCGGCTTCGTCGTCCAGAAATACTTGGAGTCACACGACGCTGCGGCCGCCGTGCTGCTCGCGTCGGTACCCCCGAACGGAATTCGCGGATTCTTGGCCCGCAGGTTCAGGCGACACCCGTGGTACACCGCCAGCGGCCTGGCCCGGACCAGGTCATTGCGCGGTGTCGGCGGCACACCGGAATTGGCCCGCGAAACGTTCTTCTCGCAGTCGCACTCCGAAGCCGACGTGGCGCGCTATGCCGCCGAACTCTGCGAGGAGTACGCCCTGAAGATCGCGATCGACATGTTGTGGCTCGACCTGGCCAGACCCCACCTCGTCAGCACCCCGATGTTGGTGTTGGGGGCCGAAGACGATGTGTGCTTCACCCCACGGGAAGTCCGTGCGACCGCGGCCGCCTACCACACCGAAGCGGAAATCTTCCCTAAGATGAGCCACGACATGATGCTCGACCCTGGGTGGCGCGCCGTCGCCGAAAGAATCCACGCGTGGCTCCAAACGTGTGTGCCCACACGGTGACTGCGTAATGGCCGGCCGGCTTGACGGCAAGGTCGCGATCATCACCGGGGCGAGCACCGGCCTGGGGCCCGTGCTGGGCTCGCTGTTCGTCCGGGAGGGCGCCAAGGTGCTGTTGGCCGCCCGACGCGAAGAGCTGGTTCGCGAGGCCGCCCACGCGGCCGGTCCAGGAGCCATCGCGATGCGCGCGGATGTCACCGACGAACATGACGTCGCGGCCATGGTGGCGCGAGCCGTCGCCGAATTCGGCCAGGTCGACATCCTGTGCAACAACGCCGCCTCGCCCGGCCGGGACCGCTGGATCTGGGAGCAGACCCTGGACAACTGGAACGCCACGATCGCCATCGACGTCACCGCGGCGATGCTGTGCACCCGGGAAGTGCTCAACCAGTCGATGATGGCGCGCCGTCGCGGTGTCATCCTCAACTTCTCCTCCACGGCAGGCTATTCCGGCATCGTCCGCAAGAGCCACTACGTCACCGCCAAGGCGTCCCTTCGGGCGTTCACCAAGACCGTCGCGCTCGAGGTCGGCCCCTACGGCATCCGGTGCAATTGCATCGTGCCCGGCGCCATCGACACCGAGCTGTGGCGGCAATGGGTGCAACGCACGGCCGACGAGCGCGGAGTCGACTTCGCCACCCAGCGCGATAAAGCCGTCAAAGGCGTTGCCTTACAGGATATCTCCACACCCGAAGATGTCGCCAATTTGGCGTTGTTCCTGGCCAGCGACGAAAGCCGAACCATCACCGGCCAATCGATCCCCGTCGACGCCGGAGGGTACATGCAGGGATGAGCGCCCCACGACTCTCGGTGGCCACACCGGTGGTGACGATGTTTCCGAAGACCAGCGGCGAGTGGGAGAAACACGCTTCCATCGAGGACCTGGCGCGGATCGCCGAAGCCGCGGATCGGCTCGGCTACCACCACCTGACCTGCAGCGAACACATCGCGCTGCCCGCGGCCGAGACCCACCGCCGCGGCGCCCGCTATTGGGATCCGCTGGCCACCTTCGGCTACCTGGCCGCACGCACCCAACGAATTCGGTTCGCCACCAATGTCCTGGTGCTCGGATATCACCATCCGCTCGAGATCGCCAAGCGCTACGGCACGCTGGACAAGGTCAGCGGCGGCCGGCTCATCCTCGGCGTCGGCGTCGGCAGCCTCAAAGACGAATTCGAGCTCATCGGCGCACCCTTCGACGACCGCGGACCGCGGGGCGATGACGCCGTCAAAGCGCTGCGCGCCTCGCTGTCCGTGCCGGAACCCGCCTACCGGGGCCCCTTCTACTCGTTCGACGGCATGGTCGTCGATCCGTGCGCGGTGCAGGAGCGTGTCCCGATCTGGATCGGGGGCCGCACGCTGCGGTCGCTGCGCCGCGCCGCGACCCTGGCCGACGGCTGGGCACCCTTCAACGTGGACCTACCGCAGGCGCGAGAGTGGTTGAGCCGCTTCGACCTTGGATCCGGGTTCGAGGTCGTCCTGCCACCACCGGCGGCGCTGGACCCGATCAATGAGCCGGAGCGGACCCGTGACGCCGTCGGCGAGGCCGCCGCGCACGGCGCCACCATCGTGCCCGCCGTCTTCCGCCACACATCGCTGCAGCATTACCTGGACAGTCTGCAGGCGCTCGCCGAGCTGTACTCCCCCGGCGGCGACGCGTGATCCGGGTCAGGGCAGGCATCTTCAGCCTCACCGCCGCCGCGCCGGCCGACGACGACGGCAGCTACCTGCGTTGGCACCTGCTGGATCACATGCCGGAGCAGTATCAGTTACCGGGCATCGTGCACGGGCTGCGCTGGATCGCCGACGGCGACTATGCCCAGCACCGCATTGCGGCCCACGGCCCGCTGGGCGAGATCGGCAACGCGGTGCACTATCTGGTGAGCGACCCCGTCGAGGAGACCTTCGACGACTTCGTAGCGCTGGGCCGCGCTCTGCGCGAGAACGGTAGGTTTCCCGTCGTCCGGTCGTCTTTGCAGGTGGCCGGCCTGCGCTTGCTGCAGTGGCAATCCGCGCCGCACGCCCTCGTCTCCGCCGAGGTGGTGCCGTTCCGGCCGCACCGCGGCATCGTGCTGATTGTCGAAGAACCCGTTGACGGACGCCGCCCGGACGAGTGGCTGCAGTGGTTGCATGCCGAACACCACGCGGCGCTGCTCGCGGTGCCGGGAACGGCCGGCGCCTGGACATTCGGCTCCAGCGCCGGCTGGAGCCACCTACCGCGGGGCTGGCGAACGGACCACCAATACATCACCGTCGTCTACCTCGACGGCGACCCGCTGGCCACGACCGCCGCCCTGGCCCCGGTCATCGAAGAGCGCTGGCGATCGCACGCGGTGCGGCCCGTATTCGCCGGACCGCTGCGCAGCATGATCAGTTGGGAAGCCTGGCGGTAAACCCGGCGGTTGACTGGTCGCCAGAGAAATGAGACGTTCCCGAAACGAATGGGACCTATAGTCCTTGCTGGCGAGGAGGTGAGATGACGAATCGGTATGCCCTCGCGGCCGCCGGGATCGTGCTGGCGGCCGGTCTTTCCAGCTGTTCCGGCAAGAGTGGCCAGCCGGCGTCCACCTCGAGTTCGAGTCCGGTTGCCGTGACCACAACCGTGATGATCGACGGGAACAAACACACCATGACAGCGCGGGTCGAATGCGGCAGTTCGGCGGCGCAACCGAACGCGTCGCCCCCGGAATCGGGTGACTTGACCACCCGCATCAGCGTGCACGACGATACGGCGTCGGTATCGCTGGCAGTGTCGGACGAGAACCCGCCCACGGTCGACGGATTCGCAATTTCCCTCACGCTGGCCAACGGTCAGTACCTGCTCCCCTATCAAGCCACCAATTCGGCAACCCAGGTCCAAGCGACCAAGCAGGGCAAGAGTTACACCGTGACCGGGACTGGTCAGGCGTCAACCCCTGGCCAAAGCGGCACGCGCGCGGTGACTTTCGGGGTGCACGTCACCTGCCCGTGAGTCAGCGCAGAATGGTACCGCCGTCGATGTTGATGACTTGGCCGTTGATCCAGGCGCCCTCCTCGGAGCATAGAAACGCGACCAGTGCCGCGATGTCCTCGGGATCCCCGACGCGTGTTCCGCGGATGCGTTTCAGCGCGCCGGCTTGAAGTTCCGGCCATTGCGGCGCGGAGCGGATGGCGTCGGTCGCGGTGAATCCCGGCGCGACGGCGTTGCACCGGATTCCTTCCTTTCCCCACCGGGACGCGACATGCCTTGTAAGCGCGCCGATTCCGGCCTTTGCGGTGGCGTAGGCCGGTCGCGCAGGCTCACCCTGGAAGGCCGCCGCCGAGGACATGTTGACGATGACCCCGCCTCCGCGGCTCAGTATTTTCGGGATGGCGTACTTCATGGCGGCGAGGTAACCCCTGAGGTTCACCGCCATCACGCGATCCCAGGTGTCGAAGTCGATGTCCACCACATCGGTGTCGACACGTATGGTGCCCATGTCCGCACCGACGTTGAACATCAGATCGACTCCGCCGTACGTGGTGTCGGCCGCATCGATGAGAGCGGCAACCGATCCAGGATCTGACAGATCAAAGGCGACGTGCGCCGCTGTGCCGCCCGCAGCCACGATGCGCGCGGCCGTCTGCTGCGCGGCGTCGGCGGCGATGTCACCGACGACCACCCGGCAGCCTTCCTCGCCGAGCCGAGCTGCCGTCGCTGCACCGATGCCCGTGGCACCGCCGACCACGACCGCCACCTTGTCGGCCAGACCGCGCAGGCCCATGACCGCCTCCCTAAGGGGTGTTGACTGGACCTCTACAGTTCTAGAGGGTTGCGGCCGAGAAGGAAACCTCGAGGGAAGGCCCGTGGTTGTCTACCGCGACCGCCTCTGCGATGCTGGCAGCTTGGACATCTTCGCGGAGTGGCAAACCGGCGGCACTGAACTGCGTTGGCGGTCAACGGCCGCCGCCAACGATGCGCGCGAAGTCGCGGTCTTCAGTCGCCGCTGCGGCACCCCCGGCGCCCCCGCCTTGGTGCTCGTGCACGGCTTCCCGACGTCGAGCATCGACTACTACCCCCTCACGGGTGATCTGGGTTCCGAGTTCGACATCTACCTGCTGGACTTCCCGGGTTACGGGCTGTCCGACAAACCGGCCGAGCCGTACGTCTATTCGCTCTACGACGACGCGCGTCTGCTCGTCTACGCGATCACCCAGGTGTGGAATCTGACCGAATACCGCATGCTCACCCACGACCGCGGCAGCAGCGTCGGCATGATCGCGCTGGAGATGCTGGCTGCCCTCGATCCGCCGGTCGTGCCCGTCGACCTGATCGTGACGAACGCCAACATCTACTTGCCGCTGTCCAACCTCACCTCGTTCCAGACCGCGCTGCTCGACCCCGCGACCGCTCGGCCCACCGCGGCGGCAACTACGCCGGAGATGCTGGCCGCGGGCCTGGGCGCCAGCACGTTCATGCCGCGGCGAACGCTCGACGACCCGGAGATCGCCGCGTTGGCGAAGTGCTTCGCCCACAACGATGGAATCCGCGTGCTCCCCGACACCATTCAATACCTTCACGAGCGTGCCGCGGACGAAACGGGTTGGCTGGAAGCGCTTTCCAAGAGACCCGTCAACACCACTGTGGTGTGGGGGCTGCACGACAGCGTCGCGCCGCTACGCGTCCCCAACCATGTGTGGCAGACGTATCTGAAGACCAAGCCCGGCCGCAACCGCTACTGGGTGGTGCCCGGCGCCGACCACTATCTGCAATGCGACGCCCCCGGGCAGCTAGCCGAGATCGTTCGTCTCACCGCCCAGGGCGGGGACATTCCGCTGCAGACGCTCGGCAACCAGCCCGACGGCGCGGTGCTGGTGGACCAAAGCGCCTAGTCTCGTCGCGCGTGAAGCTACAGCTAGCTTCACACTCGGCACACTCGCCGCACACTCGAGCCGAGCGCGCCTCAGCCGGTGACGACGGGCAGGCGCGCCCACCCGCGCACGCTCGCGGTGTGCGCGCGCTGGGCGTTGGCGTAGTCGACTTCCCAGTCGGGCCAGCGCTTGAGCACCTCTTCGAGGGCCACGCGACCTTCCATCCGGGCCAGCGCGGAGCCCAGGCAGAAGTGCAGCCCCTGCCCGAAACTCAGGTGGGCGCCGCCGCGGTGGATGTCGTAGCGGTCCGGATCGGTGAAGTGCCGATCATCCCGGTTGGCAGAACCGTTGAGCAGCAACATGTATGAGCCCTCGGGCACCACCCGGCCGTACAGCTCGGCGTCCTGGGCCACGTACCGGGCCTGCACCGGCGAGGGCGGCTCGTAGCGGAGCGTCTCCTCGACCGCGCCGGGGATCAGGGACGGGTCGGCGACCAATTCGCGGCGCTGATCCGGGTGATCAGACAGCAGCTGCCCCATGAAGCCGATCAGCCGGGCCGTGGTCTCGTTGCCGGCGCCGGCGATCATGGCCGTGTAGGCCAGCACCTCGGTCCGCGACAAGGGCCGTCGGGTGCCGTCGCGTTCCTCGATCTCGGCCCGCAGGAGGTCGGTCATCAAGTCATCGGACGGGTGATCGGCCCGCCATTCGATGTACTCGGCGAACACCACGATGCTTTCCTCGAACAGCTTCGCATTGACCGCAGCGGGGTCGCGCTCCTCGGACAACTCGATGTAAGCCCCGCCGCGATCGCGGATCTTGGCCTGATCCTGCTCGGGAATGCCCAACAGGTAACCGATGGTCCGCATCGGCATCATCGCCCCGAGGTCGGCGATGAAATCGAAGCTGCCCGCCCCGATCAGCGGGTCCAGCTCCCGAACACAGAAGGCGCGCACCAGGTCCTCCACGGCCAGCATGCGGCGTGGCGTGAAGACCCGGGACAGCAGGCGGCGGTGCAGGTCGTGCAGCGGCGGGTCCTCGAACAGCAGAATGCCCGGCGGCACTTCGATATTGGCGAACAAGATGTCGGCCGTGGTGCCGCGGCCGGACCGGTAGATCTGCCAGTTCGGCAGTTCGCGCGCCACGTCGTCGTACCGGCTCAGCGCGAAGAAGTTGTATTTGTCGTTGTAGTACAGCGGCGCTTCCTCACGCATGCGCTTCCACACCGGGTACGGGTTGTCGTCGATGTCGGAGTCGAACGGGTCGTAGTACAAGTCGATCGTGCTGGCGCCCGCCTCGTCCATGGTCAGTCAGTCCCTTCGCTCAATCGTTTCGGTGTAGGAAGCCGTGCAGGATCGCCTGGGTGAGTTCTTCGACGATCACCTCTCGAGATGGCGGCTTGGCGCCGAAGTAGGTGGAGCGCAACGCGGCCATGCCGGCGATCATCGCCACCGTCGAGTGCGCGGGCAGGTCGGGATGATCCGACCGCAGACCCCGCAGGTGCATGCCCTCCGCGCTGATCTCACCGAGCGCCGTGATCGCCTGCCTGATCTCGGCGATGCCGGCGTCTGCCTTCTCCTCCTCGCTCAGCGCCTCGGACGCCATCAGCGTCAGCAGCAGACCCTGGTGTTCGACGAACACGTCGTAGAGCTGTCCGACGAAGTGCCGGGCCAGCTCTTGCTCGTCGGTCTCCTCGGGGACCACCGATTGCCAGGTCTGGCCGAACTCGTCGACGAAGTCGGTGAACGGCTGAACGAGCGCCTCGCGGAACAGCGCCGCCTTCGAACCGAAGTGCCGAAACAACAGATGCTCGGTAACGCCTGCGGCCTGGGCGATTTCACGCGTCGTCGTGCTGCGGTAGTCCTGTCGGGCGAAGCGGGCCCGGGCGCTGTCGAGCAGCAGCTTGCGCGGAGCGCCACGCGGGCGACGGTTCGCCGGGGCCGGCGCTTCCGCCGCGCCGAGCTTCGTCCTGGGTGGCCGCTGGGGCACAGTCTCGCTCCTCGCCCGATTGTTGACTGTCTTTAGGATAGTGTGCACTATCTAATGAGTCGAGCGTTGGAAGGGTTGCAACCGTGGGCGCCGTCATCATGCTGGGCACGTTGTTCGGGCTGATCGTCCTGATATTCGGGCTGGTGCTGCGCTTTGACCCGCAGGCACGCCGGACTCAAGGCCACGACCGGTGAGCTCCCAGATGACGCCCGTGATGCAGGCGGCCAGTGACTTCGCGCTGATCGGGGGTATCGGGTTCACCGCCCTCGGCGTGTACCTCAGCGTTCGGCGGCGCCGCATACACCCGCTCCTGCTCCTGTGCGTATCGGCGATGTCGTTTTCCTGGATCGAGGCGCCCTACGACTGGGCGATGTACGCGCAGTTCCCGCCGGCCATCCCCCGCATGCCTTCGTGGTGGCCGCTGAACGTGACGTGGGGTGGACTGCCGTTGTTCGTTCCGGTCGGCTACATCTCCTACTTCGTGCTGCCGGCCGTGACGGGTACGGCGCTCGGGCGATGGTTGAGCGGGCGGTTCGGATGGCGCAGGCCCCCAACGTTGTTGGTGGTGGGTCTTATCGTCGGCTTCTGCTGGGCGCTGTTCTTCAACGGGTTCCTGGGCGCCAAGCTCGGCGTGTTCTACTACGGCCGGGTCATCCCCGGGCTGGCGATCCGCGAGGGCACCGTGCATCAGTACCCGCTGTACGACTCCCTCGCGATGGCGATCCAGATGATGGTCTTCACCTACCTGCTGGGCCGCACCGACCCGCAAGGACGAAACGTCATCGAGATGTGGGCCGAGAACAGGGCGAAGAGCCGCCTCGGCTCGTCGCTGCTGTCCGTCGTCGCCGTGGTCGTCGCCGGAAACGCCCTCTATGGCGCGGTTTTCGCGCCGCACCTCGTCACGAAGCTGGGCGGCTGGGTGACCGCAGGGCCGACGGAGCAGTTGTTCCCGGGCGTGCCGAACCAACCCAAGTAGGGAGGCCCGGCGTTTAAAGAGCCTCCGGCAGCACGACCTCGCCCACGCGCTTCAGATACGGCCAGGCGATGTCCGGTGGCAGTCCGCCGCACAGCGGTGACAGGTTGAGCACCTCGCCGGCGCGGACCTGCGAGATCGCCTCGGGCACAGAGATGATCACGTGCGATTTCCCGGTCGCACGCAGCTCGTCCACGGTGTTGACGTGGCTGAATCCAGCCGTGGTCTCGTCCCCGGGGTTCCACGCGGCATAGGTGCGCACGTCGTGCAGCAGGTGCTCGCCGATCTCTTTCCACGCCTGCTCCACGTCGTCCGCGACGAAGACGACCGAGGGCGTGTCGCGGTCGGGAAAGAAGGTGGGCCCGGGCTGATGGCCGTGCTCGCGGCAGGCCTCTTCGTACGCCTCCTGCATGCCCGGCGCGTTGGCGTTGCCCAGCATGCCCAGGCCGTATCTGCCGGCCCGACGGGCCGCAGCCAGAGTTCCGCCGCCCCACATCAGTCCGGGGCCGCCGGGAGTCACGGGGCGCGGTGTCACGGAGATCCGCCGTCCGTCTTCGACGACGGTCTCACCGGCAAGCAACCGCCGTAACAGCGCGAGTTTCTCGTCGCAGAGGCGGCCACGGGTCTTCATCGGCACGTCGAAGTGCTCGAACTCCTCGGGCCGGTAGCCCAAAGCCAGGATGTAGGACGCCCGCCCGTTACTGATGATGTCGAGGACCGCCATGTCCTCGGCGAGACGGACGGTTTCGTAGAACGGAAGAATCAGGATCAGGCTCAGCGCCAGACGCTGGGTCCGCGCGGCCACCGCTGAGGCCAGCAAAAGCGGTGAGGGCAGGTAACCGTCCTCGGATCCGTGGTGTTCGCACAGCACGGCGGCCAGACCGCCGTGTTCTTCGGCCCAGGCGCACATTTCGGGTGCCGTGGCGTACAGATCGGTTGGGGGCGCGGCCCATTCAGGATCGCGCATGTCGAAGCGCAGCGTGTACACGGCAAACTCCTAGGTGGCCTAAACTCTGTGGTGCACGTTACACGTTCAGTCCAAGGCGTAATGCGGCAGCGTCGTGGGAATATCTAGCGAGCTCAGCAGGCCCGGGGACGCGTCCACGACGTACGGGATCGCGTTGACCACCCGCATGGCCGTAGACACCATCGCGGCTGCAGACTAACCTAAAATTTGTTCGTTAAGATAGTGCGTGCTCTCTTAAACCTTGACCCCGCTTGCTCGCGGCTGCTAGCTTCCGAATCGAACGTCGGGTAACTGCCGGCGTAAAGGGCAACGGCCGCCTCAGCTTTCATCGCGCACGCAACTGAGGAGGAACAAGATGACGGCTCATCGCGTGGTGGTGTGGGCGACGGGCGGCATCGGGTCGATAGCGATCCGCACCATCCAGCATCGCCCCAATCTGGAATTGGTCGGGGTGTGGGTGCACTCGCCTGAGAAGGACGGCAGGGACGCCGGCGAACTCGCGAACGGCGAGCCGATCGGACTGAAAGCCACCACCGATGCGGAGGCGCTGATTGCGCTGAAGCCCGACTGCGTCATCTACGCCGCCAGCGGCCCGGAACGCGACGCGCTGGCCATCCCGGACTACGTCCGGCTGCTCGAGTCCGGCATCAACGTCGTCACGACCAGCACCACCCGGCTGGTCAACCCGCACGCCTACGAGCCCGCCGAGTGGCGCGACCAACTGGTCGCCGCGGCCAAGCAGGGCCAGGTCTCGCTGTACGCGTCGGGGATCGAGCCCGGCTTCGCCGCCGACTACCTGCCGCTGGTGCTGTCCACCCAGTCGTCGTCCATCGACAAGATTCACGCCTTCGAGATCGGCCTGTACGACGACTACGGCGTCCCCGACATCATGAGCGACGCGCTGGGTTTCGGCCGGCCGCTCGACTACCAGCCCTGGATCGGCTTCCCGGGCGCGATCGCCGGCGAATGGCAGGGACAGATCCGATTGGTCGCCGGCGCGCTCGGTGTCGAAGTCCAGGAAGTCCGCGAATATTTCGACCGCGCCGTCACCAACCGGACGCTCGAGGTCGCCATGGGCACCGTCGAGGCCGGAACGTGCGGTGCGCTGCGCATGCGGGCGATCGGCGTGGTCGACGGCCGCGAGGCCATCGTCATCGAGCACGTCACCCGGCTCGCCCACGATGTCGCCCCGGACTGGCCGACCGGGATCGGCGATCTGTCCTACCGCGTCATGATCAGTGGCGATCCCGACATCGATTGCACGCTGGCGGCGACGCTCAAGGATCCGCGCAAGGCCGGAGTCGGCGGAATGACTTCCGGGGCCGGTGCGATGGTCGCCACCGCGATGCGAGTCGTCAACGCCGTGCCGTATGTCGTTGCCGCAGAACCGGGATTGCTCAGTTCGGTGGACCTGCCGTTGACGATCCCCCAACACGCGTTTGTCGGCGGGTAGGTCGCGCCGGTTACTCTGCGGGCGTGACGTTCAACCCGCTCGAGGAGCTCACGCTGCAGCAACTGCAGCTCCGCACGAGCATGAAATGGCGCGCGCATCCGGCCGATGTCCTGCCGCTGTGGGTCGCCGAGATGGACGTCATGCTGGCACCTACCGTGGCCGAGGCGCTGCGGGCGGCCATCGACAACGGCGACACCGGATATCCGTGCGGCACCGCGCTGGCCGAAGCGGTCAGTCAATTCGCCTCTGAGCGTTGGCAGTGGCACGACCTGGAAGTAGGCCGCACCGCGATCGTGCCGGACGTCATGCTCGGCGCCGTCGAGTTGTTACGCCTGGTCACCGACCGCGGCGACGCGGTAATCGTCAACCCCCCGGTATACGCCCCGTTCTACGCGTTCGTCACGCACGACGGCCGCCAAGTCGTTGAAGCGCCGCTGGACGCCGATGGCCGAATCGATCTGGACGCGTTGGCGGAAGCCTTCGCGCGTGCCCGAGCCGGGGGTGGAAACGTCGCGTACCTGTTGTGCAACCCGCACAACCCCACCGGATCGGTGCATACGGCCGACGAGCTCGCGGCCGTCGCCGAGCTCGCGCGCCGGTTCGGCGTCCGGGTGGTGTCGGACGAGATTCACGCGCCCGTCGTCTTGTCGGGGTCGCGGTTCACCCCGTACCTGACCGTGCCCGGTGCGGAGAACGCCTTCGCCCTGACGTCCGCGTCCAAGGCCTGGAGCCTGTCCGGACTCAAGGCGGCCCTGGCCATCGCCGGCCCGGAGGCGGTTGCGGACCTGCACCGGATGCCGGAAGAGGTCAGCCACGGGCCGAGCCACCTCGGCGTCATCGCCCACGCCGAAGCCTTCCGAACCGGTGGCGATTGGCTCGATGACCTGCTGCGCGGCCTGGATCGAAACCGGACGCTGCTCGGCGATCTGATCGCCGAGCACCTGCCGAAGGTGAAATACCAATGGCCGCAAGGGACTTACCTCGCCTGGCTCGATTGCCGGAAGCTCGGCTTCACCGAAGACGCCGCCGACGGCCTCGCGGTGGTGGCCGACCTGTCCGGGCCCGCCCGGTGGTTCCTCGATCACGCCCGGGTGGCCCTCAGTTCCGGCCACGTCTTCGGCACCGGCGGTGCGGGGCACGTCCGACTGAACTTCGCGACGTCGGGGGCCATCCTCACCGAGGCCGTGTCCCGGATGGGCCGCGCCCTCGCGCGTGCGGGCGATCCGGGCTAGGCGCGAATCTCCTCGGCGCCGCGCCCCAAGTTGCGGAAGCCCTCGGCGGGCTGCTTGAAGCCGAGCACGAACGGCAGCGAGCTCAACTCCAGCTTGACCGTCGCCCCGAGCCGGCGCAGGAAGCCGGACTCGGGCGGGGCCATGGGAACCGGCGACGTCGCGAGGTCGAGGTAGTGCGTCGAAGTTTCACCGATGTCGTCGAAGATGTGGGTCAGTGGTTTGCACAGCGAGCGCACCGGCTCGTCGAGGCACGCCGCGACGGGATCGGTCATCAGCACGTATTCGACCACGGGCACCAGGTTTTTCAGCATGCGATGCACGAGGATGACGTCGTAGCCCGCGAGCTCCACATGGCGCTTCACCCGTTGTTCGGCCACCTCGCCCTGGTGGACTACGAACTTCAATGAGAGTTTGTCCAACTGCGCACAACTCGCACACTCGCAGGCGAGATCCTTCTGGAAGCGCTCACGCCGCGCGATGAACGCCTCCCGCATCCGGGACAACCGGTCGCACACCAGCACTTTGGCATCGCCGTCGGGCGCCCAGAAGAAAGCGGCGTCACCCTCGAGCTTCGCCAGCTTCAGGCCTCTGCCGGCGTCGATCACCGACTCCAGCAGCCCGGCCACCGTCAGCTGCGCATGGGCCAGGTGGGTGCGGTTCCATTGCATGTAGTGCGTGTAGCCGCTGATGTCGGCAATGATCAGGACCGCGCGCCGAATCGCCATGAATAAACGAGTTTAATGTCAACCCACGCCTGGCCCAATGAAATCTGCCACTAGACGAACTCGCGTTGTCGAGAGACGCTTGCAGAGGCGCCCGCCCACCGGAGGAGCTGAATATGCATGTGCTACGAACCCCGGACTCCCGATTCGAAAACCTGGAGGACTATCCGTTCGTAGCGAACTACCTCGACGTGGCGGCAAGCGACACCCAGCCGCTACGCATGCACTTCCTCGATGAGGGCCCGGCCGATGGGCCGCCGATCGTGCTGCTGCATGGGGAGCCGACCTGGAGTTACCTCTACCGGACGATGATCCAGCCGTTGGCCGACGCCGGGAACCGCGTGCTCGCGCCCGACCTGATCGGTTTTGGCCGCTCCGACAAGCCCGGCCGGATGGAGGATTACACCTACCAGCGGCACGTCGAATGGGTGACCGCCTGGTTCGAGCGCCTGAACCTCAAGGACGTGACGCTGTTCGTGCAGGACTGGGGGTCGCTGATCGGGCTGCGCATCGCCGCCGAGCAGGGTGACCGCATCGCGCGACTCGTGGTGGCGAATGGTTTCCTGCCCACCGCGGACCGACCCACGCCACCGGCCTTCCACATCTGGCGGGCGTTCGCGCGTTACTCCCCCGTGCTGCCCGCCGGCCGAATCGTCTCCGTCGGTACCGTCCGGCGCGTTCCCGCCCGGGTGCGGGCCGGGTACGACGCGCCATTTCCCGATAAGACGTATCAGGCCGGGGCCCGCGCCTTCCCGCAACTGGTGCCAACCTCACCGGACGATCCGGCGGTCCCCGCCAACAGGGCCGCCTGGAAAGCGCTGGGCCAATGGGAAAAGCCATTCCTCGCCATCTTCGGGGCCCGGGACCCCATCCTCGGCCAGGCGGACCGTCCCCTGATCAAGCACATCCCCGGCGCCGCGGGCCAGCCGCACGCCCGCATCCGCGCCAGTCACTTCATCCAGGAAGACTCCGGACCCGAACTGGCCGAACGCGTTCTGTCCTGGCAGCAGGCGCTGCGCTGACCAGCTTGGACGCGTCAGCCGGTGCTGACGCTTCCACCGGGATCGTCAAAACCGTTTTCAGGCAGACGAATTCGCACAATTAGCAGATGGCCGGTGCGTTGATAGCCTCAGCGCGTTACGGCCAGTACGGCTTCCGCCAGCTCGGGCCGGCAGACCAGCAAATCCGGCAACTTGGGATCCGACCGGTTGTAGGCCAGCGGGGACCCGTCGATGCGCGAGGTGTGCAGACCGGCGGCGCGGGCCACCGCCACCGGGGCGGCCGAGTCCCATTCGAATTGGCCGCCGGCGTGCACGTAGACGTCGGAAAGCCCCTGGACGACCGAGGCCACCTTGGCGCCGGCGGAACCCATCTCCACCAGCACCCCGTCCAGCGCGTCGCGCACGCTCAGGGCGATGGCGGGCGGGCGGGTGCGCGACACCACGATGCGCGGCTTGCCGGGCACCGCGGGCGGCGAATCGACCTCGGGAGTGGCCAGGGTGATGCCCTGCGCCGGCAGCGCCACCGCACCGGCAACCAGATCGCCGGCCTCCCACAAGGCGACGTGCACGGCCCAGTCGTCGCGTCCGAGCTCGGAGAATTCCCGCGTCCCGTCCAGCGGATCCACGATCCACACCCGCTCGGAGCGTAATCGGACCGGATTGTCCACACCCTCCTCGGAGAGCACCGCGTCCTCAGGTCGCTCGTCGGCGAGAGCCGCCATCAGAAAGTCGTGGGATCTCTTGTCCCCCGCCGCTTTCCGCTCGCTCGCTTCCGCGTCGGCGAACTCTTCCCGGACCGTGAGCAACAGCCGTCCGGCCTCGGTGGCCAACCGCGCGGCCAGGTCGTGGTCATCCGTCAGTTGCAGGGCCATCACAATCCTTAAGTTGGTAGCGTTGACCAACTTTACCCTGCCAAGGCGACGCGGCGGGCCCCACCCCGAGACGGAAGTTCCGGCCGTAATCTGGGGAATGTGAGCGGGGGCAACGTTCCATTCTTGAGCCGACTGCGAAGCATTCCCCGGGGGCGGCTGATCGTGGTCGGTATCGTCTCGGCGGTCGCGCTGTGCGGCGTACTCGCCTTCGTGGGGGCGAAGCTGACCGAGGACAACCACGGCGCCGGGCCACCCACCGCCCAGCCACCACCGCCGCAGAGTTTCGCCATCCCGGGTTGCTACAACATATCGGTGCCGCCGATCGAACGCCCGAAGCGGCTCAACGTGCTGGGCTGCGCGAGCGTCGCCGTTGCGCTGCAAGACATGTCGTGGAGTTCGTGGGGGCCGCAGGGCGCCGACGGGACCGGCACGGCCGTGTTCAAGGTCTGCGACCCGAACTGCGCTGCGGGCTATCAGCTCACCGAGCCGGTAGTCGTACACGCCTGGAATCCGCAACCTCCGCGGCGCGAGGCCATCTGTCAGGTCGGCCTGAACATTTTCGCCGACATGATCCTGGCCTTCCCCAGAGGCGTCCCCCCACCGAACGTGCAGAAGATGAACGCCCAGTACAACGGGCAGCCGGCGGTGCACTTCGCCAACTACTCGAGCGGCGACACGCGCGGCACCCAATTCATCGGCTACACGTACTGCAACTAACGCTCGATCAGACCTCGATCACCACGGCGCCGCCCTGGCCGCCGCCCGCGCACATGGCCGCGACGCCGATGCCGCCGCCCCGGCGGGCCAGCTCGTAGGCCAGCGTGGTCACCATGCGCGCGCCCGACGCCGCGATGGGGTGGCCGAGGCTGCAGCCGCTGCCGGAGAAGTTGACCTTCTCCTCGTCGATGCCGTACTCACGGCACGCCGCGATCGGCACGGAGGCGAACGCCTCGTTGATCTCCCACAGCGCTACGTCGTTGACGGACAGACCGGCCCGCTGCAGCACCTTGCCGATGACCTTGACGGCCCCCAGGCCGGTGTCCCTGGGCGCGACGCCCGCGGCCGCCCAGGCCCGGACTGTGCCCATCACGCTGAGGTTTTCGGCGGTGGCGTAGTCGCGGTCGACGAGGGCCACCGCCGCCGCGGCGTCGTTGGTGCCGCTGCTGTTGCCCGCCGTGATCGAGAAGCCCTCGATCTCCGGGTGCAGCACTTTGAGCGCGGCGAGCTTCTCGACGGTGGTGTCCCGGCGGGGATGCTCATCGACGGAGAACTCGGTGACCGAGCCGTCGAACTGCGTGATTTTCAGCGGGACGATCTCGTCGAGGAACTTGCCGGCGTCCATGGCGGCAATCGCGCGCTGATGGGAACGCGCGGCCCAGGCATCCATCTCTTCACGAGTGATGCCTACCGCCTGTGCGGTGTTCCAGCCCACCGTGATCGACATGTCTTTAGCCGGCTCATCGGGGGTCTCGACGTGGGTCGGCGGCATCCAGCGCTCCTCGAAGTTCAGCTCGGGACCCGGGATGCGCCAGTTCGTCAGCGGCGTCATCGACAACGACTGCACGCCGCCGGCGATGAGCACGCGTTCCATGCCGGAACCGATCTGGGCCGCGGCGTTGCCGATGGCGGTCAGGCTGCCCGCGCAGTGCCGGTTCACCGATTGGCCGGGAATGTCCTCCATGCCGGTTGCGGTGGCCGCATACCGTGCCAAATCCCCACCGCCGTAATGCGATTCGGCGAAGATGATGTCGTCAATCGCGGACGGGTCGATGCCGGACCTGCGCACCACCTCCGGGAGCACCGCGGTGATCAGTGTCTCGGGCGGTGTGTTGACGAGCGTGCCCTTGAAGGACCGGCCGATTGCCGTCCGAACCGCTCCGACAATGACGGGTGTAGCCATGTTCTCAACCTCGAAGGGTCTGGCTGCGATGGGCAGCGCGGATGTCAGCAGATAACGCGAATCGTAACAAATACCGTATGGGCAATAGTAAATGGCCTGAGTTCACCTGGGCGGGTGGGCGACGAACAGGAGCCGCAACTTCCGCGGCATCAACACCGACGCCGACCGCGCGTGACGGGACACAATGGACCGATGACCGCACCACGAGCTCAGCGTGACACCACCCAGCTGGCCGCGTACCGGGTCGCGGCGATGCTCCTCGGCGCGGGGATGCTGCATTTCGTGGCGCCCAAACCCTTCGACACGATCGTTCCCGCCGAGCTGCCCGGAAGCCCGCGGTTCTACACCTACGCGTCGGGCGTGGCCGAGGTGGGGGTCGGGGTGGCGTTGCTGCCACGACGCACCCGGCGGTTGGCCGCGTTGGCGGCGGCCGTGTTGTTCGTCGGGGTGTTCCCCGCCAACGTCAACATGTGCCGGCTGTGGTGGAACAAGCCCTGGCCGATGCGGATCGCCGCCCTGGCCCGGCTTCCCCTGCAGGTCCCGATGATCACCACCGCGCTCAAGATCAGCCGCAACAGCTGACGCCGACAGTTGTCACAATTGCCACAGGAGTCGCTGCCGGAAAAGATGCCCGAAGTGCCCGCCTCGCAGCGACAATCCGCGCACCGGCCGGCTCCACTGTTTTCGTCGCCCGGTTTGTCGCTCGGAGGCGGGCAACTCCGTGTGCCAACCGGCGCGGGGACGGGTGTGGCCTTTGTGGAAGGGTCAAGGGACAGAGCAAACTAGTTGTGCCGCAAGCGAAGTCACGCCCGGACGTCGACCGAGCGGCCGAGGAACGCCATGAGCCGGGCAGTCGGCGTGGCATCGGCTGGCGCGGCCTGGGCCGGACCGAAACCGCCCGGCCGCCGCAACATCTGCTCCGGCACCGACTCCACCAGCCCGCCGCTCAGCGCCAGCAGGTCCTCGGGCAGCTCGATAACCCGCCCCTGTGAGCGATGGATGTCCCAGGCGTGCATGGCCAAGTCCGAGACGGGATAGGCCAGCGCCCGGCCCAACGGAACCTCGCCTTCCGGCGATGTCCGCATGCCGTCGAAGTCGGCGCCGCGCAGAGCTTCTCGTAGCCGCATCGCGAGCTCACCGAGCCGCGCCGCCGGATTGTCGCATATCCATTCGGACGGCTGCGAGGGACCTGCCCAGATCTCGCCGTTCTCGACGAGCGTCACGACTTTCGCTGCGCTGCCGGTGGCGTGACCCACCAGCTCGCGCAGGCTCCAGCCCTCGAGATTGGATGGCTGGTCCCACTCATCCACTGAAATCTGGCCGACGGCCTCGGTGAGCAGGCGCATCGCCTCGGTGGCCAGCACGCCGATGCGGGAGGTCGTCTCGTCCATGTCGTGGAATCTCCTTAATGGGCGCGCACGCGCTGGCCGCGTACCGTCCAAAAGTCTAGGGTCGCCATGCCGGTTACACAGGAGGTCCGCGTGGGCAAGTCAGATATCGCAGCGGTTCTCGCGATCGCCGCCGCCCTGATGGTTGGCATCGGAGACGTCATCCAGCAGCGATCCGCACAGCAGGTCACCGATAAGCCGGTTGGCACCCTCGCGCTGTTTCGCCGCCTGCTTCGCGATCGTCAATGGTGGACGGGCAGCCTGGTAGCCGGCGCTGGGTTCGGGTTTCAGGCCGCGGCGCTGGACCTGGGTTCGGTGGTGCTCGTGCAGGCACTGTTGGTGACGTCGTTGCTGTTCGCGTTGCTCATCAGCGCGCGGGTGAACCACCGGAGAATCACTCTGCGGCAAGGCATTTGGGCTGTTTTGCTGGCGGCCGCGGTCGCGGTGGTGGTGACCGTCGGCGACCCGCAGGAGGGAACGCCGCGAGGCTCGGTGCAGACGTGGACCATCGTCGCGTTGGTCATGGGTCCGGCGCTGATCATGTGCGTCATCGGCGCACGCATGTTCCGGGGCGCGGTCGGCGCGTTGTTGCTGGGCCTGATGTCCGGCTCGCTGTGGGGATTGTTCTCGGTGTTGACCAAGGGCGTGGTCGACCAACTCGGCCACGGCATCCCGGCCCTGCTCCGCATCCCCGAGGTATACGTGTGGGTGGTGGTGGCGATCGCGGCGACTGCCTGGGAACAATCGGCCTTTCGGGCGGGCCCACTCACAGCGTCGCTCCCGGCCGTCACCGTCGCCGAGCCCGTCGTCGGATCGGTGCTCGGTGTCACCGTGCTGGGCGAGACGCTGCGGACCAACGATGTCGGCCTGGTGGCACTGGGTTTGTCGGTTGCGGTGATGGCGGCGGCCACGGTGGCGCTGGCCCACAGCCAGGCCACCTCGACCCCGCCGGCCGACGAAATGCCCCCAGTATCAGCCTGATCTGTCGTACGCTTCATCCGCGAAATCAGTTCTGAATAGGCGACGCGCTGGGGGCGCGCGAGATGCTTGATAGCCGAATCAAGCGGGAAGGCACTCATATGCGCCAGCTGGCAACGGCTCTCGCCATTGCGGGCATTGGAATACTGGTCGCCGGTTGTGGCAACAATGACGGAGGCGGCACCGCCTCGTCAACCACCACCACCAGCACCAAGGCTTTGTCGTCAAATGCTCCCCTGACGAAGGCCCAACTGCCCGGCCTGATGCTCAGCCCGAACGAAATCGACACCGCGCTGGGTGTCACCGGAACGGCCAGTGACCCACCCAAAACCGCGCTGGAAGAAGACACCGCCAAGCGCAGCGATTACACGCTTCCCGCCGAATGCAAGTACGCGATTCACGCGGCCCTGGCACCCGTTTATGCGGACAGCGGGTACACGGCGGTTTACGGCTACCACGACCTTGCGCCCGCTCCCCCGGGTGCGGATGACCTGGAAAGCCCTGACGTGTATCAGTTTGTCGTGCTGTTCCCCGCGCCCGACCAAGCGAACGCGTTCTTCACCACTTCGACGCAGCAATGGCCTGCCTGCGCCAACCGCTTGGACACCGTGCCCGCCGACAGCACCCATCCCGAACTTCAGTGGAAGGTCGGACCGGTCGCCAACGCCAACGGAGTTCTGTCCACGACCGTAACTCTGACCATCAACCGGAACGGCGCGAACATAACAGTGCCCTGTCAGCGAGCACTGACCGTCCGCAACAATGTCGTCATTGACATCGACGCATGCCGCAAGGACGCGGGAGACCTTGGCGCCAGCCTCGCCAAGCAAATCGCCGGGAAAGTCGGCCAGCAATAGGGCTCGATGGCCGCCTGCCGTTCATTTCTCAGCGGTAGCTGCTCGCCGGGACACCGGCGTACGATCTTGCAGCCGGTCAAGCGACGACACTTGCGCCACCACCGATCCTGGCGGTAAGCCGTAGCTGCACGCAATGTCGCGACCCGGTTTCGTGCAGTCTGCTCGAAGGGTCGGTCGCGGGGTGTCGAGGAGGAACGAATGAGCGCATCGGAGACGACGGCCGAACGCAGCGGGGAGCGACCGGTGATTCACCTCTCGCAGTTGCTGCGCGCGCCGGTGCTCGCCCGCGCCGGTGAAACCGTCGGCCGGGTCGAGGACGTGATCGTCCGGCTGCGGGGCGCCGACGAGTATCCACTGGTGACCGGGATCGTTGCGGGGGTCGGCGGGCGGCGCGTATTCATCGGCGACAAAACCATCGATGAGTACACCGCGGATCGAGTCCTGTTGACCAAGAACAAGGTTGACCTTCGCGGCTTCGAGCGCCGCAACGGCGAGGTGCTCTTGCGGGCCGATGTGTTGGGCCATCGGTTGATCGACGTGGCCAACGTGGAGTTGATCCGCGCCTATGACGTGGAGCTGGAAGATACCGGCGCCGGATGGATGCTGACGCGCGTCGACACGCGACGGCCACCCCGGTTGTTCGGTCTGATCAAGCAGTCCGGCGGGCACGCGGCTCGCGATTGGAAGGCATTCGAACCGCTGATCGGAGACGTCCGCTCGGACGCCGTGCGGCGCTTGTCGGACCGGTTCGGCGAGTTCAAGGCCGCCGAGATCGCCGATCTCCTCGAAGAGGCGGACAAGGCCGAGGGCGGCGAGATCCTCGACCGGGTGCGCAGCGACCCCGAACTGGAAGCCGACGTGTTCGAGGAACTGGAGCCGGAGAAGGCCAGCCGGCTCCTCGATGGCATGCCCGACGACGAGGTCGCCGCGCTGCTGGGTCGGATGCGGGCCGACGATGCCGCCGACGCGATCGCCGACCTGCGCCAGTCGCGGCGCCGGCCTGTGCTGGACCTGATGCCGGGCCCGCAACGCACCAAGGTCATCACGCTGATGGGCTTCAACCCCGAAAGCGCCGGCGGTCTGATGAACGTCGACTTCGTCGCGTGCGCCGCCACCACGACGGCCGCCGAGGCGTTGGACCTGATCACGACCGCCAGCACCATACAGCCGGAGGCGCTCATCAAAGTGCATGTTCTCGACGGGGATGGACGGCTCGACGGGGTGGTCTCGGTGATCACGCTGTTGCAGGCGCCGGCCAGTGAAACGCTTGGGGGACTGATGGATTCCGATCCGGTGCGGGTCACTGCCGACGCCGACCTGACGGACGTCGCGCTGTTGATGGCCGACTTCAACCTCTACTCCATCCCGGTCGTCGACGAACAGGACCGCGTGCTCGGGGTGGTCACCGTCGACGACGTGCTCGAGGCGACCATCCCCGAAGACTGGCGTCGGCGTGAGCCCGCGCCGCGCCCCGTCCGCGAGCTCACCCAACCCGGTGACACCAACGCACGCGTGCCGGGAGGTAACGCGCCGTGACCGCAGGTCGCGAGGAGACCGGCCGGCCGGTGGCGGCCGCGGTCGACGTTGGCTCCACCAAGCCGGCCACACCGGGGCGCAGCGCGGTGCTCGACACCGCGCACCTGGGTGACATCGAGGGCGCGTTCGGACGCATCAGCGTCGGTGAGATGGAGCACGCCCGCACCTGGAAGACCCGGTTGCTGACCCTGCTGGCGATCGTCGGTCCTGGAATCATCGTGATGGTCGGCGACAACGACGCCGGCGGGGTCGCCACCTACGCGCAAGCGGGACAGAACTACGGCTATTCCCTGCTGTGGGTGCTGCTGCTGCTGATACCGGTGCTGATCGTCAACCAGGAAATGGTGGTCCGTCTCGGGGCGGTCACGGGCGTCGGACACGCACGGTTGATCAACGAACGCTTCGGCCGCGGCTGGGGCTGGTTCTCGGTCGGCGACCTGTTCCTGCTGAACTTCTTGACGATCGTCACCGAGTTCATCGGTATCAGCTTGGCCGCCGAGTACATCGGCATCTCCAAATACGTGGTGGTGCCGGTCTCGGCGGTGGCACTGGTCGCAATCATGGCGAGTGGAAGCTTCCGGCGCTGGGAGCGCGCCATGTTCGTTTTCATCGCCGTCACCCTGCTGCAGATACCGATGCTGCTGATGTCCCACCCGCAGTGGGTGCATGCGGCGAAATCATTCGTGATACCGAGCATTTCGGGTGGCATGAGCTCGGATGCGGTGCTGCTCATCATCGCCATCGTCGGCACCACCGTGGCACCCTGGCAGCTGTTCTTCCAGCAGTCCAACGTCGTCGACAAGCGCATCACCCCGCGCTTCATCGGCTACGAACGTGCCGATACCGTGCTGGGCGCCTTCGTCGTCGTCATCGGCGCGGCGGCGTTGGTGATGACCGGCGAATGGGCGGCACGTTCCACCAACACCGCCGGCAGCTTCACCGACGCCGGCGCCACCGCACACCTACTCGGGGAACATCGGGGGGCGCTCGGCTGGATCTTTGCGATCGTGCTGATGGACGCCTCCATCATCGGCGCCGCCGCGGTGACCCTGGCCACCAGTTACGCCTTCGGCGACGTCTTCGGCCTGAAGCACTCGCTGCACCGAGGATTCGCCGATGCCAAACCGTTTTACCTCTCTTACACCGCGATGGTCGTGTTGGCCGCCGCCATCGTCCTCATACCGGGCGCTCCGCTCGGTCTGATCACCACCGCCGTTCAGGCCCTTGCCGGCTTACTCCTGCCCAGTGCCAGCGTCTTTCTGCTGCTGCTGTGCAACGACCGGGAAGTGTTGGGGCCGTGGGTCAATCGTCCCTGGCTCAACGGGGTGGCCGGATTGATGGTCGGCACGCTGCTCCTGCTGTCGGGAGTCCTGATGGCCACCACCCTGTTTCCCAAACTCGATGTCATCGCGGTGGCGGGTTATCTGGCCCTGGTCCTGGTCGTCCTGGCCGCCGCGGCGGCACCGATGCTGCGCTGGATGGCCCGCCGACAACCCGCGGCGCCCCCGGCAGCGCTCCCGGCGCGCGGAGTGGACCGCAATACCTGGCGCATGCCGCCGCTGACCCTGCTGGAGCCGGTCACCTGGTCACCGGGCACCCGGCTCGGCATGATCGCGTTGCGCGGCTACCTCATCCTCGGTGCATTGCTGTTGGTGGTCAAAGCAATACAACTCAGTCACTGACAGCTTGCCGTATCTGACGGGCCACCTCGCCGTACCGTTCGAAACGCTCCGGATCGCCCACAGCGTTGTAAAGCACGAGCCGCGTGGCCTTTCCGGCATATTTCTTCTTCAGCGCGTCAACCAACCCGTCCCATGTCGACTCGGTGGCAAAGGCGGCGATGTGGTCGTCGCTGACCTGGGCCGCCATTCCCTCCATGTCCCCGGCCTTCTGCTTTTCCCGAATCCGGGCGGTCGTGCCCTCGAACCCGGCCTGGTCCCAGATGAATGCGTAATTCGGTGTGCTGCCGTAGAACGCCATGCTGGCCCGCACCACTTCGCGTTGCTTGTGGAGCTCTTCGTCGCTGTCGCCGACGATGGTCATCACCGGCACGATCACCGCGAGGTCCGACGGCGAGCGTCCCGCCTTTGCCGCTCCCTCGGCAATGCTCGGCAGGACGTGACGGGCGATGTAGCCCGGCTCGCCGATCGGATGCACGTGCACCCCGTCGGCCACTTCGCCCGCCATCCGCAGCATCCACGGATTGACCGCTGCGATATCGACTCTCGGATCGGGCGCCTCGATGGAACCCGGGCTCCATTGCGGGGTGATGAAGTCGAGGTCATAGAAGTCGCCGTGATGCTCGAGCGTCCCGGATCTGAACGCCGCGAAGCACGCTTTGACGGCGAACAAGTAGTCCCGCAGCCGGGGTCCGGGCCGCTCGAACGCCACGCCGTAGCGCCGCACGACGTGGGTGCGCACCTGGGTGCCCAGGCCCAGCCGGAAGTTTCCGCCGGTTGCTTCCTGGAGCTCCCAGGCCGTGGCCGCCGTGACGAAGGGGCTGCGCGGGAAGGCGACCGCCACGCCCGTGGACAGCTCGAGGCCGGGAGCCGCCTGCGACGCCACGGCGGCGTTGAGGTAGGCCGTGCGCCCGGTCTCGGTGAACAACAAACCGGAAAATCCGGCGGATTGCGTTCGGCGGGCGAGGTCACCGATCTGGTGTAGAGGCTGCGGGACCGTCATCGCGTCGACATGCATTCCTCGGAGCCTACGTGGGGCCGGGCGCCGTCCGGGTTGGGGGACAACCGTGCCGGCGTATCCGCCTCTTGCCGCGCGACCGCGGCACAGTGTTAGCTCTGTAGGCAGCAGCAACCACAGCCGTATCGCTAATAGGAGGCCCTCGAACATGCTTCGTGGATTGGTCATGGCCGGAGCAATCGCGGCGGGAATTGCCGTGGCTCCCCCGGCCGATGCCACCCCGTCGACGACGACTACAACGACCTCACCGACGACGGGTCGCAGCGTCTACTACCCGAATTGCAGGGCGGCGTGCGCCGCCGGAGCCGCCCCGATCTACGCGGGACAGCCGGGATACCGGGCCCGCTTGATCGCGACGGCGACGGCATCGCGTGCGCAGTCTGCCACTGAAGGCACCCGATGGTACTTACGGTGCGATTGCTAGCCGCCCTCTCGATGGCCTGTGCGGGTCTCGTCGCGTGCGGGTCGCAGCACGCCGCACCGCCCAACGCCTCCGGTTCGAGCGCGCCGAAGTCGTCGACGCCTGCGAGCTCGAGCGCATCGAGTTCGGTCGTCTCGCCCGCGACCACCAGCACGCCGGCGTGCGTCGGTTTATCGATATGCCCGCCACCGCCGCCGGACGCCGAGGGCAATCCGGCGTGCTACTACGCGGACGGCTGGCGCGCCGACTCCTCGGGCGGCGGGATCGAGGTGTGGTACTTCCGCGACCCGAAGGAGCCGTCGCAACCGGACAGGGTCACGGCGCTGGTGCGCAAAAAGGATGGCACCAACGAATCCCAGGACGCCGACATCGCCGCCGACCAACAAGTGCATCGTTTCGGATTCCCGAGCGTCGCGCCGTCCGCGGTGCAAGAGGTCTTCTTCAGCAGCGGCAGCGGGCGCTGCTTCGTCATCGGGCCGTGACGCCCGAGCGCTCAGCGCCTCGGGGGACGGTGACTCACCGGAGCGGTAAAGCCCTGGGTGTCGTCGAACTGAGCCCACTCACCATCGTCGTTGACCTCCATGCGCCAACCCAGCTCGGTACTGCCGCCAATCGAATGGATGAACCACGCGTGCGCGGACTCCGCGCAGGCAAAATCCTTCGTCGCGACGACCCGCCCACGTGGATCGATGACGCGAAACTCAGTCATGGGAGGTGATTATCCCTGCCAGCGGCTTTTCAATCGAGCTAATCGCCCATTTGCGGATAAAGCCGCCAGCGAACGCTGTTCTCGCAGATCTGGCAAATCCTGGGCTAGACGGTGCGGGTCAATCGGTCGGCGAGCAGCTCGGCGAACCTCGCCGGATCGTCAAGCGCGCCACCCTCGGCGAGAAGCGCTGTGCCGTAGAGCAATTCGGCGGTCTCGGCGATTGATGGGTCGTCGCCGCGGTCATGGTGTGCTTGGCGCAGGCCGGTGACCAGCGGATGGTTCGGATTGAGTTCGAGAATCCGCTTGCCGACCGGGATGTCCTGCCCGGACGCGCGGTAGAGCCGGGCGAGCGCGGGGGTGATGCCGAACGCGTCGGTGATCAGGCAGGCCGGCGAGTCCGTCAGGCGGCTGGAAAGCCGTACTTCCTTGACGTGTTCGCTCAACGCCTCCTTCATCCAGGTCAGCAGGTCGGCGAATTCCTTCTGCTGCTCCTCCCGCTCGGCCTCGCTCTCCTCGCCCTCGGAGCTGAGGTCCACCTCGCCTTTGGCGACCGACTGCAGCGGTTTGCCCTCGAACTCGGTCACCGTGCCCACCCAGACCTCGTCGACCGGGTCGGTGAGCAGTAGGACCTCGTAGCCCTTGGCTTTGAAGGCCTCGAGGTGGGGCGACTTCAGGATCTGTTGGCGCGTCTCCCCGGTGGCGAAGAAGATCTGCTCCTGACCTTCCTTCATGCGCTCCACGTACTCGGCGAGGGTGGTGGCCTCCTCCTCGCTGTGCGTCGAGGCGAATGAGGATATCTGCAGCAGGGCGTCCCGGTTGTCGAAGTCGGACAGCAGCCCCTCTTTGACGACTCTGCCGAATTGGGTCCAGAAGCTGCGGTAGTCGTCGGGCCGCTCGGACTGCATGTCCTTGATGGTGGAGAGCACCTTCTTGGTGAGGCGCCGGCGAATGGCCTTGATCTGCCGGTCCTGCTGCAGGATTTCGCGTGACACGTTGAGCGACATGTCCTGTGCGTCGACGACGCCCTTGACGAAGCGCAGGTATTCGGGCATGAGCTGGTCGCAGTCGCCCATGATGAACACGCGCTTGACGTACAGCTGAATTCCGGTCTGGGCGTCGCGGTTGAACAGGTCGAACGGCGCGTGGGACGGGATGAACAGCAAGGCCTGGTATTCGAAGGTGCCCTCGGCCTTCATCGCGATGATTTCGAGCGGGTCATCCCATGCGTGCGCGATGTGCTTGTAGAACTCCTTGTACTCCTCCTCGGAGACCTCTTCCTTGGGCCGCGCCCAAAGCGCCTTCATCGAGTTGAGCGTTTCGATCTCTTTGGTGACGGTCTCGCCGCCGCCCTCCTCCGTGGGCGGCTCCCGTCGTTCGACCTCCATCCGGATGGGCCAGGCGATGAAGTCGGAGTACTTCTTCACCAGGCCCCGGATCTTCCACTCCGAGGTGTAGTCGTACAGATCATCCTCGGCGTCCTCGGGCTTGAGGTGCAGCGTGACGGACGTTCCCTGCGGAGCGCTCTCGACGGCTTCGATGGTGTAGGTGCCCTCGCCGCTCGATTGCCACCGGGTGGCCTCGCTCTCGCCGGCCTTGCGGGTGAGCAGTTCGACCTTGTCGGCGACCATGAAGCTCGAGTAGAAACCGATGCCGAACTGGCCGATCAGCTCCTCGGAGGCGGCTGCGTTCTTGGCGTCCTTGGCTTCGCGCAACTGCTGGCGCAGTTCGGCGGTGCCCGACTTGGCCAAGGTGCCGATCAGACCGACGACCTCGTCCCGCGTCATGCCGATGCCGTTGTCGCGGATGGTCAGGGTGCGCGCGTCCTTATCCACTTCGACCTCGATGTGCAGGTCAGAAGTGTCGAAGTCGAGGTCCTTGTTCCGGAAGGCCTCCAGCCGCAGCTTGTCCAATGCGTCGGAGGCGTTCGAGATCAACTCCCGCAGAAACGAATCCTTGTTGGAGTAGACGGAGTGGACCATCAAGTCCAGCAACTGTCGGGCCTCTGCCTGAAACTCCAACTGCTCGACACGCGCGTTCATCGACATTCCCTACATTTCTCCCGAGACATGACGTTTCAAATTTACCGAGGCGCGAAGCGCTCGTGTCCGGGGGTTCGCCCGTAGCGATCACGTCGGGCCTACGCTGAACAGATGTCTGTTGCTCAACGCGAACGAGCCGCCCTTGTCGACACCCTGCGCGGGGTCGGACCCGATGCACCCACCCTGTGCGAGGGATGGAAGACGCGGGACCTCGCCGCCCACCTCGTCATCCGGGAGTACCGGCCCGACGCCGCTCCGGGCATCCTGATCCCCTTCTTCGCACCGCACACCGAGAAGGTCCAGGACCAGATGGCCGGGACCGCGTGGGACGAGCTGGTGGACAAGGTCGCGTCCGGCCCGCCGGTGTACTCGCCGTTCAAGCTGCTCGACGCGGTGGCCAATGTCGCCGAGATGTTCATCCACCACGAGGATGTGCGCCGCGCCCAGCCGGGCTGGAACCCGCGCGAGCTGGAGCCTGCCCTGGCCGGCCGGCTTCGCCGCACCCTGCCGCTGATGGCGCGGCTCACGCTCGCCAAGGTGCCGGGCCGGGTGGCGTTGCGGACCCCGGAGGGCAAGACGCTGCTCACCGCGGGGCGCGGACCGGCGGTCACGGTGACCGGTGCGCCGGAGGAACTCCTGCTGTTCGCGGTCGGGCGCGCCGCGCGAGTCGAGTTCGACGGCGACGCAGCGGCGGTCGCGGCCGTCCGGGATGCGCCCAAGGGGCTGTAGCGGCGTTCAGCCGAAGGCCGCTCGAAGCTCTTTTTTGATCACCTTGCCGAACTGGTTGCGCGGCAGCGCATCGACGACCACGAGGCGCTCGGGATGCTTGTAGCGGCTCAGCCCGCGTGAATGGCAGTGCTGCACCAGCGATTCCAACGACAGGTCCTCGGTCGACGCCGGCACCACCACCGCGCATACCAGCTCACCGGTGCGCGGATCGGGGATGCCGATGACCGCGACGTCGGCGATCGCGGGATGGGTGGCCAGCACGTTCTCCACTTCGAGGGCCGACACATTCTCCGCGTTGCGGATGATCGCATCCTTGATGCGACCGGTCACGCGGACGTTGCCGTCCTCGTCGACTAGCCCGAGATCGCCTGTGCGGAGCCAGCCGTGCTGGTCGAACGCTTCGGCGTCGAGCGCGGCGTCCGCGTACCCGAGGAAGCACTGCGGTCCCTTGAGCCGCAGCTCACCTTCCTGCCCGACGGGCAGTTCGGCTTCGTCGGCGCCGACGACGCGGACGCTGACCCCCGCTGTCGGCTTGCCGACGGTGTGGTCGAGCGACTGGGCCGTGTCGCTGAGCGATGGTGAGGCCGCCACCGGGAATTCGGTGAGCCCCCATGCGTTGGCGATGCCGGGCAGGCCGAAGGCCTCGCGGATTTGGCGGCCCAGTTCGGCCGTGATCGGCGCGCCGCCGGCCAGGCAGCCGCGGAGGAAGGGGAACAGCGGCTGGTCGCCATGGGCGCGTTGGGCCTGGAGGAAGCCGACGAAGAATGGGGTCGCGGTGCCAAGGAAGGTCGGGTTGTGTTCCGCGATGGAGAACGGTGTCGTCGCCGGGTCGAATACCTCGAAGAGCGCCAGCCGCATGCCGGTTCGCAGCGCGGCGGCCAGCATCACCGCGCCGCCGATGTGCGCGACCGGGAAGGCGATGGGATCGACGTCGCTGCTGGTGATGCCGATGGCGTCGACCAGTCCCGTTGCGCCGGCGATCACCGATGCGTCGGTATGGCGTATTCCTTTGGGCGCCGCGGTGGTTCCCGACGAGTAGTAGACCCAGCGCGGGTCGCGGGCGGAGCTCGGCGGCGGTGTGAGCGCATCGGTGGCTGCGCGGGGCAGCCGGAGCTTGTCGTCGTCCGGCGGCGTTGTCAGGTCAACGGTGATGACCTCGAAGCCCCGGGTCGCGGCCAGGCTGCGTGCCAGCGCACCGTGATCGAACCCGCGCCAAATCTCGGGCACGACAAGGAATTCCGAAGAGAGTTGCTCGGTGATGAAGCCGACCTCGTGCTCGCGCAGTATCGGGATGATGGGATTTTGCACCGCGCCGAGCCGGGCCAGCGCCGCCATGACGACCATGGTCTCGAGGGTGGTCGGCAGCTGCCAGGACACCACGGTTCCCGCGTGTATCCCACGTTCGGTGAACGCCGCGGCGGTCACGCACGCGGCATCGTGGAACTCACGGGTGGTCAGGCTGCGCCCCCGGGCGTCGGCGAGCAGCGGTCGCGTCGAGGCCGCCTGCGCCGCGTCGGCGATCAGCGTCCAGTAGGTGGCGTCGTTTCCGCTGCTCATCCGTTCGTCGGATTGACCTGCGTCGGGCGGAATCCGGAGTGGGCGATTGCGACCGACACACCACTGCCGATGGGCCCCTTGCGGTCGACGAGCACGGCAGACCCGGTGGCCACGCCCTCATGGCTGTAGTGCGTCAGCGAGGCCATGCCGATGTGGGGTCCGTCTGGCAGCCGGCTCAACGTGAGCGTGTAGTCGGCGTTGATGAATTGCAATCCGTTCGTGCCCCAATTGGCAAGGGAGGCGGTGATATCGGCCGCCATGGCGGCGCGGGTGAAGGGGCTGAGCGGTTCACTGTCGATGAGCGAGCGCGTCTCATACAGCCAGGTGTATTTCTGGCCGGAGGTATCGGCCCATTCGGGATCGCGATTCTGCAGTTCGGTGCCCCAGCCGTAGGTGCGCATGAAGAGTGTGGGTTGGGCGCCGTCCTCGATGGGCAGCGGCGGCATCTGCAGATTCGGCGACCACACGTGCCCCTCTGGCTGCGGACCCCGCCGCAGAAACAAGGCGCTCCCCCGCGCGACGGGGACGCCACGTTGGCTGAGGACGGCCTCGGCGAGGCGCAGCCGCCGACGATCGTGGTGCACGGTGGTCTGCACCTCGATGGGGTCGAGCGCGACCGGTGCGGGAAGGTCGACGGTCAGCCGGGCGGGTTGCAGTTGCGGGTCGTCGACCGCGTGTTCGACGGCCCAGCCCAGCAGTCCGCCGACCACGTGCCCGCTGAGCGAGGGACCCCACCCGCCGCGCGCGATCGGATTTGGCACGAAACGGCTTTCGTCGCGCAGAAAGTACGGCGTCTGCGACGCTGAATCGACGTCATTCGGCACGAGATTCGTTTCGGTCAATGCGCGACGCTCCGCCCAGAGTCGGGATCCCCCTTGTGAGGATGGCAACAGTTGATATTACTGTTTGGGTTCCCGTCCCCCTGGGCCGACCTGTCGCAGGTCAATTCGCCAGCCGAGCAAGCGCATTGGCGCCTTAGGCGATCGCCGCACCGACCAGGTGGCCGATCACGTAGGTGATCGACAATGCGAGACCGCCCCCGATGACATTGCGGAGGACTGCCCGGCCCCTGGGCGCCCCACCCAAACCGGCCGATACCGCCCCGGTGAGCACCAGCGCGGCGAGTACCGCGGCCACGGTGACCGGGATTCGCCACGTGGCGGGCGGCGCCAATATCGCGACCAATGGCAGGAGGGCGCCGACGGCGAACGACAGCGCCGAGGACGAGGCGGCCTGCCACGGGTTCGTCAGCTCCTCGGGATTGATACCGAGTTCGACTTCGGCGTGAGCGAGGAGCGGATTGTGATCGGTGAGCTCCTCGGCCACGGTGCGGGCGGTCGCGGGGTTCAGGCCTTTGGCTTCATACAGGGCGGCAAGCTCGTCCAACTCGGCGGCCGGATCGTCACGCAGCTCTTGCCGCTCCTTATGCAACAGCGCCTTCTCGGTGTCACGCTGGGTGCTGACCGACACGTATTCGCCCAGCGCCATCGATACCGCTCCGGCGACAAGCCCGGCGGTGCCGGCCGTCAATACCGGGGCGCGTTCCACCGTCGCCGCCGCGACTCCCACCACGATGCCCGCCGTCGAGACGATTCCATCGTTGGCGCCCAGCACTCCGGCGCGCAGCCAATTCAATTTCGATGACACCGAACCCATATGGGGTTCGGACTGATGCGGATGCGACGGACTCGACACGGCGGCAACGATATACATGAATAGCCCGCTGAACTAGGAAACATAGCCTTGCCAAAGGGTTTGAGGCCTCTTGTCCTCGTTGGGTCGCCTGAAGGTGGCTCCGCCAGGGCGGCGTCGGTTCACGACACATAAACGCCTGCTACGACACGTTGCGGCGGGTCGAGTGGCTTATGTTTCGCGGTTCCCGCAACCCTGCCGGTCCTCCTTCCGCCATGTCAACACGCAGGTCGGCACGCCGCAGAAGTTGCGCCTGGGCCGCACACAGCCAATGCATAGGCAAGCTATCTAGGGTCGGTCTGCGTAAGGGGGATTCCGAGGAATTCATCAGTAGCCAGACAGGTGAAGGACTATGAAATTCAAGCAAATACTTGGGGGTATAGCCGTCGCCGGCGCTCTGGGCGCCGCAGCGTTCGGCACGGGTGCGGGTGCCGCCAACGCCGCTCCTTCAGCGCCAGCACCCGGTCCGTCCGGCAATCATGGTGGACCGGCTCCCGGCGGTATACATCCGCCGAACGCACCCGGCGATCCGGGCGCACCCCACGGTGGGCCCGGCGGCCCGGGCGGCCCCGATCACCCAGGTGGACCTCCCGGTGGACCCGTTGGGCCCGATCACCCGGGAAGTCCGGGTGGGCCCGGCGGGCCTGGCGGCCCCGATCACCCGGGCGGGTCCTGGCACGGAGACCCGCAGCGCGGCTACTTCCGCGGCGCCCCGTGGGGTGACGGGCCGGCACCTTGGGGGCCGGGCGAGCCGCCGCGACCTGCGTGGGACCGGCCGCTCCCCCCGCCCGGTGGGCAGTGGCGATATGGCCCGATCAACTACTGGGGCTACCAGGAGACTCCCGTGTGGAACCCCGGATTCAATCAGTGGGGCTTCTGGTTCTTCGGAGTCTGGATTCCGCTGTAAACAGCGTAATCACAACGCCCGCTTCGCCACTCGGCCAGGCGGGCGTTGTGCGGTCACGCGATAGCTCTCACATCAGCGGATCACCCTGCGGCTCAACCGTTTAACCGGCGGCCACAGCTAGCCAGCCGTCGCGAGCCTTGCCTGGTGGGACTTTTGGCCTCTTGGCGGGGGCCGTACGCCATGTCATAGATGCCGTATGGCCCTCGTTTGACGGGTCTCGGTAGCGAAACATCGGGGTCACAGTTGCGTTTCCGCACGCTTGAGTAAACGACTGGAGAAGAGGCGCGATGAGCACGGCCGACTTCAAGCCCGCAATGCCACGGCAAGCGCGAGAACCTCGCCTGACCCTCCTTTACGCCGGCACACTGGCTGTTGCCGTGGTGTCGGGCATCTGCGCATTGGTCGCCCTGGCAGCCGGCTCGCCGCTCCAGTTCGGTGTCGCGTCGGCGGTATTCGGTGCCGGGTGGATCGCCACCGACTTCATTGAACGGACGGCTGCACGCGGGCAGGAGCGTTTCGCTCGGCAATGCGTCGTCGCCCGGCCGGTCCCCGGTTATCGACCCTCCCGCGTCGTGTACGGCGTTGGCTGCGGGCATTTCTCGCGGCCGGAACGACACGTCATGAGCAGGCTGGCCGCCTGACGATCGCTCAGCTCTTGGTGCCGACGGTGATCAGGTCGGAGATGATCCGGGTCCAGGCCGGTCGCGGGATGCGGTGCTGGTCGCTGATGACGAATCCGGCGCCTTCGAACAACGCCTTCATCTCCGCCGGCGACGCATTGTGTTGCGGTTTCCACCTATTGGCCGACGATGCCTGCAGCCGCGGTTGCCGCGTGCTGAGGGCCGCGACGGCCACCAACCCGCCCGGGGCAAGCACGCGGTGGAATTCGCGCAGTGCCGCCGGCTGGTCGAAGAAGTGGAACGCCGACGTGGTCACCACCGCGTCGAGCGCACCGTCGCCGAATGGCAATTGCTCAGCTGGGCCGCGCAGCCACTGCACCCGGCCGGTTCTGGCACGCGCCTGGGCGAGCATGCCGTCGGACATGTCGACACCGTAGATCTCATCGGGCTGCAGTTCGCGGGCGATCCGATCGCTGAGAATGCCAGTGCCGCAGGCAATATCTGCAATCTTGCGGGCATGGTGAGCGCGCAACTGCGCAATCACCTCATCGTGGGGCGGGCGGTAAACCCACTGCTGCAGGAATGGCAGATCGTAGGCCGGCGCCAAAAAGCTCCATAGCCGCGTGACCGCGTCGTTGAGTCCTCGTCGACTCGGTGCCGTCATTCGCTCAGCACCGAGCTGTAGTAAATGGTGTCGGCGACGGACACCGAGTCGTTCGTCTGCGGAATCGCCGCCAGCCCACTGCCAGCCAGCAGCTCACTCATCTGCGTGCCCACCGTCTGCCACCCCAAGTTCTGCAAATAGTCGGCGACGTCGTTGCGTTCACCCTCGAAACCCAGCTCCTCCCAGTCCAGCTCGAAGCCGTGGTCGCGCCATTTGGCGGTGGCCCTGCGCATCATTTCCCGCGCTTTCTCGACGTCCTGCCGTGGCCGGTCCGGGATGGCTTCGACCGCCAGCCTGCTACCCGGGGCGCTCAGCGCGGAGATGTTGTCCAGCAAGCGGTCCTGGGCCTCTGGCGGCAGGTACCCGAAAAGGCCTTCCGCGATCCACGCGGTCGGACGGCTCTTGTCAAAACCGGCATCCACCAACGCTTTCGGCCAGTCACGCCGCAAATCGATGGCGACCGTACGCAGGTCCGCCTGAGGGGCGGCGCCGAGCTTCGCCAGGGTGGTGGTCTTGAACTCGATCACCTCCGGCTGGTCGATTTCGAACACCGTCATGTCGGCGGGCCAGGCCAACCGGTAGGCGCGCGCGTCAAGGCCGGACGCCAGGATCACCGCCTGACGGATCCCGGCCTGCGCCGCGCTGTGAAAGAAGGTGTCGAAGAACCGGGTCCGGGCGGCCATCGCCACGGGCATGTGCTCGAGTTTCCAACCGGATTCGTGATCGTCGACGTCGGCGGCGACAACATCGCCGTCGATCCATCGCGTGAAGAAGTCCACGCCGACGGCGCGAACCAGCGGTTCGGCGAACCGGTCCTCGATCAGCGGGTTGTCGGCCTTGGTCGCGATCGCTCGGGCCGCGGCGACCATCGTGGCCGTCGCGCCCACGCTGGTCGCCAAATCCCAAGTGTCGTCGTCTGTGCGTGGCATGCGCCTGGTCCCCTCAAAGTGAAAGCGATACTTAGCCACTATAACGACCGCGAGGGGCGTTAAGTTCCCGAGCGCTTCACGCCAGGTGGCCGTGCGGTCCGGGCGTCGGGCTAGCGAGCCCTAACTCGGACCGGGGCCTATCGGTCCAGCCGGTCTAGCCGGTCCAGCCGGTCCGCCCGGTCCACCCGGGCCGCCGGGGCCAGCGGGGCCGCCCGGACCATTCACGGCGGGCACCAAGGGCACGCATTGATGCAAGTCCACACTCCACACAAACCCCACAGCGCAATTGGGGTCGGCCCGGGCTATCGCCGGCGCCGAAATCGCGATTGCCGGAATCATCGCCAAAGCGAGCGCGAAGGCGCCGAATGCCCAGCCCCGCAACGACTGCTTGATCGTCATGTCGGCCTCCTCCCGGCCAGCGCGGTGCACATCAATTTTGCGACACGCAACCCGTCGGCGGTGCCGTTATTCGGTGACCAGTTCGAAGACCGGGATGACCCGGTCGGTGCGCTCCTGGTACTCGCCGAAACCCGGCGCCCGCTCGACGACGATCCGGTAGATGGAATCCCGTTCACCGCGGGGCAATTCGCGCACGGTCGCCGGCTTGGGGGCCTGTGAGCCGATCTCCACCGTCACCCGGGGGTTCGCGCGGATGTTGTGCACCCATGCCGGGTTGTTGTCCCGTCCCGCGGCGGATCCGACGACATAGATCTTGCCGTCGACGTCGAAGTAGGCGACGGGATTCACCCGCTGCTCGCCGCTGCGCGCACCGGTCGAGGTCAGCAGCAACGGGAAGCCCTCGAACTGTCCACCCACCTTGCCCCCGTTGCGACGGAATTCCTCGATATTGCGCTCATTGAATTCGCGCTCCGGCAGCATAGTGTCCTCGACCATCATTCCATCCTGGCATGGGAATCCCACCACCGAGCGGCCCGCGATTGGTCGTCGCCGGATGCGGGTATCACCTGGTAATCCCGTCGGGGGGGGTATCCGCTTCCGTAGAAACGAAGTGAGCGCGAGATGGTCGGCTGGCTGGACAGGCTGCAGCGCCGAAACCGCGCGGCGGGCGTGGTGATCGGCGTGATTTACAAATACCTCGACGATCAAGGCGGTTACCTGTCCGCGCTGATCACCTACTACGGGTTCGTGTCGCTGTTCCCGCTGTTGCTGCTGTTGACGACGGGCCTCGGGGTGATCCTGGCCGGACGACCGGACTTGCAGCAGCAGGTGCTGCACAGCACCTTGAGCCAATTCCCCGTCATCGGCAGCCAGCTACATGAGCCCGCCGGGCTCAGCGGAGGAACCGTGGCGGTGGTCGTCGGCGTCCTTGGCGCCCTTTACGGCGGTCTGGGGGTCGGCCAGGCGGTGCAGAACGCGATGGACTCGGTATGGGCCGTCCCGAGGAACAAGCGTCCCGACCCGATCCGTTCACGCCTGCGCAGCTTGATGTTGCTGTTGGTCCTCGGCTCCGCGGCCTTGGCCGCCACCGCCCTGTCCGCCGCCGGCCAGGCCACCGGGGCGCTCGGTATTTTCGGAAAGATCGGCGTCGCGCTGGTCGCCGTGGTGATCAACGCCTTGATCTGCTTGGTGGCATTCCGAGTGACCACCGCGCGAGACCTCACCTATCGCCAAGTGTTGCCGGGAGCGCTTGCGGCAGCCGTGATCTGGCAGGTACTGCAGTGGGGCGGTGCGGGATACATTCGGCACACGGTGAAGACGGCCAGCGCTACCAACAGCGTGTTCGCATTGGTGCTGGGATTACTGGCCTTCCTCTTCCTGGTCTCGTCCACGTTGGTCATCTGCGCCGAGATCAATGTCGTTCTGGTGGAAGGGCTTTACCCGCGTGCCTTGCTCACTCCCTTCACCGATGACGCGGAACTCACACCGGCCGACCGCAAGACCTACACCAAGAAGGCAAAAGCCGAGCGGGTCAAGGGCTTTCAGCGTGTCAGCGTCAGGTTCGGCGACCTCCGCCGCAAAGCGACCCGGCCGCCGACGACGTCGACCATCCGCAGCCGGCCCGCCGGCTAGTCAGGTGCCGCGTCCGGTTTGTTGCTGCAGCTGATCGATGAGCTCCGACGCTTGCGCCTTCGTCAAATCGTCGGGAACGTCGCGGCCTGCTTCCTGAGCCAAGGTGTGCACGTAACTGCGCTGCGGGCCGGTCATCGGCTCGTCGCCGGTCACCCACTCGGACGTGTCCTTTTCGGGGTTTTCGCCTGGCGTCTGTCGGTTGTCTGTCATGTCTCTCACCTCCGCGACGAGGGATAACCATCGCACGTACGTTCGAAACATGGCCCTTGGAAGAATGTCGCCATGTCGCGTTCCTTCGACATCCTGATCGAATCGCCCGCCAGCGTTGAGCAGATCCATACGACGTTCGGCCGCGAGGACTACTGGCTGGCCCGCCTCAAAGCCAGCAACGCTCCCACGACGTTGGATTCGCTGGTCGTCGACGCCGACGGGACGGTGACAGTTCGCGCCACCCAGCACGTGTCCCGCCAGGTAATGCCCACGCTCATCGCCAGAGCCGTCCCCGGCGAGCTCAAGATCGTCCACAGCGAGACATGGCGACCAGCCGGCGACGGCGAGGTCCGTGGACAAATCAGCGTCGTGAGTTCTGGCGGCATTGGAGCGGGCCGGGCGGAAGCGTGGATGGCGCCCGCGGGCAACGGAGCGCAACTGCGCTTCACCGTGGAGGTTGCGGTCAAAATTCCATTAGTGGGCCGCAAATTCGAGAAGTCGATGGAAGCCGACCTGACCAAGAGCATCCCTGCGCTGCAGCGCTTCACCAGCACCTGGATCGCCGAGAATCCCTGACGCCGAGTGAGGAAATTCGTCAGTTTTGCGATGTCGGCGACGCGGGCTCGACGGCAACCAGCTCGGTGAGGCCGCTGATGGTGAGGATCGGCATCAGGATCGGGTGGGCGATCAGGTCAATGTGGTTGGCGTGCGTGAACAGGGCGTTGATGGCGGCGCTGTCGAGGTACTCGACGTCACTGAGGTCCACAGTGAGCGGCCCGCCAGGGGACTCGCCGCTGGCGCTGGTAAGGGCCTGGACGAAGGCGTCGATGTTGCTCAGGTCGATCTCCCCCGCAGCGACCAGCATCAGTTTCCCGTCGTCGCGGCGCGTGGTGTCGAGGGTGAGCGACGTGGGCATCATGTGATCCTCGCGGATAGGTGGACCGTGGTTCCGGCGGCGTCGGGGCTGATGGTGACGTCGTGCATGAGCCCTCGCATGAGAGCGATTCCCCGGCCCCGATGGGGAAAGCTTGCCGGTTGCGGAACCTTCCACGAGCCGGTGTCGGTGATGGTCAACCGCACCTGGTCGACCAGTGCGGTCGCGCCCAGGCTGATCGTGCCTTCCGGCTTGTCGCGGTGACCGTGTTCGATGGCGTTGGCGACGGCTTCCCCGGCGGCGACGAGCACGTTCATCGCCTGTTCCGGGTCCAGCCGGGTCCGCGTCAACCAGGTGCGCAACGCGGTTCGGGCCGGGGCCAGGTGGCTGACATCGGCGGGGAACGTCAGCTCCAGCGGCGCGGGATGCCGATAGAGCAGGAGGACGACGTCGTCCTGGTAGCCACCGTCGGGGGCCAGGGCGGACATGATGTCGTTCGCCAAGTCATCGAGCGTGGACGCGCGGCCTTCCTGCACTAGGCCGGCGGCGCGCGAGATGCCCTGCGCCAATGCGGTGCGGCGGCGTTCGACCAGCCCGTCGGTGTAGAGCAACAGGGTCGCACGCGCCGGCATGGTCACCCCGGCCTCGGGGCGCGGCCAGTCGGCTCGTACTCCCAGCGCGATGGTGTGACCATCATCGAGGATCTGGGTGGTGCCGTCCGCGAGGACCAGGATGGGCGGAGGGTGTCCGGCGCTGGAATACACCAGCTCACCGGTCTCGGGGTTGAGCACCACGCAGACCGCGGTGGTGCACTGGGCGCCGGGTAGACGCGCGGCGAAGCGATCCATCCCGGCGAGAGCGGCGCCGGGGCTGGGGTTCTCGAACAGCAACGCGCGGCAGGCGCTGCGCACCTGACCCATCACGGTGGCGGCGGCGAGGCCATGCCCCACACAGTCGCCGACGACCATTGCGATGCGACCGTCCTCCAGGTCGACGACGTCGTACCAGTCACCGCCCACCTGCAGGGGCCGGCTGGCGGCCTGATAGCGGACGGTGAACCCGTGCGGTAGATCGGCGGGGCCGAGGATCGCGTGTTGCAGCGCCAAAGCCGTTTCGCGCTGCTGGTCCACCTGATGGACCCGCTGCAGCCCCTGACCGAGACGGCCTGCCAGCACCGTGAGCAAGGTCTGATCCTCGAGGGTGAACGGGCGCCGCTCGGCCAGATCGATCCAGACGACGAGCACACCCTCTGGGTGCTGCAGTGCGATGCCGGCCGTCCCGGCTTCCCCCGTGCTGGCGGTGAGCAAGTCACCGTCGCGCAACGCGCTGAGCATCTGTTGGGTATGAGACGGCAGTTCGCCCCAATGCGCGGGCTCGCCGACCGAGACGACTCGCGGTGCGCCATAAGCGGTTCCGGTGGAGGAACTCTGGGTCGGAAAGGTGACGGCCAGCACGCGGCGAGCCCGCCACAGTCGGCGCAATTCCTCGGCGGCGGCATTCACCGCGTCGTCGACGCTGTCCGCCTGGGCGAGTTCCTGGTTGAGCGCGTGTTCGCGGCCCGCCGCCAACGCCAGGGCGATAGCCGCGTGCCGGGCGAAGTCGCTGACGAGCTCCAGGTAATCGTTGCCGAACGGCGACTGCCGGGGATCGCGGGCGACGGCGATGACGCCGAGCACCGCGCCGTCCGCGATCAGCGGCATGACGATAGCCGAGCGTTCACCGACGTCGGTGAAACCCTCGATCGGATATTGAAAGGATTCGGTGATCAGCGGTAGGCCGCGCCGCGCGACACCGCCCGTGGTGGAGCCGTCCATCGGCACCTGGCGACCGATCACCTCCGAGGAGTACCGCCCCGCCGTGGCGGCCACCACAAGGGTGTCGACCTCGTCGGCGGGCAGATCGGGCTCCTTCGGAACCAGCAAGATCGCCTGTTCGGCGCCGGCCAACTCCAGCGCTCGGTTCACGATGAGCTGCAACGGCCCGGTCTGGGGGTCACCCGACAGCAGCGCGGTGGTGATCTCGCGGCTGGCCTTCGTCCATCTGGCCGTTTCACGTTCTCGCTCGAACAGGCGCGCGTTGTCGATGGCGGCTGCGGCGGCCGTCGCCAAGGCCCGCACCGCGGCCGCCTGGGAGTCGGAGAACACTCGGCCGGTCCGGTCATCGGCGAGGTAGAGGCTGCCAAAGTCCGCGCCCCGCACGGTGATCGGTAATCCGAGGAGGGCCCGCAATGGCGGATCATGGGACTGCAGCTTGGCGGCCTGCGGATGAGCACTCACGTCTTCGAGGCGGAGACCCTCACCCACCGGCAGATCGCCGAGCCGTCGCGCCGCGTCGGCATCGATTCCCGCACGGACGAAGGTCGCCAGGGCGCCGTCGGCGGCGCGGATGCCCAGGGCTGCGTAAGGGGAGCCGGTCAGCTCCATCGCCCCCTTGACGATCCGGTGCAACGTCACGTCCAGATCCAGATCAGAACCGATCTCGCTGATGACCCGCACCAGTTGTTCCATCTGGTCGCGGGCTTCGACCAGCTCGTCGAGTTGCTCATGAATCTGGCTCACCAGCTCACGCCGGCCCTGCCAGGTGAACGCCGATCCACCCCCTTCGTTGACCATGGATACAAACCTAACCGTTCACGCTCGTTCCGCACCGTTCACCCCCACTCGGATGGCGGTGGCATCGCGGCTGGACGCGGGGGCTTTACTCGATCTTGACCATGCATTGAATCCCCCCACCGACGATGTCTGATGTGAGTACGCTTCCATCGGTGGAACTGGGGGTTTTGGGACCTCTCCGGGTCCGGCTAGGCGGGGTGCCCGTCACGATCCCGGGCGCCAAACCCCGCGCGATCCTTTCCATGCTCGGGCTGCACGGCGGTTCGGTTGTGGCGGCCGACACGCTCGTCGAGCTCCTCTGGGGCGAGGATCCACCACGCACCGCAGCCAAGGCCCTGCAAACCCACATCTCCTCGTTACGACGCACCCTGGGCGACGGCTTCGTTCTGACGGCGGGCGCGGGCTGGACCTTGGCCGAGACCCAGGTTGATGCCGCGCGGTACAAATCGGCCGCCCGACTGGGACGCGACGCCGCGGCGGCCGGCGACACCAGCCAGGCGGTGGCGCGCTTCGAGGAGGCGCTCGCCCTGTGGCGCGGAATCCCCGAGCTGCCCGACGGCCGGCGCGGAACCTCCGAGAAAACGCGGTGGATCGAAAGCCACGCCGCGCTGGTGGAGGATCGGGCCGATGCGCTGCTCGCGACGGGCCGGGCGGCGGAGATCATTGGCGAGCTGGAGGCGGCAGTGGCCGACGCGCCGCTGCGCGAGCGGCGTTGGGGCCAGCTGATGCTCGCGCTCTACCGCGCCGGCAGGCAGGGCGAGGCACTCGGCGCGTACCAGCGTGCGCGTGCGCTGCTCGCCGACGAACTGGGGGTTGACCCGGGACCGGACCTTCGCCGGCTGGAGGCCGCGATCGTGGCGCAGGATTCTGCGCTGGAAATGCCCGCCGCACAACAACTCTCGTCGGTGACACGCGCCGTGACGTTCCTGCTGACCGACATCGAAGGGTCGACGGCCGCATGGGAGGCAGACGCCGGAGCCATGGCGGTGGCGCTGGCACGACACGACGAACTCGTCGAGCAGGTCGTGACGTCACGCGGAGGGCGATTGATCAAGACGCGGGGCGAGGGCGACGCCACCTTCTCGGTTTTCGAGCGACCGTCGGCGGCCGCCGCCGCCGCGATCGAACTCCAAGATGCGATCGCTCACGAGCCCTGGGTCCTGCGGGAGCCCATGCGTATCCGCGTGGCTTTGCACACCGGGGAGGTCGAACTCCGCGACGGCGACTACTTCGGGCGCGCGGTCAACCGCGCCGCCCGCCTCCGGTCGCTGGCTACCGGTGGCCAGATTCTGTGCTCGGGTGCTACCGCCGAACTCGTCATCGACTCGCTGTCCGAAGACGTGGTGCTCGCCGACCTGGGCACGCGCCAACTGCGTAATCTCGCGCGTCCGGAGCATGTTTTCGAACTCCAGCTGCAGACCGCCCCGCTCGGCCATCCCGCGGATTCGACCGAGGTGGCTCTAGAACGCCCGAGCCTGCCCCCCGTGCTGGCCGGCCCGGGGCCGTTCGTTGGGCGCGGGCACGAGCTTGATCGACTGTCGTCGGCGTGGCAGACCGCGCTCGCCGGGGGCACCAAGGCAATGCTGATCGCGGGCGAACCAGGTGTCGGTAAGACCCGTCTGGCCGGCGAATGGTCACGACAGGCTTTTGACCAGGGCGCCCTCGTCATTTACGGCCGGTGCGACGAGGACCTCGGTGCGCCCTACCAACCGTTCGCGGAAGCGCTGCGTTCACTGGTCCCGTGCCTCGGCGCGGGTGGGCTTCGTGGGCTTCGGGGCGTGGAAGCACTCCTCACACTGGTGCCCGGCCTGGCCGACCTGCTCCCCGACCTGGCGGCGCCGACGCGCGCCGACCCGGACACCGAACGTTACGCACTTTTCGACGCCGTCGTCGCGCTGTTGGCAACGGCATCGGCGAGCGCGCCGGTCGTCCTGATCCTCGACGACCTGCACTGGGCGGCCAAGCCCACGCTGCTGCTGTTACGACATCTCTTGCGCTTCGGCGAACACGCCCGCATGCAGATCATCGGGACGTACCGCAGCACGGACCTCGACCGCTCCCACCCCCTGGCGGCGATGCTCGCCGACCTCCACCGCGACGGCACGGCCGACCGACTCAGCCTCAGCGGTCTTCACGAGGACGACGTGACCGCCTACGTCGCCGAGGCGGGCTACAACGACGAAGAGCTCGCCCGGGCATTGGCGTCGGTCACCGGCGGCAATCCGTTCTTCCTCATCGAGGCCCTGCGCCACGTGGATGAAAGCGGTGGTCGCTGGGACCAGAGCACCCTGCCGCAGGGGGTGCGCGAGGCGGTGAGCCGCCGCCTGTCACGGCTTCCAGCGGAGGCGAACAAGGCGCTTGCCGCAGCCGCAGTCGTCGGCAGCCGGTTCGCCTTGGACCTGGTGGAACGCGTGTTAGAGGACGACCTGGTCGACGCGTTCGACGAGGCATGCAAGGCCGGCATCGTCATCGAAGAGCCCGGCGGTCGCTACCGGTTCAACCATGCGATCGTCCGACAGTCGCTGCTGGCCGAGCTGCCGTCCGTGCGGCGCATGCGGCTGCACCAGCGCATCGCCACGACGTTGGAAAACGAGCCCGGCGCCGACGACGAGCTGCTGGCCGAATTGGCGTACCACTACTTCGAATGTGCGTGGGCTGGAAACGCGGCGAAGGCGGTCGAATACTGCCGGCGCGCCGCGGACCAGGCGATGGCACGGCTCGCCTACGAAGGTGCCGCGGACCTCTACGACCGGGCCCTGCACGCACTGGAAGAGATCGACGAGGAGCTGCCCGACCGCGACGACCAGACGGCCGAGTTGTTGATAGCGCGTTGTGAAGCCCTGCTGGCCGCGGGCGACGTGGCTTCGGCGGGGAGTGCCGTGTCTCAATTGCAAAGCGCCAGCACCGATTCAAGGCAACTAGCGGCGTGGGCGACTTGCTTCGATGGCCAACTCTCGATGCTGATCCACCCGGAACGATTGGACGACGTCGCGGCCGCGGTCGGCTCGGCCGCCGAAGAGCTGGCGCAACTCGGCGACGCCGCCGGAGAAGCTATGGCGCACACCGTGCGTGCCGGATGCCTGGCACGGCTGGGAAGAATCGGCGACGGCGAAATCGCTCTGGACGACGCTCTTTCAGCGGCGCGGCGCGCCCGTGAACACCGCCGGGTCAACGCGGTGCTCGCGAACGCGCCGCTTGCGGCGCTGTGGGGCCCGAATCCCGTTCCGCGCGCAGGCGGGCGATGCCTCGACGTCGTACGGCTGCTCCGGATCACCACCGACTCACCGGCGGTCGAGGCTACGTCGACGCGGTGCCAAGCTGTGTTGGAGGCCTTCCGCGGACGGGGAGCTGCGGCGCGACGGATGATCGACTCGGCCCGACGCACGGCCACCGAGCTCGGACTGCGCCATTCCCTTATGGAGGTCGAGCAGTTCGCCGGGATCGTGGAGCTGGTGGTCGACGAGCCTGCGGCGGCCGAGCCGCACTTACGCAAGGCCTACAACGGGTTTCGTCGCATGGGTCTCGACGCCGACACCGCAGAGACCGCCGCATTGCTGGGCCGCGCCTGTCTGGCGCTCGACCGAGACGCCGAGGCGGATGAATTATCTACCGAGAGTGAACGTCTCGCCGGTCACGCCCTGAAGGCGTCGATCGCCTGGCGCACGCTTCGGGCGCGGCTGCTGTCGCGGCGCGGTGATCACGACGAGGCTCGGCGGGTCGCCGAGGAAGCCGTCGGCCTCGCTGAGCGCACCGACGCGCTGGTGGATCACGGCGATGCATGTCTTTCGTTGGCAACGGTTTTGGGTGCGGCCGGTGACATCGTGGGTGCGCGGGCCGCCGCGGAGCGGGCCGCCGAGTTGTACGAGCGGAAAGGTGCTGCGGCGCTTGCCGAGAAGGCGCGTCGCGTTCTCGGAGCCGAACCACCGCCCGCTGCCGACCAACCCGAAGCACCGCCCGTCAAGTTGGACAACGCGTGCGTGCGTGCGATTTGCCGCCTGGATGAAACCGCCGCCCGCGAAGCCTGGAACGAACTAGAGGAAGTATTCGCACCCAATATCGCCGTCGAAAGCCGCCGAAAAATAGTGGGCTTGTCGCGGATCAACCTTTCGCCCAGCGAGTGGGCAACTGAGGCGAAGCGCTTCCTCGCCACGGGCCTAGTGCGATGCCGGCGTGTGGTTATCGGTGTGCGAGGCGATCGCCTGGCTCTTGTCCGCACGCTGCTTGGCGCAGCAGATGTGAGTCCTGGGGCGCCCGAAGACGAGCTGCTTCATTTGATCGGCCTCGACGTGGAGGGGCGAATCGCGCTCCAAGTGTCTTTCGACGTCGAAGATATCGACGCCGCACTCGCCGAACTCGAAGCCCGATTCGAGGCGGAGCACCCGATTCCGCGGCGATTGGAAAATACGGCATCGCGCGTATTTGAGAACGAGTGGTCACACTTCGCGGCGCGCGACTGGGACGGCCTGGCTGACACCGTGGCCGACGACTATGTCGGCATAGATCACCGGCGGGTCGTGAGTGCCGAGACACAACTTAGTCGAGACGATGTGGTCAGAGACTTGCAGGCGGCGGCTGACGTCGGCTTCACAATCTCGATGGTCAGCGCCATGGCGATCCGCGGGGAGCGTCTCGTCCTGGCGCGTGTTCGCGCCGCCGGCCGGGACCCCGAGGCGATTCAAAATGACGCGCTGAACGTCGTCGAGATCGACGGCAACGATCGGATCGCGAACGTCTTCACATACGACGTCGAAGACATCGGTGCCGCCATCGCGCAGCTCGATGCCCGTTACCTCGCGGGCGAAGGTGCACCATATGCGACCACGTGGCAGATCGTCACCGGAACCTTTGCCTCGATGAGCCGGCACGAGTTCCCCGCCCTGCCCCCCGACTGCGCGACGATTGACCATCGAAACGTGGCAGCGTTCGCACCGGGCGAGCTGCCCGCATACATTCGCGCCGGGTTGGACATCGGCCAAGACATCACCACATACGTCAGCGGCGTACATCGATTGAATGACCTGGGGGCGGTGGTCTCCTACGTGGCGTATGGAAATTCGAACGCAGGTTTGGACGGTGAGTGGCACGAGATCGCTTTGCTGACCCTCGAAGGGCGGATGGTCAACCGCTGCGAATTATTCTATGAAGCGGACTTGCAAACTGCGATCGCGAAGTTCGAGCAGCTCAGCCGCCCGGCATCGCATTTGGAAAACGCGGCAACCGAAGCTTACGAACGCGTCTATTCGTATTTCGCAGCTCGTGACTGGGACGCCCTGGCGGCAGCAGCGGCCGACAGCTATTCCATCGACGATCGCCGGCGGGTGGTGAACGCCGGGATCCGACATGGGCGCGATGCCGCGATCAAAGAAATGCGGGCGATCGCTGACGTCGGCTTCGCAACGATGACAATATTGGGCGCCGTGGCCACGCGCGGCGCGCGCCTTGCCCTTATGCGGATTCGCTTTTCAGGCAGGGATCCCGACACGATTCAGAACGATGCCCTTAACGTCGTCGAAGTCGATGCCGACGAGCACGTCAGGGCGGTCGTGGTATTCGACCTCGAAGACTTCGACGCCGCCCTCGCCGAACTCGACGTGCGCTTTATTGCCGGTGAAGGGGCCGCGTACGCCCGCACGTGGTCGGTGATCACAGGTGCTTTCGCTGCCCACAATCGGCGCGAACTGGCGGAGGCCACATCGGATGCGGTGAGTATCGACCACCGGCGGGGGGCAGCGTTTGCGCCAGGCGAGGGTGCCGATTACCTCCGTGCGGGATGGGATCTCGACCAACAACTCGACGTCTACGTCGAAGCATTACATCGGATTAACGACCTCGGCGCCGTTTTCACGTGGGCGGGACATGCAACCTCGCATGTCGGTTTCGCTGCGGAATGGCGCGGCGTCAACCTTATGACGGTCGACGACAGAATGATTAGTCGCGCGGAGGTGTTCGAAGAGACAGAGCTCGACATCGCGATCAAAAAATTCACAAAGCTCAGTCGAGCGGCACCACAACTCGAGAACGCGGCAAGCCAAGCGTACGAGCGCTTCCGAACGTACTTCGCCGCACGCGACTGGGCCGCTATGGCGGAGCTACTAACCGCGGACACGGCTGTCGACGACCATCGACGGGTCGTCAGCGCCGAGATCCGACACGGTCGTGACGTCGAAATCGCGAATATGCGGGCCTTCGCCGAGATTGGGGTGACGACAAGTACGGCGGAGGTCATCGCCACTCGAGGCGAACGACTTGTCCTGTGCCGGACGCGTATCTCGGGCGAAGACCACCCATCTGGCGGATTCAGCATCGAGACGCTCGTTATCGTCGAGACCTCCGCCGAAGAACAGATATTGGCACGCGTTGCATACGACCCAGACGACTTCGATGCCGCCATCGAGGAGCTCGAGGCACGATACCTCGCCGGCGAAGCGGCACCCCATGCACGCATGTGGGCTGCCATGTCCGGGGCTTACGTCGCGATCAACCGACGTGAACTCCCGCCTCTAACCGGCGATTTCAAAAATATAGATCACCGCCGCGGAGCGGCTTTCGCGCCCGGTGACATGCTCGAATACCTACGTGCCGGATGGGATCTCGACCAAGACATCCATTACTACGTCGAGGCCGTGTATCGCCTGAGTGACCTCGGAGTGGTTGTCACTCATAAAGGGTGTGGGACGTCCCGCGACGGCTTCGACGCCGAGTGGCGGGAGGTCATGCTCTTTACGGCTGATGGCGATTTGTTCAGCCGCTGCGAGGTATTCGACGAGGCAGACCTCGACGCCGCGTTGGCGCGGTTTGAAGACCTAGGCCGTCCAGCACCGCCGCGAGTGGAAAATGCGGCAACGAGCGTCTATGAACGCCTGCAGGCGTTCTACGTTGCCCGGGACTGGCCCGCGATAACCAAGATGCTGCCTGACAACTGCACCACTGACGACCGCCGCGCCGTGGTAGGCGGCGGAATTCAGCAGGGACGCAATGCTTTGATAGACAACTTGCAGGCGGTCGCCGAGGGTGGAATCACGAATGCAACGTCAGACACCATCGCTATCCGAGGGGCGCACCTAGCCCTCACTCACGCACGATATGCGCGCGGCGACGGAGATCCCGCGGCCTTCCATGTCGAATATCTACAGTTGATCGAGATCGACGCTGACGAGCGGATCGCAGCGCTCGTTGCGTTCGACACCAACGACGCCGACGCCGCCTTCGAAGAACTTGATTCCCGTTACCTCAAAGGAGAAGGGGCTACTCACTCGCGGGCTTGGTCAGTCATCATGGCTGGCTATGCCGCACTGAACCGGCACGAACTACCGCCGATTACCCTGGATTTCGCAAGCATCGATCACCGCCGAGGGACGGCTTACGGCCCTGGTGAACAAATTCAATACGTCCGCGCCGGATGGGATCTCGACCAGAGAATTCAGACCTACCCAGAGGGGGTGCATCGACTGAGCGACGCGGGAGCTGTCTACACCCATGTCGCGCAAGGGACATCGCGCGAGGGCTTCGACGCTGAGTGGCGAGGGATCAGCCTCGTGACGGTGGACGGTGACCTTGTCAGCCGCTCCGAGGTTTTCGACGAAGCGGATTTGGACAAAGCGATCGCGCGATTCGATGAACTCAGCCGGCCAGCACGCCAGCTGGAAAACGCGGCAAGCAGAGTGGCCGACCGCTTCTCGGCGTACTACGCGGCGAACGACTGGCGGGCCATGGCCGAGGTGTTGGCCGAGAACTATTCCAGTGACGATCGCCGTCGCGTGGTCGGCTCCGAAGTGCGACATGGCAGAGACGCCCACCTCTTAGACATGCGGGCGCGCGCCGAGATCTGGCTCACAAACCGGACGTCGACCGTCATGGCGACCCGCGGTGATCGCCTCGCCCTCATGCGCATCGGTCTCTCAGGCCGCGATCAGGGGCACGAGTCGTTCGTCACGGAAGCGCTCATCGTCAACGAGATTGACGCCGACGAGCGTCTCGCTGCTGGCGTTGCATTCGGTCCCGACGACCTCGACGCCGCCGTCGCAGAACTCGACGCCCGCTATCTCGCCGGCCAAGCAGCCGCGTACGCGCATATATGGTCGGTCGTCACGGGCGTCTACGCGATGTTCAACCGGCAAGAGCTTCACGCAGTGGACTGGGCCATCGTCGACCACCGGCGAGCCACACCATTCGCTTCCAGCGACTTAGCGCCAGCCCTCCGCAACTTCTTCGACCTCACGCCCGAATTCAGGGTCGACATCGAAACCGTGCATCGGCTCAACCATTCCGGCGCCGTCATCACACTTGATTCGCATGGGTTCTCCCACGACGGATTAGGCGTCGAATGGCGGATGATTCAACTCCTCGTCGTTGAAGGCGACCGAATCAGCCGCTGCGAGATGTTTGACGAGACAGACTTGGACGCCGCGATCGCGCGGTTGGAAGAACTCAGCCGGCCGTCAGCCCAGTTGGTGAATACGACGACCCGCGTGCTCGAGCAGTTCCTTGCGCATTTTGCGGCCCAGCGCTGGGATGAGATGGCAAGTCTACTCGCCGAAGACTTTTGCTCAGACGACCGCCGCTCCGTCATCAACGCCGGAATCCGACGCGGTCGAGATGTCGAGATGGCGAACTGGCGGGCCACCGCAGAGGTCTGGATGAGCGATGTGCAGGCGGCCATCATTGCGACCCGCGGAGAGCGCCTCGCGCTCTTCCGTTTCACCTTCGCGAGCCAAGATTCGCTGCCCGCGGCGTTCCAAGCTGCGGCGCTTGGCGTCATTGAAGTCAACGACGACAACCGATTCGCGTCGACCGCTGTCTTCGACCCCGACGACCTCGACGCCGCAATCACTGAGCTCGAAGCGCGTTACATCGCAGGAGAAGGGGCCCCCCATGCGCGCATCTGGTCGCTGCTGGCTGATGCCTTCGCCGCGATCAACAGACATGAATTGCCCGAGCGGACGCCGAACTGGGCGAACATCGACCACCGGCGAGGAGCAGCATTCGCGACGGGTGACATGACCGCCTACATCCGCGATTTGTGGAGCGATGCACCGGACATCCATGTCTACATTGAGGTCGTGCATCGCCTGAGCAACCTCGGAGCCGTCGTTACCCAAGTGGCGCATGGCACCTCACAACACGGCTTCGAGGCCGAATGGCGAGAGATCGGGATCGTCACGTTCGACGACGACCTGCTCAGCCGTTGCGAACTATTCGACCCTGCGGACCTCGGCGCCGCGCTCGTCCGTTTTGAAGAGCTGAGCCGCCCGACACGCCGCCTGGAGAACGCGGCAAGCCGAGCCGAGGATCGCTTGTTCGCACACGCAATGGCCCGCGATTGGGCGGCGTTAGCCGAAGCCCTGGCCGACGACAGTTTTGTCGAGGACCGCCGCCGGGTGGTGAATATCGGCGTCTGGCACGGACGCGCCGTCGTGGTAGCGAACATGCGAGCCCTCGCCGAGGGTCTTGCCCAGGTATCGCTGACGGTCATTGCGACCCGCGGGGAGCGCCTCGCACTCGTTCTTGTCCGGTCCTTTAATCCTGACTTGCAGCGCGGGGAATTCGTCGTCGAGATGCTCGGGATCGCTGAAATCAACGCCGACGGGCGGCTTGCGGCCCACGTCTTAGTCGACGTCGACGACATGGACGCTGCCTTCGCTGAGCTCGATGCTCGCTACGTCGCGGGCGAAGCGGCCGCCCACGCGCGCACGTGGTCTGCCATCGCGGAGAGTTACGCCGCAATCAACCGCGGCCAACTCCCCTCTACGACAACGGACTTTGTGGACGTCGACCATCGGCGAGGGGCAGCGATGGCGTCCGGCGAACTGATCGCTTTTCTCCGTAGTGCGTTGGATCAGACGCCTAACCTGACCATCCGCATCGCGGCGGTACATCGTCTCAGCCAATACGGCGCCGTCGTGACCCACGCTGCGGCTGGGGCCTCCCCAGAAGGTTTTGAAGCCGAGTGGCGCGAGGTCAGCGCCCTGACGGTTGACGGCGACATGCTCAGCCATTGCGAGGTATTCGACGAGGCAGATCTCGACGCCGCCCTCGCCCGGTTTGACGAATTGCACCGACCGATGCGGCGTCTTGAGAACAGGGCAACCCGAGCGGAAGACCGCTTCTTTGCGTACTCCAAGGCCCGCGACTGGGCTGCGGTCGCCGAGACTTTGGCCGAGGGCAGTTCCATCGAAAGCCGGGTGCCCGTAGTGAACACCGGGCTCTGGGAAGGCCGAGATGTCGTGATCGCGAATCTGCGAGCCCTGGCCGAGAATGTGGTGACTACAACGTCGGCCGTACTTGCGATCCGCGGGGAACGCCTCGCCCTCAGCCTCATGCGTCACCCGAACAGCGATGCGCGGGACGGGGAGTTCGCCCCTGAGCAACTCATCATCGTCGAGATCGACCCTGGCGATCGGATCGCGGCGCACATCGTGTTCGACCCCGACGATATGGACGCCGCTCTTGCGGAGCTCGACGCCCGGTACCTCGCCGGTGAGGCGGCCGCGCACGCGCACACGTGGTCGTTGGTCACACAGGGCTTCGCGGCGTTCATTCGACACGAAATCCCCCCGACGACGACGGATCCGGTCTACATCGATCATCGGCCGCTGGTAGCGATCGAGGGCGTTGAGCTGGCCGCAGCGATGCGTGCGGTATGGGGCCTCACCCCGAACGTCAGAGCCTGGGTGGAGGCTGTGCATCGGCTCAGCGATTTGGGTGCTGTCATCTCCGGCGTGGTGAAAGGCACCTCGCCGGAGGGCTTTGACGCCGAGTGGCAGATGATCAACATTTGCACCTTCGAAGGTGACTTGCTCAGTCGTTACGAAGTTTTCGAGAAGACGGAACTCGACGCCGCACTCGCCCGCTTTGACGAATTGCCGCAGCGGCAGCCATTGGCAAATCCAGCAAGTCAAGTGAATGAACGCTTTTGGACATGCCTCACGACGCAAGACTGGGCCGCGCTGACCGAGATAATGGCCGAAAACGTTGTATCGCATGACAACCGTCGGGTCGTCAATTCCGGTGTCCTGCGCGGGCGCGAGACGAACATCGCAAACGTGCAAGCAGTTGCCGAGGTCGGGTTCGAGGATTTTGTGTCGACGGTGATCGCGGTCCGTGGGCGACGCCTTGCCCTCACTCGCATCCGATCCTCCGCCCATGGATTTGAGCCAGGGGAGATTAGCGCCGACATGATCGGCGTCGTGGAGGTCGACGCCGACAACCGGATGACGTTCCATTCCATCTTCGACGCCGACGACATCGATGCAGCTTTCGCCCAACTCGATGCCCGTTATCTGGCTGGCGAGGCAGCCGCGCACGCGCACGTGTGGTCGGTCATCGCGCGGGAGTGCGACAGGTTCAACCGCCACGAACTTCCGGCGGCCGACTGGGTCACGATCGACCACAGGTCGCTGGTAACGATCGACGCGGGTGATCTGCTCTCAAACATCCGCGCTACGTGGGACCTCATGCCAGATGTCAGGGTTAATATCGAGGCGGTGCATCGTCTCGGCAGTTCGGGAGCCGTCGTCACCTACACAGCTAATGGGACCGCGCAGGAGGGCTTCGTCGCCGAGTGGCGGATGATCCATCTGCTGACCGTCGAAGACGACCGAATCAACAGGTCGGAACTATTCGAAGAGGGAGACCTCGACGCCGCGCTCGCGCGGTTCGAAGAACTGCAGGAGGAGGCGCGGCGGCCGGAAAACGCGGCTACCCTGACCGACCAACGCTTCTGGAAGTTCTTCGCGGCCGGTGACTGGGCGGCTCTTGCGTCGACACTCGCTGACGACATGGCTAACGACGATCGACGACGAATTGTGAACGCAGGCGTTCGACGAGGTCGAGACTTCGAGGTCGCGAATATGCAGACCCTTTCGGGTATGGGAGTCACCCACATAACGTCGACAATCATCGCGACCCGCGGCGAACGGCTTCTCCTCAGGCGTACGCGCTTCTCGCGGGATGCAGGGCCAGAGGATTTCCATGCCGAGTTGCTCTGCATCGTCGAGCTGGATGCCGAAAACCGAATTGCTACCCGTGTTCTGTTCGACCCCGACAACATGGACGCCGCCTTCGAAGAACTCGATGCCCGATACCTGGCCGGTGAAGCAGCTCCCCACGCGCACACTTGGTCGGTCATCGCAGGGTCCTATGACGCGATGAACCGGCGCGAGCTCTTCCCGACCACGCCGGATTGGGTGAACATCGATCACCGACGACCCGGGATCATCGAGGAAGGCGGTCTGAACGCATCCTTGCGTTCACTGTGGCAGTTGACCACGGACCTGACCTTCCGGATAGTAGCCGTGCATCGGTTGACTGACCTCGGCATGGTTTGCTCCCATGTGGCGCAGGGCGTTTCACATGACGGCTTCGACGCCGAGTGGCGGGGGATCGAAGTCCAGACCATCGACGGTCACCTCATCGACCGCTGCGAAATCTTCGACGAAGCGGACCTTGACGCCGCGCTCGCCAGATTCGATGAGCTCGTCTGCGGCGACTGAGACGGTGCCACAACAACAACCGCTTTATCTGCTGGCGGACAGCCAGCTGCTGTTCTGGAAGCGGCGGGAGCGACTACTCCTCGAGGGAGCACTCGGCGGATTGGCGCGCGACACACCGGTTTGCGCGGCCTATATCGGTGCCTCCAACGGGGATCGTCCCGAGTACTACGAGATCTTCGAGGCGGCAATGGATGCGATTGGAATCACCGATCGCCGCATGATCGATTCGTCTTTCGGCCCCGGCGATCGCGCCTTTCTCGATCGTGCCCGCTTGATCGTCCTCGCGGGCGGCGATGTGCGACTCGGCTGGGACACGTTCGAGAAAACCGGCATGAAGGACGTGATCGTGCGCAGACACGCCCAAGGAGCGGTCCTCGTGGGTATCTCGGCCGGCGCAGTCCAGCTCGGACGCCATGGAATCGTCGAGACGCCGGATCCTTGCGTGTCCGAGCTACTCGATGTGTTCGATCTCGTCCCGATGGTCATCGACGCGCACGACGAGCGGGGCGGGTGGGCGCGGCTGTCGCGGACCGTTGAACAGCTGGCGGGATCGACCACGGGGCTCGGTATCCCATCCGGTGGCGGAGTCATCGTGCACGTGGACGGCACGATCGACCCTCTCCGACGTCCCGCGCACGCCTTCCGCTTCGAGGGCGGTCGCGTCACGCACTCCCTGTTACGTGCCGACACGTCAGCCTCGGTTTCGACTGCCCAACGTAGGGATACGCTGGATTTCGGGCGAGGATCACGTTAAGTCATGTGGGAGGGGTGGTGGAAACCGTACTCGGTGTGTCGATGACACCCACGACAGTTCATATGGTCTTGGTCGAAGGGGAACACGCCGGTGGCGCCACGGTGGACACGGACAAGTTTGAGGTCCCCGCCGCCATGGGTGGGGCGCATCCGCCCGCGCCCCCTCAAGTCGTCTCGGCAATTCTGGGAACGCGGGAAGGAACCGCCGAAAGCGGCTGCCAGTTGGCTTCGATCGGGGTGACCTGGACGGATCCAACCGACGCCGCTGTGCTTCGCGACTTGCTCGCCGATCAGAAGCTCGAAAAAGTCATGCTGGTCTCGGCCTTTCTAGCCGCGGCCGCGTTGACCCAGACGGTGGGTAACACGACCCGGTACGCGCAAACCGCCCTGTTGTTCGTGGAGCCGTCCACCGCGACGATGGCAGTGGTACACACCGCCGACGGTTCGGTCACCGGTGTACTTCGACGAGACCTCCCGGATGACGACTATGAGGCAGTAGCCGCATTGACGGCGCTGGCCGCTGGAGCAGAAGCGATGGATCCGCGGCCGGACGGTTTGTTCGTCGTCGGCTCTGACGGCGTCGACATCGCCGCAATCAGGGCGCAGTTGCAGGCGGCCAGCTCCCTTATCGTGAGCACACCGGAGGAGCCGGAGCTGGCGCTGGCCAGGGGTGCGGCACTGGCATCGGCGAATCCGCCATTGTTTTCGTCCTCGACAGCAGCAATTGCTTACGCGCAAGATCCCGGCACTCGTGAGGTCATCCCGAACGCATTGCTTCTCGGCTACGCCGGTGCTTCTGCCCCCGCCGGAGGTAGCGGCGAAGCGTTGGCCTATAGCGCTGTCCCGGAAGAAGCCGGCGTCACAACCGCTCGCGCATTTGGCACCGGCGCCCATCCCATGTTTGACGACGACGACTTGCTAAGCAGTCCACGAACCGGCTCGGCCGCCGCACCGAGCGAGCAGCGCGCCACCCGGCCGTTTCTCGTGGCGATGAGCGTGTTGGGGTTGTTTGTCGGCGGCATCCTGGCCCTCGTCATCGCGCTGGCGATCGCCATTCGACCGCACGTCGACACGCGGCCACAAATCGGCGCAAGAGCCGTCGCCCCGGCTGCCCCGGCACCGCCGCCTTCGGCTCCTGCCCCTAAACCGAGCGCACCCGCCCGTTCATCGGGCTCTCCTCACTTTGACCGGTGGCAAGTTTTGGCGTGTTGGTTTTTGATCGCTCAGC
>NZ_LZJZ01000093.1 GCF_001667585.1 Mycobacterium sp. E2733
GCCGTCGACCCTCGACGAGTTCGCCTACCGGCTGTCCGGGTCCGCCGACCTCTACGAGCACACCGCGCGCCGCCCGGGCCGACGTCCCACGGCTCGGCGATCAGCTTGACCTGGCTGACGGTCGGATCCTGTTGCACGAGCTCGAAAAAGGTGGCCAGCCGGTCCACGTCGTAGAACTCGCGGGCCAGCGTCGAAGCGAGGTCGAACCGGAAGCCGTCGACGTGCATCTCGGTCACCCAGTAGCGCAGGGAGTCCATGATCAGCTGCAGCGCGTGCGGGTGCCCGACGTTGAGGCTGTTGCCGGTGCCGGTGTAGTCCATGTAGTAGCGCTTGTCGTCGTCGACGAGCCGGTAGTAGGCGGCGTTGTCGATGCCGCGGAAGGACAGCGTCGGGCCCATGTGGTTGCCCTCGGCCGTGTGGTTGTAGACGACGTCGAGGATGACCTCGATGCCGGCCTCGTGCAGGGTCCGCACCATGGCCTTGAATTCCTGTACCTGCCCGCCGGGCGAGGTGGCGCTGGAGTACTTGAAGTCGGGCGCGAAGAACCCGATTGTGTTGTAGCCCCAGTAATTCGAGAGGCCCTTGTCCACCAGGGTGGAGTCGTTGGCGAAGTGGTGCACCGGCATCAGCTCGATGGCGGTGACGCCGATGCTCTTGAGGTGCTCGATGATCACCGGGTGCGCGACGCCCGCGTAGGTGCCGCGCAGCTGCTCGGGGATGTCGGGGTGGGTTTGCGTCAGGCCCTTGACGTGCGCCTCGTAGATGACCGTGTCGGCGTATTGGTGGTCCGGCGGCCGGTCGTTGCCCCAGTCGAAGTAGGGGTTGATGACGACCGATTTGGGCATGAACCCGGCGGAGTCCTCGTCGTTGCGGCTGTCCGGGTCGCCGAAGTTGTAGCTGAACAGGGCCTGGTTCCACTCGAAGGAGCCGTCGATGGCCTTCGAATACGGGTCCACCAGCAGTTTGTTCGGGTTGCAGCGTAGGCCGTTCTGCGGGTCGTACGGGCCGTAGACGCGGTAGCCGTAGCGTTGGCCTGGTTCGATGTTGGGGATGTAGGCGTGCCAGATGTAGCCGTCGACCTCCGGCAGCGGGACCCGGCTCTCGGTGCCGTCGGCGTCGAACAGGCACAGCTCCACCCGCTCGGCCACTTCGCTGAACACGGCGAAATTGGTGCCCGCGCCGTCGTAGGTGGCGCCCAAGGGGTAGGCGCGGCCCGGCCACACCTCTCCGGTGGGCGTGGGGGCGGTGGCTTCTGCGGATGTCATGGCGCTTCCAATACCCTACGGCGGCCTCCCCCAAACGGTGGATCGGGGAGGCCTTGCGGCACAGCGATTTTCAGGGTCTTAACATGATTTTAACCGCGCCGTCCTGCTTCTTCTGGAAGATCTCGTAGCCGTGCGGGGCCTGGTCGAGGGGCAGCACGTGCGACGCGAAGGTGTCCACGCCGAGCGGGTCGTCGTCGGTGAGCAGCGGCATGATGTCGTCCACCCACCTCTTCACGTTCGCCTGACCCATCCGGAGGGTCACCTGCTTGTCGAACAGGGTGAGCATCGGCAGCGGGTCGGCCATCCCGCCGTACACGCCGATCAGCGATATCGTGCCGCCGCGGCGCACGATGTCGATGGCGGAGTACAGGGCGCTGAGCCGGTCCACGCCGGCGGTCTGCATGAGCCGCTTGCCGACGAAGTCCGGCAACATGCCGGCGGCCTGCTGGGCCAGCTTGGCCGCGGGGGAACCGTGCGCTTCCATGCCCACGGCGTCGATGACGGAGTCGGAGCCCCGTCCGTCGGTCAGGTCCCGGATCGCGTCCCCCAGTGAGGAGTCGAGCCGGCCCAGGTCGATGGTGTGAATGCCGCGCTGCGCGGCACGCCCGAGGCGTTCGGCCACCAGATCGACGGCGATCACCCGATAGCCGAGGTGATCGGCGATGCGCGCGGCCATGTCGCCGATCGGCCCCAAACCGAGCACGGTGACCGTGCCACCATCCGGGATGTCGGCGTACGCCACCGCCTGCCAGGCCGTCGGCAGCACGTCGGACAGGTAAACGAACCGCGAATCCGGCGGTCCCACAGGGACTTTGATGTGGGTGAACTGCGCCTGCGGGACTCGCAACAGCTCGGCCTGGCCGCCGGGGACCTCGCCGTAGAGCTCCGAGTAACCGAACAGCGCGGCCCCCATGCCCTGTTCGCGCACCTGGGTGATCTCGCATTGCGTGTAGAGCCGCTTGTCGCACATGTAGCAACTGCCACAAGAGATTTGGAATGGGATGACGACCCGGTCCCCGACCCGCAGGTCGCCCGCTTCACCGCCGACTTCGCGCACGATTCCCATGGGTTCGTGTCCAAGGATGTCCCCGGGCTTCATGAAGGCCCCAAGGATCTCATACAGGTGCAGGTCGGACCCGCAGATATTGGTCGACGTGACTTCGATGATGGCGTCGGTGGGCTTCTCGATCTTCGGGTCGGGCACCGACTCCACCCGCACGTCGCGCTTGCCGTGCCACGTGACAGCCTTCATGTGCGAAGCACATACCCGTCTCGCGGCCCCCGAAACGCCGCGTCAGCACTGCCGGCGTTTGAGTGGATGCTCGCTGTCGATCAACGATTTCGCGATGTCGATGAGCCTGGTGTTGGATTGCTGCGAGAGCCGGGTGAGCAGTTCGAACGCTTCGACGGCGTCGAGATTGAAGCGCTCCATGACGATGCCCTTGGCCTGCCCGATCATGTCCCGCGAGGCCAGGGCGCTGCGGAATTGGTCTTGGCGGCGCATGATTGACCACGCCAGCGCGATGTGCGTGGCGTAGACGGTGCCGAGCTCCACCGCGTCGTCGTGGAAGGCGTGCGGGGAATCGGCATAGAAGTTGAGCGCGGCCATGCTGCCGTGGTCCACGAACAACTCGAACGACAGGATGGACCGGATCGGGGTCTGCTCGAGCGCATGCAGCCGATAACGGGGCCACCGCTTCTCTTCGGCGAGGTCCTCGACGTGCATCACGTGGTGGCTCCAGGCCGCCTCCACGCACGGCCCCTCCCCGTATCGGTTCTGGATCGAGTCCAACAGCATCGGGTACCGATGCGTGGCCGCCACATTGGTGACCGCCTTACTCCGCTCGGCCAGGGTGATCCCCGCGTACTGCGAGCCCGCCACGTGCATGACGCCGTTGCCGATGAGTTCGCTCAGCCCCGCCGCGGTGTCCGTTCCCTGGCGGTCGAGGCCGGATACCATTTCCGCGAGCTGGGCGACGACCGCCGTACTGCACTCTTGCATAGCATCCCCCTGTCGAAGGTCTGCCCCCCCGGGGGGGCGACCCCCGGGGCGGCGAATACGGGCACACTCCTTCCCGAGAGCCACGCCTCGTTTATCCAAGTCTTCTTGTGATCATTTCGGTGTCAACCCAGCAAACGAAATCAATGGGCCAAATAGCGAAGCGCAAGCCTCGCGCGCCCAGGCTACCGGTGCCCCCGGCCGCAAACCGCCAACGACCTTGCGCACTTGCACTGAATGCACGTAATGCATTGCTATCAAACATATTTGGGGACATCGCCGCGATGGTTCCCGCGAGCCCGCGCTGGGATGCCCCGGTCCGGACCCGGCAATCGTCCTACACTGGCGATTAATGACCTCGATAGTGATCGTCGGCAGCGGCTTCACCGGATTCACCTGCGCGCACCGCCTGGCCCGCATCCTGCGGCGACGGCGCGTACAGGCCGACATCACGATCATCTCCCCGGTCGACTACATGCTGTACACGCCGTTGTTGCCCGACGTCGCCGGCGGCGTCGTCGATGCCCGCTTTGTGGCGATCCCGTTGGCCAACACCCTCAAAGGCGTGCACGCGGTGCGCGGCCGCGTGGATGGCGTGGACTTCGCCCGGCGCACCGTGACATGGTGCGATCCCGAAGAACGCAGCCACACCCTGGCCTGGGATCGGTTGGTGCTGACGCCGGGTTCGGTGACACGGCTGTTCGATGTGCCGGGCCTCGCGACCTGCGCGCGCGGACTGAAGACCACCGCCGAGGCCCTCTACCTGCGAGACCACTTCGTCGAGCAGCTCGAGCTGGCCAATATCGAGAACGACCCCCGCGTGGCCCAAGCCCGGCGCACAGTCGTCGTGGTCGGGGCCTCCTATTCGGGCACCGAACTGGTGGCTCAGCTGCGGGCGCTGGCCGACGCGGCCGCCAAGCAGATGAGCTTCGACCCCGCCGCCGTCCGGTTCGTGCTCCTCGATCTGGCCGAGCAGGTGATGCCGGAAGTCGGCAAGAAGCTGGGCGATGCCGCGCAGAAGGTGCTCCGCCGGCGCGGGATCGACGTTCGACTCGGCCTCACGCTCAAGGAAGCGCATGGCGATCACGTTGTGCTGAGCGATGATTCGCGCATCGACACCCGCACGGTCGCCTGGGTGACCGGCGTGACCGGCGCACCGCTGATCCAGGGTCTGGGCTTGCCGACCGAGCGGGGCCGGCTCAAAGTGCAGCCCGATCTGCAGGTGCCGGATCACCCGGACGTGTTCGCGGCCGGCGACGCGGCCGCGGTTCCCGACCTGACCCAGCCCGGAAAGATCACGCCGCCCACCGCCCAGCACGCCACCCGCCAGGGCAAGGTGCTGGCCCGCAACGTGGCGGCCAGCCTCGGTCACGGCACGGCCAAGCAGTACAAGCACCGCAACCTGGGTCTGGTGGTGGACCTGGGACCGTGGAACGCGGTGGCCAACCCGATGAACATCCACCTTTCGGGGCTGCCGGCGAAGATCGTGACCCGGGCCTACCACCTGTATGCGATCCCGCGCGGCGTCAACCGGTGGGCGGTTTCGCTGGCCTACCTGACCGACGCGCTGTTCGCCCGGTCGGTGGTCTCCATCGGGTTGTCCTCCGAGGAGGACGCGCAGTTCGCGGCCAGCGAGGGCATCCCGATGCCGAAGACCGGCTGAGCGCGGCTCAGCCCTCGGCCGACCGCTGCGCCATCGAGTAGGCGAGCTGGAGGAAGTCGGCGCCGGTCAACACGGTGAAGACGCCGGCGATCAGGCGGGTGAACCGGGGAGCGAAGACCAGGCCGATGGCGAAGCCGGTCGCCACCCACATATCCAGGCAGAACGGACACGTCAGCAGTTCTCCCAGGCTGTGCCGCAACGGGCTCTCGTCCCGGACCTCCTCCATGACCTCGGCCGGTCCGCCGCTGCCCGCGAACCTGGTGAACGGCGCGCGCAACGGGCTCGTCACCGCGTCCTTGGTCAGCGTCCGCGAGAGCTTGTGGGTGCCCAGGGTGACCGTGATCAGGTCCTGGATCCGCCACCGTGTCGGCAAGGTGCGCCCGGTGACCAGCGCGGCCGCGGTCGCGACGGCAACCACGACGGTGTAGATCGCCAGCACCGCCACGTAGCCGCCCAGCGGCCGGGGCTCGTCCCCGCGGTATTCGTCCGCTTCGCGCCGTGCGCCGTCGACCACCTGGCTCTTGGCCTCCGCCACGTCTCCCATTGGATCTCCTTCAGCTCAAGGGCACCGCAGGCTGGGTACCCGAACTCGGTGAGCGCAATCCGGGGACCGCGGCGCCCTCAGCCGGCCCCGTCGGCCTCCTGGGTGACCTTCGCGGTTTTGGCGGCCTTCCGCAGGGTCCGGTTGGTGGACCGTAGGTCGGTGTTGGCGGCCGAGAGCGTCGCGTTGTGATCCTCGAGGTCGAGGATCCGGGCAATACCGGCCAGGTTGATGCCGGCGCCGACCAGCTCGCTGATGCGCTTGAGCCGGGCCAGGTCGTCGGCGCTGTAGCGGCGGGTCCCGCCGTTGCTTCGCGCCGGCGTGACCAGCCCGTAACGCTCGTACAGGCGTAGCGACTGCACCGGGATGCCCGAGAGTTCGGCGGCCACCGAGATGCCATACACGCCGTGATCGGGCGCCGGGGCGCCGAACTCGCCGCGTTGGTCGGTCATCACACGTCTCCTCGAAGCTACCTGGCCTAGAAAATCTATTTATCACACTTGCATGAGTATGTCGATAGTGCTATACCAAATCTATGTCATTGGACATAGGTAATAGCCAGACCACAACCTAGATTGAAGTGAGAGGGTGACCACCATGCTGATGCGTACCGACCCCTTCCGTGACCTCGACCGCTTTACCCAGCAGGTATTCGGCACGGCCGCCCGACCGGCGGTGATGCCGATGGACGCCTGGCGCCAGGGCGAGGAATTCGTCGTCGAGTTCGACCTGCCCGGCATAAACGCCGACTCGCTCGACATCGACATCGAGCGCAACGTCGTGACCGTGCGCGCCGAGCGGCCCGCGCTTGACCCGGACCGCGAGATGTTGGCCACCGAGCGCCCGCGCGGGGTGTTCAGCCGGCAGTTGGTTCTCGGCGAGAACCTCGACACCGACAAGATCGAGGCGTCCTACCGCGAAGGCGTTCTGCGGCTGCACATTCCGGTCGCCGAGCGGGCGAAGCCGCGCAAGATCACCGTCGGGCGCGGCGACGGGCAGACGGCCATCAACGAAAACGCCTCGCAACACGAGGTCATCAACGCCTGAGCACCGGGTGGACAGGCGGCGGCTCGGGTCCGTGCCGAACTCACGGGCCGCCGCCCTCCGCCGGTATCGGGGCGCCAGGAGGCAAGGTGCGAGATGAAGTGGGAACTGGACGGTCAAACGGCTGACGTCGAACGGGCGTTGGCCGGCGGTGCCGCGCAGCCGGCCGGGTGGTTTCGCTTCCACTTCACCGACCAGCGCTGGGAGTGGTCGGAACAGGTGCAGCGGATGCACGGGTATGAGCCCGGCAGCGTGACGCCCACCACCGATCTGGTGCTCTCGCACAAGCATCCGGACGACCGTGGGCAGGTCGCCGCCACCATCGATCAGATCGTCAACACCCGGCGGGCGTTCAGCACTCGCCATCGGATCATCGACACCGCCGGCAAGGTGCACCACGTCATCGTGGTGGGTGACCGGTTCTTCGATGACGACGGTGACGTCGTCGGAACGCACGGGTTTTACATCGACGTCTCCCCGGCCGCGGGACAGGTGAACGAGGAGATCGTCAGCGCCAGGCTTGCCGAGATCAACGAGAACCGGGCCGGGATCGAACAGGCCAAGGGCATGCTGATGCTGATCTACGGCCTCAGTGAGGGCGCGGCCTTCGATTTGCTCAGATGGCTTTCGCAGGAGGCGAATATCAAGCTACGGCTGCTCGCCGAGCAGATCGCCGAAGACTTCCGCTGTGCCGGCCTGCCCCTCGATGCCCAATCGGAGTTCGACCATCTACTGCTAACCGCCCATCGACGCGTCAGCCAGTCCGACGTGTCATGACGCCTTGCGGCGCCGGATGCGGGCGGCCGCGATCAATTGCGCCATCCCCTTCTCGATGCCGGCGGCGAGCGCGTCGATGTCGGGCGCCGTGTCGTAGTCGGCGGTGATTCCGAAGACGAAACTGTCGGCATAGCTGAGCATCCCGACACCGGTGCGCACCTGAAGGGCTATCGGCGGGACCGGCAACAGCTCCAGCACCCGGCGGCCCATCAGCCGCTGCCGGCTCCGTGGGCCGGGAACATTGCTCGCCAGGGCGACGACCGCTCGTTGCGGTAACCGGGAGAGCAAGCGAATTGCCCACGCGGACACCGCAAACGGGGTGCGCCGCGCCGCCACCACCAACGCGCTGCCACCCTCGCTCTGCCCGCTCGCCTTTGCGTGGGTGAGCCGGTCATGCACCAGTTTCAGCTGTTGCACCGGGTCCGCCTCGTCGACGGGCAGCAACGGTAGCATCGCCGAGACCCGGTTGCCGGCGACATTGAAGTGGTCCACGGCGCGCACGGAGACGGGAACGAGCGTGCGCAGCGAGTCTCGGCCCGGTTGTTCCCCGCGCGCCAGCAAGACGGCGCGATAACTGTTGGTAATCGCTGCCAGCGCAACGTCGTTGAGGGTGACGCCGAATGCCCGGGCGACCTTGTTCATGTCCCTCAGCCGGGCGCGGGCCACGCTGTACCGCCGCATCGCGGTGACCGGCCCGTTCAGCGACGATTGAGGCGCGGGGCGCATCAGTGCGGTGGCCAGTTCGGCCGCCCCGATCGCCGCGTGTTCGGCCGCGGTCACCGCGCCGAACGCGCTTCGGCCGATTCCGGTCGCCCAACTCAAGGGGTTCAGGCTGATCTTGGACAGATCCGCCCCGCGCCGAACCGCCTTCCTGGCGGCGCCGACGTCGACGGCGAAGGTGCCGCCCTCACCGTCGTCGCCGAACTTGGCGAACAGCTGCGCCATCGCGATACCGTCGGCGATGCAGTGATGAATCTTGGTGAGCACCGCCCACCGGTTTTCGCTGAGCCCCTCGATGATCCAGGACTCCCACAGCGGGCGTTCACGATCGAGTCGGCGCTCCATCAACGACGCGATCATCTCGAACAGCTCCGGGTCGCCGCCCGGGTGCGGCAGCGCGACGCGGTGCAGATGCCGCGAGAGGGCGAAGTGCGGGTCGTCCGTCCATTCCGGCGGCCGCAGGTCGAGCGGGTGGGTCCGCAGGACCTGCCTGCAGCGCGGAACCGTCGCGACCCGCTCGCCGAATTCGGCGACGAACTCCTCGTACGTCGGGGCCGGTCCCTCCACGACCGACACGCCGCCCACCGCCAGGCTGATGTGCGGATCGGAGTCCTCGACCTCCAGGAAGCCGGCGTCCAGTGCGGTCAATTGCTCCATGGTGCTACCTTCCCCGCCGCAATGCCCTGCTGGCAGGGCCGTAAGTCCTCTACTACTGAGGCCAAACGGCGGCTGTGGCGGCGCGCCCCCGGCCATATTGTGAGGGGGGTGACGGGAGAGCAATTGAGCAGCGCGGCAGCCGCTTTCGCCGCCGCGTCCCACATCGGTCTGCCCGCACTGCCCGGCCTCCACGGACTACGTCTGGATCATGCGAAAAGCGAACAGCGTTAGCTACGACGCGTATTGATGCAACCTGCCGGAGGAAGAACACCATGAGCGATTTCACCTACATCCGCTTCTTCGAAGAGATCGGCATCGAGGACGTCCCACTGGTCGGCGGGAAGAACGCCTCGCTGGGCGAGATGTTCCAGAAGCTGACCGGACAGGGCGTGCGGGTCCCGCACGGGTTCGCGATCACCGCCGAGGCCTACCGGCACATGCTGGACAGCGCCGGCGCCTGGGACGCGCTGCACGCCGCGCTCGACGACCTCGACCCCAACGACGTCACCGCGCTGGCACGCAGGGGCAAGCGGGCCCGCGAAATCGTCTACGGCGCAGGGCTTCCCCGGGAGCTCGCCGCCGAGATCACGGCCGCCTACCGGCAGCTTCAGGAGGAATACGGCGAAGACGTCAGCCTGGCCGTGCGCAGCTCGGCGACCGCCGAAGACCTGCCGACCGCCAGCTTCGCCGGCCAGCAGGAGACCTTCCTCAACATCAAGGGCAGCGAGAGCCTGCTGGACGCCTGCCGCCGGTGTTTCGCCAGCCTGTTCACCGACCGGGCCATCCACTACCGGATCGACCAGGACTTCGACCACTTCAAGGTGTCGCTGTCGATCGGCGTCATGAAGATGGTGCGCTCCGACCTCGCCTCGTCGGGGGTGATGTTCACCCTGGACACCGAATCCGGCTTCCACGACGTCGTATTCATCACCGGCGCCTTCGGGCTCGGCGAGAATGTGGTGCAGGGCGCCGTCGACCCCGACGAGTTCTACGTCCACAAACCGACGTATCAGGCCGGCCACCGGGCGGTCCTGCGCCGGCTGATCGGGGACAAGGCGGTCAAGATGATCTTCGTCGAGGGCGAGACGAAGAACACCACCCGCAACATCCCCACGCCGAAGGCCGACCGGGCCCGGTTCTGCGTCACCGACGACGACGTCCTCGAGTTGGCCGGCTACGCCTGCGCCATCGAGAGCCACTACGGGCGGCCGATGGACATCGAATGGGCGAAGGACGGTCTCGACGGGCGGCTCTACATCGTCCAGGCGCGCCCCGAAACCGCGGCCTCCCAGCGCAGCCAGACGGTGATCGAGAGCTACGTGCTCGAGGGCAAGGGCGCCGAACGTAAGGAGGTACTCGCCGAGGGGCGATCGGTCGGCGAGAAGGTCGCCACCGGCATCGCCAGGCGGATGGACAACCTTGGGAAGCTGTCGGAGTTCCAGCCCGGCGACGTGCTGGTCGCCGACATCACCACGCCCGACTGGGAACCCATCATGAAGATCGCCGCGGCCATCGTCACCAACCGCGGCGGGCGCACCTGCCACGCGGCGATCATCGCCCGCGAGCTCGGCATCCCCGCCGTCGTCGGCGCGGGCAACGCCACCACGAGCGTGCCCGACGGCGAGCTCGTCACGGTGTCGTGCGTGGAGGGCGACACGGGGCGGGTCTACCGCGGCGAGTTGGGCTTTCGCGTCGATCACACCGAGGTGTCCGACCAGGAGCGCCCGCATACCGAGATCATGCTCAACCTCGGCAACCCGGATCTAGCGTTCAAGACGTCGTTTTTGCCGAACGACGGCGTGGGGCTGGCCCGGATGGAGTTCATCATCAACGAGTACATCCGGGTGCACCCGCTGGCTCTGCTCCACCCCGACCGGGTGGACGACCCCGAGGCCCGGCGGACCATCGAAACGCTGACGTACGCCTATTCCGACGGCGCCGAATTCTTCGTGGAGCGCCTGTCGGAAGGGATCGGCACCATCGCCGCCGCCTTCTGGCCCAAGCCCGTCGTCGTGCGGATGTCGGACTTCAAGACCAACGAGTACGCCAGCCTGGTCGGCGGCAGCGGCTTCGAGGCGGTCGAGAGCAACCCGATGATCGGCTTCCGCGGCGCGTCGCGCTATGCGCACCCGGCCTACGCCGAGGGATTCGCGCTGGAGTGCCGGGCGATGAAGCGGGTGCGCGAACAGATGGGGCTGACCAACGTCGTGCTGATGTTGCCGTTCGTGCGCCGGGTGGCCGAGGCCGACCTGGTCCTGGCGGAGATGGCCAAACACGGTCTCCGCCGCGGGGAGAACGGGCTCAAGGTGTACGCGATGTGCGAGATCCCCAACAACGTCATCCTCATCGACGAGTTCGCCAAGCGCTTCGACGGGTTCTCCATCGGGTCCAATGACCTCACCCAGCTGACCCTCGGCGTCGACCGGGACAGCGAGATCGTGGCCTTCGACTACGACGAACGCGACGAGGGCGTCAAGGAGATGATCCGGCTGGCCGTGGAGGGCTGCCGCCGCAACGGGATTCACTCCGGATTGTGCGGTCAGGCGCCGTCGGACTACCCCGACATGGCCGAGTTCCTGGTTCGCTGCGGCATCGACTCGATCAGCCTGAACCCCGACGTGGTGGTCAAGACCACCCGGCAGGTCCTGGACCTCGAGCGTGCGGTGCAACTGCAGTGATCGTCTGAGCGCGGGGTCACCGCACCGAGCCTAGTGACGGGTTTCGTCGTTATGGCCGCGCGGCCCGGGGTGGCTGGCGATAGAGGGCGGCGCCCGCGACGACGTCGGCCCCGGCCGCGACGAACAGGACCCGTGCGCCCGCCGGCAACCGCTCGGCCCGCTGCCCGAACGCGGCGGCCAAGGCGGCGGTGTGCATGCGTTCGTCGTCGGCGACGCTGATCGCCTCGACCGGCAAGCCCAGTCGGGTGCCCAGCGCGCTGCGGTATCCGGGCCGGGCGGGGGCGGCGACGATCGCGTCGACGTCCGACAGCCGCACCGACTGCTCCTCCAGGCACGCCGCCACCGCCCGCCCGGCCGCCGCGGCGAACCGCTCGTCCATCGCCGCCGACTCGGAGAAGCGCAGGATGTTGCGGGAATCAGCGAAACCCACTGTAGCACTGAATGTTTCGTCGCCGGGTTCACTCGGGTCGGTCACCCAGGAGACCCGGCTGAGGCCGTAGTCGTCGTCGGACCAGCCGCAAAGCATCGCCGCGCCGGCGGCCGAGAACGGGAAGTGCTCGCTCATCCCGTGCCCGGGGTCGGCGTCGCTGGCGACCACCAGCGCGCGCCGGATGGCGCGGCTGCGCATGAACCCGTCGACGATCTGCAGCGCCGTCAGCAGCCCGCACGTGCCGTTGGCGATGTCGAAGGAGAAGGTGCCGTGGGCGCCGGCGTGCGGGTCCTCCGGGTTGGCGCCGACGTCGTCCTGGATCAGCGCGGCGAGCGCCGGCTCACCGAGGTTGCGGTCGCGGAAAATGCCGGCGTTGACGACTAGGTCGAGGTCTTTAGCCTCGCATCCGGCCCGCTTCAGGCAGTCCTTGGCGGCCACGACGGCCAGGTGCAACGCGCTGTGGCGCCCCCGCAGCCGCGGATGAGAGACGTCGATCCGATCAATCACCGTGCCCATAGCGGCTCACCACATCCTCGTCCAGGGTCAACAAGACCACACCGATCTCCAGTCCGGAGGCCAACGCCAGCAACGCGATTCGCTCCCCCGGTTTGATCCGCCCGGCCTCGAGTTCCTCGACGAGGGCCACCGTGTGGGTCGTGGACGCGGTGTTCCCGTAGCGGTCGACGGTGATCACCGCGTCGTGGCGCGGGCTGTCGCCGAACACCTCCGACATCCGGGCCATTCCCTTGCGGATGGCGCGCGCGGACGTCTGGTGGGTGATGACGTGGTCGATGTCGTGGATCGAAAGACCAACCGTGTCAAGCACTTCGCTCAACAGCAGCGGGGTGTTGGCGATCGCGGCCTTCTGGATGGCGCGGGAGTTGGTGAACATCCGCGCGCCCGGGTCGTCGCCCTGCGGATATGCCAGGCAGAGCCGGCTGTAGTCGGCGACGGTGGTGAAGCCCGCCAGGGTGATGCCGGCCGAACCGGCCGGCGCCCGCTCGAGCAGCAGCGCCGCGCCGGCATCGCCCAGGGTCAGGCTGGCCAGCTCCTTGCTCATGATGTTGCGGATGTGCCGGGCGGCGTTGTTGGACAGCTGCGAGATGTACTCGCCGCTGACGACGAGCCCGCGCTCGACGACGCCCTGGCGGATCCAGTTGTTCAAAATCGTGACGCCGGTGAGCATTCCGGCGCACGCGTTGGACACGTCGAACGTCATCGCGTTCACCGCCCCGATCCCGCGCGCCACGGCGCTGCTCATGGTCGGCTCGAGCCACTGGGTCAGCCCGTCCCGGAATTTGGTGATGCTGCAGCTGATCACGACGTCCAGCGCCGCCGGATCCTGCTGCGCGGTGGCCAGGCAGTTCAGCGCCGCCGAGCTGGCCAGGGTGTAGGAATCCTCATCGCCCATCGACACCCGGCGTTCGCGGATCCCGGTCAGCCGTTCCAGGTCGATGTGGGTGCGGTGGCGGGTGGACGCCATGAGCTCGTCGGTCGTCAGGTGGGTTCCGGGCAGATGCCGGCCCGCGGCCGCGACCCGCGCGACGAAGGGGGCCTCACCGTCCTTCCCGGTTGTTTCCCCGTTTGTTTCCATCACCAGCCAGTGCCGAGTCATCGATGGCACCTCCTTGGCATCGTCCTTGGCATATCGGTCACCCACGCATCTCGAGGACTTCGGTCACCGGACGCCGGGCGGTGGGTTCCCCATGCGGGTCCCCGGCCGGTGACCGGCCGACCCGGATCAGCAGCTGCGGCTGGCCGGAGCCGCCGGTGACCTGCCTGATGATGTCGCGGCTCAGCGACATCTCCGTCATGTGGGTCAGCGTGCATGTGGCCATGCCGGCCAAAGTGCATTCGAGCAGCACCGCCGACAGCGCCTCACCGCAGCGCAGCACTTCGGCCGGCGCATCGTCGTAACGGGTGGACAGGACCACGATCTTGGAGTGGTCCGCCTCGATCGCGGCGCGGCGGCGGCCCCCGCCCGCGGGCGGGAATGCGCGGGCGATGTCGACGCGCGCGGCCTCGGAACTGGACAGCAGGGCGCTTTCGGGCACGTGGTCGGCGTTCGCTTCGAAGGGCGATGTCCACCAACGCAATTCGGTCAGGTAGGACGTATCGCTTCGGCGCAACTGCTCGGTGAGCCGCGAGGCCTCGGCCAGCCTCGGCCGCTCGTCGTCGTCGACCACGTCCAGCGACACGTCGTACGGGGTCACCGCGCGGGTCAGGGTCGAATGCAGCGTGGGCCACGCGGTCGGCGCGCCCAGGGGCAGCCGGTCGGTGCGGCGGCGAAGGATCGCGTCGGCCCGCAGCCGGCACTGCGCGGTCACGTTCTCTACGGGCAAAAAGCCCACACTCGCGAGGTGATCCGGTCTGCCCTCGGTGGGAAAACGTTCGGTGACGCTTTCCCAGCCCGCGGCGGCCATGGCGACGCGCAGGTGGTCGAGGACGGCGCCGCAGCTCAGGATCAGCTCCCGGCCGGTGTGGTCGGTGGCGGACATCGCGTGGCGCGGGTCGGCCCACAGGTGCAGCCTCGTGCCGTCGGCCACCCACCGCCAGGGCTGGCTGTTGTGCAGCGAAGGCGCGCGGCACGCGAGCGTCACCGCGTCCCGGATGACCTGCTCGGTCGGCACTTTCGCGTCCATCTGCACCATTTCGTCGATTTCGGTGAGGCAAACTGTATGCCCCGCGCGGCGGCTGCGGGCAGGGCCGTTGGTCCCCGACGGCCGGGACGTTGGAACCTCCGCTGTTACGTCGCGCGCCACCAGAGGTCGTGCGCCTCCCGAGCGACGAGGCCCGAGCGCCGCGAGGTGTCGATCCGGTGCGCGCTGTCCCAGTCGGCGTGGCCGGCGGCCAGGGCGGCGGCGATCTCCGGGGTCACCTCCGAATTGCCCGCGGGCCTGGTCTTGATCCGGTCGGCCGCCACGTCGGCCGCCGTTGAGCATACGAATTCGACGAGCGCCGAGTGCGACTCGGCGGCCACCCGGTGAGCCTGGGCGCGCGTCCGCGGATCGCGCCAGGTGCCGTCGAGGATCACCGAGTGCCCCGCGCCCAGCAACTGCCGCGCGCGGCGCAGGGTGGTCTCGTAGACCACCGCGACCTGGTCGGGGCTGTAGAGCCCGGCGTTCAGCACGCCGGCCTCACCGGCGATGGCGCCGGAGTCCCGAAGCTCCCGGCGCACGTCGTCGGTGGAAATGAGCTGCGCCCCAAACGATTCGGCCAGCCCGCGGGCCACGGTGGACTTCCCGGTGCCCGGGTTGCCGCCGACGAGCGCAAGCCGAACGGTGCCGCTCCGCAGGTGCCGGGTTGCGATGGCCAGGTGGCGGGCGGCGTCGTCGGACGCGCCCGGGCTGCCCTGCGAAACCCGAACGCAATCCACCTTCGCCCGCACCGCGGCCCGGTAGGCGATGTAGAAGTCACGCAGCGACGACGGCGCCGCGTCCCCCGAGTGCTCGGCGTAGCGCTGCAGGAAGTAGTCGCCGAAGTCCTTGCGGCCCAGGAACTCCAGGTCCATCGCGAGGAAGGCGGCGTCGTCGATGCAGTCGACGTGGCGCAGCCGGTCGTCGAACTCCAGACAGTCCAGCAGCGCGGGGGTGCCGCCGACCCAGAAGATGTCGTCGGCGAGCAGGTCGCCGTGCCCGTCGACGATGCGCCCGTCGCGGATGCGCCGCGCGAACAGCCCCGCGCGCCCGGCGACGAACTGGTCCGCCAGGCGCTGCACATGGGCGACCTCACTCTCGGCTACGCCCGGGGTCGATTGGCTCGCATAACGTTCCAATTCGGACAGGTTCTCCCGCCAGCGCCACTCGATCGCCCCGGCCTCGCCCTGGGCGTCGATCCGCTGGCCGCGCTCGGCGCGTTCGTGGAAGCGGGCCAACACGGCCGCGACCGCGTCCAGCACGCGGTGCACGGACTCTGAAGTGTCGTGGGTCACCAAATGCGCGAGGCGGTCCTCGTCGCGGTAGCGCCGCATGACCACGACCGGCTCGGCCGGCCCGCCGAGCGGGTCGGTGAGGTGGGCGACGCCGAGGTAGCTCTCGGGCGAGAGCCGGCTGTTGAGCTCGACCTCCCGGCGGCAGGCGTGCTCGCGCTGCTGCGGCGCGCGGAAGTCGAGGAAGTCGGTGAGCACCGGCTTCTTGGCTTTGTATGCGCGGTCACCGGCGAGAATGACGACGCCCGTGTGAGTTTCGTGCAGATCGAGATAGGGCACGGCGGCGGCGCGCCCCTAGGAGGGCCGCGCGACGATCACAGGCATCCGGACCGAGTGGACGACGGCGTTGCTGACCGAACCCAACAGCATGCCGGACAGGCCGCCGCGGCCGTGGCTGCCCACGACGACGAGTTGGGCGGATTCCGACTGTTCGATGAGCTGGCGGGCCGGCCGGTCGGAAACGACGACGCGGTGCACGGTGACGTCGGGATAGCGTTCCTGCCAGCCGGCCAGTTGTTCGGCCAGGCTCCGCTCGGCTTCCTGCCTCACCGCCGACCAATCCACCCCGGGCAGTTCGAAGACGTCGACGTCGCTCCAGGCGTGCAGCGCCGTCAGCTCGACACCGCGACGCGACGCCTCGTCGAACGCAACGGCCACCGCGACGTCGGAGGCGGGTGAGCCGTCGATGCCCACGAGCACCGGGGCTTGCTGGGGATGCGGCATGAGCGGATCTTCGTCGCGGATGACCGCGACCGGGCAGCGCGCGCTGCGGACCACGCTGCTGCTCACCGATCCCAGCAGCAGCCTGCTCATCGCCCCCCGCCCGTTGCTGCCGACGACGACCATCTCGGCCTCTTTGGACATCTCGACCAGCGTGGGCACCGGGGGCGCGCACCTCAGCTCGCTTCGGATGTCGATCTTGCGGTCGCTGGTGACGGCCTCTTCGGCGACCTTGACCGCTTGCTCGAGGACCTCCCGGCCTTGCTCTTCCTGCCACACCGCCACGCCGGTCGACAGGGGAAGGGCGGGATACATCGGCACGAGCGCGTTCACCATGTGGACCACGGTCAGCGGGACGTGTCGCATCGCCGCGTCACGCGCCGCCCAACACACGGCGGCGTTCGAGGCCGGCGATCCGTCGATCCCGACGACGATGCCATGGCGGTTTGCAAGTGCGGACATGATGTTCTCCCTCTCCTCCCCCAAAACGCTATGGCGCGAACGGGCGTCGATCATGAGGCTTTAGTCACCAACCGCATGGCCATGAGGCCCCGTTGGTCCGATTGTGCCTTGACCAGCGCCTACGTGTGGCATCGTCACAAAGGTGAGCGAATGGCCCATCACGGTCGATAGGCGCTATCACGACGCGGTGGTTCTCGGTCTCGACTGTGTAGTCGCAGAGCCGGTGCCCGGGGTGGTCGAGGCGCGGGTTTCGACCGCCGGATTTCTGCAGCGGCTGCGCGACGTCGGCGTCGCCACGGCCGTCTATTCGTCTACCCGGGACTGCGAAGCCATGTTGCGCGCGGCGGGACTTGAGGAGCTCGTCGGCGTCGCCGTGGGCGCCGCCGATACCGCCGAGCAGGTCGACGCGGCGCTGACCATGGCGGTGACGCGCCTTGGGGTACGCCCGGTGCGGTGCGCGATCATCGACTGTGCCGACGCGGGGGTGGCGGCCGGCCGGGACGGCGGCTTCCGCCTCATCATCGGCCTCGAGCGCAACGGAGGGGCAGACGAATTGCTGTCCTGCGGCGCGGACACCGTCATTGCCGACCTTGCGGAGATCTCTGTGTGGCGCGGGGGCACCCCCCTGTCGAGGGTCGCCGACGCGATGGGTGTCTACAGCCAGTTGAGGGAATTGGTGGCGAGCAGGCGACCGGCGGTGTTCCTCGACTTCGACGGCACGCTGTCGGAGATCGCCGCACAGCCGGAGTCCGCCTCCCTGGTCGAGGGAGCCCTCGAAGCGCTGCGCGCGCTGGCGGCGGAGTGCCCCGTGGCGGTGATAAGCGGCCGCGATCTGGGCGATCTTCGCCGCCGCGTGCTGGTCGACGGGATTTGGTACGCGGGCGGTCACGGCTTCGAACTCGTCGCGCCGGACGGGGCCCACCATGAGAACGCCGCCGCAATCGGCGCCACTGGCGCCCTGACTCGTGCGGCCGAGCGACTGGCCGATCTCCTCCGCGATGTGCCTGGAGTCCAGTTGGAGCACAAGCGTTTTGGGGTCGCCGTTCACTACCGCAACGTCGACCCCGAACAGGTCGACCGCGTGATAGCGACGGCCCGCAAACTCGGGCGATCCCAATGCCTGCGGGTCACGATGGGCCGCAGAGTCATCGAGCTTCGCCCCAGCCTCGATTGGGACAAGGGCAGGACAGTCAACTGGATCCTCGAACACATCCAGAAAACGAGCCCCGGCGCCGTGTTGCCGATTTACGTCGGCGGCGATATCACCGACGAGGATGCCTTCGACGCGGTCCAATTCGACGGCGTGGGAATTGCGTTGCGGTACACCGAAGACGGGGATCGACCATCCGCCGCGCTCTTCAGTTTGGCCGACCCGCCCGCGGTGTGCGAATTCCTCCGACGACTGGCCGATGATCTGCACGCAGCGGCGACCGCGCCAAACGGTCCATGGGAAGTGGTTTTTGAGGGGTACGACCCCAAGTACGAGCGGCTACGCGAAACGCTGTGCACCGTTGGAAACGGCTACGTCGCCACCCGTGGCTGCGTTCCGGAGGCAACGGCGGCGGAGGCGCATTACCCGGGGACATACGCGGCAGGCGTCTACAACACGCTGGCCGACCGCATCTCCGGCCGTACCGTCGAGAACGAAAGCCTGGTCAACCTGCCCAATTGGCTGTCGCTGACATTTCGGATCAACGGCGGGGAGTGGTTCCACGTTGACGACACCGAATTGTTGTTCTACCGCCAGACATTCGACCTGCGGCATGCGACGCTGATCCGCGCCCTGCGGTTCCGGGACGGTGCGGGCCAGATCACGACCATGACCCAAGAACGGTTCGCATCGATGGACCAGCCGCATGTACTCGCCATGCGAACCACGATCGTTGCCGAGAACTGGTCGGGCACCTTGGAATTCCGGTCACTGCTGGACGGGAGCGTGCGCAACAACATGGTGGAGCGCTATCGTTCGCTGTCCAGCATGCACCTCGCATCGCCGGTGATCGACGAATCCGCGGATGACGCGGTGATATTGCGCACCGAAACCACGCAGTCGCGCATCGCGATCGCGGTGGCCGCGCGCAGCACCGTGTGGTGCGGCGACGCACGCGCCCTCGCGCAGTACAAAGTCGTGCGGGAAACCGACAGTGGCGGTCACGACATCCAGATAGCACTGGCCACGGGGCAATCGGTCACCTGCGAGAAAATCGCGACGATCTTCACGAGCCGGGACAGCGCCATCTCGGAACCGGCGAGCACCGCCCAGCTGCACCTCGACGCCGCCGGCCGGTACGCCGAGCTGCATCGTCAGCACGCGCGGGCCTGGGAACTGCTGTGGGAACAGTGCACCATCGGCCTGCCCGACGGCCCCGACGAGCTCCGCATCCTCCGGCTGCACTTGGTCCACCTGCTGCAGACGATCTCGCCGCACACCGCCGAACTCGACGCCGGAGTCCCCGCGCGCGGCCTGCACGGCGAGGCGTACCGCGGACATGTCTTCTGGGACTCGCTCTTCGTCGCCCCCGTGCTCAACATTCGCATGCCCAATGTCGCGCGCTCGCTGCTGCTCTACCGGTATCGGCGACTCCCCGAGGCCCGTCGGGCCGCGCGCAGAGCCGGCTACCTGGGGGCGATGTATCCGTGGCAATCGGGTAGCGACGGTCGTGAGGTGAGCCAGGAGCTGCACCTCAATCCGCAGTCCGGGCGATGGAATCCGGATGCCAGCGCCCGCGCCCACCATGTCGGTCTGGCCATCGCCTACAACACGTGGCAGCACTACCAGGTGACGGGTGACCGCCAGTTCCTTGTCAACTACGGCGCCGAGATGCTGCTCGAAATCGCGCGTTTCTGGGTGGGGCTCGCCAACTTTGACGAAAGTCGCGGGCGTTACACGATCACGGGCGTCATCGGCCCCGACGAGTTCCATTCGGGCTACCCGGGCAAGGAGTACGACGGGATAGACAACAACGCGTACACCAACGTCATGGCGGTCTGGGCCATCCTGCGTGCGATGGACGCGTTGGACTTGCTTCCGCTGCGGAACCGCCTCGACCTGGTGAGAAAGATCGATCTCACGAGCGACGAGCTCGTCCGATGGGATCACGTGACGCGACGCATGTTCGTCCCGTTCCACGACAACGTGATCAGTCAGTTCGAAGGCTATTGCCAACTCGCTGAGCTGGATTGGGAGCAGTACCGGCAGCGGTACGGCAACATCCAGCGGCTCGACCGCATCCTGGAGGCCGAGAACGACAGCGTGAACAATTACAAGGCGTCGAAGCAGGCCGACGTGCTGATGCTGTTCTACTTGCTGTCGTCGGACGAGTTGCTGGCCGTGTTCGGCCGGCTCGGCTACCGCTTCGCACCCGAGCAAATCCCCGAGACGGTGGACTACTACCTCGCGCGCACCTCGGACGGATCGACGCTCAGCGCGCTCGTCCATGCGTGGGTGCTCACCCGCGCCAACCGGCATCACGCCATGAAGTACTTCTTGCAGGTACTGGCTTCCGACGTCGCCGACATCCAAGGGGGCACCACGGCGGAAGGCATACACCTGGCCGCGATGGCCGGCAGCATCGATCTGCTGCAACGGTGTTTCACCGGCCTGGAAACCCGCAACGACCGTCTGATCCTGAGCCCGCTCTGGCCGAAGGCGCTGGATCCCATCGAGTTTCCGTTCGTGTATCGCGGCCAGCGGCTGCACCTTCGCGTCAGCGGCCGGGCGGCCGAGCTGACCTCCGAGGCGGGCAACAACGCAGCGGTCGAGGTGGAATGCCGGGGCCGGCTGCAGCACCTGCTGCCCGGGCACTCGGTCGAGGTGGCCTGACGCCCCGGTGACCAATGCCCCGGAACGCGGGTCGAACGGCCCTGCTCAACCGGGCCTTCCCGCCATAACGTGGTTGGGACGGGCCCTCGGCGCCCCGGTTAGTCAGTCATACAGGAGGACTCGATGAACAATCCGCAGTCGTCGCAGCGGATCGTGGTAGGTATCGACGGCTCGGATGCCGCGATCAATGCGGCCAAATGGGCGGCCGCCGAGGCCGTCAGCCGCAACATCCCGCTACGGCTGATCCATGCCATCCCGAGACGTTATGCGGATGACGACAGCTTGGACGTCGAATACGCCCAATCGTCGTTGCGCGCCGCCGATGCGGCGCTGCAGGCCATGGGGACGCCGGTCAAGGTCGAGTGCGACATCGTGCGCGATTCCTCGGAGAGCGCGTTGATCGACGAATCCCGGGACGCCGCAATGGTGTGTGTGGGTTCGGTGGGGACGGGCTGGGTGGCCCGCAAGGTCCTCGGCTCGACCGCGCAGACGTTGGTGCAGAAGGCGCACTGCCCGGTGGCCGTCATCCGCAGCAGCCGCGACGGCGCCGAGCCGGAGGGTGGATACATTGCCGTTGCCGTCGAGGAATCGGCCCGCAACGACGCGGTGCTCGAGCACGGCTTCCGGGAGGCGCGCCTTCGTGACGCACCGATCTTGGCGATGGGTGTCTGGCGGTGGGGCCTCGGCGAGATTCCCTACCGCCAGCTGGATCAGCGACTCGGCCCATGGGTATCGCAGCATAGCCAGGTGCACGTCCAACCCGCCGCGGCGAGGCGCGGGGCTGCCGAGTTCCTCACGCGTACAAAGGAACCCGTTCAGCTCGCGGTCGTGGGCAGCGACGATGCCGACAAGGTCGCCCGTATGGTCGGGCCGATCACCCCGCATCCCGGCGGCCATACGGGATGTTCGGTGCTCGTCATCCGTGACTGAGGCTATCCGGCTGCCCATTGGGTCGCACGGTCAAGCTCGTCGAGCCCGAACACGGCGATCTCGCCGGGAACCATCCACGCCAGTGCGTGCAGGACGGGGGCTACCCAATCTTTGTCGGAAACCACCGCGATCCGCTTGAACGCCGAATGGTGCGGCAGGACGGTGCCGAAGCCCAGCTTGAGATCCTCGAGGAATCCACCCGGCCCGAAACCCTCGTAGTCGGACGCGATGACCTCGACGATCCTGACCTCGCCGGTTGCGAGCACCTGGTCTATTTCGGGCTTGAAGTCGCGCAGCTCGTCACCGCGCAGCCGGCCCGACACGCGGATGCCGATCACTTTCTCCGGCATGTCCGGGAGCAGCTCGATCATCTGACAGCCTCCTTGGCGGCACGGGTTGACGTCAGCGGACCACCAGCACGGGCACCCGGGCCGACTGTGCCACCGCCGAACTCACCGAGCCGAGCAGCATCCCGGGAAACCCGCCACGGCCGCGGCTGCCGACCACCACCAGTTGGGCGTTTTCGGATTCCTTCAGCAGCCATTCGGACGGCTTGTCGCAGAACAGTTTCCGCTCGACAGGCACGTCGGGATAGCGTTCTTGCCAGCCGGCCAGCCGCTCGGCGAGGATCTCGCGCGCCTCCTGCTCCCGGTCATGCCAGTCCATGCCGAGGATGGGGAACACGCCCACGTCGCTCCATACGTGCACTGCCACCAGCCCCACCCCTCGGCGCGAGGCTTCGTCAAAGGCCAGGGCGGTCGCCTCTTCGGACGCAGGGGATCCGTCGATGCCCAGCACCACGGGCGCGTCGGAATCCGGGGCCGCCCGTTCGCCGGTGTGAATGACCGCGACGGGGCAATGGGCGTAGTGCACGAGCCCCGTGGTCACGGAGCCCAGCAGCAGGCGGCCCACAGCTCCGAGTCCCTGGTTTCCGGCAACGAGCACCACGGCCTCCTTGGATGCCTCGATCAGCCCTGGGACGATGGCCGAATACACGGTCTCGGTGTGGATTTCGGGCGATTCGGAGGCACCCAGGCTGGCGCTGAGCGTCTTGCGGGCCTGGTCGATCACATGCTGAGCGCTGTCCTGTTGCCAGTCGGGCATCTCCGCATACAGTTGCCCCACCGGCCAGCCGACCACGATGGGCGGAACGACGTACATCAGCGTGATGGGCAGGTCACGCATGATGGCCTCGCGTGTCCCCCAGGCGACGGCCGCGTCGGACGCGGCCGACCCGTCGACACACACCAGGACCCCGTATTTTTTCGCCTTATCCGTCATTGTCCGCTCCTCTACGTCGGCGTCTCGTCGAATTGGGGTAGGTCGATCTCGAGGTGGCGAATATTCCCGTAATCGATTGGCCTGCAGGGCCAGCCGAGATCGAAGAAGACCGTGAGCATGAGGTGGTTCTCGCCGAGGACATCCGCGGTGAACCGTCCGATTCCGTGGGCCCGAGCGATCGGGGCCAGGTGCTTGAGCAGGGCAGTGCCCACACCCACGGAATGGTCTTGGTGAGCGACCACGACCGCGACCTCGGCCACCATCGGGTCGTCGGCGACCACGTAATGAGCCACGCCGATCAGCCGGTCGGCGTCGAAGGCACCCAGAGCGTACAACCCGTCCGCGGGCTCGGTCAGCTTCGCGACGAGCTCGCGCAGCGGCGACAGCTGCAGCGTGAAGAAACGGAAGTATCGGTCGTGGTCGGACAGGTGTTGATGCAGCGCCGAAACGGCGTCGGCGTCGGCGACGGTCAAGGGACGCAACATCACCAGGCGTCCGTCGAGCAGCCGAGCGGTAGCGGCGACCTCCACCGATCGATTACTCACAATGCCCGACGATATTCGGCGGCGGCGCGGTCGGGCAGGGCCGTTAGACCCCATGGCCCCTCCCATTGGTCCCGTTCGAGGCGACCGCTATTGATCGATGAGCGGCGCGACCCAGTGGACCCGCGTACCGCCGTCGGGTGGGCCGGCGATCTCGCAGGAACCGCCCAGTTGTTCGGCGCGCCGCTTCATGTTGGCCAGGCCGCTGCGCCGCGAGTTGCCGGCGGGTATGCCGGAGCCGTTGTCGATGATGTCGAGGCTGAACATGTCGGCGACGCTGATCTCGACGGTCACGCGCGACGCGCCGGAATGCCGCAGGGCATTGCTGACGGCTTCCGCGGTCACCGCCTCGGCGTGGTCGGCAAGCTCTCCGCCGACCGCGGTCATCGGTCCGTGCATCCGCACGGTTGTCACGATGTCCCGGTCCTCGGTCAGGTCGGCAACCACCTGCTGGATGCGATGCCGGAAGTCGCCGTTCCGGCCCGGCGGCGATTTCAGCTGGAAGATCGTGGTGCGAATCTCCTCGATGATCGTTTGCAGGTCGTCGAGCGTGCGGTTGAGCCGATCGATCACCTCCGGGGAACGCGCCCGGGCCAACGTGCCCTGCAAGTCCATGCCGGCGGCGAAAAGCCGCTGGATGACGTGGTCGTGCAGGTCGTGCGCGATGCGTTCGCGCTCGGCCAGGATGGTCAGCCGGCGCGCGTCGTCACGGGCCGACGCGAGCACGAGCGCAATCGCCGCGTGCGTGGCGAAGTCGCTGACCAGGTCGAGGTAGCTCTCGTCGAAGGGCGGCTGGTCGGCGCCGCGGGCGATGGCGATCACGCCGACGACTTCGTCGTGGGCGCGTAGCGGCATGAGGATGGCCGGACGCTGCCCGACATCGGTGAACGCCTGAATCGGGTACTGCAGGGTCTCGGTGATCAGCGGTTGGCCGGAGCGGAACACGGCGCCACTGGTCGACGCGTCCACCGGGACGCGCTGGCCGACCACCTCGGCGGCGTGCCGCCCCACCGCCGCCGAGACCACCAGCGTGTCGACCTCGTCGTCGGGCAGGTCGGGGTCGGCGGGCACCAGGACGATCGCCTGCTCGGCGTCGGTCAGCGCGCGGGCGCGGTCGGCGATCAACTGCAGCGGGCGCCGGTGCGGCTCGGCGCTGGACAGCAGCGCGGTGGTGATCTCGCGGCTGGCGTCCATCCACTTCACGGCGGTCCGCTCGCGCTCGAACACCCGCGCGTTGTCGATGGCGACGGCGGCGGCGAACGCCAGCGCCCGGGCGGCCACCTCGTCGGAGTCGGAGAACACCCGCTTCGGATCGACGTGGGTGAGGTAAATGTTGCCGAACACGGTGCCCCGGATGGTGATCGGCACCGCGAGGAATCCGCGCATCGGGGGGTGATGCTCGGGGAACCCGACCGCCGCCGGGTGGGAGGTCAGATCCGCCATGCGCAGGGCGGGCGTGTCCAGCAGCGAGAGGCTCAGGAGTCCCTTGCCCACCGGCAGGTGCCCGATCCGGGCCACCGTGTCGGCGTCCATCCCCTCGTGGACGAACGAGAGCAAGTTGCCCTCGGGATCGCGGATGGCCAGCGCTCCGTACGGGGCCGAGGTCAGCCTCCTGGCCGCGCCGATGATCCGGTGCAGCGTCTCGTCGAGGTCGAGGCCCGCGCCGATCTCGACAATGACACGCAGCAGTTGCTCCATTTGGTCGCGGGCCGCCAGCAACTCGTCGAGTTGCTCGTGCATCCTGCTCACCAGCCCCCGCTGGCCAAGTCCGGCGAACGCCGAGCCGCTATCGTCGGTCGCCACCCGACAGACCTCCCGATGCTCAAGACACGACGTGATCACAACTGCACGATCAGCCTAATCGCAAATTGTCAAGCGCCCAACCGAAGTGTTGTCGTCGATTTGCGTGCGTCTCGCGGCCGACCGCTAGTCGGGCGGCGTCGCGGGCGGCGTCTGGGCATGGCCGGGGTGCTGATCCAACTTGGACGCGAACACCGCCGCCTGGGTGCGGCGCTCCATGCCGAGCTTGGCCAGCAACCGCGACACGTAATTCTTCACCGTCTTCTCGGCGAGGAACATGCGGGCGGCGATCTGCCTGTTGGTCAGGCCCTCGCTGAGCAGCCCCAGCAGGGTTCGCTCCTGTTCGGTCAGCCCGGACAGTGGGTCTTCGCGCTCCGCCGCGCCGCGGAGCTTGGCCATCAGGGCGGCCGCCGCCCGGTTATCCAGCAGGGATTTGCCGGCGCCCACCTCCTTGATGGCGTGGGCAAGCTCCATCCCCTTGATGTCCTTGACCACGTAACCGCTGGCGCCGGCCAGGATCGCCTCCAGCATCGCTTCGTCGGAGGTGAACGACGTCAGCATCAGGCAGCGCAGGTCGGGGTGATCGGACACCAGGTCGCGGCAGAGCTCGATGCCGTTGCCGTCGGGAAGCCGCACGTCAAGCACGGCGACGTCGGGTTGCAGTGCCGGTATCCGTGCCTTCGCCTCGGAGACGGAGCCCGCCTCGCCGACGATCTCGAGCTCAGGGTCCGATGCCAGGAGATCCGCGAGGCCGCGCCGGACAACCTCATGGTCATCGACCAGGAAAACCTTGACCATCAACCCCTCCTGCCGGTCGCCCTCGGCCCAATATCCCACATTTCGCAATTATCCCACCTCACAAATGCTGCCGATTCACGATCAACAGCGAACAGTGCGCGTCCGCCATCACCGAACTGCCGACCGGTCCGACCAGTTCGGCAACGTGCTGACGGTCGCGGGCGCCGACGATCACCAGGCCCACGGGCCCGCGGTGTGCGGCCAGGTAGTCCAGCAGGCCGACGTGTACCGCCACCGATTCGACCTGAAGCTGCGGATGGCGTCGCTTCCACCCGGACAGCCGGCGGTCGAGGTCGGCGAGCGCCCGGCGATCGGCCTCGGTGTCACCGTGTTCGAGTGGGCCCGTTCGCCGCGAGACGACCGCCTGCAGGGCGGCCCCGCGCAGCACCGCCTCTTCGATGGCGGCGCCCAGCAGAACCGAGTCCGGGGAACCGTCTATCTCGACGACCGCTTTTTCTGCGGGTTGCCGGCGGTGGTCGTCGTGGGCCCGGACGATCGCGACCGGGCAGCGCGCCGATATGGCCAGCGCCGCGGCGGTGGAGCCGACCCGGCCCGGTTGAAAGTGGCGCAGCCCGACGGCGCCCACGCAGACCATGGCGGCCGACGCCGACGCGCGAATCAGCGACCCGACCGCGGGTCCGTGGACGATCTCCGTCTCGACCTCCACCGGCTTGCCCGCGGCCTGGATCGCCGTCGCCGCCTGGCGGACCGCCATCTCCGGGGTTTGTTCGCCGTCCCCGGGCTCGGTCGCGCAGAGCAGGCGTAGCGGAACGTCGCGACTCACCGCCTCGTCGACCGCCCACAGGGCCGCGCGTATCGCCGCTTTGGAACCGTCGATACCGGCAACGATCGACTCGGCTCTGGCTGGCTGTGTCATCGTCTCAGTGGCGCACCACAAGCACCGAGCAGTCGGGATAGCCGACGATCGGATGACAGTTCGGGGTGGCCAGCGCGGCCATCCCCTGGGCATCGGCACTGCCCACCACCGCCAGTTCGATTGCGGTGCCGGGCGTTCCGTGGTGTTTCGGGCCGGTCCCCGCGGCGACGGTCTGGACTGGGACGTCCGGGTAACGACGCACCCAGCTGTTCAGTCGCCGGTCGATCTGGCGCACGGTCGCGTGGCGGCGTCGCCCTTCCTCCATGGCCTGGTGCACCACCTCGTCGTTGCCGGGCTCGTCGTTGAGCACCACGGCGATCACACCGAGCTCCGTCGGCGACCCGTCAGGATTGGTACGGACGATCGCGACCGGGCAATGCGCGCGCTCCACCAGGCCCGTGGCTGTCGGGCCCAGCAGTCCGTCGGAGGCCCATCCGCGCCTGGCGGTGCCGACACAAACCAGGGCCGCGTCGTGCGATTGGTTGATCAACGCCTCCGCGGGGTCCCCGGAGACGATCGCCGTCTCGATCTCGACCGGCTTCCGCTCGCTCTGTATCGCGCACTCCGCCTGAGCCAGCGCTATTTCGCCGCGTTCGACTTCCCATTCGGCACTCGGCCCCGATCCGATGGGCCCTAGCCTGGGCGGGATGACATACACCAGGCGAAGTGGGAGCTGCCGGCCAATTGCCTCGTCGATCGCCCACTTCGCCGCGTTGACCGCGGCTTTCGAGCCGTTGACACCCACGATCACCGCCTTGGCGTCCAGCTGGCTCATCTCGGCTCCTGATTGTTCCGATCACTCCAGGCTATTGCGGCGACGCCCGCTGTGCACGGGCCGTTAGGCCTCAACCGCGAAGTCGTTCGTCCCCCACCTCTGCCGGTTCGGCGACCAGCTCGAACAACCGCTCTATGTCGGCGCGCTCGCAGACCGCCGTACCGGGTGTCATCAGCATCGCGGCACCCGCCGCGATGCCGAACCGAACGGACTTTCCAAGAGGCCATCCGTGCGTGAGGCCCACGGTGATCGCGGCTACCATCGCGTCGCCGGCCCCGACACCGCTCCCGCCCGGCATCGGGACTGCCGGAAACCGCTGGCTGCCATGGCGTGTCGCGAGCAGCGCGCCATAGGATCCCAGGGAAACCACTACGACTTGTGCGCGGCCACTGTTGATCAATTCGTGAGCGGCGGCTATTTGCTCGGACTCGGTGGCGAGTCGGCGACCGACGCATTCTCTCAGCTCTCGCACGCTCGCCTTCAGCAGAAATACCCCCGAGGAGATGTGCTGCAAGCCGCCGCCGGAGGTGTCCAGAATGAGCTTCACGCCCAACTGCCGGCAGATGTCGGCAACCCGCTGATAGTAGTCGGCCGGCACACCCGGCGGCAGACTGCCGCTCGCCACAACGACTTCGGCGGATTCGGCCGCCACCCGCAATTGCTCGAGGCATTGCTCCTGCTCGGGGACGGTCAGCTCCGGCCCGGGCAACACGAACCGGTATTGCTGGCCGGTGCTGCTCTCGTTGACGGTGAAACTCTCTCGCGTTTGGGCAGCGATCGGAACCTGCTGGAACGGGACTTCCGCCTCGCTGAGCAGGCTCATGACGAGGCCACCGTGCGACCCGCCTGCGGGAAACACCGCCAGCACCGGGCTGCCTAGGACCTTCGCGATCCGAGCGACGTTGATGCCGCCGCCGCCCGGGTCGTACCGCGTCGCGGAGCAGCGCAACTTATCCGTCGGCCGCACGACGCCGACGCTCGTCGTGATGTCGAGCGCGGGATTCATGGTCAACGTGACGATTCGGGTTCGGCGAACCGGGTCGGACGGCGTCTCCATCTTCGTTGTCTCCGCGGGGTTAGAGGCCACTCGGATACGTTTCCGGCGTTTCGCCCGCGATCCAGAGGCTGGTGACCTCAAGGGGTTCCAGCGCCCGCGTCCTGTCGATGTGGATCATCGCGTCGAACTGATCGGCGGGGCGGACGTGGAAGTAGTGGCTCTGTCGTTCGGTCTCGGGGCGGTAGATCACACCGATGGCACGGCCCAATCGAACCGCGCTCAGCGGTTCCGCGGCTCCCGGGCTGATGTGCGCCGACACCAGAAACTCGCTCTTGCCCGTCTCGTGCAGCAACTCCTCGATGCTCCCGTTGAGCGCCGGGCGCACGACCTTTCGTTCGGCGATGCCACCCCAGTCGCTGGCGGCGGTGACCGTGCCCGTGTAGGTGCTGAAGCCGATCAGACGTGCTCCGTCACCGTGCCGCTGCCGGACCAGTTGGCCGAGCGTGAGTTGTCCATCGGCCCAGACTTCGGTCGCGCGCGCGTCCCCGACGTGAGAGTTGTGGGCCCACACGACGATTCGTGCCGACGGGATGTCTTGGTGGCGGTCCAGATGCTTGAGCAGCGCCTCGAGCGTCTGCGCCATGTGCTTGTCGCGCAGGTTCCACGAGGTGACCCGCCCGCTGAACATCGCCCGGTAGTACACCTCCGCGTTGTGCACCGTCTGGGCGTTCTGGTGGGCGTAGAACAGTTCGTCCTCGGCGAGCAGACCGTCCCTGCGCGCATAGGCCAGTTCGTTGCGCTGAAGGTCGACCAGTTGATCGATGGCTTCCTGTTCACAGGACGGGCCGGCGCCGAAGGCGGCCGAGAAGCCGTATGCCTGGCCGTCGTCCGCCGAGGCGTGGTCGAAGCAGGCATAACGTTCGCGCGCCCGCCCCGCCGCCTTGGGATCGACCTTGTCGAGGTAGCCGATCACCTCCTGCATCGACCGATGCAGGCTGTAAAGATCCAGCCCGTAGAAGCCGGCCTGCCGCTGCCCGTTGTTCTCGTGCAGCCGGTTTCGGGCGCGCAGCCACTCGACGAAGTCGCGCACGACGGTGTTGCGCCACATCCACGCGGGAAATCGCTCGAACCCGCTCAACGCCGCGTCGGCGCTCATGTCATCGCCGATGCCGCGAACGTAGCGGTTCACCCGGTAGGCGTCCGGCCAGTCCGCCTCCGCGGCGACACCACAGAAGCCCTTCTCCTCGATCAGCCACTTGGTGATCTCCGCGCGGGCCTCGTAGAACTCGTGTGTGCCATGCGAGCTTTCGCCGATCAGCACGATGCGGGCATCGCCGATCAACTCCTCCAGCGCGTCACGCGGCGGGACGCCCGCCGGCGCATCGATGGCCACCCGGCTGATCAGCTCGGCGGGGGTTCGCGCCGGGGCCCTCGTCGGGGTCCCGGTCGTCGGCGTCGCGAGGAACCGACGGACCTCTTCGTCGGTCACTTGCCGGAAATCCCAGAACGACTCCCCGACCGCGAGAAACGGAGTGGGCATGCTCGCGCACACGACGTCGTCGACCTGCCCGGCAAACTCCCGGCACGTGGACTCGGGTGCCGCCGGCACGGCGATGACGATGTGGGCGGGCTCGGCCTCGCGGAGCGCCTGCACCGCCGCGGACATGCTTGCGCCGGTAGCCAATCCGTCGTCGACCAGGATCACCGTCTTGCCCGCCACATCCGCGGGTGGCCGCCCGTCGCGATAGGCGGCCTCGCGCCGAATCAGTTCCCGGCCTTCCCGCTCGGCGACGGCGCGCAACTCCTGCGGGGTGATACGCAGGCCGCGCACGACGTCGTCGTTGACCACGACGCGTCCCCCGCTCGCCAATGCCCCCACGGCGAACTCCTCGTGGCCGGGGGCACCGAGCTTGCGCACGATGAACGCGTCCAACGGGGCGCGCAGGGCCGCCGCCACCTCCCACGCCACGGGTATGCCGCCGCGGGCCAGGCCCAGCACGATCACGTCGTGCCTATCGCGGTAGGCACCGAGGAGGTTCGCCAGCACGCGGCCGGCCTCGGCGCGGTCACGGAACACCCGCCGTGGCGAGCGCCGGGTGGCGTCAGCTGCTCTGGTCATGGCAATCTCCTCGATCTTGACCATCGACGAATTCATCCGACCAGCCCGCCGTAGGCGGGGGTAGGGCCCGAAGTCCCAGGCTTGCGGGTCGTTCGTCGGCTCAGCTTCTGCGGCGTAGCTCGCCGATGTAGGCCATGACCCGGTTGAGGATCAGGCCGTAGGCGTCGCCGTCGTCAACCAGACGGGCCAATCCGCGGTGGCGGAGAAAGCCGTCGAGGCGCTGGTCCAGGCGCCAGTCGAGATAGGTGTCGCCGGCATACGGCGAGTGCAGGAAATCGTACGCGAGCTCATCGACGTCGGCATCCGTCATCGATGGGGATCCGTCTGTGGCAGGGGGCATTTGGCTTCCTACCCGCTTCGAGCGTGATCTCTGATGGCGGCTTGCACCGCGGCGAACCGTGACCGCGCCCGCTCGTCGGCGGCCTGCTGTTCGGCGGCCGTGACGACGATCGCGTCGGGACCGGGAAACACGGTCGTCTCCTCCCCGGTGGCCAACCACCGGACCCGGTACGGCGGTTCACCATTCGGTGAGCGCACCGACGTGATCAACCCGCGCAGATCCGGTCGCCCGATCGTGCCGCTCTTGATGACGAGCCAGTCACCTGGATCGGCATACACTACCGTCTCCCTTCGAAAATATTGCCGTGCAAGCTATGTCGTGTTATTTGCGAATCTCCAAGACCTCGCGTACCGGCCGGCGCGGCGTCGGTTCGGGAGCGCCCTTGCCCGAGAATGCGGTGCCGGCCCGGATCAGAACCTGGGGTACGGCTTCGCTCTCGGGTATGAGTTCTCGAATCATGTCTCGACTGGCCTGCAGCTCCGTCACGTGCGTCACGGTGCAGGTCGACAGGCCGGCCATGGTGCACTCCAGCAGAACCGCCGAAAGGGCCTGGCCGCAACGGAACGCGTCCGCGCGGGTGTCCCCCGGCGTGGACAGGACAACGATCCTTGCTTGATCTTGGAGGCTCGTGGAACTCCCCCGGGGGTACCCGTCGGTTGGGAATCGGCGGTTGACGCCGTCGGTACGGGGCTGCGCCTCCTTGATCAGCGCGGCCTGAGGTATGCCGTCATCGTGCCTGCCGGGGGCTGTCCACCAACGCAATTCGTGGTGATAGAGGTCGTCGTAGCGCCGCAACGCCTCATTGAGGTGCGCGGCCTCCACCAGGCGCGGCAGCGCGTCGTCGGCCAATACGTCGAGGGCGGCCAGGTCGGGATTGAAGGCGCTCCGCAGCACCGGTTCGAAGGACGCCCAGCCCTTCGGGGCGCCGAACGGGCGGCGGTCGGTCCTGCGACGCAGGATCGCCGCCGCGCGGTCGCGTCGGGCCACGGCGACGTAGTCGGCCGAAACGAAGTCGATGGAGGCCAGGTGGTCGGGGTTGTTGGGGTTGGGAAACTCGTCGACGTGGGCCGTCCACCCCTCGGCGGCCATCGCGACCCGGAAGTGATCGAGCACCGCGCCGCAGCTGATGATCGACTCGCGGCCCGAGCTGTCGGCCGAGGGCACGATGCGGTGCGGGTCGGCGAAGAGATCGACGGTGGGGCCGCCGGCAACCCATCGCCACGGCTGGCTGTTGTGCAGCGAGGGCGCGCGGCAGGCGAGCTCCACCGCCCTGGTGAGCACTTTGCTGTCGACCATCGTCTGGGTCATCGTTCTCGCCTCTCCTGTGTTACTTGGACCCTCAGCCATACGGGCAGCGCGCGCCAGGGTCCTTGGTCCCCAGCGTCGGGTCATTGGACCCGCGGCACCACCGCCGCGACTGATGACCTTTGTCTCTATTGCGGCATTGCTGTGCGGGCAAACGATGTAGGCGACCACCCCGACCGAGGACCCTTGATGGACGTCATCCGAAAAACTGCCCTTGACCATCGTGTTCGGCCCAACCTCACGGACTACGAGCACGAGCGCGCCCAGTTCCACTGGACCGATGTACCGAATCTGTGCGAAGGCATGGGGCCCGGCCTGTGCAACATCGCCTACGCCGCCGTAGACCGGCACACCACCGGGCCGGCCGCGACGCGCACGGCGTTGCGGTTCGTCACCGATAACCCCTGGGACGGCGTGATCACCACCCGCGACCTCAGCTACGCCGAGCTCGGCCAGTTCTCCAGGAAATTCTCCAGCGCGCTGCGCTCGTTGGGGATCAATAGGGGCGAGCGCGTGTTCATCGTCATGGCCCGCGGCCCCGAGCTCTACATCGCGATGCTGGGCGCGTTGCGCAACGGCAGTGTGGTCTCGCCCTTGTTCTCGGCCTTCGGGCCCGAGCCGATCGCGACCCGAGTCAACCTCGGGCACGCCGACGTCCTGGTGACCACGAGGGCGATATACCAGCGCAAGATCGCGAAGATCCGTGATCGCATGCCGTCGGTGCGACACGTCTTCGTCGTCGATGACGGGCAGGGCGACGGCACCCCGCCGGGGACGCTCGACTTCTGGCAGTGGGTGGAGGCGGCCGATGAGAACGCGCCGGTCGAGCCCACTACCGCGGACGACCCGGCGCTGCTGCACTTCACCAGCGGGACCACGGGGACGCCCAAGGGCGCCATCCACGTGCACGGCGCCGTCGCGATGCACTACGTCACCGGCCTGTACGCCCTTGACCTTCACCCCGACGACACCTATTGGTGCACGGCCGATCCCGGCTGGGTGACCGGCACGTCATACGGCATCATCAGCCCGCTGCTGCACGGGGTGACCTCCATCGTCGACGAAGCGGAATTCGACGCCGAACGGTGGTATCGCATCCTGCAGGACCAGGGTGTGTCGGTGTGGTACACCGCGCCGACCGCCATCCGGATGCTCATCAAGGCGGGCCCGGAACTGCCCGCGCAATACCACTTTCCGCGGCTGAGATTCATCGCCAGCGTCGGGGAGCCGCTCAATCCGGAAGCCGTCTGGTGGGGAGAGCGGGTGCTGGGCTTGCCGATTCACGACAACTGGTGGCAGACCGAGACGGGCGGCATCATGATCGCCAACACGCCCGCGTTCGACATCAAGCCCGGCTCGATGGGCCGCCCGCTGCCCGGGGTGGACGCGTTCATCGTGCGCAGCAACGACGACGGCACCGTCGAGGTGGTCGACGAACCGGGCGTCGAGGGTGAGCTCGCGCTCAAACCCGGCTGGCCGTCGATGTTCCGCGGGTATCTGAACGCCGAGGAGCGATACCGGAGCTCGTTTGCGGCGGGCCTGTACCTGACCGGAGATCTCGCGACGAAAGACGCCGGCGGCTACTTCTGGTTCGTCGGGCGCAAGGACGACGTGATCAAGTCCGCCGGACACCTGATCGGGCCGTTCGAAGTGGAGAGCGCGCTGACCGATCACCCGGCGGTGGCCGAGGCGGCCGTCATCGGCATACCGGATCCAACGGTCGGTGAGATGGTCAAAGCCTTTGTCACCCTGAAGAACGGTGTCGTGGCCGACGACGACCTGCGGCTGCAACTGCTCGGCCACGCCCGCAAGCGGCTCGGCGCCACGGTGGCGCCCAAGGAGATCGAGTTCGTCGACTCGTTGCCGCACACGAGCAGCGGCAAGATCATGCGGCGCCTGCTCAAGGCCCGCGAACTGGGGCTGCCGGAGGGCGACACCTCCACCATCGAGCAACACCCGGTCCAACACACCGAAGGGGTGCCCTCATGACCGATACGAAGCTGGCCCATGAGCTGTTGTCGGACATGATCCGCGTGCGGCGCATGGAGGAAAAATGCGCCGAGCTCTACAGCGCGGCCAAGATTCGCGGATTCCTCCACCTCTACGTCGGGGAGGAGGCCGTGGCCGCCGGGTCGCTGCGCGCACTGGCCGACGACGACGCGGTGGTCGCGACCTACCGCGAGCACGCGCACGCCCTGTTGCGGGGCATCCCGATGACCTCGATCATGGCCGAGATGTTCGGCAAGCAGGAGGGCTGCTCGCGTGGCCGCGGCGGTTCGATGCACTTGTTCGACGGGGCCAAGCGGTTCTACGGAGGGAACGCGATCGTGGCCGGCGGCCTGCCGCTGGCGGTGGGAATAGCGCTGGCCGACGCCATGCTGCAACAGAAGCGCGTGACAGCCTGCTACTTCGGCGACGGCGCGGTGGCCGAAGGCGCCTTCCATGAGTCGTTGAACATGGCGGCCCTGTGGAATCTGCCCGTGTTGTTCTGTTGCGAGAACAACCTTTACGCGATGGGGACCGCGCTGGATCGCGCGCAGTCCCAGACCGATCTCACCGCCAAGGCGGCCGCCTACCGCGTGCCGACGCTGGCCGTGGACGGCATGGATGTCGAGGCGTGCCACACGGCCGCGCAAGAGGGCGTCGACCACGTCCGCGACACCGGCGGCCCGTTCTTCATCGAATTCCGCACCTACCGGTTCCGGGCGCATTCGATGTTCGACCCCGAACTGTACCGGGATAAGGGCGAAGTCGAGCGGTGGCGCGAGCGCGACCCGATCCAGGCTTTCACCGAGAAATGTCTGGGCGACGGCGCGCTGTCCGAGGCCGACGTGCGTGAGATCGAAGATGCGGCCGCCACCGAGATCGCGGACGCGGTGGCCTATGCCGACGCCGGAACCTGGGAGGACGTGGCGGATCTCGAACGCGACGTGCTGACTCCGGAGGCGGCGCGATGAAGACCAGCTACCGAACCGCCGTGCACGACGCCCTCCGCGACGCCCTGCGCGACGATGCCCGGGTGATGCTGATGGGCGAGGACGTCGCGCGTTACGGGGGAACATACGCCGCCTCCAAAGGCCTGCTCGACGAATTCGGCCCCGACCGTGTGCGGGACACGCCGCTGTCCGAACTGGGCTTCGTCGGGATCGGAATCGGCGCGGCGCTGGGCGGGTTACGCCCGATCGTGGAAGTCATGACGGTCAACTTCAGCCTGCTGGCTCTCGACCAGATCGTCAACACCGCAGCGGCCCTTCGCCATATGTCCGGCGGGCAGTTCTCGGTACCGCTCGTCGTCCGCATGGCGACGGGTGCCGGGCGCCAGCTCGCCGCGCAGCATTCGCACAGCCTGGAGCCGTGGTACGCCCACATCCCGGGCATCAAGGTGGTGGCTCCGGCCACCGTCGAGGACGCGTACGGCATGCTCGGTCCCGCGCTGGCGGACCCGGACCCGGTGGTGATCTTCGAACACGTTCAGCTTTACAACGCCTCCACCGATGTCGACGTTCTCGCTCCGACGGACATCTCGCGGGCGGCGGTGCGCCGCAGCGGCAGCGACGCCACCCTGATCACCTACGGCGGCAGCCTGCCGAAGACGCTCGACGCCGCCAATGAGCTTTCGCTATCCGGAATCGACTGCGAAGTAATCGATCTGCGCATCCTGCGCCCACTCGATGACGACACCATCCTCGAATCCGTCCGCAAGACGCATCGGGCGGTGGTGGTCGACGAGGCGTGGCGCACCGGCAGCCTGGCCGCGGAAGTGAGCGCGCGGGTGATGGAGGGCGCCTTCTACGACCTCGATGCACCGGTGGGCCGGGTGTGCAGCGCCGAAGTTCCCATCCCCTACACCAAACACCTGGAAGAGGCCGCCCTCCCCCAAGTTCCCAAGATCGTCGCCGCCGTGCAGAGCCTCTTCGGGGACCAGTCGTGATCGAATTCAAAATGCCCTCGCTCGGCTCCGACATGGATGAAGGCACCCTGAACGAGTGGCTGGTCAAGCCCGGGGACAAGGTCAGTCGCGGCCAGGTCGTGGCTATCGTCGAGACCACCAAGGCCGCGGTGGAAGTCGAATGCTGGCAGGAGGGCATCGTCAGCGAGCTCGTCGTCCCCGTCGGTGAAACCGTCCAGGTGGGAACGACATTGGCCACGCTGACCGCACCCGGCGAGCAGGCGGAGAAGCCACCCACGCCGCGTCCGTCGCCGGAGGCGGCGACCACCGCCCAGCCGATGCCGGCAACCGCGCCGGTGACCGCCCCACCGACCCCGTCCGTCGCCGGCGCTCCCCCGATCGCCCCGGGGCACCGGCGCTGGGTGTCCCCGGCCGCGCGGCGGTTGGCGCAGTCGCTGCGCGTCGACATCGACGCGGTGAGCGGCACCGGACCCCAGGGCGCCGTCACCATCAACGACGTCGAGCACGCGGCGGCCGCCAAGCCGGTCGAGGTCAAGCCGGTCGCGCAACCGGCGGCCAAGCCGACGGCGGCCGACCGCGCGACACAGATGCGGAAGTCGATCGCGGCGGCGATGAGCCGGTCCAAGCGGGAGATCCCGCACTACTACCTGGCCGAAGAGATCATGTTGGAGAAGGCGCTGTCCTGGCTGACGACACGAAATGCCCAGCGATCCATCGACGAACGGGTGCTGCCGGCCGTCTTGCTCCTGAAGGCCGTCGGCGTCGCCGCCCAGCGATTCACCGAGTTCAACGGATTCTGGCGGGAGGACGGGTTCGAGCCGGCGAACGGCGTTCACGTCGGTGTCGGGATCTCGCTGCGCGGCGGCGGCCTCGTCGCGCCGGCCATCCACGACGTTCCGGAGAAGAAGCTGGACGAATTGATGGACGACCTCACCGATCTGGTGGGTCGGGCGCGGTCTTTCTCACTCCGGAGTTCGGAGATGTCGGACCCGACCATCACGCTCACCAACCTCGGCGACCAGGGCGTCGACGCGGTCTTCGGCGTCATCTACCCGCCGCAGGTCGCGATCGTGGGCTTCGGCCAGCCGGCCGAGCGGGTCTGTGTCATCGACGGCGGGATCCGGGTCGTCACGACGGTCCAGGCCACGCTCGCCGCCGACCACCGCGCCAGCGACGGACACCGGGGGGCGCTGTTCCTCGCCGCGATCAACGAGCTGCTCCAGCAGCCCGACCTACTAGAGAAGTGATGCGCAATGACCAATGAAGACACCCGCGCCGGCGTGCTGTCGGTGCTGACCGCCATCGCCCCCGAAGTCGACCCCGAAGACATTCGCGACAACGTCCTGCTGCGCGATCAGGTCGACCTGGATTCCATGGACTGGCTGAGCTTCCTGCGTGGGATCCACAAGCGATTCCATGTCGACATCCCGGAATCGGACTACGCGTCGCTGCGGACACTGGCCGACGTCGTCGGCTACGTGGAAACCAACGCGTCTAAGGTCTGAGCCGCGCAGCGCTTTTCGCAGCGCACTCAACAGGGGGTTGTCATGAAGGCTACGAGGCCGGACATCGGCGTGCTCGAACGGGCGGTGCTACTCGCCTGTCGCGCCCCATCCGTGCACAACAGTCAGCCCTGGCGCTGGGTGACCGAGGACGGCGCGCTGCGGCTCTTCGTCGACCGGCAGCGGGCGATCGCGGCCACCGACCATTCGGGCCGAGAAGTGATCCTGTCCTGTGGCGCCGTCCTGAACCACCTCTGCGTGGCCATGACCGCCGCGGGCTGGGAACCGAGGGTCGATCGGTTTCCCGACCCCGATGACCCCGACCAGCTGGCCTCGGTCACCTTCAGCCCGCTGGAGCACGTGACCGAAGCCGAGCACCGCCGCGCCGAGGCGATCCTGCAGCGCCGCACCGACCGGCTTCCGTTGGGGCGTCCGACGTATTGGGACCTGTTCGAACCCGCCCTGCGCGACACGTTCGACGACGCCGAGGTCACCCTGAGCGTTCTCCCCGACGATGTGCGGCCGCTCCTGGTCGAGGCGTCGCAACTCACCGAGGAGCTCCGCCGCGACGACTCGTACTATCATGCCGAACTCGACTGGTGGACTTCGTCTTTCGCCTTGGCCGAGGGGATGCCGCCAAACGCGCTGGCCTCCGACAAGGAGAGCTGGCGGGTCGACGTGGCCCGCAGCTTCCCGGTCAGGAGCCATGCCGACCGGCGTGGCGAGGTCAAAGTCGATTGGGCGAAGATCCTGGTGCTGTCGACGCCCGAGGACACCAGGTCGGACGTGTTGCGGTGCGGCGAGGTGTTGTCGACGGTGTTGCTCGAGTGCACGGTCGCCGGGATGGCGACCTGCCCGCTCACCCATCTGATCGAACTGGACGAGAGTCGTGACATCGTGTGCGAACTCGTCGGCCGGCGGGGTCTGCCGCAAGTGTTGATTCGGGTGGGGATCGCGCCGCCACTGGAACACCTGCCGGCGGCGACACCGCGACGCCCACTGAGCGATGTGCTTCAGGTCCGTTAAAGACCTTTGGTCCCCGCCCTGCGGGACTTTCGGCCGGCGCTGGTGGTCGGCCTCGGCCATACCATCGAGTGTGTAGTGCCGTCGACGAAGAGGACAAGGACAACTGATGTCGCTGATCGATAACGGGGTTTCGATCCTGTCGGTGAACGAATGCTGGGAGCTGCTGGCCGGTGTGACGCTGGGGCGCCTGGTGACCAGTGTTGGTAACCAGCCCGAGATCTTCCCGGTCAATTACGTCGTGCAACGCAATACCGTGCTGTTTCGTACCGCCGAGGGCACCAAGTTGGTCAGCACGGCGATCAACAACCGGGTGCTGTTCGAGGTCGACGATCACAACGTCGCCGAGGGATGGAGCGTGATCATCAAGGGCACCGCGCGTTCCTGTCGCAGCAACGAGGAAATCGAGGAAGCCGAGCGCGCGCAGGTACTGCCCTGGACGGCGACGGAGAAGTCGCACTTCGTGCGGATCATTCCCGAGGCGGTCACGGGCCGTCGGTTCCGTTTCGGTGTGCCGGTGGAGTGACGCCCGCGGCTAGCCCGACCTGATGTGGCGCGGGCGCGGCAGGAATTCCAGCGACAGCAAGACCAGCAGCGCCGCCGGAATATGGTGAGCGCACAACACCACGTAGCGCCGCTCGGACAGCGCGTGGAACTTGCGGAGGTAGCGATACAAAGACTCGAGCCGGATCAGTGGGTCGAGCAAGTGGATCAGCCCCAGCGCGATCCGCTGCAACGGGCCCGGTCGATCGGCCTCGAAGATTTCCGGGAACGCGGCGAACGCGAGCGAAAGACGCTGTCCGCCAGTGGCGCCCGCGTGCGTAATCATGTCGACGCTGAGCCGCTCGTCGACGCCGTTGGGGGCGTCCGGGCGGCGGAATGGCACGTCGAGGCTGACCTCCGATCCCGCGCCGGCGGTCAAGTATCGGTGGAAGGCGACGGCCTGCCCGCGCGCGTCGCGCGCAATGGCCAGCCGCACGCCGGGGAAGCGGCCTTGCAACGCACCGTCGAGGTTCATGCAGAAACCGCGATCGATGCGCGCCGCGCGGTGCGCGGCGTACAACACCTCGGTCAGCTCCGCCAGCGTTGCGCCGCTGAGCTTTCGCTCGTCGACGATCTCGGTGGTGACGCCGCAGTTGTGCGTGCGTTGCACCGCTTGGCGCAGGTTGCGAAAGCGGCGCCCCCTGAGGGTGAAATGGCGGATGTCGACGACGACATCCCGGCCGATCGGCACCGACAGCATCGGTTGCCCGACGGTCTCCCTGCGCCACAACCGGAGGTGGCGTTCGCCGGCGGCCAAGACGACGATCTGCCATCCCCGGCTGCGGCACATGCGCACGAAATCGGCTACCAGAGCGTCGAATTGCGTCGGATCGCCAATCGGGTCGCCGCTGACCACTGCGAAGCCAAGCCGAGCGCGGTAAGCGATCGCCGCGGTGGCGCCGGGGTTGAAGTGGTAGCTCTTGCCGGAGTGCATCGCGAACGGCGCCAATGGATCCCGTCGCGTGGCGTTGACCAGTGCCCATACCTGGCCCAGCAGCTCCGGCTGCGGTCGCGCCGTGGTGGGCGACATCAGCGCGAGCCCACTGCCGGCAATCAGAACGTTGCCCAGCACGGCCCAGGACAGGAAATGCGCACCCAGCCCGGCACCCACCGCGGCGGCCGCGTACATCGCGTGTGCGGAGGTCACCGGACGGCCGAGAAAGATGCCGCGAGCGATCAAGGCGGCCGCGCCCAGGAGCGCCACCGACCAGCCGAACCGGCCCGGGGCGACTCGTTCGTAGCCGAGATACTCTCGCGCGGCCAGCACCGCCAGCCAAGCCAGGACGCAAAACAGCATCAGCACGCTGATCCGGCGCACCGCCGGCACATCGGCGCCGACCAAGACCCGCTCCCCGGCGCGCGCGACGTTGGTGCCGCGGCTTCTGGGGCTGATCTTCACGGCGCCACTAACGCACGACGAGCACGGAGCATTCAGGGTGGCGGAAGAGGGGATGCCCTTGGGGCCCGACAAGTTGCGCGAGCTGACCGGCCTCGTCGGCACCGATGACGGCCAGCTGAACCCTCTCGTCGTTGGCACTCAAATAGCTGGCGATGGCATGCCTCGTGGTGATCGGGTAGACCCGCACCTCGGGATAGTGCTGCCGCCATTCGGCCACCCGGCGTTCGAATTCGCCGTCGGCGTGCTCGCTGAGTTCCTCGGCCCGGCCACCCAGAACAAGCAGCGGCGCCCTGCGCAACTTCGCCTCCGCCGCAGCGAAATCGACGACGGCGTCATTGCCGGGCGCGTCTGTCATCCGGACCACGATCCAGTTGATGTCGGGTGCCGGACGGTCGGATTCGGTCCGCAAGACCGCGACCGGGCAACGCGCCTTCTCGGCGAGCTCCGTCGCCGTCGAACCCACGATGGAGCGCGCGTACCGGCCGATGCCGACGCAACCGACACAGATCATCTCGGCATCCCAGGACGCCTCCAACAGCACCGAGCCGGCGGGGCCGCGGGGTACGTCGGTTTCGATCGCGACCGCCTTACCGGTAGCCTCCACCGCCAACCGTGCTGCATGGAGCGACTTCTCGGCGTGCGCGAAGTCGCGCTCGTAGTCTTCCGCGGAATCGTGCACCGGCTTGATCACGGAGATGAGACGCAGTGGCGCGCCGCGGGTGATCGCCTCGTCGACGCCCCAGAGCGCGGCCGCGATCGCCGCCGGCGAACCGTCGATTCCTACCAGGATTGGTTTCATCATCCGACCTTTCTGCTGTCAAAGGTAGGCCGTTTCGCCCGGTCGGAACTAGGGTCGTTGGGCCTTCCGCCGCGGACGGGCAACGTGCGCAAAGCCAGGGCATGTCAGGTTGTTTCGACCGACGAGCGGTTCGGCTCTGGCACGGCGGGCCGCTCCGCCCGGCGCTTGATCGCAAGAATCAGCGCGCGTGTCCCGAGCGCTATCAACGGCCTGGCCAGTTCCATGACGAACACTTCCCCCGGATAGCGCAGGGCGATTCGAGCGCGTGCCAGCAACCGGACGCGGTCCTCCCAGTGCGGCTGGAGATGAAAGGACAAGACCACGTTCCAGCGCGGCTCGGAACGCGTGGCATTGAGGACGACGTACTTCTCCGGAACGAGCTCTGCGACGCGTAGCGTCAGCCCGTCGGGTAACCCCATCCAGCCCTCGGGAGCCAGGCGGACCCCATCCCCCACCCGCAGTCCCTCGTTATCATCTTGCCCCACAGGGCTTTCCGGACCCGAGCCGTAGAGTTCGCCCCTGCCCATCTGCAGGAGCCAAGACCAGACCACGGACGCGGTCGCGTCGATGTCAACCGCCTCGGTCGTTTGAACCGCCGGATCGCTCACCAGGGCGTCACCCGGAACGCGCATCTGCGATTCCGCCTTGGTGGCACCCCAGTTGCGGTAGTACCTGCGGGCGCAGTAGAGCACGGTGAGCAACACGGTGGTCTGGGCAATCCGCCTCGTCATGTTGGCCATGGCGCCAGTCTGCGCGGAGCGCCCCGATGCCTACGAGGGTCCTTGGTCCTTGGTGGGGCGCCGATATGCCCTGCGCACCGCACAAGGATCCCTAGCCGGCCGGGGTGACCAAGCCGTAATGCCCGTCGTAGCGGTGGTACAGCACGCCGGCGCAGCCGTAGGCGGCGTGGATGAAGAACAGGAACGGCAGGTCGAGCAGGGCCAGCCGGTTGGCGGCTCCCTCTTCGGTGAGGCACGGCAGCGGTTGCCGGCTGATGGTCACCGGTAGCGCGTGCTGACTCACCCGGTCGGCCAGAGCCGGCGCGGCCAGCGCGAGACGGTAGCCCGTCGGCCCGGCGTGATACAGGACGCTTGCGGTGCCCGTGCCCTTCTCCGTGAACAGATGAAAGTCATAGTCGAGCGCGTCCATTTCGCGGGCGGCGTCGTCGACGGTGCAGGGCGCCATCGTGAACGATTTACGCCGGATGACGCGGCGCTGGTCGGGCGGACGGGGGAAGTAGTTGGGCCGGTGCGCCGGCTCGGAGTCGTGCCGCCATTCGTGCGGACCCGCCGGCGGCAGCTCGCCGCGGCGTGCCTCCCAGTGCTCGGCGGCGCGCTCCAGGCGGCGGCGCAATCGCGCCGCGAGAAGATCGACCGCTTCCCGCGCAGTGTCCGCCTGCACCTGCGCGCGGACCGGCCGGCCGTCGACGTCGAGATTGGCTTGCGCGACGACGGGCCGCTGCACCGCCGGGTCGCGATGCCTGGTCAGCCTGACGCGGGCGTGCCGCACCGGCCGGCTCGCGTACCGCGTGACTTCACCGACCTTGCGGCGGGCGTACTCGGCCGCCGCAGGAAGCTCGTCCCGCGTGGTGACCTGGACGTCGATGTCCCGTGGCGATTCTGTTCTGTGGCGCATGATTGAAGGGCTCCTTCACGAAACCGGCTGCGGGACAGTACCAAACGTCATCGGACCGCACGGAGCGTTCAGTGCAGCACCGGGGTCCGCACCAGCTTCTCCTCGGGTTGGCCGGCGCTCTCGGAAGCGCCGGTCTCACGCGACAAGAACGCGGTGAGTTCCCCGATGGCGGTCATCAGCGGGGCGGGGAAAACGATGGTGGTGTTCTTCTCCACCCCGAGTTCGATCAAGGTCTGCAGGTTGCGCAGCTGCAAGGCCAGCGGGTGCCGCATCATGGTGTCGGAGGCGTCGCCGAGGGCGGCGGCGGCACGAGCTTCCCCCTCGGCCGCAATGATTTTGGCCCGCTTCTCGCGCTCGGCCTCGGCCTCGCGCGCCATGGCGCGTTTCATGCTGTCGGGGAGCTGAATGTCCTTGAGCTCTACCAAGGTGACCTCCACGCCCCAATCCACCGTGGTGGCGTCGAGGATCTGGCGAATGCTCCCGTTGATCTTCTCGGTCTGGGCAAGCACCTCGTCGAGGGAATGCTGGCCAACGACATTGCGAAGAGTGGTCTGTGCGATCTGGTCGATCGCGGCGTGGACGTTTTCGATGACGACGACGGCCTTGCGGGCATCGACGATCCGGAAATAGGCAACCGCGGCGATGTCGACACTCACGTTGTCGCGGGTGATGATGCCCTGGGACTGGATGGGCATGGTCACGATGCGCATCGAAATCCGCCACAGGCGGTCGATGATCGGAATGATGATCCGCAACCCGGGTTCGCGAACGCCGATCACGCGGCCGAGGCGGAAATGCACACCCCGTTGATACTGCTGCACGACCCTGATCGACGCCGCCAGCAACACCGCGACGACCACCCCCAAGACCGCCAGAATCGCGGCAATCTGGCTCATGACGACCACCTCGATCCGCCTCGCATCGTTACGAAGCCGCCTGAGAGCCGGCGACCCGCTTGTGAACCCGGGCGGCGAACGCCGCGGCGCGATCGAGGTCGTGCTCGTTGGGCCGCCCCCGGTTGATTCCACCGATGAATCCGAATGGCCCAACCGTGTCGAATCCTCGGCACGAGAACGATCCGATCACCTCGAAGCCCTTCTGCTCGAGCTTCTCCCGAACCGGTTTGTGGTAACCCAACAGCGGAATCTCGCGTGCACCGCTGGTGAAAAAGGTGAATGCCGCGGTCGGGTGGTCGGCGGCCGGGAGTTGCCGGATCAATTTGCGCAACCTCGCATCCGTCATCATGTAGTAGATGCCGGAACCGAACCCGACGAGGTCGTAGTCGTGAACGGTTCCGGGATCGACCGACTCCGGTGTGACGACCTCGGCACCCAGCGCCTCGGCCATCCGATCGGCGACCAGGCGGGTGTTGCCATGCGACCTCGACGCGCACACGATAAGCGATCTCATGGCCAACTCCTTTGCGAATGTGGCTCAGACGGCTCCATGCTCCGCCCGGACTCACGACCCCGGTAAGGGCGCAAAGGCACAGCGCCTTGAGGGCCTTGGTCACTTCTGCGAATCACACCTGGTGAGAGGCGGGAATTGGCGGACAAACGGAGGTCCTTCGCGGTCGGGACTTCGGTCCCTATCCACGTGCCCGGCGAACCGGTCGAATAAGGGGTGTGACTGTGGCAGTTCCCGCAACGGATGCCGGTGCAAAGGTGATCGTCCTCGAGTCGCATCCGGCCTGGATTTCGGCGCAACGACATGCCGTCGAACTCGTCGAGGCGATGCGCCGTCACCCGTCATCGACGGCCCGCCCCGCCGGTTGGGCCCAAGCCCGGCTCCGGCGGCCCCGGCCGTGACCGGAATAGCGGGGAGGACCTTCGCGTCGCTGGCGGCCGCCCTGATGCTGTTGGCGGGTCCGGCGGGCATGGCGGCTGCCGATAACGGGCGTCCGCAAGCCAAGCCCGAGGAGCGGGCCGCGGCTCTCATCAGGCCGTCCGTCATGTATCTCGCCGCTGAGGGCTACGGGCTGGTCCGGCTGCCCAACGGTGAGGTCTTGTCCCAATTCGGGCGGGGTTCCAGCATGCCTTTCCTGGCCACCTGGCACTGCACGGCTTTCGTCGTCAACCCCGATGGCTGGGTGGCGACGGCGGGCCACTGCGTCGACCCGGCGAGCGCCACGCTCCTGATACTCAAGCGGGCCGCCATCGAATACGAGAACGAGTATCCGGGCGCACCGGAGTCGAGCGATCCGGCGCTCACGTTGGAGTGGCTGCAGAAGAACGCGAAGGTGGAAGGCGACACGCCGGGCCAGGGCGCCCACGTGAGCATCACGCTGATGTCCGGCACGGGAACGAAACTCGCGGACAAGTTGACCGCCAACGTCGCTGATTTCCGGCCCATGGGCAAGGGCGACGTCGCTCTCCTCACGATCCCGAAGCACAACCTACCGTCGTCGGAACTCGCCACCGATGCCGACGTCACCGTCGGAACGCCCGTCCTCGCGGTGGGTTACCCCGAAAGCACCCAAAACATCACCGGCCCTTCGCTGGACCCCACCTACAAGAGCGGCAAGGTCAGCAAGAAGTCCCGTGCGGGATCCAATCCCGAGTATGAGGTCGACGCCGCGATGACCGACGGCATGAGCGGCGGTCCGACGGTCGGGTTGAACGGAAATGTAATCGGTGTCAACAGCTTCGCCCCCGTCAACGAAACTCAGCCGTTCAACTTCATCACGCCGGTGGACGGCATCGCCGCGATCATGGCCGGCAAGGGGGTCAAGCCGGCGCTGGGACCCGCTGACCGGTTCTATCGCAAGGGATTGACCGACTTCTATGCCGGTCGCTACACCGACGCGATCGGCGAGTTCGACCAGACTCTGGCGATGTCGCCCGGCTATCCCGGTCTGGACGATCTCAAGTCGAACGCGGTCAATCTGCGTCAGCAATACGGGGATGCCACCCCGCTGAGCGGAAGAAATCTGTTGTGGTACATCGTCGTCAGTGTCCTGTCGGTGCTTTGCCTTGGCGCCGGCCTCACCTACCTGGGGCTCAGGCTGCGTCTTCGAGTCACCGCCGCACCAGCCGTACAGCCGCTTCGGCTGATGCCCAAGCATGAGTTACGGGCCGGCGAGCCGCACTTCTGCGCCCATTGCGGGGCCGAGCACCACCCGAGCGAGCAGTTCTGCCCGAATTGCGGCAAGCACATCGACCATCCACCGGCGGTGCGGGGAACCGGGCTGATCTCCTGACGGATGGCCTATCGGTGAACGCGGGATTATCAACCAGAGTGGCGGCCCGGTTCGACGACGCGGCGGCCCGCACACGAGAAGCTCTTGCCCAGAACGGGTTCGGTGTGCTGACCGAAATCGACGTCAAGGCGAAAGTGCGGCTCCAACTCGGCGTGGAGATGGAGGACTACCTGATCCTTGGCGCCTGCGATCCGGCTCTGGCGTATCGAGCCATCAGTGTGGATCGAGAGATCGGGCTGCTGCTGCCGTGCAGCGTATTGGTGCGCGCAGACCCGGGCGACCCGGGCACGGTAATCGTTGAGGCGATGGATCCCGGGCTCCTGCTCGAGGTGACCGGCGAGCCGGCCCTGATCTCGATCGCCGCCGAGATCACGGAGAGCCTGCGTGCCGCGATCGCGTCGCTGACCGAAAGCGATTGATCTCGGCGGCTACCATGCCGACCACCACCGGCACCGCTCGTGCGACCGGCGGGGTCAGTTCGTCGCCATGGCCGGTGTCCGCCGCCTCGACGGCGAAGACCACGACCTGGTCGGGTGCCCGCCCGAGCTCTCGAGCCAGCGCATGGGTGCGGCCGATATCGATGCCGTGCGAGCTCAAGCCCTCGCCCTCGGTGGACACCTCATCCGGTTGATAGCGGTGGACGCGGCCCGGGGTCGACGGGGTGACGATCGCCGCGTCGATGACCACGGCCAGCGCCACCCCCGTCCACGCCTCGACAACACCCATCGGTTCCGCAATGCCGGTCCGTACAACAACGTTCGGCCAGGCAAGGCGTTCCATTGCCAGCGCAGCCGCGACGCCGACGCCGTCGTCGCGCCGGTAGCAGTTGCCGAGCCCGATAACGACAACCCCGCCGGCGTCTTCGGTCATCGTCGCTGCACCGTCAGCTTCAAGAAGTGCGCCGAGCAGGAAATGCACGGGTCGTAGCTGCGGATCAGCTGTTCGCACAGCTCCGTCAACGCGCCATCGTCGAGCGTGAGGTTGTCCGAAACCAGGCGGGCCAGGTCGGCCTCGATGGCCCCCTGGTTCTGCGAAGTCGGCGGGATGATGGTCGCGGCCGACACCAGCCCCTCCTCGTCGATCCGGTATCGGTGATACAACAGGCCGCGGGGCGCCTCGCTGACACCGTGGCCAACCCCGGCCCGAGCCGGCACGGGGACGAACGGCCTTGCCGGACGCTGGTATTCGTCGATGATCCGCAGTGCCTCTTCGATCGCGAAGACGACTTCCACCGCGCGGACCACGATGCTGCGGAACGGGTTTCGGCATTCGCCCGATAACCCGGCCCGGGCGGCCACCTGAGCGGCGACCGGCGACAGCGCCGCCGCGTTCAGCGAATACCGCGCCAGCGGTCCGGTCAGGTGGCGACCGCCATCGAGGGTCGCGTGCAGGGCTGTGGAGTGGGGCAACTGCGACTCGACGACGTGGTCGGTGAAGTCGGCCACGCCGAAGGCCGGACCGGCGCTGCGAGCGATGGCCCCGTTCTCGATCGGGTATTCCCCCGATGCCGTGAGCGCCAGGAACTCGTGCTCGAGCTGGACGTCGGGGAACTCGAACCCCGAGACCCACTCGACCGTCGCCACGGCGTCGTCCAGCGCGCGACGCAACTGCTCTTCGATCGGCTTGAAGTCCGATCGTGTTGGGACGGAATAGAACCCGCCCAGCCGCACATTGACGGGATGAATGGCCCGGCCCCCGACGAACTCCATCAGCCGGTTGCCCGCCTTCTTCAGCGCCAGCCCCCGCTCGACGATCTCCCGATGATCGCGCGCCATGCCGACGATGTCGGCGTAGCCGAGGAAGTCCGGCGCGTGCAACAAGTAGATGTGCAGGGCGTGACTGTTGATCCATTCGCCGCAGTACAGCAGCCGCCGCAGCGCGACCAGCTCCTCGTCCACCTCGACCCCGCAGGCGTCTTCGATCGCATTGCAGGCGCTGACCTGGTAGGCGACCGGGCAGATGCCGCAGACGCGTGCCGTCAGGTCGGGCGGCTCGGTGTGGGCGCGCCCGCGCAGGAAGGCTTCGAAGAAGCGTGGCGGCTCATAGATGTTGAGCTGCACGCTCTGCAGCGCGCCGTCCTGCAGCGTGACGTGCAGCGCGCCTTCACCTTCCACCCGGGTCAACGTGCCGACGCTCAGGGTGCGCTCGGACGAGTTCACGGCTCGCTCCGTTCGGCGGCGAACGTGGCGACATTGAACGTCGAGAACACCCGGTCGACGTCGCCGTCGGACATCCCGTCGCGGCGCAGCAGCGGGATCAGCGTCGCCGTGCGCGGCGCCGCCGACGGGCCGAAACAGCCGTAGCAACCGCGGTTATGGCTGGGGCACAACGCCCCGCAACCGGCGTGGGTGACCGGGCCGAGACACGGAATCCCCTCGGAGACAATGACACACGTCACTCCGCGGAGTTTGCACTCGGTGCACACCGTCTTGGCCGGCAGCCGCGGCTTGCGCCCGATCAGCAGGGCCGCCAGGGTGTCGAGCAGCTGGCCGCGGTCGATCGGGCAGCCCGGCAACTGGTAATCGACCTTGACGTGTGCCGACGCGGGCGTCGACGTCGCCAGCGTGTCAATGTATTCCGGCTTGGCATAGACCACGGAGGCGAACTCGGCGACATCGGCGAAGTTGCGCAGGGCCTGCACTCCCCCGGCCGTCGCGCACGCCCCGATGGTGACGAGCACCCGCGATTGCCGCCGAATCTCTTGGATGCGTTGCTCGTCGTGCCGCGTGGTGATCGAGCCCTCGACCAGCGAGACGTCGTATGGACCGGTCACGGTGGCGCTGGAGGCCTCGGCGAAGTTGGCGATCTGCACTTGGTCGGCGAGCAGCAGCAGTTCGTCCTCGCAATCCAGCAGGGTCAGTTGACATCCGTCGCACGAGGCGAACTTCCACACGGCCAGGGTGGGTCGGGTCATCACAGCTCCTTCACCCGTAACAGTGGACCGGCGACGTCGTAGCCCACCACGGGACCGTCGCGGCACAGCAGCAGCGGCCCCAACTGACAGTGTCCGCACATGCCGACCCCGCACTGCATGTTCCGCTCCAGCGATACTCGGATGTTCTTGGCGGCAACATCTTTCGCGAGCAGGGCCTCCGCGCCGAACCGCAGCATCGGCTCGGGCCCGCACAGGAAAGCGGTAGTGCGATCGGGATCCAGGGCGAGCCGCCCCAGCGGCTCGGTGACCAGGCCGACCTCGCCGCGCCATCCCGGTGTCTGGGCGTCGACGATCAGATGCACGTCGATTTGCGGGTCGTGCGACCACTTTTCGAGCTGAGCGGCGAAGACGAAGTCGGCCCGCGATCGGGCGCCCACGATGAGCGTCACCCTGCCATAGCGTGCCCGATCGGCGAGCGCACCCAGTATCGCCGGGCGCAACGGGCACAGGCCTACGCCGCCGGCGACCATGACCAGATCCCGCCCCACGGCTTCGGCCAACCCCCACGTCGTGCCGAAGGGTCCGCGGACACCGATGATGCTCCCCGGCTGTGCGTCGTGCAGGGCGCGGCTCACCGCGCCGACCGCTCGGACCGTATGCGTGATCGATCCGTCGGTGACCGTGGGATCGCCGCTGATCGAGATGGCGGCCTCGCCCACCCCGAATGCGTAGAGCATCATGAACTCTCCGGGCTGCGGAGCGCGCAGCACTTCGCCGAGCGGTTCGAGGCAGAGGGTTGCCGAGTCGGGGCTTTCGACGACGCGGCTGCGCACCCGGTACGGGTTCGGCGCCATCACCGGTGCGACGGCGGTCGCAGCCTCAGTCATCGCGGGCCATCTTGTTCATTTCCTCGGTGATGTCGATCCCGGTGGGGCACCAGGCAATACACCGCCCGCAGCCGACACATCCCGACATGTCGAACTGGTCGTGCCAGGTGCCGAGTTTGTGGCTCAGCCAGTGCCGGTACCGCGAGGCGCCGGACTTGCGGACGCTGCCACCGCCGTGGATGTAGGTGAAGTCCGGCTCAAAGCACGACGCCCAGTTCTGCCAGCGCTCCGCATGCTCGCCGGTCAGATCGCTGACGTCCTCGGTGCTGGTGCAGAAGCAGGTGGGGCACACCATGGTGCAGTTGCCACACGTCAGGCAGCGGCTGGCGACCTCGTCCCACTGCGGGGACTCGCGGGAACGAACGAGCAAGTCGCGCAGGTCCGTGTCTGGCATCTGGCGACCCATCCGATGCGAGGCCGCCTGCACCGCGGCATGTGCGGAACCGATCTCCGCATCGTCGGCGGCCCGGTGCGGGACGGCCGCGAGCACGTCGGCGCCCTCTTGGGTCCCGACCTCGACCAGGTACGTCACACCGCCACCGTCGAGTCGCTCGGTCAGGGCCAGGTCGTACCCCGGTCCGGCCGCGGGGCCGGTACCCATCGAGGCGCAGAAGCACAACCCGCCCGGCTCCGTGCAATTGACCGCGATCACGAAGATCTGCCGATGCCGGCGGACGAAGGAGTTGTCGGCAAACTGGCCACGGCCAAGGACGCGGTCGAGCGTCGCGATCGCGGCCAAGTCACACCCGCGCACTCCCAGGAATGCGTATCGCGGCGCCTGCTCGTCTGATTCCGCGTTGCTGAAGCCGTCCCGACTGCCGGACCACAGCCGGCGCCGTGGCGGGTGCAAGAACTGCTTCCATGACTGCGGCCCGAACGAGTGCCCGAACGCCGCGTCGTCGTCACGCCGGCGCACCCGATATTGCCCGGGCGCCACGTCGACCCCCCACCCGCGCGGCAGGTCCGCGGCGGACTCGAGTTGATCGAGCACGATCGCGTCGTCCCGCAACGTCGGACCGATGACGCGGTAGCCGCGCTCGATCAGGACCTCGACCAGGCGTTGCAGTCCGGCGGTGTCAAACGATGCGGCACCGGAATTGTTGCCGTTTCCGCTCATCGACCCATCATCCGCCGGTTCGGTTGTGCTGTATAGGGGTTTGGCAACGGGGTCATCGGCTACGACGTCTCCGCGAGGAACTTGATGTCGTGTTCCCACATGGCGTCGCGGGCACGGTCCAGCCGCGACCGGACGACCGCTACGAGTGCCGCCATCGTCATGGTCACCGCCAGCGCCGTCACCACCGCCACGCCGACCGCCTCGCCCGCCGCGAGCCAGGTCGGGGTGGGCGGATCCACCGGATTGCCGTCCCCGTCCACCCACATCTCGATGGTTCCGCCCAACGTGGCCTGCTCGGTGACTGCCAGTGGTCCCTCGCGTTCGCCGGTCGGCCCCGACCACTTCGCCTGCACGACAGTGACACCCAGATCCTCGACCAGGGCATCGACGACCGTTGCCGGCACGCGGTGCCGTTCGTGCGCCTCCCGGGTGTAGACCCGGTCCCGCGCGTCGAAGGTCACCGCGCCCAACACACCGGCGACCGGAACGGCGATCAGGGACATCACCAGCGCCACTAGCATGACCAGGGATTCGATGCGGTCCGCGCGGCGAAGCAACGGGTTACGGCCGAAAACGCGCGCAACCCGCCAACGGCTTGGGTCGAAGGTGAACGTCTCCATCGTGTCCTGTCCCCTGCGCCGCAACCGTTTCGGTGGATTCGCCGGTTCAGAGGGCGACCTGGTGCGCGTGGTCGGTCATCCACTCGACGAAGTCGGACAGCTCGCGCCGCGGCGTCGCGGGCAACGGGTCCGCGTTGATGGGCGCCCAGCCCACCCGGAGCAGCATCTGGGGATAGCTGCTGTCGCCGAAGATGTCGGATTGGACCGCCGCGCGCGTTCCGGGCGTCTCCAGCGGTTCGGTGACGGGACAACTCACCAGCCCCAGTGACGTCGCGGTGAGCAGGACGACGCTGGTCGCCTCACCGGCGCGCAGCTGGGCCATGCGGTCGTCGTTGCGGGTGCCCAGCGCGAGGACGATCGCGTTGTCGTCGGCCGACGACGAATCCGGCGGCATGGGCAGCACCGGGCCGGCGAAGACCCGACCCGGAATCTTCGCCGTGAGATCCGGTACCGGCGTGTTGCGCGCGGGAACACCGGCCACCGACGCGTAGCGGCCGCTCCACTCGGTGAGCTCAGCGAGATAATCCTGGTTCATGTGGTTCCGGACGGATTGAGCGACGATCTTCCGCAGATTGTCGAGGTCTTCGACCTGGCAGAGCGTCACCCCGCTCCGGGCCGCCCGGGCCGCCATCAGGGCGACATCGCCCACGGGCACGGGCCAGGAGCTGTAGTAGCGCCGGTCGGTTCGCCGTCGCGGTATCGCCGCGGCCAGCGCTATGTCGACGGAGTCCGCGCGGTGCGGCGAAAGTTCGATCGCCGCAAGGTGGCTGGGGTCGGCGGGATTCGGCAGGCGGGTGACCTTGGAAAGCCACCCGACCGCCGCGAGCGCGACGACACAGTGATGCAGGGCCGCACCGCAACTCAACATGAGGTCCCGGCCATCCGGGTCGATGTTGGGCAGGTGCCGGCTCTCGTCGGCGTAGAGGTGCAGGCTCGCCGCATCCACCCGCCACCGCCAGGGCTGGCTGTTGTGCACCGAGGGTGCCCGAGATGCCAGACTCAAAACCGTCCGCACCGTGCCGGCGTCCGGAAATCGAGTGTTCATGGCGGTCATTCCCTTCGTATTGCTTCGTCTTGTCTACGATCGCGGATTGCTGCCGGCCCGACGAGAGCCTGACGGCTCTAGCCCGAGGGACTTTGGGCCAATCGCATACCTACGCGGCCGCCGCGATTGCCACATCGATGGACAGCTGATCGCCAATGGCGTAGGCCGCCGACCAGTCGCCGAGGCAGGCCGCCCGTGCCAGCTCGTCCACCAGGGGGCTGTGGGCGCCCAGCTCTGATAGCCATGCCGCCACGATGGGTGCGATCTCATGACCGGGCACCCGGACCGTGCGTCCGCCGTGCAAGCGGTCGGTGACGCGATACATCGTTGCGGTCGGCACGGCTCGCAAGTGGTGCCGTCGTGCTGCGAACCTCATCACGGCCTCCTCCATCGAGCTTGAAATACATCCGACCACTCCCCCGCTCCGGCCCACAGGGCCGAACGCAACCGGGCTGCAGGTGCTTCAGTCGTGCTTTCGGGGATGCGGAGGTCCCGCGGCAGAAGGGCCCTTCGTCACCTGGCTCCGCGACGCGATCGTGCCCGCGATCGAGGCGGCCGCGATGGTCAGCAAGGCTCCGAACATCAACGCCGACGCTTCGCCGGCGAGGAGGAGGTGTTCCTGGGTACCGATCGTGGCCGCGGCCACCGGCACACCGAGCTGAGCGGCCGAGAGCACCGCCAGGCTGAGCGGTTGGCCGAGAAGCCTGCCCGCACAGTGTGCCAGCATGGCCCCTAGCCCCAGCCCCAGGCCGAGCAGGATGAGTTTCGGGTGCGAACCCAGCTCGCGCACCTGTAGTGAAGCGCCCAGCCAGACGAAGAACAGCGGGCTGAAAAACCCCTCGGTGATCCCGAACAGCTGGCGCGCCAACCGCCGCGGTTCGCCGACCAGCGCGACCACCAGGCCCACCGCGAAGCCCGCCAGCATGACGGACACGTGCGTGCTCATGGCGAGCGCCGCCAGGGCGAACAGCACGATGAGGTTGGTCCGCAATTCCAGTGCGAACCGCCGGTTCTCGGAGTATTCGTGCATCCGGCGGCGCCAGCCCTTGGCGTCGGAGGCGCGCAGCAGCACGAACAGCACTCCCGCGCAGCCGGCCACCGCCAGCGCGCCGAGCGCGGCGGTGGGCGCATGCCGGAGGTCGATCACCAACGGCAGCAAGACAATACAGGCGGCATCGGCAATGGCGATCTGCGCCGTAACGGCAAGCACCTGCGACCCCTGCAATCGCAGGGAATCGATCACCGGCAGCGCCAGCGCCGCCGACGACGAGGCCATGAGCACGGCGTACATCGCCGCATGGCCGGTGCCGAAGGCCGCCGCCAACCCGGCCCCGAGCGCCGCCGCGGCGGCGCCGGCCAGCGCAGCCCGCGCAAGCGCGTGCGGTAGCGATGAGCGCAGTGCGGTAGCGCCGACCGGGACATGGGTGCCCACGACGAACATGACCAACGCGAAGCCGATGTTGGCGAGCAGCTGAAACGTCGGGTTGTTGACGTCGACGACGCCCAGGCCGGTCCGGCCGACAACGAGGCCCGCAACCAGCTCCCCGATGATCACCGGTATCCGCAGGCGGGGCAGTGTCGCCAGCAGCGGACCGGCCAATCCGATCGCGGTCAGCAGCGCCAGGGTGTGGAAGCCAAACCCCGGCACGTCAGCGGTCCCTGCGCGCCAGCACGAAGACATTCTGCATTCTCCGCGGGGCGGTTCTAGGGATTGATCGTGTTATCCCCGACCTGGCGGCCCCAGACATACTCGATCGCGTACGGCGATCCCGTGTCGAGGTGGTTGTAGGGCGCGATGCTGTTGCCGGTGTCCATCACCAATTCCGGTGCGGGCCAGAGGTGACGGGTGATGGGCTGCCAGCAACCGGGGGCACCCCCCGGCCCGCCGCGCGCGTTCACCCGCGGCAGGTTTTCGGGGCCTCGAGGGTGAACTTGGCGGCCGGCTTGCCGTCGCGCACGGTCTCGGAGATGTTGCCCACCCGGCCGATCTCGACCCCGTTGTAGGTGACCTTCGAGCCCGGATCCATCACCAACCCGGCCCGCGACGCCAGCATCGTCAGCTTCGTCTTCGGCGTGAAGCCGCCGCGGAACTGCACGTACACCAGCGTGAAGACGATGGCCAGGATCACCAGCACAGCGAGGGCGATCCACCGGTAGGGCGGGAGCCGCTGGGAATTGATCTGGACCGGGGAAGACGATGTCACCCGTGCCCCTCACCTCTGCGCCGCGCATCCCCGTGCCGCGGCGAATTTTCCCCGCGCCAGGGGCTCTGCACACACATGCAATAACGAAGTCCACAGGAATGTACCTTGACGGCCATCCTTATGCGAACCGCTGTTCGCAGAATGTGCCGAACATCGCGCTCGACTTCGGCGCGGTATCGCGCACGGATCGAACGAGGAGGCGTTTTCGGCCCCGCGGTAGGTGAAACCGAGAGCGGTCCAAGCCAACTCAATGAAGTCTGGGTGGTTCCGGCCGCGTTGCGTTAGCGTCTTCGGCGTGACTCTCAAAGACATCCCGCTGACGACCCTCGACGGCCAACCGACCACGCTGGCCCAACTGTCAGCCGGCGCAACTCTGGTCGTCAACGTGGCCTCCAAATGCGGCCTGACCCCGCAGTACACGGCGCTGGAGAGGCTGGCCGAGGACTACCGTGACCGCGGCTTGACGGTCGTCGGCGTCCCCTGCAACCAGTTCATGGGCCAGGAACCGGGCACGGCCGAGGAGATCCGGGAGTTCTGCTCGACGACCTACGGGGTGACGTTCCCGCTGCTGGCGAAGACCGACGTCAACGGCGATGACCGCCACCAGCTGTACGCCGAATTGACCAAAGCCGCCGATTCCGCCGGCGAGGCGGGAGACATCCAGTGGAACTTCGAGAAGTTCCTCGTCGCACCCGGCGGTGAGGTGGTTCAGCGATTCCGACCCCGCACACCGCCCGACGCCCCGGAGGTCATCAGCGCCATCGAGGCCATGCTGCCGCGGTAGGCGGCTGAAAGGGCTCGGTGGGCCTGAATCCAGCGGACGTGGTGCCGGAGCGAGTGGCCGAAAGTCCTTCGGCGCGGAGCCCATCGCCCCTTCTTTGCTCCTTGCGGGACGGAGTTGACTGGTCACCGTCTGGGATCCACCAACATCGACGCTGGGAGGCCATCGTGCTCCCCACAAGAATTCGCAAGCGCGTCGCCTGATTCCTGGTCGCGTAACGAGAGAAGCAGGGGAACGAAATGTCCGGTCACGAAACCCATCGTGGCATTTTGGTCGGCGTTGACGGATCAGCCTCGTCGATGGCGGCGGTCGACTGGGCGGCTCGCGATGCGGCGATACGCAATGTGCCGCTGACACTCATGCACGTCATCGCACCGGTCGTGCCGGCGGTTGCGCCGTGGCCGGCGATCCCGATTCCTCAAGACCATTTCGAGCGGCAGGACGAGAAGGCACGGCAAATTCTCGAAGACGCGCGCAAGGTGGTCGCCGAGAGCACCGGCGATCATGGCCCGCCGTTCGTGTACAGCGTGGTGGTGCGCGGCCCGACCGTTTCCACGCTCGTCAACGAATCCAAGATCGCGGACATGATGGTCGTGGGATACCGCGGCGAAGGCGCGTTCAGCCGGGTCCCGTTCGGCTCGGCCAGCACCGGCCTGGTGAACTATGCGCATTGCCCGGTCGCCGTCGTCCATGATGAGGCCGCGCCGCGTCCGCAGGCACCGGTCCTGGTGGGAATCGATGGTTCGGCCGCATCAAAACTGGCGGCGGAGATCGCCTTCGACGAGGCCTCTCGCCGGGGCGTGGAGTTGGTGGCACTGCATGCGTGGTCGGACGTCAGCATGTCGGAAGTGCCAGGGCTGGATCTCGAGATGATGGAAGCGCAGGCACAACAGGCGCTTGCCGAGTGGCTCGCCGGGTTCCAGGAGCGCTACCCCGATGTCGCGGTGCGACGTGTGGTGGTGTGCGATCAGCCGGCTCGTCAACTCATCGAGCACTCGGAGTCCGCGCAGCTCGTCGTCGTCGGCAGTCACGGCCGCGGCGGATTCGCCGGCATGCTGCTGGGCTCGGTGTGCACGGCGGTCGCACATGCGGCGCAATCGGTCGTGATCGTCTCTCGCGAGTAATAGCGGGCGCAGGCGGGCGCGATCACAATTTCACTCCCACGACGCATGAAGACGGCCCCCGGAGTTTCCTCCGGGGGCCGTCTTACCTGGTAGCGGGGACAGGATTCGAACCTGCGACCTCTGGGTTATGAGCCCAGCGAGCTACCGAGCTGCTCCACCCCGCGTTGGTGAATGCCAGGTTACCGAACCGGCATCATGGCGACCAAATCGCGGGCTCAGCGGGGGTAGGGACCCAGCTCAATGGGACGGCGGGTTCAGCCCGTACCGTCGCGCGACGTCGTCCATCCAATCGGGCGAGCCGTAGGTCAGCCCGTATTTGTCGGCGAGTTCGCCGAACTCGGGCGACTCGTGCAGCACCTTGCCGACCGGGTCGTCGGCATGCTCGACGAGCAGCTCGCCGAGCTCGCGGAAGTAGTTCTCGAATCCGCCAGGGGTGATGACCTCGATGATGCGGCCCGGCTCGCTGCCGGCGTTCCACACCGCGTGCATTTGCCCGCGCGGCTTCGTGATGTAGCCACCCGGGCCCAGAACCACTTCGCTGTCGTCGGAGCGGAAGCCGATCTCGCCCGCCAACACGATCGAGTGCTCGTCCTCGCGAGTATGCATGTGCGCGGCCGTGAGCAAGCCGACTTCAAACGGGTGCTCGACGATCGACACCTCACCCCCGTTGGTCTTGCTGGACAGCTTGAAGACTGCCCCGAATCCCGGGAGGGCGACGTACTCACCCTCCCCCGGCTGCACCACGGTTACTCCGATTTCGTTCGCGTTGGTCATTTCGCGTCCCTCTGCGATGGCCACAACGGCTGCGGCACTTCCACACCGAACGGCTTGCCCCACCCGTTGCGGGAGGAAACCTCGTGCACGGGACGCCGATTGGCCGCGACACCCCACCGGCCCCGCGGGTAGCCGAGGGCCAGCATGGCCGACATCTCCCAGCCTTCCTCGACCGGCACGCCCAGCAGTTCGTTCACCTGGTCCTCGAAATTGCGGAGCACCATCGTCATGACGCCGCCGACGCCCTCGGCCCGTGCGGCAAGCAACGCGCTCCAGATCGCCGGGTAGATGTTGGCGCCGCCCAGGTCGTCGATGGCGAAGACGAAGAGCAGCAAGGGGATTTCCTCGAAATGGTCGGCCAGGTAGTTTCCCGAGCCCTGCATGCGGCGCATCGTCTCGGCGTGGGCGGTCGGGTCCGCACCCGGGGCGGTCGCCACCATCGGTCCCGCCCCCGCGCCGAACTTCTGGTACTCGATGGCGCGGGCCTGCCGGAACAGCTGGGCGAACTCGCGGATGAGTTGCGGATCGTCCACGGCCACAAAGTGCCAGCGCTGCGTGTTGCCGCCGTTGGGGGCGCGAACGGCCGCATCGAGGATGCGGGCCTGGATGTCCAGCGGGATCGGGTCCGGCCGCAACCGCCGCATCATTCTGGTGGTGTACAGCGCTTCGTAGATGTCCATTTGTCCGCTCCCCTCCGCTATTCGGGCCAGCTGTTGTTGAGAATGATGTCGACGAAGTCGGCGCGCTCGAAGGTGGCGTCGAAGTGCGCCAGCACGTCGGCGTTCATGGTGCCGAAGGTGGTCTGCGGGCGGTGCTTCATGCCGTCGTTGAACGCCGCGAGGATGCGGTTCTTGAAATCGGGCCGCGGGTGGGCGGCGGTCACCGCGGCGAGGGCCTCGGGGGCCAGGGATTCCCGGCCTACGCCGACAACGTCGACCTCGACACCGGCTTGCAGCAGGGCGACTTCCGGTGCGAGGAACTCGGGCACGCCCGGCGTGGTGTGCAGCGCGATGCCGAGCCACACCTTGTCGGCGTCGGCCCCGTCGACACCGCGCGCAGTCAGGAAGCCGCGTGCCGCGTCGGCGCCGTCGACCTCGAAGCGGATCGTCGAGGTGCGGTAGCGCTCGGTGAGCCCGATGTCGTGGAACATCGCGCCGACGTAGAGCAGCTCCAGGTCGGGATGCAGCCCGCGGCGCAGCCCCTGCAGCGCGCCGAAGAGGAATACCCGCCGCGAGTGATTGAACAGCAAGTCGTCCTCGACCTCGCGAATGAATTCGGTGGCCTCGCGCGCCAGCGGCGAGTCGGGGATGCGGATACCGGCGATGCTGTCGATGGACTGAGTGGTCATGACCGTCAGTGTGCGGCCACCCGGGCTCCGCGACCGTGGGCGTTCGCGCCGTCCTCTCCACAGAAAGCGACACAATGTTTTGCGTGGCTGAAGCGGGAGCGCGTTCACGGGTGGTGGTGATCGTCGTGTTCGACGACGTGACGCTGTTGGACGTCGCGGGAGCGGGTGAAGTCTTCGCTGAGGCGAACCGGTTCGGCGCCGATTACGAGCTCAGAATCGCGTCGGTGGACGGGCGGGACGTGACGACGTCGATCGGGACCCGACTGGGCGTCACCGACAGCATCTCGGCGATCGGTTTCGCCGATACGGTGCTGGTCGCCGGCAGCGACCGGCTGCCGGCGCGGCCGATCGACCCCGCGCTCGTCGAGGCTGTCAGGGCGGTGTCGGCGCGGGCCCGGCGAATGGCGTCCATTTGCACGGGTTCGTTCATCCTGGCGCAGGCCGGCCTGCTCAGCGGCCGGCGCGCCACCACGCACTGGCACGATGCCCGGCTGTTGGCGCGGGCCTTTCGCGATGTCACCGTCGAGCCGGACGCGATCTTCGTGCGTGACGGCGACGTCTTCACCTCGGCCGGAATCTCGTCGGGCATCGACCTGGCGCTGGCGCTGGTCGAGATGGATCACGGGACCGAGCTGGTCCGCGACGTGGCCCGGTGGCTGGTCGTGTACCTCAAACGCGCAGGGGGCCAATCACAATTCTCGGTGCTGGTCGAGGCCGACCCGCCGCCGGACTCGCCGCTGCGGGCGGTCATCGATGCGGTCGCGGCCAATCCGGGCGCGAACCACAGCGTGACATCTCTTGCCGCCCGGGCCGCACTGAGCACCCGCCAGCTGACCCGGCTCTTCCAGTCCGAGCTAGGGATGAGTCCCGCACGCTATGTCGAATTGGTCCGAATCGATTTCGCCCGTGGCGCGCTGGAAGCCGGCCGGTCGGTCACCGAGACCGCGGGCATGGCCGGCTTCGGCAGTATCGAAACGCTGAGACGGGTATTCGTCAACCACCTGGGCATCAGCCCGAAAGCCTATCGGGACAGGTTCCGAACGGCCGGAATGGCCGGGGCCTGACCGCTATTTGGTGTTGTTGTACTTGGTGATCGCGTCGTCCAACCGCTGCAGGGCGGCGCCGTACCCGGCAAAATCGCCCTTCTTCTGGGCGTCCTTGGCCGCGCCCAGCGCCGTCTGAATCTCTTGCAGGGCGGCGGCTTTGGCCGGGGACAGCGTCACCGACCCATCCGATACCGGCGGGACTGCCGCCGGCGGCGGCGACCCCGGTGGGCTGGCCGGCGGGGGCGGGCTCGCCGGCGGTGGCGCTTGGGGGTTGCCGGTGTCGGTCGGCTGAATTCCCGTCGCGGCCGCGCCCGCGCCGGGACCGAACAGCCCGGTGAGGGCGTCGCGCACCGTCGGGCCGTAGCCGATCTTGTCGTTGTACATCATCGCCACCCGGATCAGCCGCGGGTACGACGAGGCGGCGTCGCTGGCCCCCGGGGAGGCGTAGACGGGTTCCACATACAGGAGGCCGCCCTGGCCCACCGGCAGGGTGAGCAGGTTGCCCCAACGGATCCGGTTCTGGTTGTCGCGCCCGATCACACCGAGGTCCTGGGACACCGCCGGATCGGTGGTGATGGCGTTGTTGGCCAGCTTGGGCCCGTTGACCTGACCCGGGATGGTCAGCACGGTGATCTTGCCGTACGTCGCCGGGTCGGAACTCGCGCTGATGTAGGCGGCCAGATAGTCGCGCTTGAACCTGTTCATCGCGCTCGTCAACTGATATGACGACGAATTATCGTTCTTGGCAATGTTTTTCGCGACGATGTAATAGGGCGGCTGATAGCTGCTGGCGGTGGGGTTGGGATCCAGCGGCACGTCCCAGAAGTCGGACGTGGAGAAGAAGGTCACCGGGTCGTTCACGTGGTATTTGGCCAGCAGCATCCGCTGCACCTTGAACAGGTCCTCGGGGTAGCGCAGGTGCTCGGCGAGTTCGGGGGTGATGTCGCTCTTCGGCTTGACCGTGCCGGGGAAGACCTGCATCCACGCCTTGAGCACCGGGTCCTGCTCGTCCTGCTGGTACAGCGTGACGGTGCCGTCATAGGCGTCCACCGTGGCCTTGACCGAGTTGCGGATGTAGGAGACGTCCTTGTTGGGCGCCAGCTTGTTGAACGCGACCTCGTTCGAGTCGGCGGTGGCCGATTCCAGCGAGGTCAGCTCGGAGTACGGGTAGTTGTCCAACGTGGTGTAGCCGTCGATGATCCACACCAGTCGCTTGTTGACGATCGCCGGGTACACCGAGCTGTCGGTGGTCAGCCACGGCGCCACCGCTTCCACCCGCCGCGCCGGGTCCCGGTTGAAAAGGATCCTGCTATTGGAGCCGATCACGTTGGAGAACAGGAAGTTTCGCTCCGCGAACTTGGCGGCGAACACGCTGCGGGACAGCCAGTCCCCGACGGGCACGCCCCCCAACCCGGTGTAGGTGTAGTTCTTGGTCTCGGCGCTGGTCTCGTAGTCGTATTCGCGGTCGGCACCGTTGCGGCCGACGATCGCGTAGTCGGCGGACGTGCTGGAGATGACCGGGCCGTAGTAGATGCGCGGCTGGTCCAGCGGCGCCGGGCCGTCCGATACCACGTTGCCGTTGGCGCCGACGACGTTGACCAAAAACTCGGGGTAGCCACCGTTTTGGTTGGGGTCGTTGGCGACGCCGCGCACCGTGTTGGCCGGTGACGCGATGAACCCGTTGCCGTGGGTGTAGACGCTGTGCCGGTTGATCCAGTCCCGCTGGTTCTCTATCAGCCGGTCGGGGTTGAGCTCGCGCGCGGCGACGACGTAGTCGCGCAGCGAGCCGTTGCGGTCCAGGTACCGGTCGATGGACAGCTGGTCGGGGAAGTAGTAGAAGTTCTTGCCCTGCTGGAACTGGGTGAACGCCGGGCTGACGATGGTCGGGTCGAGCAGCCGGATGTTGGAGGTGGTCGCCCGGTCGTCGGCCACCTGCTGCGCGGTGGCCTGCGTGTCGCCGGCGTACGTGCGATAGGTGACCACGTCCGACGTCAGGCCATAGGCCTGCCGCGTGGCCGTGATGCTGCGGCTGATGTATTCGCTTTCCTTCTGCGCCGCATTGGGTTTGACGCTGATCTGCTCGACGATCAGCGGCCACCCGGCGCCCACGATCAGCGACGACAGCAGCAACAGCACCAGGCCGATGGCGGGGATCCGCAAATCTTTCAGCACGACCGCGGAGAACACCGCGGCGGCGCAGATCAGCGCGATCGCCATCAGGATCAGCTTGGCCGGCAACACCGCGTTGATGTCGGTGTATCCGGCGCCGGTGAACGGCTTACCGCCGCGGGTGTGCGACAGCAGCTCGTAACGGTCCAGCCAATACGCGACCGCCTTGAGCACCACCAGCAGCCCCACCACGGTGACCAGCTGGATGCGGGTCGAGCGGCTCAGCGCGCCGGTGCGGCCGGAAAGCCGGATCCCGCCAAAGATGTAGTGCGCCAACAGGTTCGCCACGAAGGCCAGGAACACGGCTACGAACAGGTAGCTGAGCAGCAGCCGGTAGAACGGCAGGTCGAACGCGTAGAAGCCGAGGTCCTTGCCGAACTGCGGATCCCGGATGCCGAAGTCCCCGCCGTGCATGAACAATTGGATGCGCACCCAGTAGCTTTGCGCGATGATGCCGGCCAGCAGGCCGATCGCGACCGGCACCCCGATGCCCACCAGCCGCAGCCGGGAGAGGACGACGGCGCGGTACCGGGCCACGGGATCGTTGTCGCTGCTCGGCACGAACACCGGGCGGGTGCGATAGGCCACCGCGAGGCCGGCGAACACGATGCCGCCGACCAGCAGGCCGGCCACCAGAAAGACCACGAACCGGGTGACCAGCACGGTCGTGAACACCGAGCGGTAGCCCAGCTCACCGAACCACAGCCAGTCCACGTACGCGTCGATCAGCCGCGGTCCGGCGAGCAGCAGAGCGATCACACCCAGTGCGATCAGGATCAGAATCCGACTACGCCGCGTCAGCTTCGGCATCCGTGCGGTGGGCCGCATCCCCACTGGCTACGCTCCCTGCTCGATTGATCGACGACGACAACTCTACGCACCGCGCGGCCCGCGATCCCGGCCGAGCTTCAGCAGCTCGGCGCTTGGGCCCCCGACGCGATCGCATGCAGCGCGTCGACCGCCTGGCTGAGCGTCTCCACCTTCACCAGGCGCAGACCGGACGGGTTGTCCGAGTTCGCCTCGTAGCAGTTTTTGGCCGGCACCAGGAACACGGTGGCGCCCGCCGCGTGCGCGGCGACCATCTTGTGCGTGATGCCGCCGATCTGGCCCACCTTCCCGTCGGCGGAGATGGTGCCGGTCCCGGCGATGAACTTCGACCCGGTCAGGTCACCGGTGGTCAGCTTGTCGACCACCGCCAGGCTGAACATCAGACCGGCCGACGGCCCGCCCACGTTGGCGAGGTTGAAATCCACCACGAAGGGCGCCCAGGGCGCAGTCAGCACGGCCACCCCGAGGAAGCCGTAGTCGCGATCCTTGTTCGCGCCCAGCGTAATTTGCGCGACACCGGCCGGCTCGTTCTTGCGTCGGTAATCGATGGTCACCGTCTGCCCGGGCTTGGTGCCCTTCAGCAATCCCGTGAACCGGTCGACGTCGGCGACCGGGGTGCCGTTGACCGCGTCGATGGCGTCGCCGGCCTTCAGCTTGCCCGCCGACGGACCCCGATCGGTGACCTTGGCGACCGTGACCGCGGCCGGATACTTCAGGTACCCCAGGGCCGCATACTCGGCGCTGTCCTCGGAGTCCTTGAAGTCCGCATTGTTGGCCTTGTCGACCTCGTCCCGCGACTTGCCCGGCGGGTAGATCAGGTCGCGCGGCACCAGCTGTTCCTGACCCGAAAGCCACAGCGTGAGCGCTTCACCCAGCGTCAGCTCGTCGCGCTGGGACACGGTGGTCATGTTCAGGTGGCCGGTGGTCGGATGCGTCTGGGTGCCCTCGATCGCCACGACCTGCTTGCCGTCGACCTCACCGAGCGTGTCGAAGGTGGGGCCGGGGCCCAGCGAGACGAACGGCACCGTCACCACCGCGAGCAGCACGCCGAAGACCAGGATCGGCACCAGCGCGACCATCAAGGTCAGAATCCGCCTGTTCACGCCGATTACACTAGACGGCGCCCACCGCGCCCGGTTCAGCCACAAGCTGACCCGAGATCGCCCACCCCGTTCCGGCGGTGGGTACCGTTGACGGTATGGCTGACCTGCCTTTCGGCTTCTCCTCCGGAGAAGACCCCGACAAACCCGGGAAGAAAGATCCCAATTCGGGCTCTGGCGGCTCCGATCCATTCGGCGCATTCGGCATGAGCGGCGAGTTCGGCATGGGCGACCTGGGACAGATCTTCACCCAGCTGGGCCAGATGCTCAGCAGCGCGGGCACCGGGATGGCCGGCGGCGACAAGTCGGGCCCCGTCAACTACGAGCTGGCGCGCCGGGTCGCGACCAACTCGATCGGGTTCGTGGCGCCGATCCCGGCCACGACACACTCGGCGATCGCCGACGCGGTGCATCTCGCCGAGACCTGGCTGGATGGCGCCACGGCGCTGCCCGCCGGCACCAACAAGGCGGTGGGCTGGACCCCCGCCGACTGGGTCGAAAACAGCCTGGAGACTTGGAAGCGGTTGTGCGACCCAATGGCACAACAGATTTCGACGGTGTGGGCGTCGTCGCTGCCCGAGGAGGCCAAGAGCATGGCCGGCCCGCTGATGGCGATGATGTCGCAGATGGGCGGTATGGCCTTCGGCTCACAGCTGGGGCAGGCGCTGGGCCGGCTGTCCCGCGAGGTGCTGACGTCGACCGAGATCGGTCTGCCGTTGGGGCCCACCGGCGTTGCCGCGATCCTGCCCGATGCCCTGGAGTCGTTCGCCGCCGGACTCGAGCAGCCCCGAAGCGAGATCCTGACTTTCCTGGCCGCCCGCGAGGCGGCCCACCACCGGCTGTTCAGCCACGTGCCGTGGCTGTCGAGCCAGCTGCTGGGCGCCGTGGAGGCCTACGCGATGGGCATGCAGATCGACATGAGCGGAATCGAGGAGCTGGCCCGCGACTTCAACCCGGCGACGCTGTCCGACCCGGCGGCCATCGAAAACCTCTTGGGTCAGGGCGTTTTCGAGCCCAAGGCGACCCCCGCGCAGACGCAGGCGCTGGAACGCCTCGAGACGCTGCTCGCGTTGATCGAAGGTTGGGTGCAGGTCGTGGTGAACGCGGCCCTGGGCGATCGAATTCCGGGTGCGGCCGCGCTCGGCGAGACGCTGCGCCGCCGCCGCGCCACCGGCGGCCCGGCCGAGCAGACGTTCGCGACGCTGGTGGGCCTGGAACTGCGGCCCCGCAAGATGCGCGAAGCCGCCGCGTTGTGGGAGCGCCTCACCGAGGCCGCCGGCGTGGACGCCCGCGACGCCATCTGGCAACACCCCGACCTGCTGCCCGACGCCGAGGACCTCGACGACCCGGCCGGCTTCATCGACCGGGTCATCGGCGGCGACACCAGCGGCATCGACGAGGCGATCGCCAAACTCGAGGAGAACCCCGAGGACCCCGGCGCCGGTCCTGTGGACAACTGACCTAGCCGGTCGCCGTCCGCGTGACACAGTGCACCCGTGTCACCGGCCCTACTTCCTACCTATGCGCTGGACCCCGCCATGCCGGTGCTGTTGCGGCCCGACGGCGCCGTCCAGGTCGGTTGGGATCCGCGCCGCGCCGTGCTGGTGCGTCCGCCGGGCGGCCTGGCCGCGGCGGAGTTGGCCGCGTTGCTGCGGTCCATGCGATCACCGACCCCGCTATCGGAGCTACAGCGCCGGGCCGCCGACCGCGGCCTGCGGGACGCCCAGGGGTTGACGGGTCTCGTCACCCAGCTGGTCGGTGCGGGCGTCGCGACCGAATGCGCGAAGTCCCGCGGGCGGGCGCCGTCCATCCGGATCCACGGCCGCGGACCGCTCTCGGAGTTGCTGGTCGAGGCGTTGCGCTGCTCGGGCGCCCGGCTCGCCCACAGCAGCCAACCGCACGCCGCCGTGTCGGCCACCGCCGTCGACCTGGTGGTCCTGTCCGATTACCTGGTCGCCGATCCGCACATGGTCCGCGACCTGCACACCCAGGGTGTCCCCCATCTGCCGGTCCGGGTCCGCGACGGCATCGGGCTGGTCGGTCCGCTGGTGATCCCCGGCACGACCAGCTGCCTGGGCTGCGCCGACCTGCATCGGCGAGACCGCGACGCGGCGTGGCCGGCCATCTCGGCGCAGCTTCGGGAAACCGTCGGAGTCGCCGACCGGGCCACGTTGTTGGCGACCGCCGCGCTCGCGCTCAGCCAGGTGAACCGGGTGATCGCCGCGGTTCGCAACCAGGCGGCGGTGCCCGATCCCGGTCCGCCGCAGACGCTGAACGCCACGCTGGAGTTCGACCTCAACGCCGGCGCCATCGTCGCGCGGCAATGGACCCGACACCCGCTGTGCCCGTGCTGAAGCGGGCAGTCAGCCCAGCCGCCCCTGGTCCGGGACGTTCGTAGACACGGACTCGTACGCCGTCGCGAGCTGGTGCAGGATCTCCGCGGTCAAAGTGCCGTCGGTTCGATGTTTGTCGAGCGTCTCGATGATCGCCCTGAACAAGGAGTCAGCAGCGTCGTGCTGCGATTGCTTTGCTGCCATGGCCTGGTCGATACCACCCTTCGGATGCACCCTTCGGCGGGTCGCCGACTACCACCCGCAAGGCACAACCTAGGGCTCGATGCCGCCTGCCGCCCGGGGGACGAAGTGTTGTGAAGATCAAGCGCGAGCCGAGCTGGCCGTCATGGATGATGGATACGTGGCAGACATCAAACGCGGTCGTGCGGCGCGGAACGCGAAGCTGGCCAGCATCCCGGTCGGCTTCGCCGGCCGGGCGGCGCTCGGCTTCGGTAAGCGGCTGACCGGCAAGTCGAGGGACGAAGTCCAGGCCGAACTGATGGAGAAAGCCGCCAACCAGCTGTTCACCGTCTTGGGCGAGCTCAAGGGCGGAGCGATGAAGGTGGGCCAGGCCTTATCGGTGATGGAGGCCGCCATCCCGGACGAATACGGCGAGCCCTACCGCGAGGCGTTGACCAAGCTGCAGAAGGACGCCCCGCCACTGCCCGCCCACAAGGTGCACCGGGTGCTCGACGCCCAACTGGGCACCAAATGGCGCGAGCGGTTCAGTTCGTTCGACGACAAACCCATTGCCTCGGCCAGCATCGGCCAGGTGCACAAGGCGGTCTGGGCCGACGGCCGCTCGGTCGCCGTCAAGATCCAGTACCCGGGCGCGGACGAGGCGCTGCGCGCCGACCTGAAAACGATGCAGCGGCTGGTCGGCGTGGTCAAACAGCTCGCCCCCGGCGCCGACGTCCAGGGCATCGTCGACGAGCTGATCGAGCGCACCGAGATGGAGCTCGACTACCGGCTGGAGGCCGACAACCAGCGCGCCTTCGCCAAGGCCTACGAGGGTCACCCGCACTTCGTCATACCGCACGTCGTCGCCAGCGCGCCCAAGGTCGTGGTCCAGGAGTGGATCGAGGGATTGCCGCTGGCGGAGATCATCCGCAACGGCACCCGCGAGCAGCGCGACCTGATCGGCACCCGGCTGCTCGAGCTCACTTTCGACGCGCCGCGCCGCCTCGGAATGCTGCACGGCGACGCCCACCCCGGGAACTTCATGCTTTTGCCCGACGACCGGATGGGCGTCATCGACTTCGGCGCCGTCGCGCCCCTGCCCGGCGGCTACCCCATCGAGCTCGGGATGACGATCCGGCTGGCCCGCGACAAGAACTACGACCTGCTGTTACCGACGATGGAGAAGGTCGGCTTCATCCAGAAGGGCCAGCAGGTGTCGGTGCGCGACATCGACGAAATGCTGCGCCAGTACGTCGAACCCATCGAGGTCGACGTCTTTCACTACACGCGCAAGTGGCTGCAGCGCATGACGGTGGGCCAGATCGACCGGTCGGTGTCGCAGATCAAGACGGCCCGGCAGATGGACCTGCCGCCCAAGCTGGCCATCCCGATGCGCGTCATCGCGTCCGTGGCCGCCATCCTGTGCCAGCTGGACGCGCGGGTGCCGATCAAGAGGCTGTCCGAGGAGCTGATCCCCGGCTTCGCCGAGCCCGACAGCGCCGTCGTCTAGGCCGCGACCCCGTCTTTGCGGGGACGTCCGCGCGGCCGTTTGAAGCTCAGTATCGAGCCGCGGTCGAGGATCTCGCCGCCCCACACACCCCAGGGCTCGGCCCGCTCCAGCGCCGACGCCAGGCACTGGCGCCGGATCGGGCAGCCACCGCAAAGCGCCTTGGCGCGCTCGAGGTCAGCCGGGGTCTCGGCGAACCAAAGGTCGGGATCGCCGGCGTGACACGGCAACACCGGCGACGGCTGTCTGGGGACTGTCAGTGCCGACATGTCCTGCTCACCTGCTTCCTGGTCGGGGCTTCCTGCTGGTGATCCGGACCAGGTAGCGGGGTTTGAAATTCGAGCCCCTAAAACTGTGGCCACGGATCCTTGACTTCGGGTCCGTGGCCATTCGGTGAAAACCGGGGAGTTACGTAGCCATTCGGGGGACTCCGAGTCGCACGGATGCGTTCGTCGCGGCGGCGGCGGCGGCGCGATGCTTGAGCGCGGCCGCCGGCACGGCGGTACGGGCGGCGTGCTTCAGCACGGCCGCCGCGGCGGCCACACCTGCACCGAAGACGTCGCTGATCATCGTGGCCACCCTCCTTTCGTGAGCTTCCATGAGCGCCGGAACGCGGTTTCGAGGGTAAACGGTCGCCGCCCTCCACCACAACCGATTTTCCGACCTGCGTCTTTACCGGTCAGCGGGCGCGCACCAACCCCAGCACGTCGGGCCCATACTGTTCCAGCTTGCGCGCGCCGATGCCGGGGATGGCGATCAGCGCGTCCGCGTCGCCGGGGCGCAGCTCGGCGATCGCGATCAGCGTGTTGTCGGTGAAGACGACGTACGCCGGCACGTTCTGCTCCTTGGCGACGTCCAGCCGCCACGCCTTGAGCCGCAGCAACAGCTCTTCGTCGACGTCGGCGGCGCACGTCTCGCACCGCCGCAGCATGACCGCCGCGGCGGTGGACAGGTCCTTGTTGCAGATGCGGCAGCGCGCCGGGGCGCCGCGGTTGCGCCGGGTCTTGCCCGGCGCGGCGTCGGCGCGCGCCTGCGGCGCGATGCCGTTGAGGAACCGCGACGGCCTGCGGCCCTGCCGCCCGCCGGGGCTGCGGGCCAGCGCCCAGCTGAGCGCCAAATGGATTCGCGCCCTGGTGATTCCGACGTAGAGCAGCCGGCGCTCCTCCTCGACGGCCTCGCTCTCGGGGCCGTGCGCCAGCGCGTGCGAGATGGGCAGCGTGCCGTCGGCCAGCCCGACCAGGAACACCGCGTCCCACTCCAGGCCCTTGGCGGCGTGCAGCGAGGCCAGCGTGACGCCCTGCACGACCGGCGGGTGCCGCGCGTCGGCGCGTAGCCGCAGTTCGGCCAGCAGGCCCGGGAGGTCCAGCTGCGGGCGCTGGGCCACCTCGTCGTCGACCAGCTCGGCCAGCGCGGTCAGCGCCTCCCAGCGCTCCCGGGCGCGGGTGCCGACGGGTGGCTCGGCCGTCAGACCCAGAGGTTCGAGGACCGCCCGCACGCCCGCCTGCAGCGGCCCCGCCAGGCCATGTTCAGAGCCGCGCTCGGCCGCCCGTTGCAGCGCCAACAACGCCTGCTTGATCTCCTGACGGGTGAAGAACCCCTCGCCGCCGCGGACCTGATAGGGGATGTTCGCCTCGGTCAGCGCCTCCTCGTAGGCCTCGGACTGGGCGTTGACCCGATACAGCACGGCGATCTCCGCCGGCGGGGTGCCCGCTTCAATCAGCCGCGCGATCGAGGCGGCGACGGCGGCGGCCTCGGCCGGTTCGTCGGGATACTCGCGGAACGACGGCGCGGGGCCCGGCGGACGCTGCCCCAACAGGTGCAGCTTGCTGCCGGCGACCCGGCCGCGGGCCGCGGCGATCACCTGGTTGGCCAACGACACCACCTGCGGGGTCGAGCGGTAGTCGCGTTCGAGGCGAACCACGGTCGCGTCGGGATACCGCCGGGAGAAGTCGAGCAGGAACCGCGGCGAGGCCCCGGTGAACGAGTAGATGGTCTGGTTGGCGTCGCCGACGACGGTCAGGTCGTCCCGGTCGCCCAGCCACGCCGTCAGCACCCGCTGCTGCAGGGGCGTGACGTCCTGGTATTCGTCGACGACGAAGCAGCGGTAGCGGCCCCGGAATTCGTCGGCCACGGCGGCGTCGTTTTCGATCGCGGCCGCGGTGTGCAGCAGCAGGTCGTCGAAGTCGAGCAGCGTCACCGACTCGTCGCGAACCTTGAGCGCCTCGTAGGCGGCGTACACGGTGGCGACCCGGGCCGCGTCGAGCGGAATGTCCCGCCCCGCCTCGGCCACGGCGGCCGGGTACTCCTCGGGGCCGATCAGCGACGCCTTGGCCCACTCGATCTCACCCGCCAGGTCGCGGACGTCATCGGTGCTGGCGTTGATCCGGGAGCGGCTGGCCGCCCGCGCCACCACGGCGAACTTGGTGTCCAGCAGCTGCCAGCCGGTGTCGCCGACCACCCGCGGCCAGAAATACCGCAGCTGCCGGTGCGCCGCGGCGTGGAACGTCAGGGCCTGCACCCCGCCGACGCCGGCGCCCGTGCCCGCGGCGGCGTCCAGCGTCCGCAGCCGCGAACGCATCTCCCCCGCCGCCCGCTGGGTGAAGGTGACCGCCAGCACCTGCCCGGCCGCCACGTGACCGCTCGCCACCAGCTGCGCGATCCGGTGCGTGATGGTGCGGGTCTTGCCTGTCCCGGCGCCCGCGAGCACGCAGACCGGGCCGCGCGGAGCCAGCACGGCCTCGCGCTGCTCGTCGTCCAGTCCGGCGGTCAAGGCGTCGGCGACCATCGGCATGGCGTCCATCTTGGCAGCGGTCGCCGACAAACCGCGGCCCCGCCCGGCGCGTCGGCGAGTCGCCGCGACGCGCCGGTGCCGGCCGGCGGCCGCGGCGCGGAACATGTTGTCGCCGGGCTACGTTAACGAGCTATGACCAACGCCCCGCTCACCGTCTACACGACCTCGTGGTGTGGCTACTGCCACCGCCTGATGACCGTGTTGAAGTCCAACGGAATCCCCTACGACGCGGTCGACATCGAAGACGATCCCGCCGCCGCGGAGTTCGTCGGTTCGGTCAACGGCGGCAACAGGACGGTTCCGACGGTGAAGTTCGCCGACGGGTCGACGCTGACCAACCCGAGCGCGGCCGAGGTCAAGGCCAAGCTGGCCGAAGCGGGCGCCTAGGGGGGTTGCGCGGGCCGCCCCGGGTCAGTCGAGCGCGGCCCAGGATTCGATGATCACGCGCGCGATCGAGATGGACCCGGGCAGCAACAGTTTCGAATCCGTTGAGCTGGACCAGTCGCCGGCCGCCAGCGCCGTGCGCACCTCGTCGCGGGTGAACCACGCGGCCTCGGCGATCTCCCCGTCGTTGAACGAGAATTCCTCGGCCGGGTCCGCGACCGCGTGGAAGCCGACCATGAGCGAGCGCGGGAACGGCCACGGCTGACTGCCCAGGTAGCGCACGTCGCGGACGGTGAGGCCGATTTCCTCGCGGATCTCGCGCGCGACGCAGACTTCGAACGATTCACCGGCCTCGACGAATCCGGCCAGCAGCGAGAACATCCGCTCCGGCCACACCGCCTGGCGGGCCAGCACCGCGCGGTCGCCGCCGTCGTGGACCAGGCAGATCACCGCCGGGTCAATGCGGGGGAACTCCTCATGACCGGTGACCGGGTTGACCCGCGCCCAGCCCGCCCGGGCCGGCCGGGTGGGCGAGCCGTCCACCGAGCTGAACCGCGCGCTGTCATGCCAATTGAGCAACGCGACGGCGGACGACACTAGCTGACTGCTGGTGTCGTCGAGGATCGAGCCGAGGCCGCGCAGGTTCAACACCTCGGCGCGCACGTCGGGGTCCTCCGGGGCCTCCAGCGCGCCGCGGATGGCCCACACGTGGCGGTCGTTGTCGATGCGGCCGAGGAAAACCGCTTCCGGTGGCGGCTTGTCGCCCAGTTTGGCCGCGGCGCCGAGTACCACGCGGCCGTCGGCGACCAGCACCTGACTGCGCGAATCGACCCGCAGCAGCGCCGCGTCCGCCCACCCCGCGGCGGCCGCTTCGACGTCGGTGCGCAGTTGGTCGGACCGGTCGGCGCCGACGCGGGACAGCAGCGGAACGTTCCGCAGCTGAAAGTCCGTAATGCCCACTAGTGCCCCGTTTCGTGGCGACCCGCCGCGACCGGCAGCGCCGCCCTTGCGATCGCCACTAGTGCCCCGTTTCGTGGCGACCCGCCGGGACCGGCAGCGCCGCTCTTGCGATCGTCACTAGTGCCCGGCCTGCCGGATATACAGCAGCCGGTCGTTGGCCTCGACGGCGTCCACCTCGGGCGCGCCGATGCGCAGCAGGTGGCCGTCGCGCACCACGCCCAGCACGATGTCGCGCAGATGCCGTGGGGAACCGCCGACCTCGGTGGGCTCCACTTCGCGTTCGGCGATGGCCAGCCCGAAGTCGGGTGTCAGCAGGTCCTCGATCATCTCCACGACGCTGGGCGTGGTGGTCGCCAGTCCGAGCAGCCGACCGGCGGTCGCCGAGGAGACCACCACCGAGTCCGCGCCCGATTGCTGCAGCAGGTGCTGGTTTTCGGCCTCCCGGATCGACGCCACGATCTTGGCGTTGGGCGCAAGCTCCCGCGCCGTCAGGGTCACCAGCACCGCGGTGTCGTCGCGGCTGGTGGCGACGATGATCGAGGCCGCATGTTGCGCCCCGGCCAGCCGCAATATGTCGGCCTTGGTGGCGTCGCCGTGCACGGTGACCAGGCCCGCGCCGGCGGCGTGCTCGAGGGTGGTGCGGTCGGTGTCGACGACGACGACCTCGCCCTGGGCGGTCTCGTCACCGAGGATGGCGGCGACGGCCGTTTTGCCCTTGGTGCCGTAGCCGATCACGATCGTGTGGTTGCGCACTCTGCTCCTCCAACGCTGAATCTTCCACCCTTGGCGGGACCGCTCGGAGAGGACTTCAAGGGTCGTGCCGACCAAGACGGCCAGGAACGCGATCCGCAGCGCGGTGAAAATCAGCGTGTGCACCAACCGCGCGGTCTCGGTGTACGGGGTGATGTCGCCGTAACCGGTCGTCGACAGTGACACCGCGGAGAAGTACACGGCGTCCAGGAAGGTCAGCGGCTGGCCCCGGACGTCGCGGTAGCCGTTGCGGTCCGCGTAGACGATGACGGCCGCGGCGAAGAGCACGACCAGCGCGATGGCCACGCGCCGGGTGATGACGCGGATGGGGCTGGCGTGCTCCTCGGGGATGCGCACCACGCCTACCAACTGATGGCCCCGCTGCGCGGTCAGCGCTTCATCCAGACCGGTCAGTTGTCGAGACCTACCGTTGCGCACGGCGGTCCGTTATCGGCTCAACGCCAGCGAGGAGTCACGCACGACTCAATGTAACCATGATCGCGGCCCCGGTACGCGGGCAGCGCAAAGTCACCCGACGGCGGGCGCCGCCAGCAGCCCGGCCAGTTCGTCGGGGGCGGGCAGATCGTCGGGGGCCACCGTGGTGCGGGCGCGCACGTAATAGAAGGCCGTGCGCACCGACGACTCCGGAACACCGGACAGGGCGGCCCACGCCAGGCGGTAGACGGCGAGCTGGACGGCCGCCTGGCGCATGGCTTCCGGCCCGTGCGGCGGTTCGCCGGTCTTCCAGTCCACGACCGTCGCACCGCCGTCGGGATCGGCGAACACCGCGTCGATGCGGCCGCGCACCAAGGTGTCGCCGATCGGCATCTCGAACGGCACCTCGACGGCGATGGGAGTGCGTGCCGCCCAAGGCGATTCGGTGAAGGCCGCCTGCAACGCGGCCAGTTCCCGGGTATCGCCGACGTCCGAATCCGCCGCGCCCGGCAGGTCGGCGAGATCGAAGAGACACTCGGCGCCGTAGAACTGCTGAACCCAGGCGTGAAAGGCGTTACCCAGCAACGCATGCGGATCGGGGCGGGTCGGCAGCCGATGCCCGAGCCGCCGCGCGGCGCCCGCGGGGTCCCGCGCCAGATCCACCAGGCCGCTGACCGACAACTGGCTGGGCAGTGCGCCGGTGGGCGGCTCCACCAACCGGGCCCGCTCGGCGAGTAGCGCGTCGACGTCGGCGGCCCATCCCTCGATGTCGGCGCCTTCCCCTCCCGCGTCGCCCGACATCGCCCCGGTCACCAACGCCGCGCCGCGCTCGACATCACCGCGCCGGGCGGCCAGCGGGTCGGCGGGCCAGACCGCCTCGATAGTGTTGTCGCACAACGGGTTCCGATCTCCGTCGGCTGGCGGGGGCGCCCACTGATCCACCAAACCGCAGGGCTCCCCGGTCGCCGCCGAACGGTCGATGACCTCCTTGATCTCGCACAGGAAATCCGAGGGCCCGCGCGGTTTGATGCCGGTGGCCCCCCAGTGATGACCCGACACCAGCAGGGTGTCCTCGGCCCGGGTGATGGCGACGTAGAGGAGTCGGCGTTCCTCGTCGACGCGCCGCTGCTCGAGCTGGCAGCGGTGGTCGGAAATCTTGTCGGACAATTGCTTTCGATTGCTGACGTCCGAGGTGTCCAGCACCGGGATGCCCAGTGCGCCCGCCGCGGCACGGTCACCGCGCAGCAGTGGCGGAAGCTCGGCCGCGTCGGTGAGCCAGCTGCTCCTGGATGCGGTCGACGGGAAGATTCCGCCCGACAGGTGCGCCACCGCCACCACCTGCCACTCCAACCCCTTCGCGGAGTGCACCGTGAGCACCTGGACGCGGTCGCGCGCGGCCACCAACGGGGCCGGGGGCAAACCGTTTTCGACGGACTCCGCCACGTCCAGGAAGGCCAACAGGCCCGACAACGACGCCGTTGTGCGACGGCCGGTCAGTCCGGGGGCGTCGGCTCGTTCGGCGTAGCCGGCGACGACGTCGGCGAACGCGTCGAGGTGTTCGGTGCCGGTCCAGCCCGCGTTGGCTCCCGCCGCGGCGCGGACCTCGCAGTCGACACCGAGCACGCGGCGCACCTCGGCGACCAGGTCCGGCAGGGAATGGTCCAGGCGGGCGCGGAGGGCGCGCAGTTCACCGGCCAGCGCGGTGATGCGCTGATACCCCGCGGCCGAATACGCTTCGGGCGGGCCGGGATCGGCGATGGCGTCGGCCAAGCACGCCGTGTCGGCGTCCGGGCCGGCGGACATCGCGATCGACTCCGGCGCGGATCCATCGCCGGGCCCCAGCCCGTCGCCGAGGCTCCGGGCGCGCCGCCAGAGCGCGGCGACGTCCCGACCGCCGAGGCGCCAGCGCGGACCCGTGAGCACCCGCATCGCCGCCGCGCCCGCGGTCGGGTCGGCGACCAGCCGCAGCATGGCCACGACGTCGGCGACCTCGGGGATGGACAGCAGCCCCGCCAATCCAACGACCTCGACCGGGATTCCGCGGGCGCGCAGGGCGTCGGCGATGGGGGCGGCGTCGGCGTTGCGGCGCACCAAAACCGCGGCGGTAGGCGGGCTCACTCCGTCGGCCCGGGCCCCCCGGTACCGCGCGGCGAGCTCGTCGGCGATCCACTCGCGTTCGGCGTGCACGTCGGGAAGCAACGCGCAGCGGACCGTTCCGGGCGGGGCGTCCGGGCGCGGCCGCAGCGCGTGCACCGCGACCGACCGGCGGCGCGCCTCCGCCGAGATCGCGTTGGCCAACTGCAGGGTCCGCGGCGGGTTGCGCCAGCTGGTCCGCAGCTCCAGGACCGGCGCGGGGGTGCCGTCGGAGAGGGGGAAGTCGGTGGTGAAGCGCGGGAGATTGGTCGCCGAGGCGCCGCGCCAGCCGTAGATCGACTGAATCGGGTCGCCGACGGCGGTCAGGGCCAGCCCGTCGTCGACCCCGCCGCCGAACAGAGCCGACAGCGCGACCCGCTGGGCGTGGCCGGTGTCCTGGTACTCGTCGAGCAGAACGAGCCGGTAGCGGCCGCGCAGGTCGGCCCCGACCTGCGGGAAGTTCGCGGGCAGCCGTGCCGCGCAGGCCATCTGCACACCGAAGTCCATCGCCTTCGCGGCGCGCATGCGCTCGTTCAGCGCGTCAAGCAGCGGCACCAGCTCGGCCCGCTGGGTCTGGGTGGCCAGCAGCCGCAGCAACCACTGGCTGGGCCCGCGGTCGCGCTGATAGGGGCCCGCCGGGAGGGTGTGGATGAGCCGCTCCAGCTCCACATGGGTATTGCCGAGCTGGCGGGTGTCCACCAGGTGTTCGGCGAGCTGGCCCCACAACCGCAGCACCATCGACGTGACCGCGGCGGGAGTCTTGTCGGTGCGCAGCTCCCCCCGGTACCCGCTCACCACGTCGAACGCCAGCTGCCACAGCTCGGTCTCGCCGAGCAGCCGGGTGTCTGGCTCGATGGGCAGCAGCAGCCCGTAGTCACGGATCAACGAACCGGCGAACGCGTGGTAGGTGCTGACCGTCGGCGCGCCCGCCGGCTCCGCGGGGGTCGCGCCGTCGGGGCCCAAGCCGACGCCGGCCAGCCGGGCCAGCCGGGACCGGACCCGGCGCAGCAGCTGGCCGGCCGCCTTGCGGGTGAAGGTCAATCCCAGCACCTGGCCGGGGTCGGCATAGCCGTTGGCGACGAGCCACACCACCCGCGCGGCCATGGTCTCGGTTTTGCCTGCGCCGGCGCCGGCGATGACGACCAGCGGCCCGGGCGGGGCCGCGATGACGGCGGCCTGCTCGTCGGTGGGTGGGAAAAGCCCGAGCGCACGGGCCAATTCGGCCGGGCTGTGGCGCGGGTTCACTGCGCCGCCCCGCCGGCGTGGGCCGGACACGAGGGCCGCAGCGGGCAGTGCGAGCAGCCGTCGTTGCGCCGGGCGATGAACCGGGGCCCGGCGGTCGCCTCGGCCGCGCGCCGCACCTGCCGGCGCCACTCGTCGCGGGCGGACGGTGTCAGCGGATCCTGCTCGCGTTCGGTGGGGCCCGAGGCGCCGGCCTTGCCCAGGTAGACCAGCCGCGCCCCGCCGGGCTCCTGCCCCGCGGCGACCATGCCTTCGGCCACCGCCAGCTGGTACATCGCCAGCTGGGCATGCTCTTGGGCATCGTCCTTGCTGACCGGGGTTTTGCCGGTCTTGATGTCGACGATCACCAGCCGGCCGGCGGAGTCGCGCTCCAGCCGGTCGACCCGGCCGCACAGCCGGACGTCGCCGCCGTCATCGCCGGACGGGGCCAGGGTTCCGTCGATCTCGACCTCGACGCCGACCTCGGTGAGCGCGCCCCGGGTCTGCGCCCGCCACTCGACGAAGGCCTCGACCATCGCGCGGTGCCGCGCCAGCTCGTTGGCCGAATGCCACTCGGCCTCGAACGGCAGATGCCGCCAGGCCCGGTCCAGCTCGGCCAGCAATTCGGATTCACTCCGCCCCGGCTCGGCGATCAACGCGTGCAGCACCGACCCGATGGTGGAGCGCAGGTCGCGCGGATTGGTGCCCCCATGCCGTTCGGCCAGCCAGCGCAGCGGGCAGTCGCTGAGCATCTGCAGGGTCGACGGGGTCAAGGTGACGGCATCGTCGTCCCCGCGCAGCGGTTCGCTGGTGCTGACCGGGATCAGGCCGTGCCAGCCGGCCGGGTCGGCGCCCGCGACGCCGGCGCGGGCCAACCGCGCCAATTGCGTTGCCGCACATGCGCGGGCGGCGTCGTCGACAGCGCCGTCGGGCGCGCATACGACACCGCGCAGCCGGCCCACCAGCGCGGCCGTGGACAGCACCCGGGGCGCTGAGATGGGTTGCGCGGCAGCGAGATCGCTGTCGCAATCGGACCACTGCGCGAGTTCGTAGCAGAACGACGACGGCAGCGCGGCGTCCCCGTCCGCGCCGCCCGTGTCGCCGTCCACGGCGGTCACCAACAACCGGCGACGGGCCCGGCCCATCGCCGCGACGAGTAGCCGCCGCTCCTCGGCCAGCAGCGGCGCCCGCACCGACGCGTCCCCGGTGAGGCCGTCCAGCACGTCCAGCAACCGCTGGGTGCCCAGCACCCCGCCGCGCGGAACCGTGTTGGGCCACAACCCCTCTTGCAGCCCCGCGATGACCACCAGGTCCCATTCGTGTCCCAGCGCGGCGTGCGCGCTGAGCACCCGCACCTCCTCCACTGTCGACACCGGCTCCTGATTCACGCTCGGCAGGTGCAGCGCGTTGACGTGCTCGACGAGCCCGCGCAGCGAAGCACCCGGCGTGCGGGACACGTACTGATCGGTGATATCGAACAGCGCGGTCACCGCCTCCAGGTCCCGGGTGGCCTGCGCGCCGGCGGGGCCGCCGCGCTCGGCGGCCGACAGCCAACGACGCTGCAGACCGGAGCGGTGCCAGGCGGCCCACAACGTGTAGCGCGGGTCTTGGCCCGCACGATGGCAGCGCGCCGCCGCGTCCAGCACCGCACGCACCCGGTGCACCGGGCGAAACAGCGGGCCCGATGGCGGCTTGGTGGAGGACAGCGCCTCGGCCAACAGGCCCGCGGCGTCGGCCGGCGCGCTATCCGGGTTGGCGCGCTGCAGGGTTCGGCGCAGCTGCCGCAGCGAAACCGGGTCGACGCGACCGATGGGACCGGTCAGCAGCGCCAGGGCATGCTCGCCGTCGAGGCCGGAGGCGGTGGCGGCGAGGACGGTGAGCAGCGCCCGGGCCGCCGGCTCGTCGGACAGCGGTCCGCTCGTCGCGGGCGCGGCCACCGGCACCCCGGCGGCGGCCAGCGCGCGGGGCAACCGCGCGCCGGCCCGCGGCATCGACCGGACGACGACCGCCATCTGCGACCACGGCACCCCGTCGACCAGGTGCGCGCGCCGCAGCGCGTCGGCGATGATGGCCGCCTCGGCGTGCGCCGACGCGGCCAGGCGCACGGTGACCGACCCGTGCTCGGGCCCGGTGCCTTCGATCCGCTTGCCGCCGCTGCCGCCGGGCAGTCGGTGCGCGATGCCGCTGACGGCACGCGCCACCGCTGGGGCGCAGCGATGGGAGACCGTCAACGTCACCGACGGCGAATCCCCGTCCAGCAGCCCGGCGGATTCGCCGCCCCGGAAGCCGAACACCGCCTGGTGGGGGTCGCCCGCGATCAGGGCCAGCTCGGCGCCCGCCGCGAGCACCCGGACCAGGCGGGCCGCCTGCGGGTCGAGCTGCTGGGCGTCGTCGACCAACAAGACCCGCACCCGGCCCCGCTCGGCGGCCAGCAGCTCGGGATCGACCGCGAAGGCCTCCAGCGCGGCGCCCACCAGTTCGGCGGCCCCCAGCGCGGGCGTCGTCGCCTGCGGCGCCGCCGTCCCGACCGCGGCCCGCAACAGCATCACCTGCTCGTACTGCCGGGCGAACTGGCCGGCGGCGGTCCATTCCGGGCGGCGGCACCGACGGCCCAGGCGCTCCAACTCCTGCGGGTCCACGCCACGTTCGGCGCAGCGCGCCAACATGTTTCGCAGCTCGGTGGCGAAGCCCGCGGTGGCCAGCGCGGGTTGCAGATGGGCGGGCCACGCCGTGGCCGCGCGCGGTCCGTCCTCGAGGTCGCCGGCCAGCAGCTCCCGGATGATGGCGTCCTGTTCGGCGCTGGTGACCAGCCGCGGCGGCGCATCGCCGGCACGCTCGGCGGCCCGCCGCAGCACCGCGTAGGCGTACCCGTGCACGGTGCGTACCAACGGCTCGCGGACAGCGGCTCGGCAGGGCCCGCCGGAGCGGGGCCGCAGCAACGCCGTCGTCAAGGTGCTGCGCGCCTTCATGCCCAGCCGGCCGGAACCGGTAAGCAGCAGAACCGATTCCGGGTCGAGGCCCGCGTCGATCTGGGTGACCGCCGCCTGGACCAGCAGGCTGCTCTTCCCGGTCCCCGGCCCGCCCAGCACCCGGATGCGCCCGCGTGCGCCGGGCGCCAGCAGAGCCCGCGCCTCGGTATCCCAGGTGTACGACATGGCTGCATGCAATCACCAGGGTCTGACAAGTCGCCCGGCCCGCGACGCCGCCGACCCCTACGCTGGAGGCCGCGAGCAGCCCGCGAACGGTTAGAAGGTAGGTAATCGTGACGAACGTCGAACCCGGTTTTCCCAGCGACGAAGCGCCCGAAGGTGACGCCGCGGAACAATTGCAGCCCGTCGACTTCGACGACGAGGCCGGCCTGGACACCGAGTATCTGACCGCCGCCGACCGCGAGGCCAATGAGGCCGACGTGATCGAGCAGGCCTACGTCGTCCCCACCGAGGACGAGTGGGACGAACGCTGACCCGCCCGCCCGCCGGCGGCCGTGGCGGTGGCTGGCACGATCGACGCGTGACCGCTCATCTGCATGTGCACCGCTACGGCCCGCCGGGTCCGGTGCGAGTGCTGGCGCTGCACGGGCTGACCGGTCACGGGCAGCGGTGGCAGCAGCTGGCCGGCCTGCTGCCCGAAATCACCTTCGCGGCACCGGATCTGATCGGACACGGCCGTTCCTCGTGGGCCGCGCCGTGGACCATCGACGCCAACGTCGCGGCGATGGCCGCGCAGCTCGACGACGAGGCCGAGGCGCCGGTGCTGGTGGTGGGGCACTCCTTCGGCGGCGCGCTCGCCATGCAGCTGGCCGCGATACGGCCGGACCGGGTGGCGGCGCTGTTGCTGCTGGACCCGGCCGTCGGGCTGGACGGTGAGTGGATGCGCGAGATCGCCGATGCGATGCTGTCCTCGCCCGATTACTCCGACGCGCAGGAAGCGCGCCTGGAAAAGCTGCACGGCTCCTGGTCGGACGTGGACCCCGCGCTGCTGGACGCGGAGATCGACGAGCACCTCATCGAGCTGCCGGGCGGCCGGTTCGGCTGGCGGATGAGCCTGCCGGCGATGATGTCGTACTGGAGTGAGCTGGCGCGCGACATCGTGTTTCCGCCGGCCGGGACGCCGACGGTCTTGGTGCGGGCCAAACGGACCTCGCCACCGTACGTCGGCGACCACCTCATCGCCGGGCTGCAGGACCGGTTGGGATCCGATTTCCGGCTGCTGGATTTCGACTGCAACCACATGGTCCCCTACGCCGCGCCGGCGGACGTCGCCGCGCTGACGCGCGAACTGCTGGAAGCCCGCCGACCGTGGCGCCGGTGACCGACGAGCAGGTCGAGCGGGTGCGCGCGCTGGTCGCCGCGATCCCGTCGGGCAGGGTAGCCACCTACGGCGACATCGCCGACGTCGCAGGGCTTTCCAGCCCGCGCATCGTCGGTTGGATCATGCGGACCGACTCGTCGGACCTGCCGTGGCACCGGGTGATCACCGCCTCGGGGCGCCCGGCGCCTCATCTGACCACGCGGCAGCTGGAGCTGCTGCGGGCCGAAGGGGTCCTGGCCACCGACGGCAGGATCGCGTTGCGCGAGGTCCGTTACGACTTCCGGCCCTAGAGCACCAGCCGGACCAGCGCCGCCGTCCGGGCCAGCCCGGGGAAGGCCTCGGCGGTCGACCGCGGGTGCAACGCATGGACCGCCAGACGAAACATCAAGGCGCGCAACAACATTTGCGGCCACTCTGGCAGCGCGTTCCACCGTTCGATGAGTCCGTCGTCGGCCTCGCCCCAGGACAGGGCGTCGACCACGACGACACCGGCCGCCCACGACGCGGGCCGCCAGTACGGGGTGATGTCGGTGATCCCCGGGGCGGCGGTGCCGATGAAAAGCACTGTCCCATAGAGGTCTCCGTGCACCAGTTGGTTCGGGCTCTTGGTCGGGCGGCGCAGGGTGGCCAGCTGGTTGATCAGCTCGACCGACCGCTCGGCGTCGGCCGTCGGCGGGGCGGTGCGGGCGCCCGGGGGCACCGAGGCCAGCGGCCGTTCCTCCCAGGCGGCGCGGTCGGCGGCGATGAAGATGTCCACGTCACCCCACGGCGCGGTGGGGCCCTGGGTCAGAAATCGTGGGCGTTCCAGTTTGCCGGTCGCCTCGTGCAGGCGCACCGCCGCCGAGACGACCTCGTCATGCCGCGGCTCGGGCGTGCCGGCGACGAAGGTATCCGCGCGCCACCCGGAAACCACGTATCGCCCGTCCGTCGAGCGGACCGGGCGGGCCAGCCGAACACCGTCGACGAACAGCGTCTCCCGCACCCGGGCCGACCAGGCCGCCCGGGCGTTGTCGGCCACCAGCGACAGGACGACCTCGCCGCAGCGCCAGCCGCCTTCCCAGCTAGCCCCCAGATAGACGGGCTGCACGCCGGTCAAACCAAACGCCGCCAGCACATGCTCCGGCGGTGGTTCGACATTCACACCGGTAGCCTAGACGAGCCCAGCTGCGGCGATTGCGAGCGCGGCGAAGCCGGGCGCGGCGGGTCGCCGCGACGTGAGCAGCCCTATCGGGTCAGTACATCACCATGTCGGGTTGCATCTGCTGCGCCCACGCGACGATGCCGCCCTGCAGGTGCACCGCATCGGGGAATCCGGCCTTGCGCACCGCCGCCAGCACCTCGGCCGAGCGCACCCCCGTCTTGCAGTACAGCACCGGAATGCGGTCCTGTGGCAGCTTTGCCAGACCCTCGCCCGAGTTGATCGACGACTGCGGGATCAGCTGGGCCCCGTCGATGTGGTTGATCTCCCACTCGACGGGCTCGCGAACGTCGATCAACGCCAGCTTCTTTCCCGAATCCAGCAGCTCGCGCAATTCCCGCGGGGTGATGGCGGAGCCGGTGACAACCGGACCGGCGCCGTCTGACGCCACACCGCAGTACTGCTCGTAATCGATCAACCCGGTGATCTTCGGCCGGAAGGCGTCGTCCGGGTCCCGGCGGATCTTGATCGTGCGGTAGGACATTTCAAGGGCGTCGTAGATCATCAACCGGCCCAGCAGCGATTCGCCGATCCCGGTGATGAGTTTGATCGCCTCGGTGCTCATCACCGATGCGATGGAGGCGCAGACGATGCCCAGCACGCCGCCTTCGGCGCACGACGGCACCGTGCCGGGTGGCGGTGGCTCCGGGTAGAGGTCGCGGTAGTTGAGGCCCCGCCCGCCGGGCGCGTCCTCCCAGAACACCGAGACCTGCCCCTCGAATCGGTAGATCGATCCCCACACGTACGGCTTGCCGGCCAGCACGGCGGCGTCGTTGACCAGATACCGGGTGGCGAAGTTGTCGGTGCCGTCCAGGATCAGGTCGTACTGCGAGAACAGGTCGACGGCGTTGCTGGAGTCCAGCCGGAACTCGTGCAGAAGCACCCGGACCAACGGGTTGATCGCGGCGATCGACTCGCGCGCCGACTGCGCCTTCGAACGCCCGACGTCGGCCACGCCGTGGATGATCTGGCGCTGCAGGTTGGACTCATCGACGACGTCGAAATCGACGATGCCGATCGTGCCGACGCCGGCCGCGGCCAGGTACATCAGGGTCGGCGCGCCGAGCCCGCCTGCGCCGATCACCAGCACCTTCGCGTTTTTGAGCCGCTTCTGCCCGTCGACGCCCAGGTCCGGAATGATCAGGTGGCGGCTGTAGCGGGCCACCTCATCGCGGGTCAGCTGGTCCGCCGGCTCCACAAGGGGCGGCAGTTCTGTCTGCGCTGTCGACACACTTCTCCTCAGTAGCGCATTGCGGTTCGTCGTCCAATAACCATCACAGCAGCCGCCGATGAGGACGGCAATGAATTCAACATGGCGAGCGTCACGCTGGCGTGGCTCAAAGCCCCGAGCGTCACGCTGGCGTGACGCTCGCGGCTAGGCGATCGGGAACGGCCACGGGTTGAATCGGCACGTCTTCCCGTCGGCCTTGACGAAATCCGGGTCGAACTGGGCGGCATCGTTATTCGACGTCGAGAACGTCTGCTGCATCATCACCGGGGCCAAAGCGCCCTGCTGCTCACACGGCTCATGGCGCACGTACCCGATGGCGTGGCCGACCTCGTGGTTGATCACGTATTGGCGATAGGAGCCGATGTCCCCCTCGAATGGGACCGCTCCGCGCACCCAGCGCGCCTCGTTGATGAAGACCCGCGACTGCCGGTCCTTGCCGAATGACGGGTTGTAGCAGGAGGTCTCGAGCCGGAATTCGTAGCCGCACCCTTCCCGCACCGTCACCGGCGACACCAGCGAGATGCGGAAGTCGGGCTTAGTCCCGCCGTCCACCCTGACGAAAGCGAACTGCGGATTGTGCGTCCAGCCCTTGGGATTGGCCAGCGTCTGGTCGACCATCTCCGCAAACGCCTCGTCGCCGCCGATCATCGTGGGGTCGATGCCGTCCTCCACCTCGACGGTGTAGCGAAACACCCGCACGGTGCCCTGACCGGTCTGCGGCGTCGTGCCGGGCACCACGTGCCAGGTCTTCTCTCCCGCCTCGGTGAACGGGCCGCCGTCCGGCAGCGTCCCGGCCGGCAGGTTGGCGTCGAAAGCGGCGAGCCCGCGCGGCGGCGCGTCGATGATCGAGGTGCCCACGGCATCCATCGCCTGCGGACTCTGGATGGGCTGGTTCGCCGTCGGCTTCATCGCGCTGGTTCCGGTCACCGTCTGGTAGATGACCACCACGGTGAGCACCGCCAAGACCGGCAGCGCATAAGCGCGCCAGCCGTAGGTGGATACGAACCGTCCCAGCCTCGTCTGTTTGCGCCACTGGCTCGGCCGCTCGCGGTCGGCCCGGGTACGTCCGCCCTCGCGGGCGATCGGGTCCCGCAGGGCCCGCAACGGTTCCCGCCACTCGTCGCGCAGTACCGGCACTCGACCGGTGCCGCGCGAAGGCCGCTGGGACGTCATTGCCCCAGGATTACATAGTCGGCAGCCGGGCCGTTCTTGGCGCGCCCGAATGCTCCGCCCGGCACCGGTTTCTGCCAGCCACGACGGCGGCGACGACGGTCACCGGGACGATGCGGGTAGTAATGTCTGTCGCAACGAGCCGCACGCGGCCGGCCCACCAGTGCCGGCGGCCGGTTGCCGACACATCAGATGAGGACTCGATGAGCGAACTCGCCAAAGCCGGGGCGCGGCGTGCCGTCAAATCGACCGAACGCAGTCGGCCCGGGGACGGCATTGCGGCTTCGGGCCGGCGTGGCAACCGGTTGCCCCGGGATGAGCGTCGCGGTCAGTTGCTCAGCGTCGCCAGCGATGTCTTCGTCGATCGCGGCTACCACGCCGCCGGCATGGACGAGATCGCTGACCGGGCAGGAGTCAGCAAACCGGTTCTCTATCAACACTTTTCGAGCAAACTGGAGCTTTACCTGGCCGTGCTCGCCCGACACGTCGAGAATCTCGTCTCGGGCGTGCAGCAGGCGCTGAACACCACCACCGACAACCGCCGGCGGCTGCACGCCGCGGTGCAGGCGTTCTTCGACTTCATCGAGCACGACGGCCAGGGTTACCGGCTGATCTTCGAAAACGACTACGTCACCGAACCCGAGGTGGCCGCGCAGGTGCGGGTCGCCACCGAATCGTGCATCGACGCGGTGTTCGCTTTGATCAGCGAGGACTCCGGGCTCGACCCGCACCGCGCCCGGATGATCGCGGTGGGGCTGGTGGGCATCAGCGTCGACTGCGCCCGATACTGGCTCGACTCCGACCGCCCGATCTCCAAGGCGGACGCCGTCGACGGCACCGTCCAGTTCGCCTGGGGTGGGCTCTCACACGTGCCGCTTACTCGGCTTTAGCGCCCTTGCCGGTGAGCCTTCCGACTTCGGCGCCGATGCCGAAGCCGACCCGGCGTGCGTCGGCGGGACCGATCTCGACGTAGGCGATCTTGCTGGTGTGGACGAGGAAGCGGCGTCCCCGCTCGTCGTTGAGCCTCAGCAGGCCCGGTCCCTCACTCAGCGCGGCGCTGACCAGCTCTTCGACTTCGGCCGGCGTCTGCGCGCTGGAGAGGACCAGCTCCCGCGGACTGTCCGTGATACCGATCTTGACCTCCACGGTCACCCCTTCCGTAGGCATTGAAGTCGACAGACCTGTCAGCTGCAGGTTAGTGGACGCCGCGGGCCCGCATCCGCGACAGCCCCCACCGCGCGGTTCGCGCTGAGCGAAACATCGGTCGCGAGCAGATAACGATTCGCTTGCGACTGGGCTCAGACCCGGGCGCGAGGCCCGGTTCGTGTTTTCACATGGCTACCTTCGGCCCCATGGGCACCACACTGGCCGATCTCGACGAGGTCCGGGACTACCCCGAAGACCAGACCGACGAGCTCTACGGAGCCAACGCCTACCCCGAGGGCGACTACACGTGGACCGGCTGGCCGGCCGAGCTGCGCTGGCGCCCGGTCATGGCGATCCTCGGCGCCGTGGTGGCCGTCGGCGCGATCGCGACCGCCGTCATCATCAACAGCGGCGACAGCGCTACGACCAAGGCCACCGTCGCACCGGCCCCCCAGCCGGTGACGTCCGCGCCCGCCACCACCAAGAGCTCCGTCCCGCCCAGCGCGCAGCCCAGCCCGTCGCGCACGCCATTGCCGCCCGAAACGGTCACCACCGTGACCACGCCCAGCGCATCCCCGAGCCTCGCGCCGACGGGAACGCCGACCGCCGCTCCGCCCCTGACGCTGACGCCGCCGCCGGCCGCACTCAACCCGCGCACCGTCGTCTACAACGTGACCGGCACCAAGCAGCTGCTGGACCTGGTGAACATCGTCTACACCGACGGGAGCGGCGCGTCCCAGACCGAGTTCAACGTGTCGCTGCCGTGGACCAAGGCGGTGATCTTGAGCCCCAGCGTCCAGACCCCGTCCGTCGTCGCGACCAGCTTCTACGGCCGGCTCAACTGCTCGATCGTCAACGCCGCCGGTCAACTGGTTGCCGTGTCGACCACCAACTCGAGCCTGGCGACCTGCACGCGCTGAGTCCGATGGCCGTGACCCGCTGCGCCCGGCTGCGCCGCGCTTGCGATCACGGCTGAGTCCGATGGCCGTGACCCGCTGCGCCCGGCTGCGCCGCGCTTGCGATCACGGCTGAGCGTCAGCTCAGGCCGAGTTCGTGCATCCGCCGGTCGTGGGTCCGCTGCAGCCGGTCGAAGAACGCGTTGAGCTGGCCCAGGCCCCCGGCGCCCGAGCCCGACATCACCAGGTCGACGAGCTCGTCGTGGTCGGCCAGCAGGTACTGAGCCTGCGTGATCGCCTCGCCGAACAGGCGGCGCGACCACAGCGCCAGCCGGCTGCGCTGCTTGCCGCTGGAGGTCACGGCGGCGCGCACCTCAGCGACGACGAACTGTGAGTGCCCGGTCTCGGACAGCGCCGCCCGCACCACGTCGGCGATCTCGTCGGGCAGCCCGTCGGCGATCTCCAGATACAGGTCGGCGGCCAGGGCGTCGCCGACATAGGTCTTCACCAGGGCTTCCAGCCACGTGCTGGGCATCGTCAGCCGGTGGTAGTTCTCCAGCGCCGAAACGTACTTCGACATCGCCGGCACCACGTCGACGCCCCGGCTTTCCAGGGCGTCGCGCAGCAGCTCGTAGTGCTGCATCTCGGCGGCGGCCATGCTGGCCATGGAAATCCGTCCGCGCAGGTCGGGGGCCATCCGGGCCTCGTCGGTGAGCCGATAGAACGCGGCGATCTCGCCGTATGCCAGGACCGCGAACAACTCGTTGACACCCGGGTGGTCGGCCGGCAGACGCGGGGCGGGCGAGTCGCCCGCCTGGTCGGCTTCGAGTTCGGCTTCCGAGGACTGGCAAGAGGGCCGGGTCATGGCAACACTGTAGTCGGCGGACCTGGCGCTAAATGGGGGCCAGCTGTCGACCAGCTATCATGTACGTAGATAGCGGCTGTATTTCTTTCCCAAGCCGCTATCGGCGAAATGTGCGTGCACAGCTGGCCCGCCCAGATTGAGCAGGGGCCCGCGACTCGGCGACGTATTCGGAGTCGGAACTCGTGCGCGCGTGACCGCGACAGAGAAACACCGACACAAACCGATACGTCACCGAAAGGGTTACTACCCACGCATGAGCGCACTCACCAGCACAACTGAATTGACTTTTGCCAACCTCGGCGTTCGCGACGAAATCGTCCGCGCACTCGCGGAAAAGGGCATCGAGCGCCCCTTTGCCATCCAGGAACTGACCATGCCGCTGGCGCTCGCCGGCGACGACGTGATCGGCCAGGCCCGCACCGGCATGGGCAAGACCCTGGCCTTCGGCGTGCCGCTGCTGAACCGCATCACGTCCGGCGTCGGCGTGCGGGAGCTCAACGGCACACCGCGGGCCCTGGTCGTGGTGCCGACCCGTGAGCTGTGCCTGCAGGTCACCGAGGACCTGGCCGCCGCGGCCAAGTACCTCACCGCCGACGAGGGCCGGCCCCTTTCCGTCGTGTCGATCTACGGCGGGCGGGCCTACGAGCCGCAGATCGAGGCGCTGCAGGCCGGCGCCGACGTCGTGGTCGGCACCCCCGGCCGGCTGCTCGACCTGGCCCAGCAGGGCCACCTGCAGCTGGGTGGGCTGTCCATGCTGGTGCTCGACGAGGCCGACGAGATGCTCGACCTGGGCTTTCTGCCCGACATCGAGCGCATCCTGCGCCAGATCCCCGAGGACCGGCAATCCATGCTGTTCTCGGCGACCATGCCGGGCCCGATCATCACGCTGGCCCGCACCTTCATGAACCAGCCCACCCACATCCGGGCGGAGGCGCCGCACTCGGCCGCCACGCACGACACCACCGAGCAGTTCGTCTACCGCGCCCACGCCCTGGACAAGGTCGAGATGGTCAGCCGGATACTGCAGGCCGAGGGCCGCGGCGCGACGATGATCTTCACCCGCACCAAGCGCACCGCCCAGAAGGTCGCCGACGAGCTGGCCGAGCGCGGCTTCAAGGTCGGGGCCGTGCACGGCGACCTCGGGCAGATCGCCCGCGAGAAGGCGCTCAAAGCCTTCCGCGGCGGCGACATCGACGTCCTGGTCGCCACGGATGTGGCCGCCCGCGGCATCGACATCGACGACATCACCCACGTCATCAACTACCAAATCCCCGAGGACGAACAGGCCTACGTGCACCGCATCGGCCGCACCGGCCGCGCCGGCAAGACCGGGATCGCCGTCACCCTGGTCGACTGGGACGAGTTGCCCCGGTGGTCGATGATCGACAAGGCGCTGGGCCTGGAAACCCCCGAGCCCGCCGAGACCTACTCGAACTCGCCGCACCTCTACGAAGAGATGGGCATTCCGGCCGGCGCGGGCGGCGCTGTCGGCTCGCCGAAGAAGCCGCAGGGCCAGCGCCGCACCAGCGAGCGCGCTGGCCAGAAGGCGGACCGGTCCGGGCGGGCCCGCTCCGGCGCGCCGCGGCGGCGCACCCGCGGCGGCCAACCCACCACCGCACATCCGGGCGGGAATGCCGCGGCCGGCGCCCCCAACGGCGAAGCCGCCGCGGAAGCGCCCGCTAACGGCGGAAGCAGCCGCCGCCGCCGTCGGCGCCGCAAGCCCGCCGAAGCCGGCGCCAACGCCAGCTGAGTCGCGCGCCCGCGGATGGTCAGACCCGAACGCCGGACCAAGGGCGACGTTTTGGCCGCCGCGGCGATAGCCGTGATTGTCGCCGTCGTCGCCTCGCTGATCTGGTGGACGAGCGACGCGCGGGCCACCATCAGCCGGCCGGCCGCCGTTTCGGCGCCCAACCCGACCCCGGCCCGCCAGGTCCCGGCCGCGCTCAAGGAACTGTGGACCGCGGCCAGCCCGGCCACCGCCGCGCCCGTGGCGGTCGGCGGGACCGTCATCACCGGCGACGGCCGCCGGGTCGACGGGCGCGACCCCGCCTCGGGCCAGTCCCGATGGAGCTACGAGCGCGACACCGACCTGTGCGGGGTCTCCTGGGTGTACCACTACGCCGTCGCCGTCTACCGGGACGACCGCGGGTGCGGGCAGGCGAGCACGCTTGACGGGTCCACCGGTCGCCGCGGGCCCGCCCGCAGCGGCTACGCCGACCCGCGTGTGCAGCTGTCCTCCGACGGCACGACGGTGCTGGCGGCCGGCGACACCCGGCTCGAGCTGTGGCGCTCGGACATGGTCCGGATGGTGGCCTACGGCGAGACCGACGCCCGGGTCAAGCCCTCGGCACGCGGGCTGCATTCCGGCTGCAAGCTGATCTCGGCGGCGGCCAGCTCGTCGGCGGTGTCGGTGCTGGAGAGCTGCGTCAACCAGGCGGACCTGCGGCTCGTGCTGCTGCGGCCGGGCAAGGACGACGACGAACCCCAGCAGCGCATCGTGGCCGAACCCGGGATCAGGGCGGATTCGGGCGCGCGGGTGCTGGCGGTGTGGGAGAACAACACCGCGGTGTATCTGCCGTCCCCGCAGCCCCGGGTGGACGTGCTCGACGAGACCGGCACCACCGTCTCGAGCACGCTGCTGCCCAAGCCAGCGACGAGCGCCGGCGCGGTCTCGCACGCCGGCAGCCTGATCACCTGGTGGACCGGCGATTCGGTCATGGTCTTCGGGACGGGCAACCTGTCGCTGCGCTACACCATCGCGGCCGGCGCCACGATCGCGCCGCTAGGGCCGGGCGCGATGATGGCGGGCCGCCTGCTGGTGCCGGTCACCGGCGCCATCGGGGTCTACGACCCCGTCAGCGGCGCCAACGAGCGCTACATCCCGGTGAACCGGGCGCCAAGCACGCCGGGACGGGCGGTGGTCCCGGCCGTCGCGGGATCCCAGGTGTTCGAGCAGCGGGGCGACACCGTGGTGGCCCTGGGCTGACGCCGGACTACACCTCGACGGCGAACGTCGGCAGCGGCTTGCCGGTCTTCCAGTGCTTGAGCAGCGCCTTCGCCAGGTCGGCGTACGCCGACGCGCCCTTGTTCTTGCGTCCCGACATCACCGACGAACCCGAAGCGCTGGCCTCGGCGAAACGCACGGTCCGCGGAATCGGCGGGGCCAGCACCGGCATGTTGTAGCGGTCGGCGACGTCCACCAAGACGTCGCGGGTGTGGGTGGTCCGCGAGTCGTACAGCGTCGGCAACGCGCCCAGCAGACGCAGATCCGGGTTGGTGATCTGCTGCACGTCGGCGACCGTGCGCAGGAACTGGCCGACTCCGCGATGCGCGAGCGTCTCGCACTGCAGCGGCACGATCACCTCGTCGGCGGCGGTCAGCCCGTTGAGGGTGAGCACACCCAGCGACGGTGGGCAGTCGATGATGACCACGTCGAAGTCGTCGGAGAGCTTCGCCAACGCGCGCTTGAGCGCGTATTCGCGGCCCGCGCGCATCAACAGCATCGCCTCGGCGCCCGCCAGGTCGATGTTGGCCGGCAGCAGCGTCATCCCCTCCATGGTGGTGACCAGCGCGGCGTTCGGCTCGACCTCACCGAGCAGCACCTCGTGCACCGACACCGGGAGTTTGTCGGGATCCTGGCCGAGCGAAAAGGTCAGGCAGCCCTGTGGATCCAGGTCGACCAGCAGCACCCGACATCCCTCGTCCACCATCGCGGCGCCCAGCGAGGCGACCGTCGTCGTCTTGGCCACGCCGCCCTTCTGGTTGGCCACCGCCAGTACCCGGGTCTTAGCAGCCATACGCGCGGCTCTCCCCTCTGCATCGTCGCCATGCGGTCAACAGTGCCCATCCTGGCACGTTCGCTCGGCGCGCGCTGCTGCCGACAGGCCCGGCATGTCATCCGGCAGAATCGGTCGATATGGGCTTGCACAATCATCGACTGGTCCTGCTGCGCCACGGCGAGACCGAGTGGTCGAAAACCGGGCAGCACACGGGCCGGACCGACCTCGAGCTGACCGACACCGGCCGCGTCCAGGCCGAGCTCGCCGGTCGCGTGCTGCGTGAACTGAACCTCACCGACCCGTTGGTGGTCAGCAGCCCGCGCATCCGCGCCCTGACCACGGCCAAGCTGGCCGGCCTCGCCGTGGACGAGGTCTCTCCCCTGCTCGCCGAATGGGATTACGGCTCCTACGAGGGGTTGACGACGCCGCAGATCCACGAAAAGGTGCCCGATTGGCTGGTCTGGACGCACGGCTGCCCCGGCGGGGAAAGCGTGCAGCAGGTAAGCGACCGCGCCGATCGGGCCGTCGCGTTCGCGCTGGAGCACATGAGCTCGCGAGACGTGGTCTTCGTGGGGCACAGCCACTTCTCCCGTTCGATCATCACGCGCTGGGTGGAGCTACCGCTCGTCGAGGGCAGCCGCTTCTGGATGCTGGCCGGCTCCATCGCGGTGTGCGGTTTCGAGCATGGCGTGCGACAACTCGCCGCACTCGGACTGACCAGCCAGCCGCAGGCGATCAAACCCGGGTGAGCACCCAGCCGCCGTTCGCGCTTTGCGGACCGAAGCAGACCCTGGTTGCGGAGGGGGTGCGGGAGCGCTACCGCGACGTGGCGGCGGCGCAGGACGCGCTGCGTTCGGGGTCTGCCGCAATAGTGTTGGGCGCGTTGCCTTTTGACGTTAACGGGCCCGCAGCGCTGCTCGTGCCCGACGCGGTGCGACGCACCGACGGGCCGCCCGACTGGCCGACCGGCCCAGTGCCGCCGGTGCACGTCGCCGCCGCCGATCCGTCGCCGGCCGACTACCGGCGCCGCATCAGCCGGGCCCGCGATCAGCTCGGCGCGCCCGACGGCCTGCTGAGCAAGGTGGTGCTGTCCCGCGCTCTGCGACTGGTCGCCGACGCGCCCCTGGACGCCCGCGTCATCCTGCGCCGGCTCATCGCCGCCGACCCGGCCGCATACGGCTATCTCGTCGACCTCACCGCCGCCGGCGATGACTACGCCGGCGTGGCGCTGGTGGGCGCCAGCCCGGAGCTTCTGGTGGCGCGCAACGGAAGCCGGGTCACGTGCCGGCCGTTCGCCGGCTCGGCGCCCCGCGCCGCCGACCCGGAGGCCGACGCCGCCAACGGCGCCGCGCTGGCCGGGTCCGCCAAGGATCGCCACGAGCACCAGCTGGTCGTCGAAACCATTCGGGCCGCCCTCGAGCCGCTGTGCGACGAGTTGACCGTCGCCGCCGAGCCCGAGCTGAGCCGCACCGCGGCGGTGTGGCATCTGTGCACACCGATCAGCGCCCGGCTGCGCGATACGTCGACCACCGCAATCGATTTGGCCCTTGCCCTGCATCCCACTCCGGCGGTCGGCGGGGTGCCGACCGAGGCCGCGGTCGAGCTCATCGCCGAGCTGGAGGGCGACCGCGGGTTCTACGCGGGGGCGGCCGGTTGGTGCGACGCCCGGGGCGACGGCCGCTGGGTGGTGTCCATCCGCTGCGCGCAGCTATCGGCGGACCGCCGCACCGCGCTGGCGCGCTCCGGTGGCGGCATCGTAGCCGAATCCGACCCCGACGAGGAAGTCGCCGAAACCACAACGAAATTCGCGACGATTCTCAACGCATTGGGCGTCGAGCAATGACCATTCGCCGCGCCGCGCCGCAAGACGCCGCCGCAATCACCGGAATGATCCACCAATTGGCCGAATTCGAACGCGCCGCCGAGCACTGCACGGTCACCGAAAAGCAAATCGCCGCAGCCCTTTTCGGACCCGCCCCGACGGTGTACGGGCACGTCGCGGAAGTCGAGGGCGAGATCGCCGCGATGGCACTGTGGTTTCTCAACTTCTCCACCTGGGACGGCGTGGCGGGCATCTACCTCGAAGACCTGTTCGTGCGGCCGGGGTTTCGCCGCCGCGGCCTGGCCCGCGCGCTGCTGGCGACGCTGGCGGCCGAATGCGTCGACAACGGCTACACGCGGTTGTCCTGGGCCGTGCTGAACTGGAACGCCGACGCCCTCACCCTGTACGACGGCGTCGGCGGCGAACCGCAGCGCGAGTGGACCACCTATCGGCTGTCCGGCCCCCGGTTGGCCGAGCTGGCGGAGTCGCGCTGATCGCCGGCGGCCCAACGCACGCCCGCGGGGCTGAAGAGCAGGCCCAACACGGCCAGCGCGACAATGGCCGCGGGAATCCCGAAGCCGGGCCGGTGCGAGTCCACCGTCAGGTACCACGCCACCGGCAGTAGCAGCAGCTGGGTGATCACCGCCAGCCCGCGCGCCCAGCGCTTGCCGACCGTCAGCGCCCGTCCGGCGGCCAGCACCACCGCCCCGACCAGAACGAAAAACGCCGCAGTGCCCAACCCGTTAACCACGCGCTGGTCGGCTCCCGCGATGCCCCGCACCAGCAGCGCCACCGCCACCACGAGCGCGGCCAGGCCTTGCAGCAGCACGAGGAGCCCGGCGCCGCGCACGGCGGTCGGGGCGGCCCCCGGGTTGCGGCGGAAAACTGTCACCCGCGTCAGCGTAGTCACCCCAGCCGGCGGGAGTTCCCCACAGCGTGGCCTTAAGGCGCCCGCATAAGCTCGTGCTTCATGCGCGCCGTGCTGATCGTGAACCCCACAGCCACCACCACCACCCCGGCCGGTCGCGACCTGCTGGCGAACGCGCTCAAGAGCCGCCTGCAGCTCACCGTCGAGCACACCAACCACCGCGGTCACGGCGCCGAACTCGCGGAGAAGGCGGTCGCGGACGGCGTCGACCTGGTCGTGGTGCACGGCGGCGACGGCACGGTCAGCGGGGTGGTCAACGGCCTGCTCGGCCGCCCCGGCGCGGCTTCGGGGCCCACCGGCCCGGTGCCCGCGGTCGCGGTGGTTCCCGGCGGTTCGGCGAATGTGCTGGCGCGGTCGCTGGGGATCTCGCGCGACCCGGTGGCCGCCACCAACCAGCTCATCCAGCTCCTCGACGACTACCGCCACCACCACACCTGGCGCCGCATCGGCCTGATCGACTGCGGTGAGCGGTGGGCCGTGTTCAACACCGGCATGGGGGTCGACGCCGAGGTGGTGGCGGCGGTCGAGGCCGAACGCGGCAAGGGCGGCAAGGTCTCGGCGTGGCGCTACATTCGCGCGGCGGTGCCCGCCGTCTGGGGCTACACGCGCCGCGAACCGATGCTCACCCTCGAACTGCCCGGCCGCGAACCCATCACGGGGGTCAGCTTCGCGTTCGTGTCCAACTCCAGCCCGTGGACGTTCGCCAACGAACGGCCGGTATGGACCAACCCCGGCTGCACCTTCGAGTCGGGCCTGGGGGTGTTCGCGCCCAAGAGCATGAAAACGATCCCCACCCTGCGCATCGTGCGCCAGATGTTCGCCAACCGGCCCAAGTTCGACTTCGACCACCTCATCACCGAGGACGACGTGCCCTGCTTGCGCGTCACCTCGAACGGCGGCCCGGTGGCCTGCCAGTTCGACGGGGATTATCTCGGTGTGCGCGAAACGATGACTTTCCAGTCGGTGCCGGACGCGCTGGCCGTGGTCGCGCCGCCCCGTAAAAATATGCTCTGAGCTGCGGAGACGGAGAGACCGCCGGCCGCGCGGCGAAGCGTTTCCCCGAGAGCGGCCCGTCAGTGTAGTACAACGGAGTAATGGCCCGACTACAGAAGCATCAAAGTGAGATAGCCCACGAGCGAACTCAGGGCTATTGACATCTGTTGGGCCTGTGAAACGATCAAAAGGTTGCATGCAGAAATTTAGATAGGGGTACGGACCCTTTTCTTGTGCACGCGTTAACAGCCGAAGAAAATTGGCCGTGCGCCTTGCTGCGCACTCAGTGAGGAGTAACAACGTATGGATTGGCGCCACAAGGCGGTCTGTCGCGACGAGGACCCGGAGCTGTTCTTCCCGGTAGGGAACAGCGGTCCGGCGCTCGCGCAGATCGCTGACGCGAAACTGGTCTGCAATCGGTGCCCGGTGACCACGGATTGCCTGTCCTGGGCCCTGAACACCGGCCAGGACTCGGGCGTCTGGGGCGGCATGAGTGAAGACGAGCGGCGCGCACTCAAGCGTCGCAATGCCCGGACGAAGGCCCGTAGCGGAGTCTGACTCAGTTAGAGCGAACAGTGCGGCCCCGACGAAAGTCGGGGCCGCACTGTTGTGCCCGGGTGTGTACGCCTATATGACCAACCGTGCCCGCCGGCCGATCGGCACCCGCAAGACCACATCGGTCCCGCGAGCCGGGGCTCGGCGCATGCCGAGCGTGCCGTCGAGTTCCGCCGACACCAGCGTCCGCACGATCTGCAGGCCCAGACTGTCGGACGTCTCCAGGCTGAAGCCTTCCGGCAACCCGCGGCCGTCGTCGTGGACGACGACGTCGAGCCAGCGCGCCGAACGCTCGGCACGGATGGTCACCGATCCCTCTTCGACCGCGGGGTCGAAGGCGTGCTCGATCGCGTTCTGAACCAGTTCGGTGATCACCATGATCAGGGCCGTCGCCCGGTCGGAGTCCAGCACGCCGAGGTCGCCGACCCGGTTGATCCGGATCGGCCGGTCCACCGACGCGACGTCGTTCATGATCGGCAGGATCCGGTCGATGACCTCGTCGAGGTTCACCTGTTCGTCGACGGACATCGACAGCGCGTCGTGCACCAGCGCGATCGACGAGACCCGGCGCACCGACTCGATCAGGGCTTCGCGCCCTTCGGCGTTGACAGTCCGGCGCGCCTGCAGGCGCAGCAGCGCCGCCACCGTCTGCAGGTTGTTCTTCACCCGGTGGTGGATTTCGCGGATCGTGGCGTCCTTGGAGATCAGGGCCCGGTCGCGACGCTTCACCTCCGTCACGTCCCGGATCAGCACGGCGGCACCGGCGCTCGCGCCGTCGACCACCAACGGGAGCGTTCGCAGCAACACCGTGGCGCCGCCGGCGTCGACCTCCATCCGCATGCTCCGCCCGCCGGCCAACAGGTCGAGCACGTGCTCGGCCAGCTCCTGCGCCTCGAACGGGTCGGAGACCAGCGGCCGCGTGACCTTGACCAGGTTGCGCCCCTCCAGCTCGGTCGTCAGGCCCATCCGGTGGTAGGCCGACACCGCGTTGGGGCTGGCATAGGCGACGACGCCGTTGACGTCCAACCGGATGAAGCCGTCGCCCGCGCGCGGGGTGGAGCGCGACATGACCACGTCGCCCACGTCGGGGAAGGTGCCCTCGGCGAGCATGTGGACGAGATCGCCGGCGCATTCCCGGTATGCCGTCTCCAGCTGGCCGGACGTGCGGTCGGCGGCGAGGGCGGTCTGATGGCGGGTGAGCACGGCCACCACCCGGCCGCCGTACCGCACCGGGGACGCCTCGACGTGCAGGCCGGGCAGCCACGAATCCTGTTGTCTCCCAACGCTATCCTGCTGGACGACGCCGGAGTCGAAGGTTTCGGCGACGAGCGCCAGCCGGTCGGCGGCCACGACACTGCCCACCGAGTCGGTGACGAGCACGGTAGGCGCGGTGTTCGGCCGGCACTGCGCCACACACACCAACATGCCGTCGTCGCGGCGAACCCACATCAGGTAATCGGCGAACGAAAGGTCCGCCAGCAACTGCCACTCCCCCACCACCGCATGCAGGTGGTCCACCGCATTGCCCGGCAGCACGGTGTGTTCGGCAAGCAGATCACCGAGAGTCGACATCACTCACTCCCCGGGCCATTCCCCGGCAGCAGAACGGTCCAAACTTTTTCGGGGGCTAGCTGATCACGGCAATCAGGTCGCCCGCCTGGATGACATCGCCCACCGAGACGCTCACCTTGCTGACGGTGCCGTCGACCTCAGCCAGGACGGGAATCTCCATCTTCATCGACTCCAGCAGCACCACGATGTCGCCTTTGCCGATCTGGTCACCCTCGTTCACTACGACTTCGAGCACGCTGGCCACGATCTCGGCGCGCACATCCTCGGCCATCTTCACCCCACTCGTTTCGGCCATTGCGCAGGCTGGCTGGTCCATCAAGCTTCCGTCAGGCTCAGGTACATCGAACCACAGGGGGAGTCGGGACCGCGGCGCACGGGGCGTTGTCGTCGCGTCGGTCTTTCATGAGAGACTGGGCGGCAGGCTGACGGGCGCCGGACGCCCGGATCAATGACCAAATCAATGGAGGTTCGACCCATGGCCAAGCGTGGCCGGAAGAAGCGTGACCGCAAGCACAGCAAAGCCAACCACGGCAAGCGGCCCAACTCCTGAGGACCGCTAGTGCGTCTCGCGGATGATGGTGGTCCGCCGGATCTCCAGCCGTAGCCGCTCGCGCAGACCCTCGGGGGCCTTCTCGCCTTTGCATTTGGTGGCGATCAGCGCCTTGATCCGCTCCTCGAGGCCGTAATGCTTGAAGCAGCCGGGGCACGCCTCCAGGTGCCGGCGCAGCTGGTCCCGGGACTCCGGGGTGCATTCACCGTCGAGCAGGAGCCAGACCTGGCGAATCACCTCGGCACAGCCGACGGCGCCGTGGTCGTCGTCGTTGGGGCACGTGTCGCCGGGGCTGGAGACGTCGCCCCATAAGCGCCGCTCTCCCCCGCTAGCGGGAGGTGCCCCCACAGCATCGCTGCGCTCTGCATCATCGCCGGCGCGACTCATGACGACACCTCCTCGTGCGCCTGGTGGCCGCGGTTGAAGCCCCGCTCCTTGGCCACGTCGGCCAGCAGCCCACGCAGTTGACGTCTGCCGCGGTGCAGCCGTGACATTACCGTCCCGATGGGCGTGTCCATGATCTCGGCGATTTCCTTGTAGGGAAAGCCCTCGACATCGGCGTAGTAGACGGCCATCCGGAATTCTTCCGGCAGCGCCTGCAGCGCTTCCTTGATCTCGTTGTCCGGCAGGGCCTCGAGCGCCTCGACCTCGGCCGAGCGCAGCCCGGTGGATGAGTGCTCGGCGTTGGACGCCAGCTGCCAGTCGGTGATCTCCTCAGTCGGGTATTCGGCCGGTTGGCGCTGCCTCTTGCGGTAGCTGTTGATGTAGGTGTTGGTCAGGATCCGGTACAGCCAGGCTTTGAGGTTGGTGCCGGCCCGGAACGAGCGGAACCCCGCGTACGCCTTCACCATCGTCTCTTGCAGCAGGTCTTCGGCGTCGGCCGGATTGCGGGTCATGCGCAGCGCACCGCCGTAAAGCTGGTCCAGCAGCGGAATCGCGTCGCGCTCGAAGCGCGCCATCAGCTCGGCGTCCGTCTCCGGCGGGCCGGGATCGGGAATCTCCTGTGCTGTTGCGCCGTCTGTGTCGGCCATGTCGATTACCCCGGTCCCTTCCGCTGCGGTGTCGCCGGACAGCACTGAAAGCGCCGCCGGACTTGCAAGAAAGCAAGCCAACTGCTCGGCACCCGTTGGACTGTCCAACAGGCTCGTCGCCGCTGACACCAAACCGCTCCTCCCAATCTAGAGGTTGCCACCGACAGTGTCTGCCCGGGTGCGCCCACGTAACTTCAGAGACCGGTTGAGTCAACAGCGGTGGGCGACGTGCTATTTCCCGGTCGAATCCGCGGCCGCCCGTCCCCCGGTCCGCCGCTTCCGGACAGGACGTTAATGTGACGCCATGTCCCTGAACGGCAAGACCATGTTCATCTCCGGCGCCAGCCGCGGTATCGGCCTGGCGATCGCCAAACGCGCCGCCCAAGACGGCGCCAACATCGCCCTGATCGCCAAGACCGCCGAGCCGCACCCGAAGCTGCCGGGCACGGTCTACACCGCCGCCAAGGAGCTCGAGGAAGCGGGCGGCCAGGCCCTGCCGATCGTCGGGGACGTCCGCGATCCGGAGTCCGTCGAGTCGGCGGTGGCCAAGACCGTCGAGCAGTTCGGCGGCATCGACATCTGCGTCAACAACGCGTCGGCGATCAACCTGGGGTCCATCACCGAGGTGCCGATGAAGCGGTTCGACCTGATGAACGGCATCCAGGTGCGTGGCACCTACGCCGTGTCGCAGGCCTGCATCCCGCACCTGAAGGCCGCCCAGAACCCGCACATTCTGACGCTGTCGCCGCCCGTGCTGCTCGGCAAGGAGTGGCTGAAGCCCACCGCGTACATGATGGCCAAGTTCGGCATGACGCTGTGCGCCCTGGGAATCGCCGAGGAGATGCGCGAGGCGGGCATCGCCTCCAACACGCTGTGGCCGCGCACGCTGGTGGCCACCGCCGCGGTGCAGAATCTGCTCGGCGGTGACGAGGCGATGGGCCGCGCCCGCAAGCCCGAGGTGTACTCCGACGCCGCATACGTCATCCTCAACAAGCCCGCCCGCGAGTACACCGGCAACACCTTGCTGTGCGAGGACGTGCTGCTGGAGTCCGGCGTCACCGACCTGTCGGTCTACAACTGCGTGCCGGGCGGGCAGCTCGGCGTCGACTTCTGGGTGGACGGCGTCAACCCGCCGGGGTACTCCGGGCCGTAGCGAGCCGCAGTCAGTGGGCCGCGCCGCCACGCCCGCGCTGGCCGCGTTGGCGAAAGCCGGTGTGCCGCATGAGGTTGTCACCTTCGGACACGATCCGCGGGAACGCTCGTTCGGCGCCGAAGCGGTGCACGCGCTGACGGAGCGCGGCATCGCGCCCGAGCAGATCTACAAGACCCTGATCATCGCCGTGCCGGGCGGACTCGCGGTCGCGATACTGCCGGTGCCGGACCGGCTTTCGCTGAAGGCCGCCGCCGCGGCGCTGGGGGCGGCCAGGGCCGCCATGGCCGAGGCCGCGGACGCCGAGCGCGCCACCGGCTACGTCGTCGGCGCCGTGTCGCCCTTCGGGCAGCGCAAGAGTTTGCCGACCGTCGTGGACGCGGGCGCCCTCGCGTGGGCTCGGGTGTACTGCAGCGCCGGGCGCCGCGGCTGGGACGTCGGGGTTTCACCGCAGGATTTGATCCGGTTGACCGGCGCGGTCATCGCGGACATCCGCGCGTAGCTGCGCGGGCGTACCGCTATGGCGAAAACCGGGCCGTTTGCTCTCCGCGGCGATACGCTCGCGCCATGACGACGAAGCGATCCCGCGGCGCGACGATGGTTGCCGCCGGCGTGCTGGCTTTCTCCGGGCTGATGACGATCGGTGTCGGCACCGGCAACGCCGACACGATTCAGACCGAGGGCAACTACCCGACCCGGGCCGCTTGTCAGGACGCCGGGCCGGGCGTGAAGGCCAGCACTCCGGGAAACTGGAACAACTTCTGGTGCGTGCCGGATCGCAACGTCAACGGCAACTGGAAGCTGGTTCTCAGCAACTAGAGCGACCTAGAGAAGGCGGGCCTGCTCGGGCTCCGGATCGGCCGGCTCTAGTAGCTGGGGCCCGTTGTTGCGGACGTTGTTGACCAGCGTCGACACCTCGCGCATGCGAATGCCGCGCACGTCGGGAGGGCGAACCAGCAGCTTCTCGTCGATCGGGGCGTCCGGGTCCAGCCAGCGGTCCCACTCCCGCTCCGGAACCACCAGCGGCATCCGGTCATGGATCTCGGCCAGTTCCCCGGGCGCGTCGGTGGTGATGATCGTGCAACTCAGCAGGGGCTGAGCGTCTTTGGCGGGCTTCCACACGGACCACAGTCCGGCCATGAACAGCGGCTCCCCGTCCTCGCGGTACATGAAGAACGGCGTCTTGCGGGACTTCTTGCCCGCGGCCGAGTCGGGATTGACGCGCCATTCGTAGTAGCCGTCCATCGGGATCAGGCACCGCTTCGACTTGGCGCTCGACCGGAACGCGGGCGAGGTGGTGACCTTGTCCGCGCGGGCGTTGATCAGCATGGGCCCCTTGGTCTCGGGCGCCCCGTCGGAAGCGGCCTTGGCCCACGGCGGAACCAGCCCCCAGCGCATGAGCCGCACCCGGCGGGTGGGCTGGTCGTCGGGGTCGGTGTGCCGGCTCACCACCGTAGCGATGGTCGAGGTGGGGGCCACGTTGTAGTTGGGCGCCCCGGCACTTTCGGAGGCGCCGGTGGCCTCGTCGATCGCCTTGATCTTCTGGGCCAGCAGCGCCGGATCGGTGGTCACCGCGAACCGTCCGCACATACCTTCAATAGTGGCAGAGCCACGCACTTCCATCAGTGGCAGAGCCACGCACTTCCATCAGTGGCAGAGCCACGCACTTCCATCAGTGGCAGAGCCACCAGCCTCCCATTGGTGGCAGAAGAGCCTGACACGCGATGATGGACCGGTGAGTATGTGGACGGCCCCCAGCGCGCCGAAACCGGTGTGCGCGAGCGTGACCGTTCCGGGCTCGAAGTCGCAGACCAATCGGGCGCTGGTGCTGGCGGCGCTGGCGGCCGCGCAGGGCCCGCCAATCGGGGGCACCTCGACCATCAGCGGGGCGCTGCGCAGCCGGGACACCGACCTGATGATCGGCGCGCTGCGCACCCTGGGCCTGCGCGTCGAGGGCACCGGGTCCGACCTGACGATCGGCGGCGGGATCGCTCCCGGAGCCGACGCGCGCGTGGATTGCGGCCTGGCGGGTACCGTCCTGCGGTTCGTCCCGCCGCTCGCGGCGCTGGGCGGAGCGGTGGTCGAATTCGACGGCGACGAGCAGGCCCGGCTGCGGCCCATCGCGCCGCTGCTCGACGCGCTGCGTGGCCTGGGTGTACAAATCGCGGGCGCGGGTCTGCCCTTCCGGGTCCACGGCAGCGGATCGGTCGCCGGGGGCACCGTGGCCATCGACGCCTCGGCGTCGTCGCAGTTCGTGTCGGGGCTGCTGTTGTGCGCGGCGTCGTTCACCGAGGGCCTGACCGTGCAGCACACCGGCGCGACGCTGCCGTCGGCGCCGCACATCGCGATGACCGTGGTGATGCTGAGGCAAGCCGGGGTCGACGTCGACGACTCGGTCCCCAACCGCTGGGAGGTGCGCCCCGGCCCCGTCGCGGCGCGGCACTGGGAGGTGGAACCCGACCTGACCAACGCCGTTCCGTTCCTGGCGGCGGCCGTGGTCAGTGGCGGAACGGTGCGCATCACCGGCTGGCCCGCGGCAAGCGTGCAACCCACCGACAACATCCTGAGCGTGCTGGGCAAGCTGAACGCCGTTGTCACCCAGGGTGATTCGTTCCTCGAAGTGCAGGGGTCCGCCGACTACGACGGCTTTGACGTCGACCTGCGCGCGGTCGGCGAGCTGACCCCCGCGGTGGCGGCGCTCGCGGCGCTGGCGAAGCCCGGATCGGTGTCCCGACTCTCCGGCATCGGGCACCTGCGGGGGCACGAGACCGACCGGCTCGCCGCGCTGAGCACCGAGATCAATCGCCTGGGCGGCGACTGCACCGAAACGCCCGACGGCCTGGTGATCACCGCGACACCGCTGCATGCCGGCGTCTGGCGCGCCTACGCCGACCACCGGATGGCGATGGCCGGCGCGATCGTCGGGCTGCGGGTGGCCGGGGTCCAGGTGGACGACATCGGGTCCACTTCCAAGACGCTGCCGGAGTTTCCGCGGCTGTGGGCGCAAATGCTGGGGTCCGATATTTGAAGCCCGGCGATTACGACGAGTCCGACGTCAAGGTCCGCTCCGGAAGGGGCTCGCGACCGCGCACCAAGACTCGTCCCGAACACGCCGACGCCGAGGCCGCGATGGTGGTCAGCGTCGACCGCGGCCGCTGGGGATGCGTGCTCGGCGGGGATCCCGATCGCCGGGTCACGGCGATGCGGGCCCGCGAACTGGGCCGCACCCCGATCGTGGTCGGGGACGACGTCGACGTGGTGGGCGACCTGTCCGGGCGGCTGGACACCCTGGCGCGCATCGTGCGGCGCGGCGAACGGCGAACGGTGTTGCGGCGCACCGCCGATGACACCGATCCCACCGAACGCGTGGTGGTCGCCAACGCCGACCAGTTGCTGATCGTGGTGGCCATGGCCGACCCGCCGCCGCGCACCGGCCTGGTCGACCGGGCGCTCATCGCCGCCTTTGCCGGCGGGCTGCGGCCGATTCTGTGCCTGACCAAGACGGACCTCGCCCCGCCGGAGCCGTTTGCCTCACACTTCGTCGACCTGGACCTGAAGGTGGTGGCCGCGGGCCGCGACGACCCGCTGCTCGCGGTGGCCGACCTGCTGGCCGGCAAGATCACCGTGCTGCTCGGGCATTCCGGCGTCGGCAAATCCACGTTGGTGAATCGCCTTGTGCCCGACGCGGAACGGGCCGTCGGCGAGGTCACCGACATCGGCCGCGGCCGGCACACCTCCACCCAGTCGGTCGCTTTTCCTTTTAGAGACCCGCTGGGACATTCCGGCTGGGTGATCGACACCCCGGGCATCCGGTCGTTCGGGCTGGCGCACATCGAGCCCGACGACGTGCTGATGGCCTTCTCGGATCTGGCCCAGGCAATCGAGGACTGTCCGCGTGGCTGCGGACACATGGGGCCGCCCGCCGACCCCGAATGCGCGCTCGACACCCTGGCCGGCCCCGCCGCCCGCCGCGTCGCCGCGGCCCGCCGGCTGCTCGCCGCGCTCAACCAGACTTAGCCAGCCGCATGCCGAGTTCTTCGGGCGCCACCTTATGCCCTTCCGAACAACGGATTTCGACGCTCGCCTCGGCGCCACAGCCGAGATGGGTGAGCCGGAGGCGATTGCGCCCCGGTAGATGACGGCGGCCCCACTCGAACATCGCCCACACCACGGGCATGAAGTCGATGCCGGCCTCGGTGAGCACGTACTCTTCCCGACGCCGCTGCCCGGGCTCGTGGTAGGGCCGCCGCTTCAGCAGCCCCAGCTCGACCAGTTCGGACAGCCGCGCCGAGGCGGCGGCCTTGGTGATGCCCACCCGGCGGGCGAAGTCATCGAAGCGCGTGGTGCCGTAGTAGGCCTCGCGCATAATGAGCATCGCGGACTTGGTGCCCACCACCGCCATGGTCTTCTCGATCGCGCACTCGCCGACGGCCGACCAGGCATCGCGGTCGGCCAGCGGTCCCTGCAGCAGTGTCATAAATCACTCTCCCAGCTGGGTTGCCTTTAGTATACCCAGATCGTTACCTGGATATAGCGATCTATACCTAGACCGCGCGGGACTCGAGGAGGAGCCATGAACCGCGACGCCGTCATCGTCGGAGCCGTCCGCACCCCCATCGGCAAGGGCAAGCCGAGCGGGGCGCTGCACGATGTGCTGCCAGCCGACCTGCTCGCGCACAGCCTGCGCGAAGTGGTGGCGCGCACCGGCGTGGACCCCGCGCAGATCGACGACGTCATCGCCGGCGCCGTCGCCCAGGTCGGCGACCAGGCGGTCAACATCGCGCGAAACGCCTTGCTGGGTGCCGGATTTCCCGAGTCGGTACCGGCCGTCACGATCGACCGGCAGTGCGGCAGCAGCCAGCAGGCCATCAGCTTCGCCGCGCAGGGCGTGCTTTCCGGTGCCTACGACATCGTCGTCGCGGCAGGCGTGGAGTCGATGGGCCGCGTGCCGATGGGCAGCTCGGTGCTGCCGGGCAGCAATCCCTTCGGCGACGACATGACGCGGCGCTACCCCGAAGGCCTGGTGCCGCAGGGCATCAGCGCCGAGCTGATCGCCGCGCGGTGGGGCTTCTCGCGCACCCAGCTGGACGAGTTCTCCGCCGGCAGCCACGACAAGGCCGCCCGCGCCACCAAGGACGGGCTGTTCGACAACGAGCTGATCCCGATCGCGGGCCTTGCCGCCGACGAGTTCATCCGGCCCGGCACGACGGTCGAAACGCTGGCCGGCCTGCGGCCCGCGTTCTACAGCGAGGCGATGGATGCCCGCTTCCCGCAGATCAATTGGGAAATCACCGCCGGCAACTCCTCACCGCTCTCCGACGGCAGCGCTGCGGTCATGATCACCACCAGCGAAACCGCCGAGAAGCTCGGCCTGCGCCCGCTCGCCCGCATCCACACCACGACGGTGGTGGGCTCCGACCCGCTCTACATGCTGACCGGGGTCATCCCGGCCACCGAGAAGGTGCTGCGGCGCGCCGGGCTGACGCTGGCCGACATCGACCTGTTCGAGGTGAACGAGGCGTTCGCCCCAGTCGTGCTGGCCTGGGCGCACGACACCGGCGCCGACCTGGCCAAGACCAACGTCAACGGCGGCGCCGTCGCGATCGGCCACCCGCTGGGCGCCAGCGGCGCGCGCATCATGACGACACTGGTCAACGCTTTGGAACAGCGCGGCGGCCGGTACGGGCTGCAGACGATGTGCGAGGGCGGCGGCATGGCCAACGCGACCGTCATCGAGCGGCTGTGACACGACGATGTCGTCGCACACCATCTCGAAAGTTTTCGTCATCGGCGGCACGGGCGCCCAGGGCATGCCCATCATCCGCGCCCTGGTCGCCGACAACAAATACGCCGTCCGGTTCCTCAGCCGAGATCCCGGCTCCCGGCGAGCGAAGGACCTCCTCGCCCTCGACAACGTGTCCGTCCTGGAAGGCTCGTTCGCCGACGAAGCGGTCCTGCGGGAAGGATTTCGCGGTTGTGACGCGGCATTCGTCAACATCGACGGGTTCAACACCGGCGAGAAGACCGAGATGTATTGGGCCATCCGCAGTTACGAGATAGCTATCGAAGAAGGAATCAAATTCTTCGTCTATGGAAACCTCGACTACGGGCTCAAGAAGTCGGGATACGACTCTCGATTCCGCACCGGCCACTATGACGGCAAGGGCCGGGTGGGTGAGTGGATCCTGTTGCAGAATAAGGTGAATGGCGATCGGATGGGAGCGGCGGTCTTCACGTCGGGCCCATACATCGAGATGGTGATCTCACCCGGTACACCCATGACGCCTACCGTCGAGGACGGCGTCGTGACGTGGCGGGTTCCCCTCGGTGCGGGTGCTGTGCCCCATGTGGCTCTTGAAGATTGCGGATTCTATGTGCGTTGGCTCTTCGACCATCGCGAGCGCGCGAATGGCATGGATCTCGAAGTCGCTATCGACCACATCGCCTACGCGGATCTTGCTGCGGCGTTTGAGAAGGTCACCGGACATCCGGCGCAGTACATCGACACCGATCTAGACGCCTACTTCAGGACCGGTCCCCTCAGTGGAGCCGCGGATGCGCCTGCTGGGTACAACGCCGACCCAAACGACAAGAGCACCATGAACATCCGCGACAACTTCACGGGATTCTGGAATCTGTGGAAATACGGAGTCATTGACCGCGACTACGATCTGCTCGACGAGATTCACCCGAACCGGATCAGAACCGCCGAGGAGTGGCTCCGCAGAGAAGACGAGTTGGGCAGAGCGCTAGGGAGGGGCGGCCTGTGGGAGCGGGTCCAACAGGAGAACCGGACTCCGATCCTCAAGATTGGTGAGGATCAAAGGACAGGGAAATTGTAGGCCCGGCGTCTGAAAGGTGGACTGAGACATGGAATCCTCGCCTTCAACCGGTCTTTCCGGGGGCGGCTCGATGACCGAGATCCGGTTCACGGGCGTGCGGGTGCGCTACGACAGCGTCAAGAGCTACGACGATCTGCTCGCCGCGCTACTGGCCGACATCGGCGAGCGCCCCGTCCCGATCAACGACATCGCGGCGGCAACCGACGGCTGGGATTCTTACCGGCAGCGCGTCGAACCCCACGTTGGGCCAAGCGGGTTCATGCTGTTCGGTGTCGTCGACCACGGCGGGTGGATTCCCAAGGCCGGCATCGACCGCAAGGCGATCCGGGTGATTCTCGGCAACCCATTGATCGCGATCACCATGCTGCGCCACGACGTGACGGCGGGCCTGTTCGCCCCGGTCGAACTCTTGGTCACCGACGAGCCGGCCGGCAGCAGCCTGACGTACGTCAAGCCTTCGTCGCTGATGGTCATCGCCCCCCATCCCAAATTGCTCAGCGCGGCAGAACAACTCGACGCCAAGCTGGCCGCGCTGGCCGAAAAGGTGGTTGGCTAGAGCCAGCCGGTGCGGGCGGCGGCGACCGGCTCGGGCGGCGCCGGAGCCAGTTCCCCGTCCCGCACGCCGTCGAGCATCCGTTTCACCGCGGCCACGATCTCCGGCGCGGCCGCGGCCAGCCCGGCCTTGTCGGCTTCGGGAACCTGGTCGGGGTCGACGCCCGCCCGCGCCAGCACGGAGGCTGGGTCGGTGAGCTGATCGGCGAGCCAGGCCACCGGATCGGCGGAGAGCTCGGGAACGAAATGCCGGCGCCCGGGCTCCCAACCGTCGAACTTCGGGTGGTGATGCGCCCGGTCCAGCGTGCCGGGTGGGCTCTCGGTGGAGCCGAACAGGTCCACCCGCCACACCGGGCGGTTGAAGCCGATCGGGACGCCGGCGTAGATCGACCCCTGCGGCTCGTCGCGGTCGACGAGACGCAGTTCCAGCCTCACGCCCCGCTCCGGCGTCTCCTGACCCTCGAGCGGGCGCGGGTCCACGAAGAACATGTCCCCGACGACCACGCCGAGGGTTTCGAATCCAAACGCTGCAAGCACGCTATGAAGCGTAGTCCCGGTCGGTACGTAGTGCGCCCGGCGCGCTCGCCGGCACGGCGGGCTTGATCGGAGGAGCGGCGGGGATGCGGACGTAGGGGGAACCGAGCGGCGGACGCGGACCCCATGGCGAGCACGTCATAGTCGAACCGGGTCACGCGCCGACCTTCTTGGCCGCGCGGTCCGGCAGCACCACCTGATAGTCCGCAAGGACGACTTCCCGTGTGCGGCGCTGGTATTCGTGCACCAGACCCGGCCAGTTGGTGGTGACCCGCCCGGACGCGGTGCGGTACCAGGAGTCGCAGGCGGTCCAGACGCCGGCGTCCAGGCGGGACTGGATCTCCGCGTCGTAGGCCTGCTCCGCGGCGCGCCGGACCTCGTACGCGCGGGCCACGCCCCCGCGGGCGAGCTCTTCGGTGAGCTGGCGGATGTAGCGCGCCTGCTGCTCCATCATCAGGATGATCGAGCTGCTGCCGAGATTGGTGTTCGGGCCGTAGATCAAGAACATGTTCGGGAAGCCGGGCACGGCCATGCCGAGATGGGCGCGGGCCCCGCCGGCCCACTCGGACTGCAGGTCCCGACCGTCGCGGCCCGTGATCATCATCGGCGCGAGGAACTCGGTGGCCTTGAACCCGGTGCCGTAGATGATCACGTCGACTTCATGCAGCCGACCGTCGGCCGTGCGCACACCCGCGGGCGTCACCTCGGTGATCGGGCCGGTCTCCACGTCGACGTTGTCGCACGCCAGCGCCGGATACCAGTCGCTGCTGAACAGCACGCGCTTGCAGCCGATCGGGTAGTCGGGCGTGAGCTTGGCGCGCAGCACCGGATCTTTGATGTGACGCTTGAGGTTTGCCGACGCGGCGAGACCCACCAGCCGGGCGAGCGGGGCGGCCTTGATCAGCGCTAGGCCGAAGGACTCCGAGATCTCCCAGATCAGCCCGCGCATGGCGGCGGCGAAGCCGGGCACGTTGCGGAAGGCGGCGTGATGCGCGTCGGTGTAGGCGCGATCCGGCTTCGGGATGACGTACGGGGCGGACCGCTGGAAGACGGTGACATGGCCCGCGGTCTCGCGGATGCGCGGCACGAACTGGATCGCCGACGCGCCGGTACCGAGCACGGCGACGCGCTTGCCGGTGAGGTCGACGTCGTGGCGCCACTGCGCCGAATGGAACGAGGGGCCTGCATAGGTGTCGAGTCCCGGGATGTTCGGCAGCGCCGGCCGCGACAGCTGCCCGACCGCGGGCACCAGCACGTCCGCCTCAAAGACGTCGCCCATCGAGGTTTCCACCCGCCACGTTGCGGTGCCGTCGTCGTAGCAGGCCGACGTTACCTCCACCCCCGTCCGCACCAGGTCGCGCAGGCCGAACCGGTCGGCGGTGTCGTGGATGTAGCCGAGGATGTCGGGCTGTTCGGCGTACCGCCGCCCCCAGTCGGTCTTGCGGGCGAAGGAGTAGGAGTACAGGTTCGACGGGACATCGCAGGCGGCTCCGGGGTAGGTGTTCTCCCGCCAGACGCCGCCGATGTCGTCGGCCTTCTCCAGGACCGTGACGTCGGCCAGGCCATCCCTGGTCAGCTCGTAGGCGGCGGCAAGGCCGCCGAAGCCGGCGCCGATCACCAAAACGCGAGGACGAGTCGAATTCATGACCCCAACGCTAGGGGCGGGCGACCTGGCGCGAGCAGCCGATTGCGGTCGGAAAATCCATGATTCCGGCCACCGTCAGACGGCCTGTAGCCGGGCCCGCGGCGCGACCGAACGCTGGTAGCGCGCGGGCGTGGTGCCCGTCCACCGCTTGAACGCGGCGATGAAGCTCGTCGCCTCGGCGTAGCCCAGCCGCAGCGCGACGTCGTCGACCGAGAGTGCGCCCGTCGCCAACATCTCCTCGGCGAGGACCCGGTGCACCTCCTCGACCAGATCGCGGAAGGTCGTGTTCTCCTCGGTCAGCCGGCGCCGCAGCGTCCGCTCGCTCATCGCCAGCTGCCGGGCAACGGCCGCGATCGTGTGGGGTTCGCCGTCGATCGCCGCCAGCCGCTCACGGACTCGCCGGGCGACACCGGTCCGCTTCCGGCGGCCTTCCAACAGGGCTTGGCACTGCTGCTCGCACATGGCCACGCTCATCTCGCTTGCCCGCGGCAGCGGGTTGTCCAGCAGGGCGGCGGGCCAGCGCGCCACGTTGGCCGGCGAATCGTAACGCGGTGTCACGCCGAATGCCTTGCGGGCCAATGCGTCTCCAGGCGCGGGCGCGGGGCCCGCGAACTCGATCGAGGAGAACGGGACGGGCCGGCCCAGCATCTCCGCCATGACCCGGGCGATGGCGGCCAGGTCACGCCGCACCAGAAACTCCGCGACCGGACCGGTCAGGTCGGGCAGGTCGAGCCGCAACGCCGCCACCGGCCCATCCACCGTGACGGTCGGCAGGCAGAAGCCATAGCTGAGTTCGTAGAACCGGGCCGCGAACCGGACGGCGTCACCCAGCGTGGAACTGGTCAGGCACGCGAAGCCGAAGATGCCCAGCGATCCGACGTGATAGCTGCCGCCCACCCGAACCCCGAGGTCGGCCGCGCCGGCCTCTTTGCCCAAGAGGTTCACCAGATTAGTGGCGACCGCCAGCTCTTCGCGTCCGACGATCATCCGGTTGTGGTCGCGCAGGTCGGCCTGCGACAGGCCGGTTCCCTCGAGCAGGTCCGCTACGGCAAGGCCGTTCTCGCAACCGAACTCGGTCATCAACGCGACGCTGGCCGTGCTACGCGGGAAATCCCAGTGCGAAACCTGCGATCCGACGAACACCTGCACGTATCCCAGTATGGCGAACGGCCGTGCGTCAGGCGGCTACCCGCGCCGCCGCGGCGAACGTGCACTCACGGCGAGAAATCGGCCGAAATCCCGCACTGAGTGCACGTTCGGCGGCAAGGGTCAGGCCGCCAGGTCGTCCGCGCCGCCGATCGCGCGCCGCGCATCCCGCTGTGCGCGCTTGGCGCGCCGCCAGCCACGCACGGTCGCGATGGCGGTCTTCAGCCCACGCCGCCTGCCGGTCTCCGGGTCGATGCCCGCGAAACCGGGCGCCAATTCGGCGAACATGCGCTCGCTGCGGGTTTCCGGAGCGTTGTCGGCGTCATCGCGCAGGTACTTGTTCGGCAGTGACAGCTTGGCGAGCGTGCGCCAGGTCTTGCCGTACTGCACCAGGAACGAGCCCGTGGTGTAGGGCAGGTCGTACTTGTCGCAGACCTCGCGGACCCGCACCGAGATCTCGTGCAGCCGGTTGCTCGGCAGGTCCGGGTAGAGGTGGTGCTCGATCTGGTGGCACAGGTTGCCGCTCATGAACCGCAGTGCGGGCCCGGCCTCGAAGTTGGCACTGCCCAGCATCTGGCGCAGGTACCACTGCCCCTTGGTTTCGCCGATCATGTCGGTCTTGGTGAATTTCTCAGCGCCGTCGGGGAAATGGCCGCAGAAAATGACGGCGTTGGCCCACACGTTGCGGATCACGTTGGCGACGGCGTTGGCCTTCAGCGTGGAGCGGTACGTCGCGCCGGGCGACAGCGCGGTCAGCGCCGGGAACGCGACGTAGTCCTTGACCACCTGCCGGCCGGCCTTGGCCAGGAACTCGTCCACCCGCTGCCGGGCGTCGTCGTGCTCCATCCGCTTCTTGACGATCTTGCCGATCTCCACGTGCTGCAGACCGACGCCCCACTCGAAGAGGAGGGCAAGCATGGTGTTGTAGACCAGGTTGAAGATGTTGAAGCGCTTCCAGCGCTGGTCGCGGGTGACGCGCAGCAGGCCGTAGCCGACGTCGTCGTCCATCCCGAGGATGTTCGTGTACTTGTGGTGCACGAAGTTGTGGGTGTAGCGCCAGTGCTTGGACGACCCGCTCATGTCCCACTCCCACGTCGAGGAGTGGATCTCCGGGTCGTTCATCCAGTCCCACTGGCCGTGCATGACGTTGTGGCCGATCTCCATGTTCTCGATGATCTTGGCCACGCCCAGAGTGACGGTGCCGGCCCACCAGGCCGAACGGCGAGAACTGGCGGCCAACAGCAGCCGGCCGGATACCTCCAGCGCCCGCTGGGCCGCGATGGTGCGGCGGATGTAGCGCGCATCCCGCTCGCCGCGCGAGTCTTCGATGTCCTGGCGGATGGCGTCCAGCTCAATGGCCAGGTTTTCAATGTCGCCGTCCGTCAGATGGGCGAATACGTCGACGTCGGTGATCGCCATCGTCTTCTTCTCCCTACGGTTGGATTTGTCGGTGCTAAATCAGCTCCAGACCTACGCTATCGTAACCTACGAATCCGTAGGTTACCTGTGAGTAGCACTTAGATGTCGAGCACACAATCGCCGGAAGCGGCCGACACGCAAGTCTGAATCCGCGTGCCCGGGTCGTGCTCCGCTCCGGTGCGAAGGTCGCGGACGTGCCCGTCCACCAGACCGACCACGCACGACTGACATATACCCATTCGGCAGCCGAAGGGCATCTGCACGCCGGCGCCCTCCCCCGCGTCCATCAACGACGTCGCGGCGTCCGCGGCGACCGCGCGACCGCTGCGGGCGAAGGTGACCGTTCCGCCGGCGCCCGCCGGCGCGGCCTTGGACACGGCGAAGCGTTCGAGGTGCAGCCGCTCGCCGATGCCCACCGCCGACCAGACCTTTTCGGCCTGGGTCAGCATGCCCTCCGGCCCGCAGGCCCAGGTGTGCCGTTCGCGCCAGTCCGGTACCTCGTGGTCGAGCCGGGCGAGGTCGAGGCGACCCTGGGTCCGGGTTTCCCGCAGCAGTAGCCGATAGCCGGGGTGGTCGACGGCCAGGGCGGCCAGCTCGGTGCGAAACATCACGTCGGCTTCGGTGGGCGCCGAATGCACGTGCGCGATGTCGCCAATCTGGTTGCGGCGCACCAGGGTTCGCAGCATGGACATCACCGGAGTGATCCCCGATCCGGCGGTGAGGAACAGGATGGACGCCGGCGCGGGATCCGGCAGCACGAAGTTGCCCCGCGGTGCGGCCAGCCGGACGATGGTCCCCCGCTCGACGCCCGCCACCAGGTGGGAGGACAAGAACCCTTCGGGCATCGCCTTCACCGTGATGGTCACCGTGCGCCTCGTGCCCAATCCGGACGTCTCGGCGGGGCTGGACGTGAGCGAATACGACCGCCAGCGCCAGCGCCCGTCCATCAGCAGGCCGATCCCGATGTACTGGCCCGGCTGGTAATCGAAGTTGAAGCCCCACCCCGGCTTGATCACCAGGGTCGCGGAATCCTCCGTCTCGCGGCGCACCTCGAGGATGCGGCCCCGCACTTCCCGCGCCGACCACAGCGGATTGGCCAGGTGCAGGTAGTCGTCGGGCAACAGGGGTGTCGTGATGCGCGCCGCGAGCTTGCGCAGCGCGTGCCAACCGGGATGCCGGTCGGCGCCGGCGACGACTGGCCGCTTGGTCTCGATGACGTTGCCCGTGATCGATGGGTTACGTCTGCCCAGGGGAAGCTCCTGCTCACTAAGCGCCGTCTTGGTTGCGCTCCCTATTGTGATCGATTCTCTGGGCCTCACGAAACCTACGGTACCGTAACCTACGGTGCCGTAGCCAGCGTCAAGGCCGAATACTCGGCATTCGCGCCGGTCAGAGCAGCTCGAGCAGGAACGGCAGCTCCTGGTTGGCGTACCACGCCAAGTCATGGTCTTGCGCGTCGCCGACGATCAATTCGGCGTCCTCGTCGCCCAGGTCGGCGGCGTCGATGGCCTCGATCGCCTTCGTCACCGCGGGCTCGGCATCCGCGTTGTCTACGTACGCGGCGATCACATCCTCCAGCGCGACGGGCGCGCCGAGTCTCACCACCGCGTCGTCGAGGTCGGGACGGAAGCTGACGTCGCCGACCTCTGCGGCCAGCACCGCGCGCCGCGGTGGCAGGGATCCGGAAACGGCGCCTTCGGCTTGCGTGCCGGCCAGCAGGCGCAGCGACGCCAGCGCAGCCTCGCGCAGCGCGACCTCGGCGAGCTCGTCGTCGTCGCCCTCGGCGTATGCCTCGCGCAACGTCGGCGTCAGCGCGAATGCGGTGCCGTTGACGGGCCGCAACGAGCCCTCGGCCACCAGGCCCTGCAACATGGCCAGCGTGGCCGGAATGTAAACGAGCGTCACGAATCCCCCATGAGCGTGGCCGCGTGGTCCTCGACGTACTTGGACAGCTCACGCGGCGGGCGCCGGTAATTTCCGCTCACCACCGGGTTTTTGGGCAACTTGACGTGGGGCCGCTCGACGTCTTCGTATTCGATGGTGGACAGCAGATGCGCCATCATGTTCAACCGCGCGTGCTTCTTGATATCCGATTCCACGACATACCACGGGCTGACCGGGGTGTCGGTGTGCACCATCATCTCGTCCTTGGCGCGCGAATAGTCCTCCTGCCGATAGAGCGACTCCGTGTCCATCGGGCTGAGTTTCCATTGCCGCACAGGGTCAGTCAGTCGCGCCTTGAACCGGCGTAATTGCTCGCCCGCAGAGACCGAAAACCAATATTTTCGCAGCAGGATCCCGTCATCGATCAGCATCTGTTCGAAAATGGGGGTCTGGCGCAAGAACAGCGCATGCTCTTGCGGCGTGCAAAATCCCATGACCTTCTCCACGCCGGCGCGGTTGTACCACGACCGATCGAACAGCACGATTTCCCCTTTGGCGGGAAGGTGGGCGATGTAGCGCTGGTAGTACCACTGGCCGCGTTCCCGGTCGGTCGGCGAGGGCAGCGCCGCGATTCGGGCGACGCGCGGGTTGAGGTATTCGGTGATCCGCTTGATGGTTCCACCCTTGCCGGCTCCGTCGCGGCCTTCGAAGATGACCACCAGACGTTGGCCGGTGTGCCGCACCCACTCCTGCAGCCTCACGAATTCCGTTTGCAGCCGGAACAATTCGGCCTCGTATACCTCGTCAGAAATCTTCGGCGTGATCGGCGCCGCTGATTTCGCCGCCTTGGCCTTGGGGCCCTTCGTTTCGGTGCTCACATCAACGAATGATAGAACCGGCCAGTGCTTTTCACCGGGACTAATTACCGGGAAGCTTCCAGCAATTCCTCGAGCGCTTGGCTCAGCAGGCCGGGCAGCAGCTCAACGTCGCTCATCGCTTCGCGGTCGGCGTTGATGCCGAAATACAGCATGCCGTTATAAGACGTCACACTGATGGCCAGGGCCTGGTTGTGCAGTAGCGGCGGAACGCCGTACGTCTCGAGCAACTTGGTGCCGGCGATGTACATCTGCGATTGAGCCCCCGGCGCGTTGGTGATCAGCAGGTTGAACGTCCGCCGGGAAAAGCTGGGGAAACTGGTGGCGACCCGGATCCCCATGGCGTGCAGCGTGGGTGGCGCAAATCCCGACAGGGTGACGATGGTCCTGGCGTCCACCAAGCGGGCGGCCGTGGGGTTCGACTCGGTGGCGTGCGCGATCTGCGACAGCCGCACCACCGGGTTCGGCTCCCCCACCGGCAGGTCGACCAAGTACGGCATCACCTGGCCGATGGCCTGGCCGGGGCCGGTCGCGTCGAGCTGGTCCTCGGCGTAGATGGACAGCGGCGCCATGGCCCGAACCGTCGCGGTCGGCGACACCGCCACCCCGCGTGACATCAACCAGCTTCCCAGGGCGCCGGCGATCACCGCGAGCACCACATCGTTGACGTCGCAGTCATATCGCGCGCGCACGGTGCGGTAGTCCTCGAGGTTGCAGCTCGCGACCGTGAACCGCCGGTGGCGGGAAACGGTCGCATTGAGCGGACTGCTCGGCGCGGTGCCGCGCGCAACGGCCCGCGCGAAATCGACGACCCGGCGGCCCGCCGCGAGGAGTTCGCCATGGTTGGTCATCAGGCCGCCGATGGCCGATCCAACGGCCTGCACCTGGGTGCTCGGTCCCACGAACCAGTCGCCGATGGCCCCGAAGATCAGCCGCGCGTTACCCGGGTCGCGCTCCGGGACCCAGATGTCCTCGGGCAGCGCCGGGGGGCGCTTGGTGCGGTCGGCGATGACGTGGTTGATCTCCAGCGCCGCCATGCCGTTGATCAAGGCCTGGTGCGACTTGGTGTAGAGGGCGACCCGGTTCTTCGACAGGCCCTCGACCAGATACATCTCCCACAGCGGCCGCGACTTGTCCAGCGGACGGGCCGCCAGCCTGGCGATCAGCTCGTGCAGCTGTTCGTCGCTGCCCGGGGAGGGCAGCGCGGAGCGCCGCACGTGGTAGGTGATGTCGAAGTCGGCGTCGTCGATCCACACCGGCCGGGCCGACCCGACCCGTACCTCGCGGACTTTCTGGCGATAGCGCGGAATCTGTGGCAGCCGCCGTTCGACCGTCGACAGCAGCGTCTCGTAGCTCAATCCCGCGCGCGGGCGGCGCAGGATCGACAGCGATCCGACGTACATCGGGGTGGCCGTGTTTTCCAGCCGGAAAAACGACGCGTCCGATGGGGACAACCGGGTCACCATGGGGCGCAGTCCTCCTCATCGAATCATCGCCCTGTTGCTTAAGGAGACGTGCCGCCCACGGTAATCGTCCAGCCGGGCCACGGCCGAGCGCGGGTACGCGCGAGCCCGAGTTGTGCCATGATGACCACTGCCTGTCACTCTCCAGCGGGCTCCCGGTTCCAACAGTTGGAGAGTGCGCGTTGAACACCAGTCCTGTCGCGGGTCCGCCGGATGCCTTCGCCGTCCTACCCGTCGTCGACTACGAGCCCCCTACTGGGAGCGTTCCTCCGTGCCGGCCGTCGTCGCGCGGACCGTTGCGCCGGCGCAGCGCCCACGCCCCGCGCCGGCCCTGCCCGCCCGGCAGGCAACCGGCCGAGGTGCCCCAGATGTCGCGGCAGATGCGGCAGGCGGCGATATTCGCCGACGCGGCGCTGCGCCGGGTACTGGAGGTCATCGACCGCCGCCGCCCGGCCGCTCAGCTGCGCCCGCTGCTCACGCCCAGCCTGGTCGATTCCGTCGTCTCGGTGGGCCACTCGGCCGCCGGCCGGGAGGCTGCGGCGGTGCTTCGGCGGCTGCGTCTGCAGCCGGCCGGTCGGGACCCGGAGGCCGCGGCCGAGGTTTCCGGCTCGTACAGCCGCGGGAACCGGATCCATGCCATTGCCTGCCGCGTCGAGCAGGTGGAGGCCGGCGCCCGCTGGCGGGTGGTGGCCCTGCACATCGGTTGATCGACGGTCAGTGCGGGTTGGTGGGGGGCACGGCGGTGGGCGCCAGCGGGCCGCCCGTGTAGCGGGCCAGCACCGGACCCGCGATCGCCATGATGAACACGTACGACGTCGCCAGCGCGGCGACCGCGGGGATCGACGTGCCCGCCAATCCGATGATGATCAGCGAGAACTCGCCCCTGGCGATGAGCGCGGTGCCCGCGCGCAGCTGCCCGCGCCGCGCCACTCCGTCGCGCCGGGCGGCGAAGATCCCGGTGGCCACCTTGGTCGCCGCGGTCACGACGGCCAGCATCAGCGCCGCCGGAAGCATCGGGATCAGCTCGTGCGGGTCGACCGCAAAGCCGATGGCCAGGAAGAAGATGGCGGCGAACAGGTCCCGCAACGGGCCCAGCACTTTGCGTGCCCGGTCCGCCGTTTGCCCGGTCAGCGTCAGCCCTACCAGAAACGCGCCCACGGCGGCCGACGCGTGCAGGGATTCGGCGATCGCCGCCACGATCAACGTGATGCCCAGCACCCGCAGCAGCAGCTGTTCGGAGTCGGGGTGTTCGACCAGACGACCGACGTGGTGGCCCCAGCGGTAGGACGCGGCGAACGCCGCCAGCAGCGCGGCCACCGCCACCACCATGCCGACGACGGCGCGTAGCCAGCCGCCGCCCGCTGCCAGGACGGCGAACAGCGGCAGGTAGGCCGCCATCGCGAAGTCCTCGAGGACCAGCACGGAGAGCACCGCAGGCGTCTCCCGGTTACCGAGCCGGCGCAAGTCCTCCAGCAGGCGCGCGATGACACCCGAGGAGGAGATATAGGTGACGCCGGCCAGGCACAGGATGGCCACGCCGTCCAATCCCAGCAGCCAGCCGGCAACCGCGCCGGGCGCCGCATTGAGGACGATGTCGACACCGGCGGACGGCAGGTGGTGCCGCAGGCTGGCGGCGAACTCGGCCGCGGAGAACTCGAGGCCCAGGGTCAGCAGCAGCAGCACGACGCCGATGGGCGCGCTGGTGGTGATGAACTGGCCGCCGGCGGCCAGCGGCAGGATCCCGCCCTTGCCCAGCGACAGGCCCGCCAGCAGGTACACCGGAATCGGGGACAGGGCGAATCGGCGTGCGACGGCGCCCACCACGGCCAACATGGCCAGGAGGGCGCCGAGTTCTAACAGCAGCGCCCACGAAACCTGCACCGGCTCAGCCCTTGTCGATGATCTGCTCTACACCGGCGATGCCGTCCTGGGTGCCGATCACGATCAGAACGTCTTGGGCATAAAGCATTTCGGCGGGACCGGGCGAGGCGAGCACTTGCTCGTTGCGCACGATCGCGACAATGGAGGCGCCGGTGCGGGTGCGCGCGCGGGTGTCGCCCAACGGGTGGTCCACGAAGGGGCTGTCGGCCAGGATGTGGACCTGCCCCGTCTCGAGGCCGGGTATTTCGCGGGCCAGCTCGGTGAACCGCTCCGCGATGCGCGGCGCCCCGAGGATCTGGGCCACCGCCTCGGCCTCTTCGTCACTGAGGTGCAGGAGCGGCCGGGCCTCGTCCGGATCCTCCCGGGCATAGACGACGACCTCGAAGTCGCCGCTCCGCCGCGCGATGATGCCGATGCGATCGCCCTTGTGATCAGTGAATTCGTAGCGAAGGCCGACGCCCGGCAGCAGCACCTCCTTGACATCCATACCGTCAATCCTGACAGGTCGTCCGGAGGCGCCGGCGCCGGATCGCCGAGCTCCTAAGGAACTGCTAGATAGTCAGGCCTGCCGGGCCATCCCCGTGGCGTGGCGGCGCGGAATCGGCAGCAGCATCGACACCTCGCGGCGGTACTCCCGGTACGGGTGGCCGAGCGACGCGACCAGGTCGCGCTCTTCGAGCTGCGTGGCGATCAGGATGTAGGTCGTCATGCCGATCGAAAACAGCAGGTGTCCGGCCGTCATTACGGGCGCCGACCAGAACGCGATGACCATCCCGAGCATCAGGGGGTGACGCACCACGCGATAGAGCAGGCGTACGCGGAATTCGATGCTGGTGTACGGCCGTTGGCGCGACGCCAGGTACACCTGACGGAGCCCGAACAGGTCGAAATGGTTGATCAGGAACGTCGCCAGCAGCGCTACCGCCCAGCCGAGCCAGAACAGCACCCACAGCACCGCGCGGGCGGCCGGCATCCGCACATCCCAGATGACCGTTGGCATGGTCCGCCATTGCCAGTACAGCAGCGCCAGCACCACGCTCGACAGCAGCACGTAGGTGCTGCGCTCGATCGGCGCCGGCACCAACCGCGCCCACCATCGCTTGAACCCGGGCCGGGCCATCACGCTGTGTTGGGCGCCGAACAGGGCGATCAGCGCCGCGTTGATCGGTATCGCCGCGGCGATGGGCGCGGTGAGCCCACGATTGACGCTTCGTGGCACCGCGAAATCGCCCACGAAACCAATGAGATAGAGGAAGGCCGCGAGGAAGAGCAGGTACGCCGCGGCGCCGTAACCAAGCGTCAAGTATCGCTTCATGGGGTAAGTGTCCGCCGCCCAGGCACGCTGGGATATAGGTCGTTTGCCTCATCTTCGGCGAGCGGCGCCCTAGGTATTTTTGACTATTCCCGCGGCGGGCCCGCAACCTCGGCTCGATTTGGGGCAAACGCCTCATGCGACCGCGGAACCCGCACACCGATGATCACCCATGACGGAACTACTTCGAGAGAACATGGGGACCAGATCATGACTGAATTGGCATGCAGCGCAGCGCCGGTCGACTTGCCGGGTGGGTCCCGGGTCGATGCTGTCGACGTGAGCCGAAGCGCCGGTGGGCGGCAGATCCTGAACAAGGTGTCGGTCTCGGTGGAACCCGGCGAATTGGTGGCCATCGCCGGCGGCAGCGGCGCCGGGAAGACCACGTTGTTAGAGATTCTGGCTGGACTGCAACCTCCATCCGCCGGACAGCTCTGGCACGACGGCGTGGTCCGCGGTGACCGCGTCGACGCCGACGCGAAAGTCGGCTATGTGCCCCAGGACGACATCATTCACCTCGAAATGCCCCTGCGCCGCACCCTGCGCTACGCGGCGCTGCTGCGGCTCCCGGCGGGCACGTCCGCGGCCGAGGCCGAGCGGATCGTGGACGAGACTCTGCGCGATCTCGACCTGGCCGATCGGGCAGACGTGCCGGTGCGCGCCCTGTCCGGCGGTCAACGCAAGCGGGCCAGCATCGCGGTCGAGCTATTGACCCGGCCACGTCTCTTCTTCCTGGACGAGCCCACGTCCGGGCTGGACCCTTCGACTGCTGCCGACGTGATGCGCCTGCTGCGCCAGCTCAGCCAGCGTGGGGTCACCGTCGTGCTCACCACCCACGAGCCGGCCGGCATCGAACAATGCGACCGGGTGGTCTTCCTGGCTCGCGACGGCCACCTGGCCTTCACCGGCAGCCCGGCCGCCGCCCGACGCTATTTCGGCGTGGGTGCCCTCACCGAGGTGTATGAGCGGTTGGCCGGTGAGCACAGTCCGCAGGTCTGGGCGCGTCGATTCGCGGACAGCCGCGTGAGGTCGAACGCCCGGGCCGGCTTGGCCCCAGAGCGCGTCCCGGCCGTCCGCTCCCACGTCAAGCACGCGGGCGCGGTTCGGCAATGGTGGTTGCTCACCCGGCGCAACGTAGACGTGCTTTCCCGCAATCGGCTGACCCTTGCCATCCTGCTCGGCTCGCCGGTGCTGGTGACGGCGATGATGGCGACGCTGTTCAAACGCGGCGCGTTCGACCCGGGTAGCGCGGCCGGGGTGGGCCCGGCGCAGATCGTGTTCTGGATCGCCTTCGATGGCTTCTTCTTCGGCCTGACCTACGGGCTGCTGCAGATCGTGGGCGAGATGGCCGTCTTCCGGCGCGAACGCATGGCCGGGCTCAGCGTGGGCGCCTACGTGGCGTCGAAGGTGACGGCGCTGCTTCCGGTTCTGGCGGGAGTGAGCGCGGTGTTGCTGGTCGTGCTGCGCGCGCTCGGTCGGCTGCCCGCCGCCGGATGGGACGTGTACGCCCTGATGTTCGCGACGATCGTGATCGAGGCGACCTCGGCGCTGGCCCTCGGCCTGTTCGCCTCGGCCGCGGTCTCCAACGCCGCACAGGCAGCCCTTGCGCTGCCGATGCTGTGCTTCCCCCAGGTGTTGTTCGGCGGCGCCATCGTGCCCGTCGACCAGATGGCCACCCCCGGGCGCGTGATGAGCACGATCCTCGCCAATCGCCACGCCTTCGACGCGTTGGGTCGCGACCTGGAGCTGGATCGCTACACCGCCACCCTGCCCGCCATGTCCGCCTACCGCGACACCTTCCACGGCGGCACGACCGCCAGCCTCGTCGCGCTCGCCTCGTTTGCGGTCGCCCTCACCCTGGCAACCGCCTGGCTGCTGGACCGCCGCTCGCGACCCGGTGCCTCCACGCGCTGAGCCGACAAAATGCTCTGCAGCGCAGAGATATTGATGAGGTGGTCACCCTGCCCGGCAGGGTGACCACCTCAGAATTTCCGGACGACGACGTCGATCGGCGCTTCCAAGCCCCGCAGATTCAGCGTGCGTCGCGCCATATCGGCCGTCATTTCGTCGGCGACTCCGCGGGCCACCAACAACTCGCCTCCGGCGGCGCGTTGCTGCATCCGGGCCGCGGCGTTGACCGGGCTCCCCAGGGCGGTGAAGTCGACCACGGCGCCACCGACGTTGCCGACGTAGGCGATGCCCGCGTTCACTGCGACGCCCACGTCCAGCCAGGGTCCGCCTGGCGCGCCGTACCCGACCGCTTTGAGAAGGTCGGCTCCCGCCTCGACGGCTCGTTGCCGATACCGGGGGCCGCTGATGCCCGGGACGAAAAACGCCATCACTTCGTCACCGATGAGCTTGTCGATCACCGCGTCGTGGCGCAGGAGTATGTGGGTTGCGGCGCCGTAGAACCGGTTGAGCAGCGCGGCGAAATCCGCGGCGGCCCGGCGGTTGCCGAGCGCCGTGGAGCCGCGAACGTCGGCGAACAACACCGCGATGTCGACCTCCGCTCCGCCTCGCGGCAGCGCGTCGCAGCATCGCATGCACAGGTTGGGATTCTTGCGGGACGGGCGGAATCCTGCCGCGGCAAACAGCCGGCCGACGGGGCCGCCGAACGGGTTATTGCACAGCTTGCATCGCGGCGCCGAGGGCAGGTAGCGAAATGCGCGCCGCGCTCTGACCAGAGAGGCGTGACCGTCGGTGAGCACCTTTTCCCACAGCCGCGACGGGGGCGCCGCTTGCCGGTCGGATGGCAGCGGCGTCGTCGGGCCGGCGGTGGTCATGGAGAAAATGGTCGCCTCGATTTTTAGCGCGCACATGGGGCATCCGCCCCAAAGATCAGGGCCCGGTCGGGGCGCTGCCGGTCAGCCCGTGCCGTGTCGCATACAAGCTCGCCCCGATCCGGTTCGAGACACCGATCTTGGCGTAGATGTGCTCGACATGATTGCGCACCGTCTTCTCGGAAATCCAGAGCGCCGAGGCGATCTCGCGGTTGGAGCGCCCCTGCGCGACGTGCAGCAGCACCTCCGCCTCGCGCCGGGTCAATCCCGCCGGCCGGGCCGTCCTGCGCGACCGCCGGTGCCCCGCGGCTTCCAGCACCGCTTCGACCGCGTCGCCGTCGAGGCGGCCGTGCGCCGCTTCACCGCGAAGTCGCCCGGCCGCGGCGGCCTCGTGCGTTGCGTCGCGATACGGCCGAGGTTCCATTGCGGAGCAATAGGTTTCGGCGGCGGCCAGCACCCGGTCGCGAAAAGACAGGTCCTCACCCCGCACGCCGCTCGGATACCCCGACCCGTCGAGGCGTTCGTGATGGTTCACCGCGACCTCCCGGACGGCCTTCAGCCCACCGACGCGGGCCAGGATCCTGCCGGTCAGATATGGATGCAGGTGCACCCGCTCGCGTTCGGCGTGGGTCAGCTCACCGGGCTTTTCCCACACGCGGTTGGACACGCCGATCCGGCCGAGATCGTGAACGTAGCCGGCGCGGCGCAGGATGTCGATCTCGTCCTGCGGCAAGCCGGCGCATTTGCCGGCGTTCTCCGCCAGCTCGGCAACGGCACGGGAATGGCCAAGCGTGAACGGGCATTTCAGGTCGACGAAGTCACCCATCGCGCGCAGTAGCCGGTCCAGCACGGTGCCGCTGAGCGCTTCGCCCGGGTCCGGCGCCAAGCCGGCGGCGGTCGACCACACGTCTTCGTCGTCCTGGAGTAAATCGTCCGCAGCCGCGGTGAAGGCCGCGACGATCTCCGGGTCGAACTGCTTGCCGCCGCGGCGGCGAACTTCGGCGACTGCGGCCTCCGCGCCGTAGGCGCGATGGTGCACTTCGGCGATGTCGGCGACCTGCGCCACCCGCATCGCCACGGGTATCTGGTCTCCGGCGGCCCCGGCGGGCATCCCGCTGCCGTCCCATCGCTCGTAGGCGAACGGCAGGGCTTCGCACACCGGGGCGCCCAGCCCGATCTCCTCGGCGAGCAATGCGGCCGACAGGCAATGCGACCGCACCAACGCGCCGAGATTCCCGCGCGCGTCCACGAACAGTTTGGCCGCCAACTGGGCCCGTTTGGGCAGCGTCGACCCACGGCCGAGATTGCTCATCAGAAACCGCCGGTAGGTGGGGCCGGACCAATCGATGAAGTGGCTGTCGTGCCGCATCGCGATGTCGTCGCCGAACCACCGCGCGTATTCGTGCGAGTCGGCGTGACACCCGATCCACATGACCAGGCCTGTGTAGAACACGGTTGCGCGCTCTCGCTCGGTCAACCCGAGCCGCTCGCCCAGCCTGGTCCCCATCGCCGCCGACCGCAGCATGTGGTCCATCGGTTGCCCGAGCCCGAGGTCGATCGCCAACGACAGCGCCGCCAGCACCTCGGTCCGCGACACCGCTCCGTCGAAGGGCATGAAACTCGCCCCTTTCTCGACCCTGACGGCCGCGGCGTCAGTGTAGTCACCCGCGGTTCCGCTCCGGGTGCTTTCTCGAGCCGGGCCCACGGGTGTCTGATGGGGAGATGACATTCGCGAACGAAGCCGACGCACCGCGCGGCCCGGCGATCCTCGCGCCGGAGGTGCAACAGGCAGTGTGGTTCCTCGGAGGGCTCGTGTGGGTCCGCGCCGGTGGCAATGCCACGGCGGGGAAGCTGGCGGTCCTCGAACATCAGGCTGAGAGGGGCTACAGCAGTCCGGTGCATCGGCATCTGGTAGACGACGAGACGCTCTTTGTGCTCGACGGCGAGGTCCGCGTCGAGGTGGACGGCGAAGCGCACCCGGCGGGGGCGGGTGCGGTCGCGTTTCTGCCCCGGCAGCTGCCGCACGCCTTCCTGGTGACCAGCCCGCAGGCCCGATTCCTCACCCTGCATACGCCGGCCGGCTTCGACGGGTTTGCCGTCGCCGCCGGTACGCCCGTCACCGATACCGCGATGATCCCGCCCGGCGAGTTACCGCCCGACCCGGCCGCCCTCGCGGCAATGGCGAGTTCGTACGGCATCGAGATCGTCGGGCCGCCGCCGACGCTGCACGATTGAGCGGCTAGCGCCGCTTCACCGATTTGGGCGGCTTGGCGCCGCGGCCCTGCCGGCGTGCCGCTTCCCGCCGCTCGCGCCGGCTGGCCCCGCCGGGAACCCCGGCCGGGGCCTTCCCGTCTCCGCCGTTGCGCTGCACCTGCGCCGAGCCGTCCTCCGACGGACCGGAGTAGGTCATGGCCGGCGCCTCGTTGTCGATTCCCTTGGCGCGCAACTGGGTTGGGGCCTCTTCCCGCACGGCTGTCGACGTGCCGCCCTGCTGCTCGCCCCCCGCGGCGGCGGTCGCGAACTCCGACAGGCCCTCCGGCGTCTCCACCGGCGCGACCTGCGGGGCCGGCACCGCCTCGACGGTGACGTTGAACAGGAACCCGACCGACTCCTCTTTCATGCCGTCGAGCATGGCCATGAACATGTCGTAGCCCTCGCGCTGGTACTCCACCAGCGGATCGCGCTGCGCCATCGCACGCAGCCCGATGCCCTCCTTGAGGTAGTCCATCTCGTAGAGGTGTTCGCGCCACTTGCGGTCGATGACGTTGAGCAGCACGTTGCGTTCCAGCTGCCGCATCGCGCCCTCGCCCGCGAGCTCCTCGAGCTCGGCTTCCCTTGCGGCATAAGCGCGTTCGGCATCCTTGAGCAGCTCGTCGAGCAACTCCTCGCGGGTGAGGTCGTCGCGCTCGGAGTCACCGTCCAGCCGCGTCAACGTCTCGTGGTCGATCCCGACCGGGTACAGCGTCTTGAGCGCCGTCCACAACGCCTCCAGGTCCCAATCCTCGGCGTAGCCGTCGGCAGTCGCACCGTTGACGTACGCGGTGACCACGTCGCGGACCATGCTCAGCGCCTGATCCTTGACGTTCTCGCCTTCCAGGATGCGGCGACGCTCGGCGTAGATCACCTTGCGCTGCTGGTTCATCACCTCGTCGTACTTGAGGACGTTCTTTCTGACCTCGAAGTTCTGCTGCTCGACCTGGGTCTGCGCGCTCTTGATCGCCCGCGTGACCATCTTGGCTTCGATCGGCACGTCGTCGGGCAGGTTCAGCCGGTTCAGCATCGCCTCCAGCGCGGCGCCGTTGAACCGGCGCATGAGCTCGTCGCCCAGCGACAGGTAGAACCGCGACTCGCCCGGGTCGCCCTGCCGGCCGGAGCGGCCGCGCAGCTGGTTGTCGATGCGTCGCGACTCGTGGCGCTCGGTGCCCAGCACGTACAGGCCACCGGCCTCTACCACCTCGGCGGCCTCCTTGCCGGCCTCCTCCTTGACCAGGGGCAGCTCCTCGTGCCAGGCCGCCTCGTACTCCTCGGGCGTCTCCACCGGATCCAGGCCGCGCTCGCGCAGCCGCTGGTCGGTGAGGAAGTCGACGTTGCCGCCGAGCACGACGTCGGTACCGCGGCCGGCCATGTTGGTGGCCACCGTGACCCCGCCGCGGCGGCCCGCCACGGCGACGATGCCGGCCTCCTGCTCGTGGTATTTGGCGTTGAGCACGTTGTGCGGGACGCGTCGCTTCTGGAACTGCCGCGACAGGTATTCCGAACGCTCGACGCTGGTGGTACCGATCAGCACGGGCTGACCCTTTTCGTAACGCTCGACGACGTCGTCGACCACCGCGATGTACTTGGCTTCCTCGGTCTTGTAGATGAGGTCGGACTGATCGGTGCGGATCATCGGCTTGTTGGTCGGGATGGGCACCACGCCCAGCTTGTAGATCTCGTGCAGCTCGGCCGCCTCGGTCTGGGCGGTACCGGTCATGCCGGCGAGCTTGTCGTAGAGCCGGAAGTAGTTCTGCAGCGTGATGGTGGCCAGCGTCTGGTTCTCGGCCTTGATCTCGACGTGCTCCTTGGCCTCGATGGCCTGGTGCATGCCCTCGTTGTAACGGCGGCCGTAGAGCACGCGGCCGGTGAACTCGTCGACGATGAGGACCTCGCCGTCGCGGACGATGTAGTCCTTGTCGCGGTTGAACAGCTCCTTGGCCTTCAGCGCGTTGTTGAGGTAGCTGACCAGCGGCGAGTTGGCGGCCTCGTACAGGTTGTCGATGCCGAGCTGATCCTCGACGAACTCGACGCCCAGCTCGTGCACGCCGACGGTGCGCTTGCGCAGGTCCACCTCGTAGTGGACGTCCTTTTCCATCAGCGGCGCCAACCGGGCGAACTCGAGGTACCAGTTGGAGGCGCCGTCGGCGGGCCCGGAGATGATCAGCGGGGTGCGGGCCTCGTCGATCAGGATGGAGTCGACCTCGTCGACGATGGCGAAGTTGTGTCCGCGCTGCACCAGGTCGTCGAGCGAGTGCGCCATGTTGTCGCGCAGGTAGTCGAAGCCGAACTCGTTGTTGGTGCCGTAGGTGATGTCGGCGTTGTAGGCGACCCGGCGCTCGTCCGGCGTCATCTGGGCGAGGATCACGCCGACCTCCAGGCCGAGGAAGCGGTGCACGCGACCCATCCACTCGCTGTCGCGTTTGGCCAGGTAGTCGTTCACCGTGACGACGTGCACGCCCTTGCCGCCGATGCCGTTGAGGTAGGCCGGCAACACCGAGGTCAGGGTCTTGCCCTCACCGGTCTTCATCTCGGCGACGTTGCCGAAGTGCAGCGCCGCGGCGCCCATCACCTGCACGTCGAACGGGCGCTGGTCGAGCACCCGCCAGGCCGCCTCGCGGGCCACCGCGAACGCCTCGGGCAGCAGGTCGTCGAGGCTTTCACCGTCGGCGTGCCGCTTCTTGAACTCATCGGTCTTGGCCCGCAGCTCCGCATCGGTCAGCTTTTCGACCTCGTCGGACAAGGTGTTGACGTAGTCAGACACCCGCTTGAGACGCTTGAGCATGCGACCTTCGCCAAGGCGCAGCAACTTCGACAGCACAGTCTTGTCCCCTTTTGGGATGTGCCCCTGTTAGTAGGAGTCTCTTCTCTTAAGCGACTCCCATGGTAGGTGACGACCCCGCAAAGGCCGCCGTACCTAGGACAGCCTGATCAGCCCGTAGTCGTAGGCGTGCCGGCGGTAGACCACGCACGGCCGTTCGGTCTGCTTGTCGTGGAACAGGAAGAAATCGTGCCCGACGAGCTCCATCTCGTAGAGGGCGTCGTCGACCGTCATCGGCGTCGCCGGGTGCTCCTTGGTCCGCACGATCCGCCCGGGCTCGTGGCCGGCGCCGGCGCCGTCATGGTCGACGGGCGGCTCCGGCATGCGTTCCTGCCGCGGCGGCGGAACCGCGGTGGCGGCGGCCAGCGACACCGGCGTCTTGTCGCCGTAGTGGACCTTGCGGCGGTCCTTGACGCGGCGCAGCCGGTTCTCCAGCTTGTCGACCGCGGACTCGAACGCCGCGTAGAAGCTGTCGGCGCAGGCCTCCGCCCGGCTTACCGGCCCGCGGCCGCGAGCGGTGATCTCCACGCGTTGACACGATTTGCGCTGGCGCCGATTGGGCGCGTGTTTGAGCTCGACATCGAAGAGATAGATGGAGCGATCGAACCGCTCGAGGCGGGCAAGTTTTTGGGAGACGTACAGGCGGTAATGGTCGGGAATTTCTACGTTGCGGCCCTTGAAGACGACTTCGGCCGTGGTCGTCGGTTGAGGTTGGCCGTCGGTTTGCGTCGGGGGTTGGTCGAGAATCTGACCGGAATCCACGGATAGCCTTGACATACGTGACAACTCGTTTCTCTTTCACGTCGCACGCGCCCTGCGTGCCCGGCTTGCTGACGACGCGCCGACGAGGTGGGAGAGCGGTACTTAGAAGAAGTCACCGCCGCAGAGTGCTCGCCGATGCAAGGTGTCGAATACTCACCCCTTCCCGCGAGTGGGGTCTCAACTTTGGGAATGTCGCGACCAGTGAGGCAGACCAGTGAGTTGGTTAACGTTGTTCTCGACGTTAGCTCTTGTTCGCCTCGCCATGCCACTGATTTCGCGGAGCTGTTGCGAGTTCTTCACATACTCATGGCGACCGCACAGCGTCACGCGGCGGCGACCGCCAGCACCGCGCTCACCCGAACGCCGGCGGCCTCCAGTACCCGCACCGACTCGCGGGCCGTCGACCCGGTGGTGACGATGTCGTCGACCACCAAGACCTCGGTGCGCAGCCGCGTTCCGCGCAGCAGCACCCGGCCCGCGACGTTGCGCTCCCGGGCAGCCGTGCCCAGTCCGACGGAGTCACGGACCAGGCCCCGCATCCGCAGCGCCGGGGCGACGCTGATGGCCGGGTGCCCGGCCACCGCGGTGCGCGCCAGCCGGGTGACCGGGTCGCCGCCGCGCCGGCGCGCCGCCCAACGACGCGTCGGCGCCGGCACGACGGTCAGCGGGGTCTCGACGATTCCCCACGACAGCAGCCGGTGCACGCCGGTGGCCAGGGCAACCGCCAACGGCCCGACGAGGTCGGCGCGGCCCTGCTCCTTGAGCGCCAGGATCGCCTGCCGGCGCGCGCCGGCGTAGCGGCCGAGCGCGAACACCGGCACCCGCGGGTCGATGCGCGGGTTCACCACGTGCGGTTGGTCGGGGGCCACCGACAGCTCCCGGGCGCAGGCGTCACACCAGCGGGTCGACGGCGCCCCGCAGCCGCCGCACTGGAGCGGCAGGACGAGGTCGAGCATGCCGCCAGTGTCGCGGCCGGGACCGACAAGGCCGGGGGTGCTAACCCCATGGTGGCGACCCGCCGCGCCCGGCTCCGCCGCGCTTGCGATCGCCACTAACCCCATGGTGGCGACCCGCCGCGCCCGGCTCCGCCGCGCTTGCGATCGCCACTAACCGGGCAGCACCGGCGCCGCGCCGAACACCGTCAACCCGGGCACCTCCGACCAGCCCTGCTGGCTTTCGGCCGCCGACGCCGAATACTGCAGCACCCCTTGGGGAGCCCCGACGTAGACCGTGGACGGATTGGCCGCGACCGTGATCACCGGCATCTGCAGGCCCCGGGCCGGCGCGTCGGAGTTCACGCCGTCGAGGTTGACGTAGGACACCGGATGGCTGGCGTCGGTGCGGGTCACCACGATGTCGTCGCCGGTCCGCCAGGACAGCGACACCACCGAGTTGCCCAGCCCGAAGCCGAGCCGGCGTGGATAGGTCAGCGCGTACTGGCCGGCCTGGGTCTGCTCGACGCTGGCCAGGATCACCTGACCGCCGATCACCATCGCGGCGCGCGTGCTGTCGCGGGACAGCTGCAGGTCGGTGATCGGCCCCGGAAACCGGGTGGACACGGCAACGGAATCGACCGGGATGCGGGCGGGTTGGCCCGACGCCGGCTCCTGGATCGCGCGCAGCACGTTGTTGCCGTCCACTACCACCCAGACCGCGTCGTCCAGTGACCAACTCGGCCGCGACAGGCTGTGCCCGTCGGCGGACTGGACCGCTTCGCCGCCGAGGTCACCGATCCACAGCGACGCCGCCTCGTCCGGCGCGCCGCGGTGCAGCGTGACGACGGACGCCACCTGCCGCCCGCTGCGCGACAGCGCGGCACCCGTCTGATCGCCCATCCGACCGAAAGCCCCCGGCACGTTGTTGATGCGCTGTCCGTCCAGGCCGACCAGCGAGCCGTTCACCAGGGCGTGCAGCCCGGCGCCCGCGCCGTCGGCCACGCCCGGGTCGGTGGCGGCGACATCGGAGGTCGTCCACCCCTCGGCGAACCGGTCGTCCAGCGGCGCGCCGTCGGCGTTGATGACGTAGGGCCCCCGGATATCGGCCCTGGCCAGGGTCCAAATGATCTGTGCGGCAAGCAATTGCCGGCTGTGCGGATCGGTGGTGGACAGCTTCTCCAGGTCGATCCGCGCGCCGCCGTAGCCCAGCCCGATCCCGTTCTTGCCGCCGTCTGCCCGGGTCACCGGTCCGCGCAGCCGCAGCGGCGGGGCGAGCAGGTTGCGGACCGTGTGGGCCATCTCCGGCCGCGGCCCGGCGATCATCTTGGAGACCAACTCGGTGGCCAACTGGTCGTGATCGGCGACCGCGACGTAGCGCGGATCGGGCACCACGGTCTTGCCGGTCGGGTCGGCGAAGTACAGGGTGTTGCGCTTGTAGGTGGATTGAAACTGCTGCCAGTCCAGGAAGACTCCGTTGGGCAGGCGGTCGATCCGCCACCCGCCCGAGGTCTTGACCAGCTCGATCGGGCCCGGATCGGGCAGCACCCCCTCGGCGGTTTCGAACACCCCCATGTCCGACAGCGATCCCAGGATGTCCGCCCGCATGGTCGCCGAAACCCGTTCGGCGGCACGGGTTTCGACGAACACCACGTGGTCGATCAGCAGCGCGCTGCCGGCGTCGTCCCACGCGTTGGATGCCGACTGGGTGAGGAACTGCCGGGCCGCCAGATGCCGGTTCGCGGGATCGGCTGTGGCCTTGAGGAATTCGCGCAGCAACACGTCGGGGTCCATGCCCGGCGTCGGCTTGGGCAGATTGGACGGGGCGGGCCGTTCGACGGTGCCGATGGCTTGGGGCGCCGACGAGCTGGGCACGCCCGCGCAGCCGCCCAACAGCACCGCGAGCAACAACAACCCGAGCAGGCGGCGCATCACCCGCTCCTCTCGGCGTGTTCACGTTGGCGCGAACGGTCTTTCGCGGTTTGCGGGCCCGGCGGATTCGTGGTCACGGTGGGCGGAATGGGCTTCATGGGCAGCGGGCTGGTGGTGACCTTGTGGCCGCGAACCAGCGGAAGCGTCAGCCGGAAGCACGAGCCCTCGCCGGGCTCGCCCCACGCCTCCAGCCGGCCCTGGTGCAGGCGCGCGTCTTCCACGCTGATTGCCAGGCCGAGCCCGGTGCCGCCGGACCGGCGCACGCGCGACGGGTCGGCCCGCCAGAACCGGCTGAACACCAGCTTCTCCTCGCCGGGCCGCAGCCCCACCCCGTAGTCGCGGACGGTGACGGCGACGGTGTCCTCGTCGGCGCCCATCCGGATCTGCACGGGCTTGTGTTCGGCGTGGTCGATGGCGTTGGCGATCAGGTTGCGCAGGATCCGCTCCACCCGACGGGTATCGACCTCGGCGATCACCTCCTGCTCGGGCAGGTCGACGAGCAGCTCGATGCCGGCCTCTTCGGCCAGGTGGCCCACGTTGCTGAGCGCGCTCTGCACGGTGGTGCGCAGATCCACCGCCTCGACGGACAACTCGGCCACCCCGGCGTCGTGCCGGGAGATTTCCAGCAGGTCGTTGAGCAACGACTCGAACCGGTCCAGCTCGTTGACCATCAGCTCGGTCGACCGCGCCAGCGTGGGGTCGAGGTCGGCGCTGTGGTCATAGATGAGGTCGGCGGCCATCCGCACGGTGGTCAGCGGGGTGCGCAGTTCGTGGCTGACGTCGGAGGTGAACCGGCGCTGCAGGTTGCCGAACTCCTCGAGCTGGGTGATCTGGCGGGACAGGCTCTCGGCCATGTCGTTGAACGACACCGCCAACCGGGCCATGTCGTCCTCGCCGCGCACCGGCATGCGTTCGGACAGGTGTCCCTCGGCGAAGCGTTCGGCGATGCGCGACGCCGAGCGCACCGGCACCACCACCTGGCGCGAGACCAGCAGCGCGATCCCGGCGAGCAGCACCAGCAGGACGGCGCCGCCGGTGATCATGGTGCCGCGCACCAGCGTGATAGTGGCCTGCTCGTTCTTCAACGGGAAGATCAGGTACAGCTCCAGGTTGGCCACCTGCGACGACGCCGGCGTGCCCATGATCAGCGCCGGACCGGAGAAGCCGTCGGTGTGCACGGTGGCGTACTGGTACGACGCCTGCCCGGCCTTGACGAAGCCGCGCAGGGAATTGGGCACCTGGTCGACGGGCCCGGCCGTGGTCGCCGCGCGCGGCCCGTCGCCCGGCACGATCAGCACCGCGTCGAACGCGCCGGCCAGCCCGGCGCCCGACGCGGGATCGGTCTTGGACGTCAACGTGTTGCGGGCCAGCTGCAGGCTGCTGTCCAGCGAGCGCGTCTCCTCGCCGCTAACGATCCCGCCGACGGTCGTGCGGGCGCGCTCGATCTGTTCGATGCCGGCCTTGACCTTGACGTCGAGCACCCGGTTGGTGACCTGAGAAGTCAACACGAAGCCGAGCGCCAGGATGACCGCCAGGGACAGCCCGAGGGTCAGCGCCACGACGCGCAGCTGCAAAGACCGGCGCCAAGCAACGGCAACGGCTCGACTCACCGCACCCATGCCGCGAGTCATGGGGCCGGAGCGCCCCCAGCGGCTCCGAGTGCGTCGCCGGGAGCCCCAAGTCACCGCCGGCGCCCTCCCCCACGACGCTCTTCATCGAAGCTGGGGATCACGGAGGTCCGGCCTTGTAACCCACTCCTCGAACGGTCAACACCACGGTCGGGTTCTCAGGGTCTTTCTCAACCTTGGCCCGGAGACGCTGGACGTGCACGTTCACCAAGCGGGTGTCCGCTGGGTGACGGTAGCCCCACACCTGTTCGAGCAGCACATCACGAGTAAACACCTGCCGGGGTTTACGCGCCAATGCGACCAGCAGGTCGAATTCCAGCGGCGTCAGGGAGATCTGCTCGCCGTTGCGGGTCACCTTGTGCGCCGGCACGTCGATCTCGACGTCGGCGATGGAGAGCATCTCGGCCGGCTCGTCGTCATTGCGCCGCAGCCGCGCCCGTACCCGGGCCACCAGCTCCTTGGGCTTGAACGGCTTCATGATGTAGTCGTCGGCGCCCGACTCGAGGCCGAGGACCACGTCCACGGTGTCGGTCTTGGCCGTCAGCATCACGATCGGCACGCCCGAATCGGAGCGCAGCACGCGACAGACGTCGATGCCGTTCATGCCCGGCAGCATCAGGTCCAACAACACCAGATCGGGGCGCAGTTCGCGCACCGCAGTCAGGGCCTGGGTGCCGTCACCGATGACCGCGGTGTCGAAACCCTCCCCACGCAACACGATGGTGAGCATCTCGGCCAGCGAAGCGTCGTCATCGACGACCAAAATCCTTTGCCTCATGCAGTCCATGGTGTCACCAGATCGGGACAAACCCGGCGCGCCACACGGGCGTTTCTTGCGCCGAGCCGCAAATATGGATGCAAATCCGGTCAAAATCGCGTGCTCGGCGCCCCCGGCGTGCCCTCCCGGGCGGTTGCGGGGACCTCCTTGGCGCCGATGAGGGTGGCGGCCAGCCGACCCGGATCGACGTCCGCGTCGGCGACCAGCCAGGGTCCGCCCCAGCCCGCGGCGGCCAGCTCGGCGTAGACCGCGCCCGTCCGCAGCTGCAGTTCATGGTCGCGTTCGTAGCTGTCGCGCGCCCGGCCCGGGTCGGACTGCGCCCGGCTGCGGGCGCGCTGCCCGGCCAGCTCCGCCGGCACCGCGAGCAGCACCTGCCAGTCGGGGGCGGGCAGCCCCAGCCGCCGGTACTCCAGCTCGAGCACCCAGGCGGCCGCCGCCCCGCCCGCGTCCTCGTGCAGGCGCGCGGCGCTGTAGGCCGCGTTGGATGCGACATACCGATCCAGGATCACCACGTCGTGGTCGCGGCGCAGCGCCTCGATGTCCGCGACGGCGCCCGCCCGGTCGAGCGCGAACAGCATCGCCATCGCGTACACCGATGACGCAAGATCGCCGTGCTCGCCGTGCAGGGCCTCGGCCGCGACGTCGGCGGTCACCGACTTCCCGTAGCGCGGGAACGCCACGATCGCCACCGACCTCCCGGCCGCCTCGAAGGCCCTGCGCAGCCCGTCGGACAGCGTCCGCTTGCCCGCGCCGTCAACCCCTTCGATCGCGATCAGCACGCCGCCGAGCCTATCGGCCCGCCGGGCGTGAAGTTACTTTCACACTCGGTGCCGAACGTGAAACTAATTTCACGTTCGGAGAGCGACCTGACTCAGTAGCGGTAGTGGTCGGCCTTGTAGGGACCGTCGACGTCGACGCCGATGTACTCGGCCTGCTCCTTGGTGAGCTTGGTCAGCTTGCCGCCGAGCGCCTCGACGTGGATGCGGGCCACCTTCTCGTCGAGGTGCTTGGGCAGCCGGTAGACCTCGTTGTCGTACTCGTCGTTCTTGGTCCACAGCTCGATCTGGGCGATCACCTGGTTGGAGAAGCTGTTGCTCATCACGAATGACGGGTGGCCGGTGGCGTTGCCGAGGTTCAGCAGCCGGCCCTCGGAGAGCAGGATGATCGACTTGCCGCTGTCGCCGAACGTCCAGACGTCAACCTGCGGCCGGATGTTCGTCTTGGTCGCCCCGGAGCGCTCCAGTTGCGCGACCTGGATCTCGTTGTCGAAGTGCCCGATGTTGCCCAGGACCGCATAGTCCTTCATCGCCTTCATGTGCTCGAGGGTGATGATGTCCTTGTTACCGGTGGCGGTGATGACGATGTCCGCATCGCCGATCGCGTCCTCGACCGTCGCCACGTCGTAGCCCTCCATCAGGGCCTGCAGGGCGTTGATCGGGTCGATCTCGGTGACGACGACGCGCGCCCCCTGGCCCTTGACCGACTCGGCGCAGCCCTTGCCGACGTCGCCGTAGCCGCAGACCAGCACCTTCTTGCCGCCGATCAGCACGTCGGTGCCGCGGTTGATACCGTCGATCAGCGAGTGGCGGCAGCCGTACTTGTTGTCGAACTTGGACTTGGTCACCGAGTCGTTGACGTTGATCGCCGGGAAGGCCAGGTCGCCGGCCGCGGCGAACTGGTAGAGCCGCAGCACGCCGGTGGTGGTCTCCTCGGTGACGCCCTTGACCGACTCGGAGATCTTGGTCCACTTGTCCTTGTCGGTCTCGAACCGGTTGCGCAGCAGCTCCAGGAACACCTTCCACTCGGTCGGGTCATCCTCTTCCGCCGGAGGCACCACGCCGGCCTTCTCGTACTGCGCGCCGCGCAAAACCAGCATGGTCGCGTCGCCGCCGTCGTCGAGGATCATGTTCGCCGGCTCGTCGGGCCACGTCAGCATCTGCTCGGCGGCCCACCAATACTCCTCCAAAGTCTCGCCCTTCCAGGCGAACACCGGGACGCCCTTCGGCTCCTCGGGGGTGCCGTGCGGGCCGACGACCACCGCCGCGGCGGCGTGGTCCTGGGTGGAGAAGATGTTGCACGACGCCCACCGCACCTGCGCGCCCAGCGAGACCAGGGTCTCGATGAGGACCGCGGTTTGCACCGTCATGTGCAGCGAGCCCGAGATGCGCGCCCCCTTGAGCGGTTGCACCTCGGCGTACTCGCGGCGCAGCGACATCAGACCCGGCATCTCCTGCTCGGAGAGCTCGATGTCCCGGCGACCGTATTCCGCCAACGACAGGTCGGCGACCTTGAAATCGATGCCGTTGCGAACGTCGGCGGTCAGCGAACTTTCGGTCGTCGTCATAAATCTCATTCCTTCTGCGGCTCAGGGTCCAAGAGGATTACTTAGCTTAGGTATGCGCTCTTGCGCCACTGTAGTCGGCGACGCCGAGAGCAGCAGGCGTCAGGGCACGTTGACGACGCCGTGACGCTCCGCGAACGGCGTCATGAGCCGCGCCAGGTCCGCCGCGACGTCGTGGTCGGCCTCGGGCGGCATCGACACGTAGCTCATCGCCAGTCGCACGATGGCCCGCGCCAGCACGCCGGCGTCCTCGTCGCTGGTGGCCACCCAGCTGTGGGTGAATGCCGCACTCAGCCGTTCCGACGCCCGGGTGATGATGGGCCCGCTGTCGGTGGTGATGATCTGCAGCAGGTCCGGCTTGGCGACACCGGTCAGCAGCGAGATCACCAGCGGGTCGGCCGCCGACTCCGCGAAGAAGGCGCGAAAGCCCTGCAGAAATGCTTGGTAGATATTGCCAACGTTAGCGTCGATCGCGCCTCCGACCGCGTCGACCAGGCGATCGGCCAGGCGCAGGGCGTAACCCTGCGCCAGGCCCTGCCGCGAACCGAACTCGTTGTAGATGGTCTGCCGGCTGATGCCCGCCGCGCGGGCCACGTC
>NZ_LZJZ01000094.1 GCF_001667585.1 Mycobacterium sp. E2733
TGGCGAACTTTCCCAGGGTATCCGCGCTCTCCGGGGTCGCGCCCTCGACCAGACTCACCTTGTTAATACCGGGTACGTTCGGGTCGACGAGCCGGGTCAAGATGTCGGTAAGGGCTTCAGACGTCGGCAGCGGGGTAGTCGGAGAGATGACGACCGTGCTCGACGTGGCGGGGGCCGCCGCGGGCATGGAGGAGGCGATTCGGGGTTGCTGATGCGACGAACATCCCGAGAGTCCGACCGCCGCCAGGATGGTGGCGGCGCTCAACGTTGCGGACAGGTGTCGGTGCATCCAGTCGATCAGGCCGGCTGGGGGGTCGGGGTGCGGCGTGAAGCGGGCGCCCGCCGTGCGGTCGGGCCAACGGGTGCAACTGAACTCACACCCGCGCTCGCTACGCCGGCATCGGCTGAGCCGACTAGGCCGGTGGCGAGGCTTTTTGCGGTCACGGCGGCCCTTTCGATCAGCGAGATTAGTGGCCGAGATTACCAGCGAGACGAAAATCTTAACTTTTCGTGGGTATTTGACTCCGCACATCATCGGTCAATCGCCGGTAGCTTTGAAGTATCCACCGCGCCAATTCGGTGTGGGAAAGGAGCGCAACATGGGTGGCTCAGAGCGTTCTGAATCATTCGGTACCCCCCGCGAGTCAGGCATGTCCCCCGGCGATGCTGCCGAATTGGAAGAATTACGCCGCGAGGCAGCGCTGCTGCGCGAGCAACTCGAGCATGCAGCCGGGGCGCAAGGCGCCCGCGCTGCGCGCGATGTGCACCAACTCGAGGCCCGTATCGACTCGCTGGCGGCCCGCAACTCGAAGTTGATGGAGACGCTCAAAGAGGCGCGCCAGCAACTGCTGGCGTTGCGCGAGGAGGTCGATCGGCTCGGGCAGCCGCCGAGTGGTTACGGCGTGTTGCTGGGAGCGCACGAGGACGACACGGTCGACGTGTTCACCTCGGGTCGCAAGATGCGCCTGACCTGCTCGCCGAACATCGACGTCGCGTCGTTGCGCAAGGGCCAGACGGTTCGCCTCAACGAGGCGCTCACCGTGGTCGAGGCCGGCACCTACGAATCGGTCGGCGAGATCTCCACGTTGCGTGAGCTGTTGGCCGACGGGCACCGCGCGTTGGTCGTCGGTCACGCCGACGAGGAGCGCATCGTGTGGCTCGCCGAACCGCTGGTGGCCGAGGACCTGCCGGAGGGCCACCCCGACGCGCTCAACGACGACACCAGGCCGCGCAAGCTGCGCCCGGGCGACTCGTTGCTGGTCGACACCAAGGCGGGCTACGCGTTCGAGCGCATCCCCAAGGCCGAGGTCGAAGACCTGGTTCTGGAAGAGGTGCCCGACGTCAGTTACCAGGACATCGGTGGCCTGACCCGCCAGATCGAGCAGATCCGCGACGCCGTGGAGCTGCCCTTCCTGCACAAGGAGCTGTATCGGGAGTACGCGCTGCGCCCACCCAAGGGTGTGCTGCTGTACGGCCCGCCCGGCTGTGGGAAGACGTTGATCGCCAAGGCGGTGGCGAACTCACTCGCCAAGAAGATGGCCGAGGTGCGTGGCGACGACGCGCGCGAGGCGAAGTCCTACTTCCTCAACATCAAGGGCCCGGAGCTGCTGAACAAGTTCGTCGGCGAGACCGAGCGGCACATCCGGCTGATCTTCCAGCGGGCGCGGGAGAAGGCGTCCGAGGGAACACCGGTGATCGTGTTCTTCGACGAGATGGACTCGATCTTCCGCACCCGCGGCACCGGGGTCTCCTCCGACGTCGAGACCACAGTGGTCCCGCAGCTGCTGAGTGAGATCGACGGGGTGGAGGGGCTCGAGAACGTCATCGTGATCGGCGCCTCCAACCGTGAGGACATGATCGACCCCGCGATCCTGCGGCCCGGCCGCCTGGACGTGAAGATCAAGATCGAGCGGCCCGACGCCGAAGCGGCACAAGACATCTTCTCGAAGTACCTGGTCGAGACGCTGCCCGTGCATGCCGACGATCTCGCCGAGTTCGGGGGCGACCGTTCGGCCTGCATCCGGGCGATGATCGAAAAGGTCGTCGAGCGGATGTACGCCGAGATCGACGACAACCGGTTCCTGGAGGTCACCTACGCCAACGGTGACAAAGAAGTCATGTACTTCAAGGACTTCAACTCCGGGGCCATGATCCAGAACGTCGTCGACCGGGCGAAGAAGAACGCGATCAAGTCGGTGCTGGAGACCGGGCAACCGGGTCTGCGCATCCAGCATCTGCTCGACTCGATCGTCGACGAGTTCGCCGAGAACGAAGACTTGCCCAACACGACCAACCCCGATGACTGGGCGCGGATCTCGGGCAAGAAGGGCGAGCGGATCGTCTACATTCGCACGCTGGTCACCGGCAAGAGCTCGAGCGCGTCGCGGGCCATCGACACCGAATCCAACCTGGGCCAATACCTGTAGGGCTAAGCCGCGCCGACACTTGAACCGCGCACCTGACGCGCCGCATCGCGGCGCCGTGGTTCAGGTGTCGGCCCGGTGCCGTTGAAAGTCAGTCGGTCACCAGCGAATAGCTGTTGGTTAGATTGTCCTGCAGCACTTGGGCCGCCCGGGTCCTGGTGTCCACGCGCAGTTCGTCGGCGAGGACACGCGGCTGGTAGGTCCATCCCGCCGGCAAGTCGAGCCGGTCGGCGAGTCGCGGCAGGTCGGCCTGCGACAGGTTGGGGTCGGCGACCTGGCTCAAGGTCTGCATCACCCAGTGCTGTCCCTGGGGGTCGATGAGTTCGTAGATCTGTTGGCCGGCGTTGAAGACGAAGACCGTGTGGCGATTGACCTTGTTGGGGATGTAGGGCGCGGGATTCGTCGAGGACAACAGGACGGTGGCCTGCTGGATCATCTCGATTCCACCGAAGGTCTTCGTCACCTGGGGGCCTTGGGCTTCTTTTTCGATGGCGTTCATCAGCCAGTATCGCGGACCGTTGAGCAGCGCTGCGGCCACGCCGTTTTCGGCGGCGATGGCGTGCGGGTCGAGCGCGGACCACAATTCGGCGGGGCAGTCGTTGAGGGGAAAGCTGTTGTAGACCGTTGCCTGCGGGCCGGCCTCGCCGGCGGTTACCAGCAGCACCTCGCCGTAGCGCTTTCCGACCAGGTTGAGCGCGTGTTTACCGACGTGGTCGGATTCGGGGGCGGACACACGGTGAAGCTAGTCACTGCCGTCGGCGGCGTCAACAGCACGCGCGGACGGTGCGACGGCGCCGCGGTAGCGCTTGCGCGCGATCAGGGTGGTGTGCAGGTCCTCGATCAGCGGGTCCAGAAACGTGGAGCGGTACTCGGAGTCCCCGGCCGCTCGGGCGCTGATGTACATGAAGGTCAGCGCGCCGAGGAAGAGGCTCATGTGCACCAACGAATCCGGAACGGGCAGCGTGAATCCCAGGACGGTCGCGGTGCTCTTGTAGGTGTGGGTCCATTCGTTGAGCAGATCGGGGCTGAGCACGATCAGTCCCAGAATGAGGTAAATCGCGGCGGTCACCACCGCTACCACCAGGATTTGCGCCAGTTGGGAGGCGGCCAGAACGAAGACGACGTTGAGGCGTTCCGTCTTCTTCAGGGGTGCGCGGTCACGGGCGTCCGGCATGGCCGCGAACGGCGTGCCGGCGAGGTTCTCGGTCTCCTCGGGCAGGGCCGCCGTCGACTTCAGCATCGGCCGGACCCGTTCCACGGTGGCGGAGACGACGAAGGCGGCCGCGATGGAGACCAGGAACGCCATGGCCATCCCCAGCCGGTTTCCGCTGATCGTCGCGGCCATCAGCCAGACATAGGTGTTGAAGAACACCAACGCCGTCAGCAGCACGACCGGCAACGCGCGAACCGCCAGCGCGCCCACCATGGCGAAATGCGACAGCATCATTCGCACCGCCCAGCCGACCACCGAGCCGACGCCGAAGCCCGTGAGGATCAGCACGACGGCGACCACAGCGGCCTGCTGCGGCAGTTGCGCGGCGTCCCCCGTCGTCACTCCGACGCACGCCACGACCAGAACCGACGCGGTCGCTATTGCCGCGCGCACCCGCCCGTTCCGTGACCGGGAAACCAGCCAGCCCGCCAGCGCCATCAGCGGAACGCTGAGACCGACGATCGCCAGCACGGCCCATTCGGAAGTCGTTGGGGTTCCGGTGATTTCGACGTCGTGGCCGTCGGTGATCAGATACACCGGCAGGATGCTGCCCTGCAGGGTCGCGTACGCCGCCAGTATCGGCGCCGAGCGCGGCCAGAGCCGCCGCCACCGGGCGCGCCTCGTCAGCACTGACGGCAAACCCCGCTCCAGGAACCAGTTTTCGGCCGCGCCGCTCGCAGGGCCTCGGCGACTCGGCGTGTGGCGCAGAGTTACGTCCATGCCGGGTCACCCTACGGCGGGCAAGTCGCCCGCGCTGGTCGTTGAGCGACTGTGGGCATCCGCCTGTTGCACGCCCCGCCGCGCGGGGGGCATCGTCGCCGGGCTGGACCCGATCGCCCGGCTCCTCAACGCCCCGCCGCGCGGGGCGCATCGTCGCCGGGCTGGACCCGATCGCCCGGCTCCTCAACGCCCCGCCGCGCGGGGCGCATCGTCGCCGGGCCTACGCTTAGGCCATGCAACGGATTATCGGGACGGAGGTCGAGTACGGCATTTCATCACCGTCGGACCCGACGGCCAACCCGATCCTCACCTCGACCCAGGCGGTCCTGGCCTATGCCGCCGCCGCCGGCATTCAGCGCGCGAAACGCACCCGCTGGGACTACGAGGTGGAATCACCGCTGCGCGACGCCCGCGGTTTCGACCTGAGCCGTTCGGCCGGGCCGCCGCCGGTGGTCGACGCCGACGAGGTCGGCGCCGCCAACATGATTCTGACCAACGGGGCGCGGCTCTACGTCGACCACGCCCACCCCGAATACTCGGCGCCCGAGTGCACCGACCCGCTCGACGCGGTGATCTGGGACAAGGCCGGCGAGCGGGTCATGGAGGCCGCCGCCCGGCACGTCGCCAGCGTGCCCGGGGCCGCCAAGCTGCAGCTCTACAAGAACAACGTCGACGGCAAAGGCGCCTCCTACGGCGCGCACGAGAACTACCTGATGTCGCGGCAGACGCCGTTTTCGTCGATCATCGCCGGACTGACCCCTTTTCTGGTGTCCCGCCAGGTGGTGACCGGCTCCGGCCGCGTCGGCATCGGGCCCTCCGGGGATGAACCCGGCTTCCAGCTGTCCCAGCGCTCCGATTACATCGAGGTCGAGGTCGGCCTCGAAACCACGCTCAAGCGGGGCATCATCAACACCCGCGACGAACCGCACGCCGACGCCGACCGCTACCGCCGGCTGCATGTCATCATCGGCGACGCCAACCTCGCCGAGACCTCGACCTATCTGAAGCTGGGCACCACGGCGCTGGTGCTGGACTTGATCGAAGTCGGCCCGGAGCACGGGATCGACCTCAGCGATTTGGTGCTGGCCCGGCCGGTACATGCGGTCCATGCGATCAGCCGCGACCCGTCCCTGCGGGCCGCCGTGGCGCTGGCCGACGGTCGCGAATTGACCGCCCTTGCGTTGCAACGGATTTACCTGGACCGCGTGGCGAAGCTGGTCGACTGCCGCGATCCCGACCCCCGCGCGGCCGACATCGTGGAGACCTGGGCGAACGTGCTCGACCAACTCGAACGCGACCCGATGGAATGCGCCGAGGTGCTCGACTGGCCGGCCAAGCTGCGCCTGCTGGAGGGCTTCCGGCAGCGGGAGAACCTGAGCTGGTCGGCGCCGCGGCTGCACCTGGTCGATCTGCAGTACTCCGATGTCCGGCTGGACAAGGGCCTGTACAACCGGCTCGTCGCGCGTGGCTCGATGAAGCGTCTGGTCACCGAACACCAGGTGCTGGACGCCGTGGACAACCCGCCGACCGACACGCGCGCCTACTTCCGCGGTGAATGCCTGCGCAGGTTCGGAGCCGACATCGCCGCGGCCAGTTGGGACTCGGTGATCTTCGACCTGGGTGGCGATTCGCTGGTGCGGATCCCGACACTAGAGCCGCTGCGCGGCAGCAAGGCGCACGTCGGAGCACTGCTGGACTCGGTCGACAGCGCCGCCGAACTGGTGGAACAACTCACCAGCTAAGCCGGTTAAACCGGGGAACGTCGGGGTTGACCGGTAGGGTAGAGAAATATCAGCGGGGCAGTGTGGCTCAGGAACCAGGCAAGCCGCTGAACAAGTTCAGATGAAGCAGGAGGCCGGCGATGGCTCAGGAGCAGACCAAGCGTGGCGGTGGTGGCGGCGACGACGACGACTTCGCCGACAGCACGGCCGCGGGCCAGGAGCGCCGCGAGAAGCTAGCCGAGGACACCGACGATCTGCTCGACGAGATCGATGACGTCCTCGAGGAGAACGCTGAAGACTTCGTCCGGGCATACGTCCAAAAGGGCGGACAGTGACCTGGCCGTTCTCTGATCGCCTGTCCACTAACTCCGCACTCCCGGCAAATCCAGCCGTAGACCTGTCCTCGTTTGCTGACTTCCTGCGCCGCCAAGCGCCGGAACTACTTCCGGCGAGCCTCGGCGGGGCGCCAACCGGCGGGGCCGGCTCGCAGCTGCCGCACGGCACCACCATCGTCGCCCTGAAATATCCCGGCGGCGTCGTCATCGCCGGGGACCGTCGCTCCACCCAGGGCAACATGATCGCCGGCCGCGACGTGAAGAAGGTGTACGTCACCGACGACTACACCGCCACGGGTATCGCGGGCACCGCGGCCATCGCCGTCGAGTTCGCCCGCCTCTACGCGGTGGAACTCGAGCACTACGAGAAGCTCGAAGGCGTGCCGCTCACATTCGCCGGGAAGGTGAACCGGCTCGCGATCATGGTGCGCGGGAACCTGGCCGCCGCGATGCAGGGACTGGTGGCCCTGCCGCTGCTGGCGGGGTACGACATCGACGCGCCCGACCCCGAGGGCGCCGGCCGGATCGTCTCGTTCGACGCCGCCGGCGGCTGGAACGTGGAGGAAGAGGGCTATCAGTCGGTGGGTTCGGGGTCGATCTTCGCCAAGTCGTCGATCAAGAAGTTGTACTCGCGGGTGGTCGATGCCGATTCCGCGGTGCGGGTGGCCGTCGAGGCGCTGTACGACGCCGCCGATGACGATTCAGCGACCGGCGGACCCGACTTGGTTCGCGGCATCTACCCGACGGCGGTCACCATCGGTGCCGAAGGGGCGGCCGAGGTGCCCGAGCAGCGGATCGCCGAGCTGGCCCGCGAGGTCATCGAAAGCCGCTCGCGCGCAGACACTTTCGGCCCCGATGGCGGTGAGAAGTGAGCTTTCCTTATTTCATATCGCCCGAGCAGGCGATGCGCGAGCGCAGCGAGCTCGCACGCAAAGGCATCGCACGCGGCAAGAGCGTGGTCGCGCTGGTCTACGCCGGCGGCGTGCTGTTTGTGGCGGAGAACCCGTCGCGGTCCCTGCAGAAGATCAGCGAGCTCTACGACCGCGTGGGCTTCGCGGCCGCGGGCAAGTTCAACGAGTTCGACAACCTGCGGCGCGGCGGAATCCAGTTCGCCGACACCCGGGGCTACGCCTACGACCGCCGCGACGTGACGGGGCGACAGCTGGCCAACGTCTACGCGCAAACCCTGGGCACCATCTTCACCGAGCAGGCCAAGCCGTACGAGGTGGAGTTGTGCGTCGCCGAGGTCGCGCACTACGGCGAGACGAAACCGCCTGAGTTGTACCGCATCACCTACGACGGGTCGATCGCTGACGAGCCGCATTTCGTGGTGATGGGCGGGACGACGGAGCCGATCACGACCGCGCTCAAGGAGTCCTACGCCGAGAACGCCGACCTGCGCGACGCGACGCAGATCGCCGTGAAGGCGTTGCGGGCCGGCGGTTCGGACGGTTCCAACGGCGATCAGGTGTCTCCGGATGTGGGCAGCCTGGAGGTTGCCATCCTGGACGTCAACCGGCCGCGGCGGGCATTCCGGCGGATCAATCGTGCCACCCTGGAAAGCCTGCTGCACGAGGGGGATTCGAAGCAGCCGGACACCAACGGCGAAGCGCCGGAGTCGAACGGCGACTCCGCGGGCTGAAACCGGGCCACATCGATCGTGTTCGCTGAAGGCAGAACACCGAGGGCAACACGTGCGGTCCTGGAACCGCTGGTGTTCACGATGCTGGTGAGCCGTCCCGGGACGCGCTAGCGGGCCGCGCGAAACTCGTCGGGACGCGTAGGCGCGGCTTCCGCGCACTCCCGGTCGGACAACCAGTACCCTCGATTACGTGCAGCGACGAATTATGGGCATCGAGACCGAGTTCGGTGTCACCTGCACCTTCCATGGCCATCGCCGCCTGTCCCCGGATGAGGTTGCCCGTTATCTCTTCCGGCGCGTCGTGTCCTGGGGGCGCAGCTCCAACGTTTTCCTCCGCAACGGCGCCCGCCTGTATCTCGACGTGGGCAGCCACCCCGAGTACGCGACGGCCGAGTGCGACAGCCTGGTGCAGCTGGTCACCCACGACCGGGCCGGCGAATGGGTGCTGGAAGACCTGCTCATCGACGCCGAACAGCGGCTCGCCGACGAGGGCATCGGCGGCGACATCTACCTGTTCAAGAACAACACCGACTCGGCGGGCAACTCCTACGGCTGCCACGAGAACTACCTGATCGTGCGGGCCGGTGAGTTCTCCCGAATCTCGGACGTGCTGCTGCCGTTCCTGGTCACCCGCCAGCTGATCTGCGGGGCCGGCAAGGTGCTGCAAACCCCCAAGGCGGCGACGTTCTGCCTTTCCCAACGTGCCGAGCACATCTGGGAAGGCGTCTCATCGGCCACCACCCGCAGCCGCCCGATCATCAACACCCGCGACGAGCCGCACGCCGACGCCGAGAAGTACCGGCGGTTGCACGTGATCGTCGGCGACTCCAACATGTGCGAGACCACCACGATGCTCAAGGTGGGCACCGCCGCGCTGGTGCTGGAGATGATCGAGGCCGGCGTACCCTTCCGCGACTTCTCGCTGGACAACCCCATCCGCGCCATCCGCGAGGTCAGCCACGACGTCACCGGCCGGCGGCCGGTGCGGCTGGCGGGCGGGCGTCAGGCCAGCGCGCTGGACATCCAGCGCGAGTACTACAGCCGCGCCGTCGAGCACCTGCAGACCCGGGAGCCCAACGCCCAGATCGAGCAGGTCGTCGACCTGTGGGGACGTCAGCTCGACGCCGTCGAGAGCCAGGACTTCGCCAAGGTCGACACCGAAATCGACTGGGTGATCAAGCGCAAGCTGTTCCAGCGCTACCAGGACCGCTACGACATGGAGCTGTCCGACCCCAAGATCGCCCAGCTGGACCTGGCCTACCACGACATCAAGCGCGGGCGCGGTGTCTTCGACCTGCTGCAGCGCAAGGGCCTCGCGGCACGCGTCACCACCGACGAGGAGATCACGGAGGCGGTCGACCACCCGCCGCAGACCACCCGCGCCCGGCTGCGCGGGGAGTTCATCAGCGCCGCCCAGGCCGCGGGCCGCGACTTCACCGTCGACTGGGTGCACCTCAAGCTCAACGACCAGGCGCAGCGCACGGTGCTGTGCAAGGACCCGTTCCGTGCGGTCGACGAGCGGGTGAAGCGGCTGATCGCCAGCATGTAGCTCAACCGCTCACCATTGGTCGCACCCGTCACTCCAGCCCCACCGTGGCTGCCTGTGCCGGCGCCGCGAACGCGATAGCGCCGGCGCTATCAATTTTCCAGAGGATGGGGTGCTCACGAGCTCGTGACTGATGTGGCGATTGTTGATCCTGCGACTCGCCAGCCGGTGCAGGCGGGGGGCGAGCGCCAGCTATAACCTGGTGCGAATGGCGACCTCGAAAGTTGAGCGGTTGGTCAATCTCGTCATTGCGCTGCTGTCCACCCGCGGCTATATCAGCGCAGAGAAAATCAGGTCCAGCGTGGCCGGTTACGCGGACAGTCCCAGCGCCGAGGCGTTCTCCCGCATGTTCGAGCGCGACAAGAACGAGCTGCGCGATCTCGGCATCCCGCTCGAGGTCGGTAGGGCTTCGGCCATGGATCCCACCGAGGGTTACCGCATCAACCGCGACGCCTACTCGCTGCCGGCCGTCGAGCTGACCTCGGACGAGGCGGCCGCGGTCGCCGTCGCGACGCAACTGTGGGAGTCGCCCGAACTGATCACCGCCACGCAGGGTGCGTTGCTCAAGCTGCGCGCCGCCGGGGTGGACGTCGACCCGGACGCGCCGGTGGCCATCGCCTCGCCCGCCGGCGTGCCAGGGCTGCGCGGATCGGAAGAGGTGCTCGGAATCCTGTTGGCGGCCATCGACTCCCGGCAGGCGGTGCAGTTCCCGCACCGGCCGTCACGGGCCGAGCCGTACAGCGTGCGCACCGTGGAACCGTGGGGCGTCGTCACCCAGAAGGGCCGCTGGTATCTGGTGGGCCACGACCGCGACCGCGACGCCACCCGCACCTTCAGGCTGTCGCGGATCGGCGCGGAGGTCAGGCCGATCGGCGCGCCCGGGGCGGTCGTCGTGCCCGAGGATGTGGACCTGCGCCAGATCGTCGCCCGCACGGTGGCCGAGGTCCCGACCGGTGGGCAGGCGCGGGTATGGGTCGCCGACGGGCGGGCCACGGCGTTGCGGCGGGCCGGGAAACCCACCGGCACACGACAACTGGACGGCCGCGACGGAGAGGTAATCGAAATCGACATCGGATCGAGCGACCGGCTGGCTCGCGACATCGCCGGCTACGGCGCCGACGCCGTCGTCCTCGAGCCGCAGTCGCTGCGCGAGGACGTGCTGGCGCGGCTGCGCGCCCACGTCCAGGAGGTGGACCGCACGTGACTCCGATATCCACCCGATTGATCCGGCTGCTCAACATGGTGCCGTACTTCCAGGCCAATCCGCGTGTCACCCGGGCCAAGGCGGCCGCCGACCTCGGGGTATCCGCCAAGCAACTGGAAGAGGACCTCAACCAGCTGTGGATGTGCGGCCTGCCCGGCTACTACCCGGGTGACCTGATCGATTTCCAGTTCTCCGGCGACACCATCGAGGTGACGTTCTCCGCGGGCATCGACCGGCCGCTCAAGCTCACCTCGCCGGAGGCCACCGGCCTGCTGGTGGCGCTGCGGGCGCTCGCCGACATCCCGGGCGTCGTCGACCCGGAGGCGGCGCGCAGCGCGATCGCCAAGATCGAGGCCGCGGCCGGCGCCATCGGGCACGACGCCACCGGCTCGGCGGCAGCGGCCGACGAACGCGCGCCCGCGGAGAGCCGCGCGGCGGCCGCCGTCCGCGCGGCCGTGCAGCACAAACACGCGCTGGCCATCGACTATTACTCCGCGTCGCATGACACCCTGACCAGCCGGATCGTCGACCCCGTCCGGGTGCTGCTGATCGGCGGCCACAGCTACCTGGAGGCCTGGTCACGGGAAGCGGAAGGGGTGCGGCTTTTTCGCTTCGACCGGATCGTGGATGCGACCGAATTGGACGAGCCCGCGGCTCCGCCGGAACTGGCGCTGCAGGCGCCGCCGGACACCTCTCTGTTCGACGGCGACCCGTCACTGCCATCGGCCAAACTGCGGGTCGCGCCGTCGGCGTCCTGGATGTTCGAGTACTACCCGATGCGTGAGGTGCGGGAGTTGCCAGACGGATCCTGCGACGCGGTGATGACCTATGCCTCCGAGGACTGGATGACGCGCCTGGTGCTGGGCTTCGGGGCGGACGTGCGGGTGCTTGAACCCGACTCACTCGCACGACGTGTCCGGGATGCGGCGGCGGCCGCGTGCGAGTCCTATCAGGCGCTTACCCGCTGAGGCCACGGCGCGGGCGGCCCGGTGGACCGCCGCACTGCGGTAGCATCGGGTAGACGTCTGGAGGTAATCAAATTGGGCAGTCTTAGTCCGTGGCACTGGGCAATCCTCGCTGTGGTGGTGATCCTGCTTTTTGGTGCCAAGAAGCTCCCCGATGCAGCACGTTCGTTGGGCAAGTCGATGCGCATCTTCAAGTCTGAGCTGCGCGAAATGCAGACCGAGAACAAAGCGGAGTCGTCGGCCCTGGAGACGAAAAGCGCGACCGACAACGCCCCGTCCGCGGCGAACCCCACGCCCGTGCAGTCGCAGCGTGTCGACGCGCCGGCCGCCGAGCAGGGGCACTCCGAAGCACGCCCGGCGTAGCCCGCCGTCATCGTCGCGGTGCCCGCGCGCAACTGAACGAGCGTCGTGAAAGTTTTCAAGGTTTCAGCGCGCACTGCCGGCGTGCTGAAGCGCCTCAATCCGCGCAACAGGCGCAGCCGCACCAATCCCGACGCGACGATGTCGCTCGTCGATCACCTGACCGAGTTGCGCACCCGATTGCTGATCTCGCTGGCCGCGATCCTCATCACCACGATCTTCGGGTTCGTCTGGTACTCGCATTCGATCTTCGGCCTGGAGAGCCTCGGCGAATGGCTGCGCCACCCGTACTGCTCCCTGCCCCAATCGGCGCGCGCGAGCATCAGCGCCGACGGTCAATGCCGACTGCTGGCGACGGCGCCGTTCGACCAGTTCATGTTGCGGCTAAAGGTCGGGCTGACCGCGGGGGTGGTCCTGGCCTGTCCGGTGTGGTTCTACGAACTGTGGGCGTTCATCACCCCGGGGCTGTACCAGAAGGAGCGCCGCTTCGCGGTCGGATTCGTGGTCCCCGCCGCGGTGCTCTTCGTCACGGGTGCAGTGTTGGCGTACTTCGTGCTGTCCAAGGCGCTCGGCTTCTTGCTGACGGTCGGCAGCGACGTGCAGGTGACCGCGCTGTCCGGGGACCGGTATTTCGGGTTTCTGATCAACCTGCTGGTGGTGTTCGGGGTCAGCTTCGAGTTCCCGCTGCTGATCGTCATGCTCAACATGACCGGTGTGCTGCCATACGAGCGGCTCAAATCCTGGCGGCGCGGCCTGATTTTCGCGATGTTCGTGTTCGCGGCCGTTTTCACCCCAGGGTCAGACCCGTTTTCGATGACCGCCCTCGGCGTGGCGCTGTCGGTACTCCTCGAGTTCGCCATCCAGATCGCCCGCCTCCACGACAGGCGGAAGGCCAAGCGCGAAGCCCAGGCGGCGATCCCGGACGACGAGGCATCGGTGATCGAGACGCCCGCACCGATACACGAGCCGGCGCGGCAGCCGTCGTTCACCGCCGGCCAGCATGACGATGTCACCTAAACCGTCGGTGCCGCAGGACGTGACGGAACTCGTCGAGCTGACCCGGTTCACCGCGGAATTGCCCTTTGCGCTGGACGGCTTTCAGCAGCGGGCGTGCGCGGCGCTGGAACGAGGCCACGGCGTGCTGGTCTGCGCGCCGACCGGGGCCGGCAAAACGGTGGTGGGCGAATTCGCCGTACACCTGGCGCTGGCCGCCGGCGGCAAGTGCTTCTACACCACGCCGCTCAAGGCGCTGAGCAACCAGAAACACACCGACCTGACCGCGCGCTACGGCCGCGACCGGATCGGCCTGCTCACCGGCGACATGTCGGTGAATGCGGACGCTCCGGTGGTGGTGATGACCACCGAGGTGCTGCGCAACATGCTCTATGCCGATTCGCCCGCGCTGCAAGGGCTTTCCTACGTGGTGATGGATGAGGTGCATTTCCTGGCCGACCGGATGCGCGGCCCGGTATGGGAAGAAGTGATCCTGCACCTGCCCGACGAGGTGCGGGTGGTCAGCCTGTCGGCGACGGTGAGCAACGCCGAGGAATTCGGTGGCTGGATCCAAACGGTGCGGGGCGATACGACCGTGGTGGTCGACGAGCATCGGCCGGTGCCGCTGTGGCAACACGTCTTGGTGGGCAAGCGGCTTTTCGACCTGTTCGACTACCGAAACTCGGCGCCCGGCGAGCAACCCGCTGCCGGCTACGAGCCGCGCGTCAGCCCGGACCTGGTGCGCCACATCGCGCATCGCCGTGAAGCGGACCGGATGTCGGACTGGCAGCCGCGGAGAGGGCGCGGCGGACGCGGTGCGGCAGGCCGGCCGCGGTTCTACCGGCCGCCCGGCCGGGCGGCCGTGATCGCGACCCTGGACTCCGAGGGGCTGCTGCCGGCGATCACGTTCGTGTTCTCTCGCGCCGGCTGCGACGCCGCCGTCCAACAGTGCCTGCGCTCGCCGCTCCGGCTGACCACCGAGGAGGAGCGCGCGCAGATCGCCGAGGTGATCGAGCACCGGTGCGGCGATCTTGCCGACGCCGACCTGGCGGTGCTCGGCTACTACGAGTGGCGCGAGGGGCTGTTGCGTGGTCTGGCGGCCCACCACGCCGGGATGTTGCCGGTCTTTCGGCACACCGTCGAGGAGCTGTTCACCGCCGGCCTGGTCAAGGCGGTCTTCGCCACCGAGACCTTGGCGCTCGGCATCAACATGCCGGCCCGCACGGTGGTGCTCGAACGGCTGGTGAAGTTCAACGGCGAGCAGCACATGCCGCTGACGCCGGGGGAGTACACGCAGCTGACCGGGCGCGCCGGGCGGCGCGGCATCGACGTCGAGGGCCACGCGGTGGTGCTTTGGAACCCCGCCGAAGAAACCACCGAGCCATCAGCGGTTGCGGGCCTGGCGTCCACCCGGACGTTCCCCCTGCGCAGCTCCTTCGCCCCGTCGTACAACATGACGATCAACCTGGTGCAGCAGATGGGTCCCGAGCAGGCGCATCGGCTGCTGGAGCAGTCATTCGCCCAGTATCAGGCCGACCGCTCGGTCGTCGGCCTGGTCCGCGGTATCGAGCGCGGCAGCGCAATGCTCGGCGAGATCGCCGCCGAGTTGGGCGGGCGCCAGGCACCGATCCTCGACTATGCCCGGCTGCGTGCGCGCATCACCGAGATGGAGCGCGCGCAGTCGCGCGCGTCGCGCCTGCAGCGACGGCAGGCGGCCAGCGACGCGCTGGCGGCGCTGCGGCGCGGGGACATCATCAACATCACCCACGGCCGGCGCGGCGGGTTGGCAGTGGTGCTGGAATCGGCCCGCGACGGCGAAGATCCGCGTCCGTTGGTGCTCACCGAAAATCGCTGGGCCGGAAGGATTTCGACGGCCGACTACTCGGGAGCGGCGGCCCCGGTCGGTTCGATGCCGTTGCCCAAGCGGGTCGAGCATCGCCAACCACGGGTGCGGCGTGACCTGGCGTCGGCCCTGCGTTCGGCGGCGGCCGGACTGGTCGTTCCCGCCAGGCGTCGCAGCGGCCGCGGCGACCACGACGGCTTCCACGACCCCGAGTTGGCGTCGTTGCGTGAGGAGCTTCGTCGGCACCCGTCGCACAACAACCCCGGCCTGGACGCCCAAGTCCGGCAGGCCGAGCGCTACCTGCGGATTGAACGCGACAACGCCCAATTGGAGAAAAAGGTTGCCGCCGCGACCAATTCGCTGGCGCGGACGTTCGACCGGATCGTCGGCCTGCTCACCGAGCGTGGCTTCATTCAAGGCCCGGACACCGATCCCCGCGTTACCGACGACGGCCGGCTGCTGGCGCGCATCTACAGCGAGAGCGATCTCCTGGTCGCCGAATGCCTTCGCACCGGCGCGTGGGCCGATCTGAAGCCCGCCGAGCTGGCCGCGGTGGTCTCGGCGGTGCTGTACGAGAGCAGGGGTGGTGAGGGCCCGCGTGCGGCGTTCGCCGCCGAGGCGCCAACTCAGCGAGTGCGGCAGGCGCTGCAGCAAACGTCGCGGCTGTCGTATGTGTTGCGCGCCGACGAGCAGACGCACCGGATCGCGCCCAGTCGGGAGCCCGACGACGGTTTCGTCAACGTCATCTACCGCTGGGCCAAGACGGGCGACCTGGCCGCCGCGCTGGCGGCCGTCGACCCGGTCGGCAGCGGCTCGCCGCTGCTGGCGGGGGATTTCGTGCGCTGGTGCCGCCAGGTGCTAGACCTGTTGGACCAGGTTCGCAACGCCGCCCCGGATCCGGAGCTGCGGGCCACCGCGAAACGCGCCATCAATGACGTTCGGCGCGGCGTCGTCGCTGTTGACGCCGGGTAGGCTGAGCCGAAGCTACCGTAGATGCGGAAATCACAACGGCGATGATTCGTGCCAGGACACAAGGGGCTGAGGAGAGACGATGAGCGGACCGCAGGGACCGGAACAGCAGTGGCAACCGCCCGGCCAAGGTGGCGATAGCTCCTCCGAACCGACCCAGGTCGGTTCTCCCTGGCAGCAGCAGCCGGGCCAGGAGGCGACGTGGCAGGCCCCGGCGTACACGCCGCCCGCCGAGTACCCGCAGTACCAGCAGCCGACCGAACAGGCGTACCCGCAGCAATATCCGCAGCAGCCCGGCTATCAGCAGCCCGGGCAGTACGCGCAGCCTGGCCAGTACGCGCAGCCGGGGCAGTACGGGCAGCCCGGCCAGTATGGCCAGCCGGGGCAGTACGGGCAGCCCGGGCAGTATGGCCAGCCCGGGCAATATGGTCAGCCGGGGCAGTACGGTCAGCCGGGGCAGTACCCGCAGCAGTACCCGCTGTACGACCAGCAGCCGGCCAAGAAGCGGTCGGTCGGCCTGATCGCCGGCGTGGGTGGGGTGATCGCCTTCCTGCTCATCGCGGTCGTGCTGATACTCGGCTTCTGGCAGCCCGGGTTCTTCGTCACCACCAAGCTGGACGTCAATAAGGCGCAGACGGGTGTCCAGCAAGTCCTGTCCGACGAGACCAACGGCTACGGGGCCAAGAACGTCCAAAACGTCAAGTGCAACCACGGCCAGAACCCCACCGTCAAGAAGGGCGCCACGTTCGACTGCGACGTCAGCATCGATGGCGCCCCCAAGCACGTGACGGTGACCTTCCAGGACAACAAGGGCACCTACGAGGTCGGCCGCCCGCAGTAGCCGCTACGCCGGCAGCGCGTCGAGCGCTTTTTGCAACCGGGCTATCGAGGACCCGACGCCCAGTTTGGTCGCCAGCTTCGCGGTGCGTTGCGGGTCGTCGGCCGCCAGCGGTAGCGCGTCGGTCGGCGTCGACAGGCTGACGGGCGCGTCGGTGGCCACCCGCACCACCTGACCGGCGGCCTCGATGTAGTCGGCAGCGCCCAGCAGTTTCGAGCGCAAACCCTTGGCCATCTTCGATTTCGGGTCGTTGGCGGCCGCCAGGATCCGTTCCAGCGACCCGTGCTGAGCCAGCAGGGCCGCCGCGGTCTTCTCGCCGACACCCGGCACCCCCGGCAGGCCGTCGGACGGATCGCCGCGCATCAGCGCGAACTCCGCGTAGGCCGCCCCGGCCCGGTGCACCGGCACGCCATAGTGTTCGGCGACCTCAGTCGGTCCGAACAGGGTGGCTTTGGTCAGCCCGCGACCGAGGTAGAGCACCCGCACCGGGACCGGATCGTCGGACACCACCTGCAACAGATCGCGGTCGCCGCTGACTACCACCACCGGGTCACGGCGTTCGCGGGCGGCCAGCGTGCCGAGCACGTCGTCGGCCTCGAAACCTTCGGCGCCCGCGGTCGGGATTCCGAAGGCATCTAACAGCTCCATGATCATGTCGATCTGCGGTGTCAGGTCGTCCGGGACCTCCTCGACGTCGGGCTCGCCCTCGGGCTCTGGCACCGCGACGCGATGCGCCTTGTACGACGGGACGAGGTCCACCCGGAACTGCGGTCGCCAATCCAGGTCCAGGCACACCACCAGCCGGCTGGGGCGTTGCTGGTTGATCACCACGGCCATCGAGTCGATGAATCCGCGCACGGCGTTGACGGGCCGGCCGTCGGGGGAGGTGATCGAGGACGGCACCCCGAAATACGATCGGAACCACATGCTGGCCCCGTCGAGCAGCAATAGCGGCGCAGGCATGCGGCTATCCTGCCAGCGTCCTGGCGGCCGCGGTTAGCCTGGCGACGATGCGGCCGCAAGGCGGGGGAGGAGGCGCCCGGCAATCGAGCATTAGCCTGGCTGCCATGGATTCTCATCGGTTCGACGCCGAGGTGTATGCCCACCGGCTGGCGGCGGCCGCCGCCGCGACCGCCGGCGCGGGGTTGTCCGGGCTGGTGATAACCCCCGGGTACGACTTGCGCTACCTCGTTGGGTCGCGCGCTCAAACCCTTGAGCGGTTTACCGCGCTGTTGTTGCCGGCGTCCGGCGACCCGACGGTGGTCGTCCCGCGGCTCGAGCTGGCCTCGCTCAAGGGGTCGGCCATTGCGGAATTGGGGCTGGCGGTGCGGGATTGGGTCGACGGTGACGATCCTTACCAATTGGTCGGGGCGGCGTTCGGTGGTGGTCCCGCGGCAACCGCCGTCACCGATTCCATGCCGGCGCTGCACCTGCTGCCGCTGGCCGGTGTGCTTGGCGTGCTGCCAATCCTCGCCACCGACGTGATGCGTACGCTGCGGATGGTCAAGGAAAAATGCGAGATCAACGCCCTGCGCAAAGCCGGTGCTGCCATCGACCGGGTGCATGCCCGGGTGCCCGAGTTTCTGGTGCCCGGCCGGACCGAGGCCGACGTGGCCGGCGACATCGCGGAAGCGATTGTGGCCGAGGGGCATTCAGAGGTGGCGTTCATCATCGTCGGCTCCGGGCCGCATAGCGCCGACCCCCACCACGGCTATTCGGATCGCGAACTGCAAGTCGGTGACATCGTCGTCGTCGACATCGGCGGCGCCTACGAGCCCGGCTACCACTCGGACTCGACCCGCACCTACAGCATCGGTGAGCCGGATCCCGAAGTGGCGCAGCGGTATTCGGTGCTGCAGCGGGCGCAGCGCGCGGCCGTCGATGCAGTCCGTCCCGGCGTGACGGCCGAGCAGGTCGACGCCGCCGCCCGCGACGTGCTGGCCGACGCCGGGCTTGCGGAGGCTTTCGTGCACCGCACCGGGCACGGTATCGGGCTGTCGGTACACGAGGAGCCCTACATAGTCGCGGGCAATGGCATGCCGCTGGCCGCGGGCATGGCCTTCTCGATCGAGCCGGGCATCTACTTCCCGGGGCGGTGGGGCGCCCGAATCGAGGACATCGTCGTCGTGACCGAAGACGGCGTCGCGGCCGTAAACAATCGGCCGCACGACCTGATCGTGGTGCCCGCGTCCTAGCAACCGGGGCTCCTTGGCGCGTACGTTTGGCTTGATGTCACTTCTGGATTTGACTCTCCTTCCGATTCGCATCGCACGCCACATCGCCGACACGCTGGTGCATCCCGCCGCAACGGCGCCCGCACCAGCTGCTGAGCTCGTCGTAGTCGAAGGGATGCCCGAGGGGGCGCCGCCGGCGGCGCTGCGCCCAGAGCCGCAGCTTCCGGTGCCGTCGGGATGGCCATTCGGCGAGGAGTTTCCGCGCACCTGCGGTGCCGGCCGCATGGCCGGCGGTGCGCTGTTCTGGACCGATTTCATCTATGACGACCACGGCGCGACGGGCCTGCCCATCGGCGACCTGAAAATCCAGGCGCCGCCACGCGGCACCTACATCTATCCCGACGGGCCCGCGGCCCGCAACGGCGCCGACATCTTCCGTGTCGCGATCGGGCTGACCGCGACCCATACGTGGTGGCGGGTCGACTGGAACACGTTGCTGGGCGCGTCGGTCCCGATCGCGCTGTTCACCTTCGACACCGGCCCGGGCCGGACCGGGCCGGAGCACTGGCCCGCCGGGGCGGGCGTGCGCTCGGCCGGCATCGACATGGCCCTGCGGGTGTCGGGCAGTGGCGCCGCGCTGATCGACCTGACCACCCAGGCGACGACACCCGTACAGCACAGCGTCGACATGGCATCGCGAACGTTTCTGGCGCAGGTGCCGCGCACCCTGCTGGAGCCGACCGGCAGTTGGACGGTGCGGCTGGCAGCGGGGCTGGCCAACGCGGCAGGTGACGGATTCGCCGACGTGCCCGCCGAGCATGGCGCGCTGCCCGGGCAACCCAACGTGTACAACGTGGCGTTTCGCACCCATGACCAAGAGCTCCCGCGCCTGAACTTCTGGTCGGACGCGGCCCAGGCCGCGGCCTTGACCAGCGGTGACGTGTCCGAGTTTGCGTTGAGCGTCCCCTGGGACGAGCTGGCGGCGCGCGAAACCACCCCCGAGCCGGTGATCACCGGCCCGTCGACGCGGTGGTATGTGTCCTCGATCGAGCTGGGACAAGGCGTCGCCTCCGACAACATTTTGAGCACCAAGCCACAGTTCCTCGGTCGGGTTCAGCCCTATTCCGTGTGCCTGCCGTCGACGTACGCCCCGGGCCGGAAGCTGCCTTTGACATTACTGCTGCATTCGCTTGCGTTGGGGCAGAGCCAGTTTGCCGCGATCGACCCGCGCCTGCTGCACGAGGTGTGCGAGACACGCGGCTCAGTGGTGATCACACCGCTGGCCCGCGGCCCGTCCACCTGGTACTTCGACACCGGTGAGCTCGACGTCTGGGAGGTGTGGGCGCGCGTTGCCGAACAGCTGGGCACCGACCCCAACCGCACGGTGATCTCGGGTTATTCGATGGGCGGTTATGCGGCGTACAAACTCGGATTGAGTTATCCGGAGGTATTTTCGCAGGCGGTCGTGCTGGCCGGCCCGCCGACGTGCGGGGTGCGGCTGGTTCACGACGTCGACATTCCGGCCGACCTCGACCCGAACTCACCGTGCGCCCGTGAGGGCGACACCTGGAAGCTGTTGGTGAACGCTCGCTGGCTGCCCTACGTCATCGCCCACGGCGGCGCCGACGAGCTCGTCCCGTTCCCGTCCGCCTTCGAGCAGTCGCTCGAACTCGACCGGCTCGGCTACCGTCATCGGTTCACCGTCTACCCGGCCGAGGATCACATCGTCTTTGTGCTGCAGGACAAGTTCGAAGACGCGGTTGCCCACATGGGAACCGGCCTGCGACAAGCTGATCCGGGGCACATCACGTTCGTGTGGCATCCGCAACTGGTGCGCGACGACCTGGGTATCGGGCCGCATCAGGTGTGGTGGCTGTCGGGCCTGACCGCGGACCCCGCTGTGACCGCGCGGCGCGGGGCCGTTGCCGAAGTAGACGCGCGTTCGTACGCGCGCCCTGACCCGACGCACACCCTGCGGCGCCGTCGCGGCTTCATTTGGGACTTCAACCCCACCCCGGGTGTGTACTGCGAATTGGATTGGCGCGTAGGCGCGCCTGTACACCCGCTGCCGTATCTCACACTGCGACTCGTCGGCGTCGCAGGGATCACGGTGGATGTCAAGCGCGCCGGACTTGCCGCGTTACCGGAGTCGACGATCACTGTGGCCAACGATTCCACTGCGCGGATCACGCTCACTGGCCTGCCTGCCGGCGCCGTCGTGCAACTCGACGGTCAGCCGGCCGAACCGACTATGACAATGTCGGCAGGTCGGCACCGCATCGCGTTGGCCGTGCGGGCTGTTGATGAATGAGTTGTAGCTGCTAGTGGCCGCGGCTAGCTTGGCATAGCCATCATTGGGTGAATAGCGTGCGCGCGGGGTCTCGACAACAATTTCGCGCGTGGCTCCATTGGCGGTCGATCCCGAGACGATGTTCGCCGCGGGCAGCGCGGTGCAGGCCGCCGGCGATGGGTTGGCCGCAAATCTGGTGGTGCTGACGGCCGGTTTCGCGGCCAACACGGGCCATGACCTGGCCGGTGAGGTGTTCGGCCTTGGCTACCAGGATGCGGCCGGATCGCTGCTGAATGCCGCAGCAGCGGCGGTCAACGCTTGCAGGCACTGCGGGGCTCTTATCCGGCAGGGCGCGGCCAACTACTCGAACGCCGAGGCGGCATCGACGCTGGGGGGCGGTGGCGGCGTGTTGCCGGCGCCGGCCGAGCCGGTCAAAATGACAGCCCCCGGTCCGCCCGGGACCTTGGGCCCGGGACCGCCGCCGCCGGCGCTTTGGGAAGTGGTGCAATCCTTCGTCGACGGTGTCTGGCCAGACGGCGACGTGGCGGGACTGCATGCGGCGGCAGCCCGGTGGCGCGGCTTCGGTGCTGCGGCGAGCGGGATGCGCGATGCTGTCGACGCTTCGAAATCGCTATTCGACGGTCAGCACATTCCTGAGGGCTGCAAGATCGATGAGGCTCTGTCCCAGATCGGTGATTGTTTGGGAAAGATGGGCGACCAGTGCGAGAGCCTGGCCAACAAGGTAGACGGCTTCGCCAACGAGGTGGATCAGGCCCAGCACCATATCCGGGATCTGTTGCACCGGTTGGGATCGCTGGCCAATCCCGTCCATGACGTGATGTTGATTATCGAAGGTGACGCGATCGACGAAGTCCTGAAGATCGCCCAGGACATCAATGCCGTGCTGCACCAATTGGGCCGCGAAGCCCGGGCGTTCGAGCAGGGAATCAAAATCGTGATGCAGGTCGGCGACGGCCTGGTCGTCAAAGCCGAGAAGTTTGTCCGCGGCGAGCTCGTTCAATACTTGGGCGAGCAGGTGGGAAACCCGGTCGCGACCGTGTTCGACACCTGGATGAATACGAACGAGGGTGTCCTCAAGGGCGCTGTGGGCATGGTGGAAGGCCTGGGGGACCTCAGCCCGCAGTGGTTTCTCGTCGATCCTCAGGGTGCGGCGGCCACGTGGTCCAGCTTGGGCAAGACCATGTGGAAGGGGAGTCTGGTCAACTCCCTCCTGAACCCCGATGAGGCTGCAAACACCAACCTGCAAATGCTCAAATCGCTGCTGCACGTTGATGATTGGCGGAGGGACCGCCCCGGGTTGGGATTCGGTGAAAACCTTTTCGACGTCGCGACGCTGTTCGCTCCCGGCGCTGGAGAAGCGGGCGCGGCGGCAGACGGTGCTGGGGCCGCTGCACGTGGCGCCGAAGCGGCTAACGCGGCGGGGCGCGCCGGCGAGAGAGCGACCGGTGGGCTGCGGGGGATTGCGACGGGCGCTCGTGGCGCGCTGACGGATATCACTAAGACTGGCGGCGACTTAGGCAAGAACCTCGAGGGCGTTACCGGCGACTTGCCCAAGATCGAAGCTCCGCCCGCTGGTGGTACTCCGGTGGGTCTGCCACCCGATAAGCCGCTCGACGCGCCCGTGGAGGCGACGCCACACCCGCGCGACGCTGCTCCGGGTGCGCCGCACGATCCAACCGCCTCGCCTGGCCCAACGCTTCGGGACGCTCCCGTACCAGGGGCTGGTCCGCACGATCCGGGGGCCGTGCACTCCGAGGTTCCGAAGGCTCCGACTGGTAGCAGTGGTCCTCACGAGCCCCCGGCGACGCTCACAGAGACTCCGGCTGCCTCAGGTCCGGGTGAACCTGAGGCGGTGCCCGAACAGTCGGCGCACGCCACCGGTTCCATGAGCGGTCCGGATGATCCGGTGTCCGCGCACGCAGAGACCCCGGCCGATCCGGCGGGTGCGGCCCCGCAGGAGCACGTTTCGGCCCCGGTAGGGGCGCAGCATGAGCCAGCCTCGGGGAGTGGTCTCCGCGAGCCAGCGTCCGTGCCGCCAGCTGCTCCACATGACCCCGCGTCGGTGCCTACGAAGCATCCGCATGGGCCAGCCTCACACCCGCTAGCGGGTCCACATGAGCCAGCGCCGGGAATCGGTTCGCGCGATCCAGCGCGGCTACCGATGGATGGGGCACATGAACCGGTTTCAGCTCCCGCTACCGGCACGCCTGTCGCTTCGGTGGGCGCTGCGGTGGGTGAGAAGACGCCGTCGACTATTCCCCAACTGGCTGAACATGCTCCGCCGCGTGGGCTGGAACGGCCGGGCCGCCCGCCAGTTGAGCCGGTGCCCCTCGTCGCGCACTCACCGCAAGCCGCGTCGGCGGTCAAGGCTGCGCCACGCGCGCCCGGGCCAGCAGGTCGCGAGACTGAATTGCCAACATCCGCGGGCGGCCCGCGAGGGCCCGGGGAAGATGGTCAGGCCGGCGGTCGGTCAAGCCCCCCGCTCAATGAGAACGCCCAACGGCCCGGCGAAAATGGTTCGCCGGGCGGCAACCATCCCACCCCGGGCGACGACCCCTACCCTGGACACCCCGGTGATGATTTGGACGCAGATGATTTAGGGGCACTCGCCGACTACACTGGGCCGGGCTACCAAGACCTGAATAGCGCGTTAAGGAGCGGTTTAGTGGACGCGTCTCAACAGGTTCGCGTGCAGGCACTAAAAAATGCGTTGGCCAAGCTGCCTCCTTATCAAGGTCCAGTAATTCGAGGGACAAATCTGCCGCCCGAAGTGCTTGATCGCTATCGGCCCGGCGAAGTTATTACAGAGGACGCTTTCCTAAGCACTTCAACGGATACAGGTGTGGCACGCTCGCCATCGTTCGTAGGGAATGTGGAGTTCAGAATTCTTTCCAAAACAGGACGAGACATCTCGCCATTCTCAGTATTTCCTGGTGAACGAGAAGTTCTGTTTACTGCTGGAACCAAATTCTACGTCGTCAGTAAGGTGTTTGATCCTCTGACAGGACGAACAGTCATTCGAATGGTTGAACGCTAGGTTTGGAAGTGTCAAATCGAAGCGATGACGACAGGAGGCCGGAAGTGAGTGAGAGGATCGCTGGCAAGACGTTCTCTACCCCCGAGGAGGCGGGCGTAACCCCGCCGACAGAAGAGGAGTTGGCGGAGGCGCAAAGGATCTTCGATGAGTTCGAAGAGAAGATAAACGCTGTTGCTCCGGAAGATCGAGTGACAGATGTATCGCCCAAGTTCTGGGATGACATTTCGGGTACTGAATTTGACCCACGCCGGAAAGACTACTAAAGCGGACGATACAGACGCTGATGGCCGTCGGCGGGGCCGACTTGAGTGGTCGTCGTCTGTCGGCGTTGCGCCAAGTTACTACTCGCCCCTGTCCAGCAACCCCGACGACCCGAGCACCCGCTCCACCCGCACCTCGATAACCACCCGCCGTGGGTTGGGACGCGGAGTTCGGTAGCGCTGGGCGTACCGAAGTTCGGCATCGCGCACGGCGTCGCCATCGCTGTTCACCTTGGACCGGCCTTCCAGCGACAGCCATCGCGCGCCATCAACCTGACTGAGCACCGCCACCCCGCCACGGTCGGCGTTGACCGCCTTCTGCGAGCCGCCCGTCGTGATGACCCGCGCGATGTGCGTCTTGGGGTCGAAGGTGAAACCCACCGCGACGACATGGGGCGAATTGTCGGCTCGCAACGTGGTCAGCATGGCCAGATGCCGTTCGGACAGAAACGCCAGCGCATCGTCAGTAAGCCGGGTAGTGGTATTCGCCATCACCGCCCACGCTAGCGCAGGTCATAATCGCAGCCGTGGGCGACACGGACGCGGGACCAGTACTAATCCTGGGCGGGCGCAGCGAGATCGGCATCGAGTTGGCGCGGCTCCTGGCACCCGGGGCAACGGTGGTGCTGGCCGCACGCAACGCCGATCAACTCGACGAGCAGATCGCTGCGCTAAAAGCCGCCGGCGCGACGGCGGTGCACACCGAGGAGTTCGACGCCGACGACTTGGGCTCACACGGGCCGCTGGTCGCCTCGGTCATCGCCGATCACGGCCCCATCACCACGGCCGTGCTGGCCTTCGGCATCCTCGGCGACCAGACCCGCGCCGAGAACGATGCCGCGCACGCGGTGGCCGTCGTGCACACCGATTACGTCGCCCAGGTCAGCATGCTCACCTACTTGGCCACCGCCATGCGCCGAGCCGACAAAGGCCAACTGGTGGTGTTTTCCTCGATCGCCGGTGCGCGCGTGCGTCGCGCCAACTACGTCTACGGCTCGGCCAAGGCGGGCCTGGACGGCTTCGCCAGCGGTTTGGCCGACGCGCTGCACGGCACGGGCGTTCGGCTGCTGATCGCCCGGCCGGGATTTGTCATCGGGCGCATGACCGAGGGGATGACGCCCGCGCCGCTGTCCAGCACCCCCGCGCAAGTGGCCAAGGCGGCCGCGCATGCGCTCGCGAAGGGCCGACGCACGGTGTGGATCCCGTGGGCGCTGGGGCCGGCCTCCGCCGTGATGCGGCTACTGCCGCAGTTCGTCTGGCGCAGGATGCCACGATGATCATCGTGGTCGGGATCGGAGCCGACGGCATGGCTGGGCTCGCCGAAACGTCGATCCGTGAATTACACAGGGCCACAGTGATTTACGGGTCGAAAAGGCAACTCGACCTGCTCGATGACACCGTCACCGCGCCCCGCCGCCAGTGGCCCTCACCGATGCTGCCGGCCCTGCAAGCCCTGCTCGAGGACCACGCCGAAGACATCCACGTGGTGGCCAGCGGCGACCCGCTCCTGCACGGCATCGGGGGCACGCTGATCCGGCTGTACGGACCGCAACAGGTCAGGGTGTTGCCGCACGTGTCCTCGGTGACGCTGGCGTGCGCGCGGATGGGCTGGAACCTTCACGACACCGAGGTGATCAGCTTGGTCACCGCGCAACCCCACACCGCGGTCCGACGCGGCGGCCAAGCCATCGTGCTGTCGAAAAACGCTGCCACGCCGAAAGAACTCGCCGCGCTGCTCGACGCGCATGGCCGCGGCGAATCGGAGTTCACCGTCCTCGAAAACCTTGGCGGCCCAACCGAACACCGCCGTGACGGCACTGCGTGCCACTGGGCCGCCGGCGCACCCTCGGACGTCGACGACCTCAACGTCATCGCCATCCGCTACCTGCCCGACGAACGCCTGTCGCCGCTGCCCGACGACGCGTTCGTCCACGACGGGCAGATCACCAAACACGGAATTCGCGCCGTGACGCTCGCGGCGCTGGCCCCGCGGCCGGGCGAGCTGCTCTGGGACGTCGGCGCGGGCTCGGGCAGCATCGGCGTCGAGTGGTGTTTGAGCTGGAGCGGTTGCAGCGCGGTCGCGTTCGAGCGTGACGAACGACGCCGCCGCAACATTGGTTACAACGCCGTGGCTTTCGGCATCGACTTCGACGTGCGCGGCGATGCCCCGAAAGCGTTTGGCGGGCTCGAGCCGCCTGCCGCCATCTTCATCGGCGGCGGTCTCACCCAGCCCGGCCTGCTCGACGCATGCCTCGACCACCTGCCCGCGGGCGGTCGCCTCGTGGTCAACGCGGTCACTGCGGAATCGGAAGCTCTCCTCGCACAGTCGTATTCGCGTCTGGGGGGTCACCTGCGACGCTTCCAGCACTATCAGGGCGAACCGCTCGGCGGCTTCACCGGATGGCGCCCACAGATGCCGGTCACCCAGTGGGCGATGACGAAATGACTGTGTACTTCATCGGTGCGGGCCCGGGCGCCGCCGACCTGATCACCGTCCGCGGTCAGCGGCTCCTCGAAAGATGCCCGGTGTGCCTCTACGCGGGTTCGATCATGCCCGACGATCTGCTGGCGCTCTGCCCACCCGGCGCGAAAGTCGTTGACACCGGCCCGCTGACGCTGGAGCAGATCATCACCGAACTGGCCGACGCCGACGCCGCCGGCCACGACGTGGCGCGGCTGCATTCCGGTGACCCGTCGCTCTACAGCGCGTTGGCCGAGCAATGCCGCCGGCTCGACGCGCTAAGCGTCGATTACGAAATAGTGCCCGGTGTAACATCTTTCGCTGCAGCGGCGGCTGCGCTCAAGCGCGAGCTCACCGTTCCCGGCGTCGCGCAGACCGTAACCTTGACCCGGGTCGCCACCCTGTCCACTGCCATGCCGCCCGGGGAAGACCTGACCACACTCGCTCGATCCGGCGCCACGCTCGTCCTGCACCTGGCCGCAGCCCAGATCGATGCCATCGTGCCGCAACTCCTGGAAGGCGGCTACCGGCCCGAAACACCAGCTGCCGTCGTGGCTTTCGCCAGCTGGCCGCAACAGCTGGTGCTGCGCGGCACGCTTGCCGACATCGCCGAGCAAATGCACCAGGACAACATCACCAAGACGGCGATGATCATCGTCGGAGACGTGCTGGCCGCCGGCGGATTCACTGACAGCTACCTGTATTCGTCCGGACGGACGCGGGGGAGCAGGCACTGATGCGCCTGTTGCTGCTCGGCGGCACCGCCGAAGGGCGCGCGCTGGCGAAAGCCTTACACCCGCGTGTCGACATCGTCAGCTCCCTGGCGGGCCGGGTGCCCGACCCCGCGCTGCCGGTAGGCCCGGTTCGTATCGGCGGCTTCGGTGGTGTCGATGGTCTGCGGCGCTGGCTGGTCGACGAACGCATCGACGCCGTCATCGATGCGACCCACCCGTTCGCGGCGACCATGACAGCACACGCCGCACAAGTCTGCGCTGAGCTGCGGGTCCCGCATCTCGTGTTGGCTCGGCCGGCGTGGGATCCGGGCCCCGCCATCGTCGTCGATTCGGACACGGAGGCGGCGGAAGCCGTTGCAAACCAGCAATTCTCGCGGGTGTTTCTCACCACCGGACGCTCGGGGACCAGGGCCTTCGCGGGTAGCGCCGCATGGTTTCTGATCCGCGCGGTCACCGAGCCTGACCCTGCGTCATTGCCCCGCCGTCACCGGCTGGTGCTGTCCCGCGGGCCGTATCGCTACGACGGCGAGCTCGCGCTGTTACGGGAACACCGCATCGATGCCCTGGTCACCAAGAACAGTGGCGGGGAGATGACGCGGGCGAAGCTGGATGCCGCTGCGGCACTGGGAATTTCGGTGGTGATGGTGGCGCGGCCGCCGCTACCGGCCGGCGTGACGGCGATGGGCAGCGTCGAACAGGCCGCCGAATGGGTAACGGGGCTGGGCTAGCCGGTCAGGTCGTCGCGCTCGGCGTCGGCGGCCAACAGCACGTCACGGGCGCGGGCGACGCGGGACCGGATGGTGCCCACCGGGCAGCCGCACACCGCCGCGGCGTCGGCATAGGGCAGCCCGAGCAATTGGGTGAGCAACAAGGCTTCCCGTTGCTCGGGGATGAGGCTCGCGATCATTGTCGTGACCTCGACCAGGTCTTCGAATCCGCGAGCGTGGCGGTCACCGCGCAGAACGTGTTCCGGATCGGCCCCGAGGGCGGCGCGCGGCCGTGACTGTACGTGGCGGATGTGGTCGGCCACGACGCGGCGCGCGATCGAAAGCAGCCAGGTCCGGGCGCTCGAGCGTCCGGAGAACCGTTCGATGGCGCCGATCGCGCGCAGGAACGTTTCTTGGGTCAAGTCGTCGGCGCTGCCCGCATCCGACAGATAGGTGACAAACCGCCACACGTCTTGCTGGGTGGCTTTGATGAAACTCTCTAGCGCCCGGTCGTTCCCACGTGCGGCGGCCAACGCGAGCTCGGTAACGGCCTCGTCATCGCTTGGCGCGATCATGGCGAACCACCTTTGTTTCGCGGGCTGGCTGAGTCTACGACGGCCTGTCGTAGGGGCTGCGGCCGGGTCGAGGCCCGCCCGGTTGATGGGCCAGAGGTGACCGCGCCGCCGGGCAAGCGGGGAGTCGGCCGACCAAGCGGCGTCGTCCGCCGCATGGGAGGCGCCGGTTCTGTCTGATCGGACCCGTTCCCGCGCCACCAGCAGCGCGAACGCCAGGCCCAACAGCAAGGGCATGTGGCTGGCGATGCGCGTTGCTGTGACGTCGCCCGCAAAGGCGTCGACAACCACGTATCCCAACAGTGCGACCGAATAGACGCCCGTAATCGCCGCCACCCCAATCGCGGTGACGGGCCAGACACCGGCCGCGACCATCGCCAGGCCCAAGGCCAGCAACCAGGCGGTGGATTCGTGCATCAGATGCTCACCGGACATAGCGCCGTGCATGTGGCTCGACACCATCCCGAAGTCGATGCCGCTGATCTGGGCGGCTGCGATCGCCATCTGGAATAGGCCGACGCCGATCAGGCCCCACCGTCGGTAGTGCGAGCGCAGCCAACGCATCCGGCGCTGGTGCCCGGACGACTCCTCGCCGATGCTCGCCATGATTTTCGCGACCAGGTCGGGCCCGTCGCCGGGCTCGACCGTGGCCAGCCGGCGGGTCTGGGCCGCGGCGCCGATGAGCCAGGTGCGGCAACGTCGGCACGATTCGAGATGGGCGTCGACCTGCTGCGCGAGCACCTGGGGACGTTCGCCGTCCAGTCGAGCCGAAAGCGCCTCACGCGCCGCGTCACACCGCATCCCTGCATCGTTGCGCATGCCCGGTCCGTGCGCAAAGAGCACCGAAACCAAACGGCGGGAACTAAACCGTCCGGCAAACCGACCACTGAACGTACGCGACGCCAGCCCACCCTGACTTTCACCGAAGAGGTATTCGTGTTCGTGCCCGAAGGCCACCGACGATGACCGCCCCGATATGGATCGCATTCCCGCCCGAGGTGCACTCGACCTTGCTCAGCAGCGGCCCGGGACCCGGTCCGCTGCTCGCCGCCGCCGCGGCATGGGCGGAGATGGGCAGCCAATACGCCGAGACGGCAGAAGAACTCACCGGCCTGCTGGGCGTCGCACAGGGCGCTGCATGGGAGGGCCCCAGCGCCGAACAGTACGTCGCGGCCCATGCCCCATATCTGAGCTGGCTGCTCGAAAGCTCCGCCAAAAGCGCGACGGCAGCCGCGCTGCACGAGACAGCGGCCGGCGCCTACACCGCGGCCTTGGCCGCTATGCCGACGATGCCCGAGCTCGCCGCCAACCATGCGACGCACGCGGCGCTGGTGGCGACCAATTTCTTCGGCGTCAACACCATCCCCATCGCCGTGAACGAAGCCGACTACGCGCGCATGTGGGTGCAAGCCGCCACGACCATGACCACCTACCAAGCCGTCAGTGAATCCGCCCTCGCGGCGGTTCCCGCCACCGCGCCGGCGCCGTCGATCGTCACCCCGGGCGCGGAAGCGAGCGTCGCGACGCTGCAGGCCGCCGACACCCAGCAACAGCCGGCGCAGACCTATCCGTCCTGGCAGGACCAGCTCACGGCATGGCTGCAGCAGTACACCAAGAATTTCGCCTGGCCGGTGTCCAAGGACCTCAACCCCGGTGGCTGGCCGTTCCCGCCGGTGCCTTTCGTGAACGGCCTCGCCTCCTTCTTCGGCCAGTTAGGGTTCTCGCCGGCCCTCTCGAGCGCGCTCGGCTGGGCGATTTTCCACACGCTGATGATCTTCTGGCCCTTCATGCAGGCCGCCATCCAAATGGCCGTGGTGCTGGCCCCGATGGTCGTCTCCCTCTTGGGCGCCGCCGCGGCAGGAGGTGCGGCGGCAGCGGTCACGGCGATCAGTGTCGCGGCCCCGCTCTCGGTCGCCGCACCGCTGCCAGCGGCCCCGGCGATGCCGGCGCCGATGACGTCCGCGCCGGCCCTGACCATCAGCACCGCTCCGGCAAGCCTGGGCAACGCCCCGACGGTGTCCAGTGCGCCCGTATCCACGGTGGCCTCACCGGCGGGTGCCGGACCGGTCGGCGGCGGGCCCGGCGCGGGTTTCAGTCCGACGGCCACGGACGGTATCGGCGCGGGCATGTCCGACGCCCTGTACGCGGTGGGTCTCTCGGGGCTGGCGGCGCGCGGCAGCACCAGCGGCCGGGCACGCCGCAAGTCGGAGGAACCGGCGCCTGACGACGTCGACGCGCCCGCCGCGGCGGCAGCAGCAGCTGCCAAGAAGAAGGCCCGGGCCCGTCGACGCCGCGCCGGGACGGCCACGGACCGCGCGTACCGCTATGAATTCATGGACCTCGACCAGGATTCAGGCGTGGACGAGGGATACCCGGACACCGTGCGCGCCTCGGGTCAGGGCGGGGGACCGCTCGGATTCGCCGGGGCCGCACCGAAACCCGGTGTCACCCGGCCCGCCGGGTGGGCGACGCTGACCCGCGACGGGTTGAGCGACGGGCCCACCGTACCGATGATGCCCAGCAGCTGGGGTAACGACGATCAACCGACCGGGTAGCGCCTTGGTGTGAACACCCGATCGCCGGAATCGCCTGCGTGCCACTGCGTTTGCGAGGAACCGACGATCAGCAGGCAGCGCATGTCCACTTGGGCGGGATCCAGGTCGGCCAGCCGCACCACGCGGACGTCCTCGTCGGGGCCGGAGACGTTGCGGCCGATCACTACCGGCGTCCCGGGCTCGCGATGTTCCAGCAGCAGATCGCGCATCGCGCCCACCTGCCAGGTTCGCGTCTTGGACGCCGGGTTGTAGATGGCGAGCACGAGATCGGCGGCGGCAGCGGCGGCCAGCCGCTCGGAGATGATTTCCCACGGCTTGAGCCGGTCGGACAGCGAGATCACCGCGTAGTCGTGGCCCAGCGGAGCGCCGACCCGACTGGCGACGGCCTGGGCGGCCGTCATCGCCGGAATCACCCGGATCCGCACTCCCGGCCACTCTTTGGCCTCTTCCAGCACGGCGGTCGCCATCGCGAAGACTCCGGGATCGCCGGACGACACCACCGCCACCGCGCGCCCTTCCTCGGCCAACATGCAGGCCAGCCGGGCGCGCGCGGGTTCGTCGGTGTTGTCGCTGGGGTGCCGCCGTTGGCCGTCGAGCACCGGGACGCGGTCCAGGTAGCCGCCGTAGCCGATGAGGTCCGTGGCGTTGGCCAGCTCGCGCCGGCTCTGCGGCGTCATCCAGTCGCTGTCGCCGGGCCCCAGACCCACCACCGCGACGGTGCCGGCATGGGACGACCGACGCCCACGGCGTCCGCCCGGCAGCATGGCCAGCGAGAAGTACGGCACGCCGGACTCGTCGACGTCGGCGGCGGGCAAGATACGCTGCCCGGCGCTGCTGGCGCGCTCGACGTAATATGCGTCGTCGAGCTGTCCGGACGCCGAAAGTGCTTCCCGCACAGCGCGGTACGAACGGCCCAACTTCAGCACCACCGCGGCGTCGGCGTCGGCCAGCCGGCGGGTCAGCTCTGCGACCGGCAGGGTGCCCGGCAGCACCGAGAGCACCTCGTCGCCGGCTACCAACGGCGTCGCGATGGCCGCCGAGGCGGCGCTCACCGACGTCACCCCCGGCACGATGACGGCGTTGAACCGCTGCGTCAGCCGGGTGTGCAAGTGCATGTACGAGCTGTAGAAGAGTGGGTCGCCCTCGGCGAGCAACGCCACGTTGCGGCCCGCATCGAGGTGGGCGGCGATGCGCGCGGCGGCTTCTAAGTAGAACGCCTCCAGCGCCCCCGCGTAGCCGCCGGGATGGTCGGTCACCTCGGTGGTCACCGGGTAAACCAGGTGCTCCTCGATCTGGCCGGGCCGCAGATACGGCTCGGCGATGCCCCGCGCGATGCTGCGACCGTGCCGGGCGCTGTGGTAGGCCACCACGTCGGCCTCACCGATCACCCGGGCCGCCTTTACGGTCACCAATTCCGGGTCACCGGGACCCAGCCCGACTCCCCATAGCGTTCCCCGGGCGGTCATTCGCGGTCGCTCGCGATCGCGTTGACGGCCGCGGCGGCCATGGCGCTGCCGCCGCGGCGGCCTCGCACCACCAGATACGACATCCCGCGCGGGCGGTCGATGAGCTCCTGCTTGGACTGGGCCGACCCGACGAATCCGACGGGGCCGCCCAGCACCCCGGCCGGCGGGGAAATCCCTTCGTCGATCAGCTCGAGAAGGCGGAACAGGGCCGTCGGCGCGTTGCCGATCGCGAATACGGCGCCGGGCAGCCGCTCGGCCCACAGTTCCACCCCGGCCGCCGATCGAGTGGTGTGCCGGCGCGCGGCCAGCTCCGCGGCGCGCGGATCGGCCACCAGCGACACCACCTCGTTGCCGGCCGGCAACCGGGCGCCGGTGATCCCGGCCGCCACCATCGACGAATCGCACAGCACCGGGGCGCCGCCGCGCAGGGCGGCACCGACGCGCGCGACGACGTCATCAGTGAACGCGACGTGCTCGGCGACGTCGACCTGTCCGCAGGTGTGGATCAACCGGACCACCACCCGCGCGACGTCATCGGGGAAGCGGGTCAGGTCGGCTTCGGCGCGAATGGCCGCGAACGACTGTCGATAGATCTCAGCTGCGTCGCGGATGTAGTCGAGCACCCGATTACCGTAGCTGGCGGTATCCGTCGCCAGTCGCGAGCAGCACCTCACCGGCCAGCGGGCTGCCGCAGGCGCGGTCGCAGCCGACGAAGTGGCGATGCACCCCCGAGCCCGCGTCCAGCGCCTGCGCGGCGTCGGCCCGCACATCGGCGACCGAGTGCGCGCACCCGGGGCTGCCGGTGCAGGCGCTGACGTTCAGCCAGGGGGAGTTCTCGTCGAAGATCAGACCCAATGGCGCCAACACCCGCAGCGCGACGTCGGCGATGGCCTCGTCGAGATCACACACCAACACCGATCGCCAGGGCGTGATCACCAGCGGGGCCTCGATCGCCGCCAGGTATTCCGCGACGCGCGCGGACAGCACCCCGAGCGGCACCGCGGCGCCGAGCGTGACGCGTCCGTCGTTTTGGTTGATCCAGCCCACCGGCGGCCTGGTGACCGCGGGAAAGCGGTCGGCACCGAGTTCGACTCCGGGCAGCACGCTTTCTATGTCGTCCAATTCCTTGATGCGCCAGGCGGTTCCGCGTGTGGCTGCAAATCGCGTCGCAATCTTGACCAGCGTTTCGACCACCTCGCCGGCCGCGAGCCGAACCCCGGTGTCGCGTCCGGCGAGCAGCAGCGCGCAGCCGTCGGGGAGCACGTGCACACCGACGTCGGCGCACAGGCCCGATACGTCGGCGCGCCCGTCATCGAAGCTGAACCAGAATCGGCCGCCCAGCTCGACGAGGCTCGGCTCGGCACAGATCGCCGCGTCGAGCTCGGCCACCCACGGCCGCACGTCGAGATTCCCGCCGGCGCGGCCGGACAGCGGCGACGCGAGGATGTTGCGGACCTGCTCGTGCGACTCCGAGGGCAACAGCCCGGCCTGGGCGATCGCCTCGGCCGCCGCGGCCACATTGGTGATGCCGCGCACCTGCACGTTGCCCCGCGTGGTGAGCTCCAGCGTCGACGAGCCATATGCACTCGCGAGGTGCGAGAGCGCCGCCAGCTGAGCGGCCGTTAGCATGCCGCCGGGCAGCCGAATCCGCGACAGGGCCCCGTCGGCCGCCCGGTGCACCTGCAGCGCGCCGGGGCAGGCGTCAGTGTCGCGCGTCCTGGCCACCCGTCCACGGTACCGAGGGCGTCCCGGTCTGGCGCCGAACGTGCACTCAGGGCGGCAAATCTGCCGAAATCTCGCCGTGAG
>NZ_LZJZ01000095.1 GCF_001667585.1 Mycobacterium sp. E2733
CCGGGGTGGTGGAGCTCGGTCCCGAACCCTGGCCCGCCGGCTTGGCCGGGCATGCGCCGTTGACAGAGGGGCTGACCTTCACGGACGCCGCGGTGACGGGTTGCCCGCCCTTTGCTTCCTGGGTGGGCCGCACGGTGACGCAGCTGCCTGAGGTGACGTCGGTCAGCGCGGCGGGCGTGGTCTCGGTGACCTTGGTGGTCGAGGTGAAGTTCACGGCCGCGGTCGAATTGTCTTCCTTGGTGACCCGGATGGAGTTGCCCGCCACCGACGCGATCATCCCGCTGACCCGGGCTTCGCCGCTGGCCGGGGCCGGGGAGGTGGTCGTCGAGGTGACCACCGAGGTGGACGTCGAGGTCGACGTCGGGCTTGCCTTGTTAGACGAACTGCATGCGGCGACGGACAGCGCGGCGACCCCGGTGACCGCGAGGACTGCTAACCGGGTGAGCCGGGGCGTTGGACAGCTGGCAGACATCAACGGTTCTCCAATCGTGGTTGGACCCAACGGAATGGGTATTACCCGTCGAAGCTGTGGCTAACCTGTGTGCAATGCGGGGCGGTCAGAACGCCTGTTCGGGAATGCGCATGAGCTCGCCGTCGATGGACTCGATGACTTTGCGCAGGGAAGTGAGTTTCGGAAGCATGTTCTTGGCGAAGAACGTCGCCGTCGCCACCTTGCCCCGATAGAAGGCCGCGTCGGATGCGTCTGCGTCCGCCAACGCTGCGTGTGCGACACCCGCCTGCACCAGCAATCGCCAGCCGATGAGCAGGTCGCCCACCGCGAGCAGGTAGCGCACCGATCCGAGCCCCACTTTGTAGATCTCGCTTGCGTGTTGCGCGGCGGACATCAGGTATCCGGTCAATGCGCCCGTCATCGCCATGACCTCGTCGAGCGCGGTCTGCAGCAACTGGGCCTGCGGTTTGAGGGCCTCGTCGCAGGCATCGATCGTCTCGGTGACCTGAGCCATCACGAACTGCAGGGCCTCGCCTCGGTCGCGAACGATCTTGCGGAAGAAGAAGTCCAGCGCCTGGATGGCCGTGGTCCCCTCGTAGAGGGAATCGATCTTGGAGTCCCGGATGTACTGCTCGAGGGGATAGTCCTGCAGGAAGCCCGAACCGCCGAGCGTCTGCAGCGACTCGGTGAGGACTTCGTAGGCCCGTTCCGAGCTCACGCCTTTCACGATCGGCAGCAGCAAGTCGTCCACGCGGTGCGCCATCTGGTGATCTGCTCCCGAAACATGTTGCGCCACAGCGTCGTCCTGGTGTGCGGCGGCGTACAGGTACAGCGCCCGCAAACCCTCGGCGTAGGCCTTCTGCGTCATCAGGCTGCGACGCACGTCGGGGTGGTGGATGATGGTGACCCGCGGCGCGGTCTTGTCGGACATCTGCGTGAGGTCCGCGCCCTGCACCCGTTCTTTGGCGAAGGCCAGCGCGTTGAGGTAGCCCGTGGACAGGGTGCCGGCGGCCTTCACGCCGATCGTCATGCGCGCGTGCTCGATCACGGTGAACATTTGCGCGATCCCGTTGTGCACGTCGCCGACCAGGTAGCCGACAGCGGGCAAATCCGTTGCGCCGAAGGTCAATTCGCATGTCGGAGAGGACTTGATACCCATTTTGTGTTCCAGCCCGGTGGCGAAGACCCCGTTGCGCGCGCCGAGTTCGAATGTGTCCGGGTCGAACAGGAATTGCGGGACATAAAACAGGCTGAGCCCTTTGGTGCCCGGGCCGGCGCCCTCCGGCCGGGCCAGCACCAGGTGAAAGATGTTGTCGGCGGTGGCGCCCACGTCCCCGCCGGAGATGAACCGCTTGACTCCCTCGATGTGCCAGGTGCCGTCGGGCTGTGCGATGGCCTTGGCCCGACCGGCGCCGACGTCGGATCCCGCGTCGGGTTCGGTGAGCACCATGGTGGCCGCCCAGCCGCGCTCCACGCCCTCGC
>NZ_LZJZ01000096.1 GCF_001667585.1 Mycobacterium sp. E2733
TGCTTCTTCGGATGGTTATTATTTGTTAAGAGACCACCTACGGGTGGTGTGCTGCCGCGTCCTGCGGTTACCGTGCACTTTGAACCCTTGAGGTATTGATGGATCAGCAGACCGCCCGCACCGACATCACCGTTAACGTCGACGGTTTCTGGATGCTCCAGGCCCTCCTGGACATCCGGCACGTCGCGCCGGAATTGCGGTGCCGGCCATTTGTTTCGACCGACTCGAGCGACTGGCTCAACGAGCACCCCGGCATGGCGGTGATGCGCGAGCAGGGCATTGTCGAAAACGATCAGGTGAACGAACATGTGGCCGCTCGAATGAGGGTGCTGGCCGCGCCGGACCTCGAGGTCATCGCCCTGCTGTCGCGGGGCAAGCTGCTTTACGGTGTGGTCGACGACGAGAATCAGCCACCCGGGTCGCGCGACATCCCCGACAACGAGTTCCGGGTGGTGCTGGCCCGCCGCGGCCAGCACTGGGTGTCCGCGGTACGGGTGGGCGGTGACATCACGGTCGACGACGTCGCCATCGCGGACAGCGCCTCGATCGCGTCGCTGGTCTTGGACGCGCTGGAGTCGATCCACCACGCCGAGCCCGCGGCGATCAACGCGGTCAACGTGCCGCTGGAAGAGATGCTGGAAGCCACGAAGTCGTGGCAGGAGTCCGGCTTCAACGTGTTCTCCGGCGGCGATCTGCGGCGCATGGGCATCAGCGCCGCCACGGTGGCCGCGCTGGGACAGGCGCTCTCCGACCCAGCGGCCGAGGTCGCGGTGTACGCGCGTCAGTACCGGGACGACGCGAAGGGCCCCAGCGCTTCGGTGCTGTCGCTCAAAGACGGTTCCGGTGGCCGTATCGCGCTGTACCAGCAAGCGCGGACGGCCGGGTCGGGGGAGGCGTGGCTGGCCATCTGTCCGGCGACCCCCCAGTTGGTGCAGGTGGGCGTCAAGACGGTGCTGGACACACTTCCCTACGGCGAGTGGAAAACCCACAGCAGGGTCTGACATTCGACGAAACATAAAGTTCACCAATGTCTTTGCGCTCAACATGCGGTTGAGAAGCCAACACGGCATACTTCTCTAAGAGATTCAGCAAATTTCAAACCACTGTCACCAAAGGTTTTAATCGCGAGGCGGGGTAGATGGAATTCGGATTAGTCGGGCTGCACTTTCCCGGGGGCCGCAGCTTCCCGGAAAGCGGGCCGGCGCACACTTCCGCCCGGCTGGCGGTACGGGGTTACACATTCACGACGGTAAGGGGTTCAGGGCGATGACTGCGGTAGTTGAAGCGCTACAGCCTGACGTTGAGGGAATTTCGCAGCCTCGGGCGGTCGTGGTCGGCGTTATGGCCGGGGCGGGCGTACAGATCGGCGTCCTACTGGACGCCAACGCCCCCGTCTCGGTGATGACCGAGCCGCTGCTGAAGGTGGTGAACAGCCGGCTCAGGGAACTCGGCGAGACGCCGTTGGAGGCCACGGGCCGCGGCAGGTGGGCGCTCTGCCTGGTTGACGGCACCCCGTTGCGGGCGACCCAGTCCCTGACCGAACAGGACGTCTACGACGGCGACCGGCTGTGGATCCGGTTCATCCAGGACACCGAGCATCGCTCGCAGGTCATCGAGCACATCTCCACCGCGGTCGCGGCAAACCTGAGCAAGCGGTTCGCCGCGATCGACCCCGTCGTGGCGGTGCAGGTCGGCGCGTCGATGGTGGCGGCCGGGGTGACTGCCGCCTCGGGCTTGCTGCTCTGGTACCGGTGGCACCACAACTCTTGGTTGCCGACGGCGTACTCCGCGGTGATCGCCGCGGTGGTGCTGGGCGTTGCCCTGCTGCTGCAGATGCGGGCGCACACGGAGCAAGATCGCCGCGTCGCCGACATCATGCTGCTGAGCGGCCTGGCGCCTCTCACGGTCGCCGCCGCGGCGGCGCCCCCCGGCGGAGTGGGCTCCCCGCACGCGGTGTTGGGCTTCGGTGTGCTCACCATCGCCGCGATGCTGGCCCTGCGTTTCACCGGACGCCGCCTGGGGCTCTACACCGCGCTCGTCACCGTCAGCGTGGTCACGGCGATCGCGGCCCTGGCGCGAATGGTCGCGATGACCAGCGCCGTGACGCTGCTGACCAGCGTTGTCCTGGTGTGCGTGCTGATCTATCACACCGCGCCGGCGCTTTCCCGCCGCCTGGCCGGCATTCGGCTGCCGGTGTTCCCCTCGGCGACCAGCCGGTGGGTGTTCGAGGCCCGGCCCGACCTGCCGACCACCGTGGTCCGCTCCGACGGTGGGCCCCCGGTCCTCGAGGGACCCGCGTCCGTCCGCGACGTCTTGGTGCAGGCCGAGCGCGCCCGCTCCTTCTTGACCGGCCTGCTGACCGGGCTCGGCGTGCTGATGGTCGTCTCGTTGACGGCGTTGTCGGATCCGCACACCGGCCAGCGCTGGCTGCCGCTGTTGTTGGCGGGCTTCAGCGCCGGGTTCCTGATGCTGCGCGGGCGCTCCTACGTCGACCGCTGGCAGGCGATCACGCTGGCAGTGACCGCCGTCCTCATCGTCGGTGCGGTGGTGGTGCGGTACGCGCTGGTGTTGCAGTCGCCCCTGGCCGTGTCGATCTGCGCGGCGATCCTGGTTCTGCTGCCGGCGGCCGGCCTCACGTCGGCGGCCGTGGTGCCCAACACGATCTACAGCCCGCTGTTCCGCAAGTTCGTGGAATGGATCGAATACCTCTGCCTGATGCCGATTTTCCCGCTGGCATTGTGGTTGATGAATGTCTATGCAGCAATCCGCTACCGGTAGTAGCAAGGTGTGGCGAGGGCGCGCTTCCGCTGCGGGTCTCGCCGCAATCTTGCTCGCCTCAGGAGCATTGGCCGGTTTACCGCCCGCTTATGCGATTTCGCCGCCGACGATCGATCCCGGCGCGGTGCCGCCCGACGGTCCGCCCGGGCCGCCGGCGCCCATGAAGCAGAATTCATACTGCACCGAGGTCGGGGTGCTGCCCGGCACGGATTTCCGGTTGCAGCCGAAGTACATGGACATGCTGAACCTGCAGGAGGCCTGGCAGTTCGGCCGCGGTGCCGGCATCAAGGTGGCCGTCATCGACACCGGTGTGAGCCCACACCCGAGGTTTCCGCGCCTGATCCCCGGCGGTGACTACGTCATGGGCGGTGACGGGTTGTCCGACTGCGACGCGCACGGCACCATCGTGGCCTCGATGATCGGCGCCGCGCCGGCCAACGGCGCCGGAGCGCCACCGGCCGCGCCGCGCCGGCCGGTCACCATCCCCACCACCGAACCGCCACCGAAAGCGCCGCCGCCCCAGACGGTGACGTTGTCGCCCCTGCCGCAGACCGTGACGATGGTTCCGCCTTCGCCGACGGAGCAGCCGCCGGCTCCGGGGCCATTCGGGCTGCCGCCACCGCCCGCGCCCGCGGGTCCGCCGCCGGGACCGCCCCAGGGCGGGCAGGCCCCCGCGAGCAACCACGGCGGGGGCACCGTGACGATCCCCAGCTACTCCGGTGGGAGCCACGTAGTCGGCGTCGACAACCCGCGCGGGCCGAGGCCGCTGGATCCGCCGCCCAGCCCGCCACCTCCGCCGCCCGCGCCACCCTCGGCGGGTCCTGACGCCTTCAGCGGTGTCGCCCCGGATGTGGACATCATCGGAATCCGCCAGTCCAGCCAGGCGTTCGGCCTCAAGGATGCCTACACCGGCGACGAAGACCCGCAGACCCGGGCGAAGATTGACGACGTCCAGACGATGGCGCGGGCGATCGTGCACGCCGCCAACATGGGCGCGCAGGTCATCAACATCTCGGATGTGACCTGCATGAGCGCGCGCAACATCATCGACCAGCGGGCGCTCGGTGCCGCGGTGCGTTATGCGGCGGTCGACAAGAACGCCGTGATCGTGGCCGCGGCCGGCGACACGAGCAAGAAGGACTGCAAACAGAATCCCGCGCATGATCCGTTGCAGCCCAACGATCCTCGCAACTGGAGTTCCGTCACCACCGTCGTGACGCCGTCGTGGTTCAGCGACTACGTCCTGACGGTGGGCGCGGTCGACGAAGATGGCCGACCGATGACTCAGGGCAACCAGGGTCAGGCGTCGACGAGCGTGGCCGGTCCGTGGGTGGGCATCGCCGCGCCCGGCACCGACGTTGTCGGGCTGTCACCGCGGGACGACGGCGTCATCAACGCGATCGACGGACCGGACAACACGCTGCTGGTTCCGTCCGGCACCAGCTTCTCGGCCGCGATCGTGTCCGGCGTCGCCGCACTCGTTCGCGCGAAGTTTCCCCAGCTGTCGGCATACCAGGTCATCAACCGGTTGACCCGCACCGCGCGGGCGCCGGCACGGGGCGTGGACAACCAGATCGGGCACGGCATCGTCGACCCGGTGGCGGCACTCACGTGGGACGTACCCGAAGGGCCGTTGAAGCCGCCGCAGCAACTGTCGGCGCCGCTGAACATACCGAAGCCCGTCCCGCCGCGGGATATGGTGCCAGTGTGGGTGGCCGCCGGAGGCTTGCTCGGGGCGTTACTGATCGGTGGGGGCGTGTTTGGAACGGCGATGCTGATGAAGCGATCGCGGAAGCAGCAATAAGGGCGGAGCAGCAGCAGACATGAAAGCTCAGCGCAGGTTCGGTTTGTCATTGTCGTGGCCGCGGGTCACCGCGGTGTTCCTGGTTGACATCGCCATCTTGGTGGTGGCCAGCCACTGCCCGGAGTCGTGGCAGGGTACCTATCGCATTGCGTTCTGGGTGGGTGTCGGCCTGGCGGCGTTGGTCGCCCTGCTCTCGCTGGTCACCTACCACGGCGTGACAGTGACGTCGGGATTGGCCACCTGGTTGTGGGATTGGTCCGCCGACCCGGGCACCGCACTGGGAGCGGGCTGCACACCGGTGCTCGATTACCAGCGCCGATTCGGGCGCGACAAGGTCGGCGTGCGCGAGTACGAGGGCCAGCTGGTCTCGGTCATCGCGGTGAACGGGGGCGACGACGACCCGTCTTCGCGCCACCGGCACCGGAACTCGGCGCCCACCCTGCTGGTGCAGGCGGTGGGTGATGGCTTGCGGCAGTTCGACATTCACCTCGACAACATCGACATCGTGTCGGTGAAGGTGCGCCGCGGCGGCCCGGGCATTGGGGCCGCCGAGTTGTCGAAGCTCGACGACTGGGGCCCCGAGGAGTGGGAGGTGGCGAACGGAGAGCCCACCTCGTACGTTCGCCGCACCTGGCTGGTGTTGCGGATGAACCCGCAGCGCAACATCGCCGCTGTGGCGGTCCGCGATTCCCTGGCTTCGACTTTGGTGGCGGCCACCGAGCGGCTGGCTCAGGATCTCGACGGACTTACCTGTGCCGCAAAGCCGTTGACCGCCGAGGAGATCACCGAAGTCGACCGCGCGGTGCTGGCCGATCTGGAGCCCACCTGGAGCCGGCCCGGCTGGCGCCACCTCAAGCACTTCAACGGCTTCACCACCAGCTTCTGGGTGACGCCCGCGGACATCACCACCGACGCGCTCGACGAGCTGTGGCAGGCGGACACCGTCGCCACCGTGCTGACGGTCCGGCTCACCGCCCGCGCGGGCCGGCCGCAGGTGTCGGCCTGGGTGCGCTACCACACCGAGAAGCGGCTGCCCCGGAATGTTTCGTCCGGCCTCAATCGCCTCACCGGGCGCCAGCTGGCCGCGGTCCGCGCCAGCCTGCCCGCCCCCGCGACACACGCCTCGCTTGTCGTGCCGAGCCGTGCCGTGCGTGACGACGACGAGCTCACGCTGTCGGTCGGTCAGCTGCGAGAGAGCCCGGCAGGCGTGCCTGTGGCGCAATGACGCGGCCGCAATCGACCGCTGAGGGCGCCCGCAACGCGATGGTCGCCGGCCTGCTGGCATCCGGGATCTCCGTCAACGGGTTGCAGCCGAGTCACAACCCGCAGGTTGCGTCGCAGATGTTCACCACGGCCAGCAACCTGGACCCGGGGATGTGCGACGCCTGGCTGGCGCGATTGCTTGCCGGGGAGCGGAGCATCGAAGTGCTCGCCGGCGCGTGGGCGGCGAACCGCACGTTCGGGTGGGAGACCCGCCGGCTCGGGGTCACCGATCTGCACTTCCGTCCCCAGGTCTCCGACGGCTTGTTCCTGCAACTGGCTGTCACCAGCGTCGAGTCACTGGCGTGTGCATACGCGGCCGTTCTGGCCGAGGTCAAACGCTACGAGGAGGCCGCGGAGCTGCTCGACGGGGTGGAGCCGCGCCAACCCTTCGAGCAGGAGCTGGTCGACTATGTGCGGGGCGTGCTGTACTTCCGCACCGGGCGGTGGCCGGATGTACTCAACCAATTCCCGGAGGGCAAGGTCTGGCGTCAGCCCGAACTGAAGGCCGCCGGAGCGGCCATGGCGACGACGGCGCTGGCGTCGCTCGGCGTCTTCGAGGAGGCGATCCGGCGCGGCCAGGACGCGATTGAAGGGGACCGCGTTCCGGGCGCGGCCAACATCGCCCTCTACACCCAGGGCATGTGCCTGCGCCACCTGGGCCGCGAGGACGAGGCCGTCGAACTGTTGCGCCGGGTGTATTCGCGGGATCCGAAGTTCGGCCCGGCCCGCGAAGCGCTGGACAACCCCAGCTATCGACTGGTCTTGACCGACCCGGAAACCATTGAGGCGCGCACGAATCCGTGGGACGCGGAGAGCGCGCCGACCCGGGAGGAGACGGAGGCCGCCCGCCACGCCGAGGAGGCCGCCAGGTACCTGGCCGAGGGTGACGCCGAGCTCAACGCGATGCTGGGCATGGAACGCGCCAAGCGGGAAATCAAGCTCATCAAGGCGACGACGAAGGTGAACCTCGCCCGCGCCAAGATGGGCCTTCCCGTGCCGGTGACCTCGCGCCACACCCTGCTGCTGGGTCCGCCCGGGACCGGAAAGACGTCGGTGGCACGGGCGTTCAGCAAGCAGTTGTGTGGCTTGACCGTGCTGCGCAAACCGGTGGTGGTGGAAACCAGCCGGACCAAGTTGCTGGGCCGATACATGGCCGACGCGGAGAAGAACACCGAGGAGATGCTCGAGGAGGCTCTCGGCGGGGCGGTCTTCTTCGACGAGATGCACACGTTGCACGAAAAGGGCTATCAGCAAGGTGACCCCTACGGCAACGCGATCATCAACACCTTGCTGTTGTACATGGAGAATCATCGCGACGAACTCGTCGTCTTCGGTGCCGGTTACGCCAAGGCGATGGAGAAGATGCTGGACGTGAATCAGGGTCTGCGGCGGCGGTTTTCGACCGTGATCGAGTTCTTCAGCTATACGCCGGACGAGCTGGTCGCGTTGACTCGGTTGATGGGGCAGGAGAACGAGGACGTCATCACCGAGGAAGCGGCGCACTCGCTATTGCCTTCGTACACCAGGTTTTATCTCGATGAGAGCTACTCCGAAGACGGGGACCTGATCCGCGGCATCGATACGCTCGGCAACGCCGGCTTCGTCCGCAATGTGGTCGAGAAGGCCCGCGATCACCGCAGTTTCCGTCTGGACGACGAAGACCTGGATGCGGTGCTGGCCAGCGATGTCACCGAATTCAGCGAGCAGCAACTCCTGCGGTTCAAGGAGCTGACCCAAGAGGACCTGGCCGAGGGTCTCAGCGCGGCGGTTGCCGAGAACAAGACGACCTAGGTCCCTGGCGCGCCCGCCGTCGGATGACAGATGGTGCCTGCGGCAACACCAGGGACCGGGGCGGGTTATTACAAATCACTGTTGAGAAAATCCCGACGTTTAGCAACGTCGTAGCCGTGATGGCCGAGCCGTCTGCGCCCTCCGAAAACCATCGATGAGCAGTGCAAACTAGCTCCCAGCAAACTGTCAGCAGCTAATCAGCGGCGCGGCAGAGTAGCCCGTTTACCCTTCGTGTGGATGAACAGTAAGGGAACGGCATGGCGATCACGTATCGGTTCGGCGACCTAGGCGCTCGGAGGCACCGTTCGCGTCCGGGTGACCTCGTCGGCGAACAGGCGAAGCCCCGTGCGCGACGAACCGCCGACGGGCGGCTTCTGCGACGGTGCGCGCTCGGTGGCCTGCCGGCAACTCATCAACTGGTCGGATCGCGGCTTCCGGGTGATCCATCCGGGGCCATTGCCCACAAGCAAACGTTCTAGACCGCCGGCAGCAACACGGCCGGCACCGACAGCGCCGTCGGCTCCCAGTTGGGCCGTAATTGCGTCCCGGATGGGGTGATCGTTTCGGATTGACACGCTTGCTATGAGCGGTCGGGTCAAATCCGATAGGTATTTATGCGCACGAGCTAAATACGCCTGTTTTTATTGTGTTGCGATATGGCGATAGGAGGATTCAACGCCTCAAGTCCGCCCTGCATTCGATTGGGAATCAATTTAGCGCGACCGGCAATAGCGTCGGTCCGTGCGGTTGTTATTCGCTGAAATAGCGGTTTGCGCGTTGGCGTAAATCGCCCCTCAACCATGCTGGAAGCGCCTTTTACCTGGGTGTATGCGAAGTCACACGTAAATGCCTGAGCGGCTCAACTTCTCACAGGCGCCGACGAGAGTGTGACATTTCCTTTTTACATTCTGTTACCAGGAGAGAACGCCGACCGAAATGCATCACCGGCACAATGGCCTTATATTCGTGGATCGGATCGGGTAAGTCGGGCGCCAATCATCGCCGGGAACTTAGTCAGGGAGATAGGAGGCCCTTGTTCGAAATGTGTGAAACGAGCTCATGGCTGCAATGCCGGATCTGATGGATTTCATTAGAACCTCGCCGCGGATGCGGCCGGGGCAGCAAAGTCGCGCCTACCCTGGCGGCCACTTGCGGGACGGGAGGTAGTAGATGTTGGACTTCGGAGCGCTTCCGCCGGAGATCAACTCGGGGCGGATGTATGTCGGTGCGGGGTCGGGTCCGCTGCTGGCCGCTGCCGCGGCGTGGGACGAATTGGCCGCGGAGCTGCAGGCCACCGGCGCCTCGTACCACTCGACCATCGAGACGCTGGCGACGGGGCCGTGGACCGGTCCCTCGTCGATCGCAATGGCCGCCGCCGCCGCGCCATACGTCGCCTGGATGCACGCCACCGGCGCTCAGGCTGAAGAGGCCGGCGCTCAGGCGAAACTGGCCGCGGGCGCCTACGAGGCGGCGTTTGCGGCCACGGTGCCGCCACCGGTGATCGCGGCCAATCGCGCCCTGCTCGCAACGCTCATCGCCACCAACATCCTCGGCCAGAACACCCCGGCGATCGCCGCCACCGAAGCCCAATACATGGAGATGTGGGCCCAGGACGCCGCCGCGATGTACGGCTACGCGGCCTCGTCGGCGACCGCGTCGCAACTGGCGCCGTTCACCGAGCCGCCGCAGACCACCAACGAGTCCGCCGGGCCGATGCAGGCCGCCGCGGTCACCCAGTCGGGTGCGCAATCGGGCTCGAACACCGCCGCGCAGCTGAGCACGGCGATGCAACCCCTCCTGAACGCCGGCAATGTTGCGGCAGCCAACCCCACGACGGGAACCGGAATCACCACTGGAATCGGGCAAAACCTCGACTACTGGAACAACATCTGGTCGGTGCTGACGGGCCCGTATTCCCCCCAGTCATGGAGCAGCGTTCCGGGTGGCCCGTTCCTGTCGTTCGGTCAGGCGTACGCCTGGGGTCAGAACGGCCAAGGCGCCGCAGCCTATTTGTCCGGCCCGAAAGCGATCTCCGGGGCACTGGCACCGCTGACCAGCGGCCCCAGTGCCGTGCGTCCCATGCTGAGCTCCGCCGTCGCACCGGTATCCGGCTCCATGGGCAAAGCGGCCATGGTCGGCAGCATGTCGGTACCGCAGGGCTGGACGGACGCTGCGCCGGCCATCCGGACAGTCGCCCAGGTGATGCCCACCAACATGGCTGCCGCCCCGGCCGCCGCGCTGGCGAGCGAAGAGGGTGTCTTCAGCCAAATGGGCCTGTCCAGCCTGCTTGGGCGGGCCGTCGCCGCCAGCGCGACCCACCCCATGGGCGGAAGTGCCGCCGCAGCGGCCGGCTCGCTGGGCGGTGCCGTCGTCGAGGCCGATCCGGCCGCCGCCACCATCATCGTGATCCCGTGCATCGAGGAGTGACTGCCATGAACACACCGCACGCCAGCCCGACACCGTGCACGCAACCGCCCGCCACCAGGTAAGGGAACAAAGATGTTTTACGGAGCCTTTCCTCCGGAGTTCAACTCGGGCCGGATGTATGCCGGCCCGGGACCGGAGTCGTTGGTGGCGGCCGCGACCGCATGGGAGAACCTGGCCGCGGAGTTGCAGTCCGCGGCGTCGGCCTATTCGTCGGTGGTTTCGAGTCTGGCCACCGGGCCATGGGTGGGCCCCTCGTCTCTTGCCATGGCCTCGGCGGCCGCGCCCTATGTGACCTGGATGCAGCAAACCGCGATTCAGGCCCAGGAGGCGGCCACTCAGGCCAACGCGGCGGTAGCCGCGTACGAGGCGGCGTTCGCCGCGCATGTGCCACCGCCGGTGATCGCGGAGAACCGTGCCCTCCTGGCGCAGCTCATGGCGACCAACCTTTTCGGACAGAACACCGCCGCGATCGCGGCTACCGAGACCCAGTACAGCGAGATGTGGGCCCAGGACGCCGTGGCGATGGACAGCTACGCCACCTCGTCGGAGGCGGCCTCGAGGTTTACGCCGTTCGCGGAGCCGCCCGCGACCACGAACGCTGCGGGTACAACGATGCAGGCGGCTGCAATAAGCCAAAGTGCGGGCACCTCCGCCGGCAATGCGGGGTCAACGGTCAGCGCGGCAGCCAACTCGCTGACCACGACCGCGACAGCGGGCAACCCGATACTGGCGTGGCTTTCGCAGCTTGCCACCCAATACAACACCACGATCAACACCTTCTTGAAGGGCTTCGGCACCACTCCTGGCGGCACCCCATTGATCACGGCCATGTACAACGCGGTCAAGGTGCCGTTGGGCCTGACCACACAGTTCAACGACGTCGGACTGCTGATCAACTTCCCCTTGTCGCAGTGGCTCAAGTTCGCCCCACCCGTCGCCTACGGCGCGCTACCGAAGGACGCGCTGGGCGCCGGGCTGGGGGCGTTGGGCTTCGGCCGGGGCACGCTGTATGACGCGATCAGCCCAACGGCGGGCCTCGCGCGCGGCACGTTGGTGGGCCAGTTGAGCGTTCCGCCCAGCTGGGCCTCGGCCACCCCGGCCATCAGAACGGTTGCCGCCGCACTGTCGGCCGCCGGGCCCGAGGCGGTGCCGGCGGCCGCGCTGGGCGAGGGCAGCCTGTTCAGTTCGATGGGAATGGCGGGGATGCTGGGCAGCGCCCTCGGCTCCGGTGGGCCCACCGTGGTCGGTGCCGGCGTCCGCAACCGGATGAAGCCCATCAAGGACCTCAAAGACAAACAGTCGCCGGAACAACTGAAGCGTCTGGTCGCACAGATATCGGAGAAACCCGAAACCGTGCAGCACCACAACGTCGATCAAGAAGGCCTCGACGCCCTGCTCGAGCAGCTGGCGAAGAAGCCCGGCATCCACGCGGTGCATCTGAGAAAGGGCGACAAATCCAAAGTCTTGCCCGCTGATGTCCAGTTAGGTTGAACGCCAACATGATTGAGACCTTGGCAGCCAAGCGCACGAAGAAAGGTGGGTAATGAAACGGTTATTGGTTCTATTGAGCGCCCCCGTGATGATCGGTCTGGCCGCACCGGCATACGCCGATCCTCCACCCGTACCGAACGGCGATGACGGGGCCTTCCTCGCCGCCCTGCATCAGGCCGGCTTCGGCTTCGCAAGTCCCGATGCGGCTGTCGGAGCGGGCCGGGCGGTGTGTTCGTGCCTGAACAACGGGGAATCGGGCCTCGAAGTGGTCCACGACGTGAAGACGCACAATCCGGGCATGGACATGGAGATGGCTTCCAACTTCGCAGTGCTTTCCGCGAAATACTACTGCCCGCACCAGCTCAGCAAGGCCTGATCGAGGCCCATCAGTGCCGTATCAGGCTGGCCTATAACGTGTTTCGACACATGGGGCCAGCGCTGCAGTCGGCGGCGCGCCATGAGACAATCACCGGTTATGAGGCTGCTAGTCGCGCTGATCGCCGTTTCGGCTGTGATCGCGCTCGCCGCGCCCGCGCACGGTGAGCCGGATGCGGGCGCCGTCGACGAGGCGAGTTTCCTCGCCTCGCTGCGAAGCGCGGGCATCACCTACAAGACGCCGGAGGCAGCGGTTCAGTTCGCCCAAGCGGTGTGCACTGCCATGGGCAATGGCGAGTACGGCCCCCAGATGGTCAACGATTTGAAGGGCCAAAATCCCGGGCTCACTACGGATCACGCGACGTCGTTTCTGGCGATAGCCGCGAAGTTTTACTGCCCTCAGCAACTGAACAGGAGCTAGCCTGCCGCTGCGGGGCGTAACCGGAACCGTTTGGCGGCCCGCAGGTTTCGCACGCGTGGCCGCACCGCATCCGGTTCGGCTCGGGTCCATCTGCCGTTCACCTGGGCGTGGTTAGCTGCGGCCGTTGCCGATCCGAGGGAAGGAGTGCCGATGGAGACCACGCTGAGTGTCGCCGATTTCGCGCTCCGGCTCGCCGTCGGCGTGGGATGCGGCGCTCTCATCGGTCTGGAGCGGCAATGGCGCGCGCGCCGGGCCGGCCTGCGGACCAACGCGCTGGTCGCCGGCGGAGCGACGTTGTTCGTGCTGTATGCCGCTGCCACCACCGACACCAGCCCCACCAGGGTCGCTTCGTATGTGGTGTCCGGCATCGGATTCCTCGGCGGTGGCGTGATCCTGCGCGAAGGGGTCAACGTCCGGGGCCTCAACACCGCCGCCACCCTGTGGTGTTCCGCTGCGATCGGGGTCCTCGCGGCGTCGGGGCATCTGATGTTCGCGTTGATCGGCACCGGGACCGTCATCGCCATCCACGTGTTCGGGCGGCCCCTGGGCCGGCTGATCGACCGCGACAACACCGGCGACGACGATGAAAGCCTGCGGCCCTACCTGGTGCAGGTGGTCTCCCGTCCGAAACACGAGCAGTACGCGCGCGCTCAGATCGTGCAGCACGCGAGCGGCAACGACATCACGCTGCGCGGCATCCACACCGGGCGGTCCGGCGACGACGAGGTCACGTTGACCGCGCACCTACTCATGGACGGCGACGCTCCATCCCGGCTGGAGCGGTTGGTGGCGGAGCTGTCCCTGCAGCCGGGGGTCCGCGCGGTGCAGTGGTATGCCGGCGACGAAGCACAGTCGGACCGCTAGGGGCGGGACTGCAGCTCCGGCGCGGCCGCGGCCAGCAGGTCGGTGCGGTTCCCGGTCAGCGGCGGGTAGATCCGCCGGGTGTTGATGGTCCGCTTCGTATCCTTGGCCCGTGCGCCGCTCGATACCAGCAGCCGATCCCACCCTTCGGTGTAAACCGCGCCGGCTGGCCCGAGATCGAGAACGGTTACATACCAAGGGATCCGGAGCGCCAGCAGCGGCTCCCCGAACAGGTCGCTGATCACGTTGTAGCCCGCGTAGCGGCCCATCGGGCGGCCGTGTTGACACGACATCACCGACAGGTGGTCGTCGTCCATCCGGGCAGCGGCGACGTCGCCCGCGGCGAAGACAGCGGGGATTCCGATGACTCGCAGAAAGTCATCGACGGGCACCCGCCCCAGTCGGTCGCGCGCCACCGGCAGCTGCTCGGTCAGCGAGCTGGCCCGCATGCCGGCGCACCACACCACCGTGCCCGCCGCCAGGTGCCCGCCCGAGGTCAGCGACACACCGCGCTCGCTGATCGCCGCGACGCCGACGCCCGCCCTGGTCTCGACTCCGTTGGCCGATAGTGCTTCATCGATCGCCGGACGCGCCGAGGAGCCCATGTCGGAGCCGATGCGGCTGCGATCCAACAGCAGCACCCGTGGACTGACGTCGCTCCCAGCGAAAAGCCGCCGCAACCTGTCCGGTAGCTCGCAAGCCACTTCGATGCCGGTCAGGCCCGCCCCGACCACGACGACCGTGCCCGCCGCTGTCGTCGGGGAGCCGTCGGCGAGCCGAAGCAGGTGCTCCCGCAACGCAAGGGCACCGTCATAGGTGTCAACGTCGAAGCCGAACTCCCGCAGGCCCGGTATCGGGGGTTTGAGGACCTGGCTGCCGGAGGCCAGCACCAGCCGGTCGTAGTCATACGTGGCGCCACCCGATGTGGCGACGGTGCGGGCGTCGGTGTCGATCGCGGTCACCTCGGTGGCGACATGAGCCACTCCCACGGGTTCGAGCAGTGCGGCGAGCGGAATGCGGCATTGGCGCAGGTCGGCCTCGTAATTGCGCACCCGGATGTCGTGGAACGGTTGGGTGGCGAGCACGGTTATGTCGACCGTGCCCGCCGGGATGGCCAGCTCGTCGAGCCGGCGGGCGGCACCGAGCGCCGCCCACAATCCGGCAAAGCCCGAGCCGATCACCAGCACAGCGGTCAACTGCTCACACCTCGCGTTGTTCGGCCCCGTCGTCCCAGTGTGGTCCGCATACCGGACCAAGGCGACCCGCCCATCCCGCAGGTCGTCGTACTCTTGTGCCTGTGAGTGCACTCTCAGGTTTCGTGGCCGGGCTGCCCCCGCAGATGCGGGATCCCGTGCTGCTCGCCATTCCCTTCTTCTTGTTGCTGTTGACGCTGGAATGGGCGGCGGCCCGCAAGCTGGAAAGCATCGCCGAGAACGCACGGCCGGTCTCCGGCGCGTACCTCACCCGCGACTCGCTGGCCAGCATCTCGATGGGGCTGGTCTCGGTGGGCACCACAGCAGCATGGAAGACCCTCGCCCTGTTCGGCTACGCCGCGATCTATGCCTACGTGGCGCCCTGGCACCTCTCGGTGGCCCACTGGTACACCTGGGTCATCGCGATCCTGGGGGTCGATTTGCTGTATTACGCCTACCACCGGATCGCGCACCGGGTGCGGCTGATCTGGGCGACGCACCAGGCCCACCACTCCAGCGAATACTTCAACTTCGCCACCGCGCTGCGCCAGAAGTGGAACAACAGCGGCGAGATCCTGATGTGGGTGCCGTTGCCGCTGCTGGGGATCCCGCCCTGGATGGTGTTCTTCAGTTTCTCGGTCAGCCTGATTTACCAGTTCTGGGTGCACACCGAGCGGATCGGCAAGCTGCCGCAGCCCTTCGAATTCGTCTTCAACACCCCGTCGCATCACCGGGTGCACCACGGGATGGACCAGATTTACCTCGACAAGAACTACGGCGGAATCCTCATCCTCTGGGACCGGCTGTTCGGCAGCTTCCAGGCCGAGTTGTTCCGCCCGCACTACGGCCTGACCAAACGGGTCGAGACGTTCAACATCTGGAAGCTGCAGACCCGTGAATACGTCGCAATCGCCCAGGACTGGCGTTCCGCGACCCGGCTGCGCGATCGTCTGGGCTACGTCTTCGGCCCGCCGGGCTGGGCGCCGCGCACCGCGGACCACACCGAGGCGGCCGTTTCCCTGGCGACATCTCCGTAACGCCGACGGCGGACCGCGCGAAGACTTCTGCGTAACGGAAAGTCACGCCGTAATCTCAAATCGGTCGAGATTTGGCCCCGACGGATCGGAGTTGATGGTGCGTCGCCTGGCAATGCGTGCGCTCACCGCGTCGCTCACCGTCGCCGCGCTCGCGCAATGGATGCCGTCTGCGCCGGCTCAAGCCGACTTTGTCATGGTCTATCCGGGTATGGAGATCCGACAGGACAATCGCGTCTGCACGCTGGGCTACGTCGACCCCAACCTCAAGGTCGCGTTCACCGCGGGGCACTGCCGCGGCGGCGCCGGAGTCGTCACCGACCGCGGCGGGGCCGTCATCGGCCGCCTGGCCGCCTTCCGGGACAACACCCCCAGCGGCACGACGGTCGCCACCGACCAGCTGATCACGGACTACGAGGCGATCGTGCTGGACAACGGCGTGATGGCGAACAACGTTCTGCCGGGCGGGCGTCCACTGATCTCGAATCCGGCGGCGGCGCTCGCCCCGGGACAGGCGATCTGCCACTTCGGCGTGAGCACCGGTGAAACCTGCGGGACGGTGGAGAGCGTCAACAACGGCTGGTTCACCATGTCGCACGGCGTGCAGAGCCACAACGGCGATTCGGGCGGGCCCGTGTACCTGCCGTCCAGCGCCGGTCCGGGGCTGCTCGTGGGGATCTTCAACAGCGTGTGGGGGGACTTCCCGGCGGCGGTGTCGTGGCGGGCCACGTCCGAAGAAGTCCGTGAGGACCTCGGCGTGACCCGCGGGAGCGCCCGATAGCGATTCAGCTGGACGCGTCCGCCTCCGCGAGCGCGAAAACCGGAATCGTGGGTGCGACGGCGCGGAATTGTTCGTCGGTGCTCTCCGGGGTCAGCCCGGCGACGTAGTCCTTGACCTGCCAGTACCAGCGGTCCAGATAGCGCCGCAACAGTTCCGGTTTGGCCGCATCGGCCACCTCGCTCACCCGGGCGCGCCGCCGGCGCCAGCGCGGGCCGGTCTCGACGACCCCCGCGGCCCTGACGTTGCGGGCCCACTGAGTGTTACCCCGGGGTGAGACCAGGTAGTCCACCCCGTCCACGGTCAGCAGATTGATGACCACCGCCCGCGTCTTTCCGCTTTTGCGCCCGCGGACCCGCAGCGCATGGGTACCGGCGATGCTGACACCCATCTCGGCAAGCCAGCGGATCACCGCGTTGGCGGCCCGCACGACCCCGCCCGGCTCTTCGTATCGCGTGGACATCTCGCATCCTCTCGCAGCTCCTACCGAGAGCACCGCTCTCTAAAACGGGAACGATGCCACACCGCCGGCCATAAAGCAAGAGCGGTGATCTCGGTTATGCCACACTGACCGCGTGGGCAAACGCCAGGAAACCCGGCAACAGATCGAGGCGCGCATCATCCAGCTCGGTCGCCAGCAGCTGGTCGACCGCGGTGCGGCAGGGTTGTCCGTGCGTGCGATCGCGCGGGACCTCGGCATGGTGTCGTCGGCCGTCTACCGGTACGTGTCCAGCCGCGACGAGCTGCTGACCTTGCTACTGGTCGACGCCTACTCGGACCTGGCCGAGGCCGTCGATCGAGCCCGCGCCGCGGTCGGGGACCTCTGGAGTGACGACGTCATCGCCATTTCCCGGGCGGCGCGCGAGTGGGCCCTCGCGCACCCGGCCCGCTGGGCCCTGTTGTACGGCAGCCCCGTGCCCGGCTATCACGCACCGCCGGAGCGCACCGTGGCGGTGGGAACGCGGGTGGTGGCGGCCTTTTTCGACGCCGTGGCGTCCGGGATAGCCACCGGTGACATCAGGCTGACCGATACCGTTGCGCCCCAACCGATGTCGTCGGACTTTGAGCGGATCCGTCATGAGTTCGGTTTTCCCGGCGATGATCAGGTGGTCGCCAAGTGCTTCCTGTTGTGGGCGGCGGTGCTGGGTGCGATCAGCCTCGAGGTGTTCGGACAATACGGTGCCGATACCCTGACCGACCCCGAGGCGGTGTTCGACGCCCAGCTTCGGCTGCTGGTGGGTGTGTTGAGCCAGCATTGACGGCCCGGACGGCCGCGGGCCCGGAATTAGAACACGTTCACCCAGCTTGGGCCGCGCCGGAGCGGCTCGCCATGGCAAAGTTTTCGCGGCCCTTTCTGGCGGCTGAGCCTCTGGACTATCCTGCGAGACGATGACCCCTCCCGTTCAATCGCCGACGCAGATCGCGTGGGTTACCACCGACCTGGACGCCACCGAAACCGCCCTCACCGGCTTGTTAGGGGTGCGCAAATGGATCCGGATACCAGACGTGCACTTTGCTCCGGAATCCTGCAGCTACCTTGGCAAGCCAGCCGATTTCGTCGCCAGCATCTCGCTGAGCTATCTCGGGGACATGCAGTTGGAACTGATCCAACCCGTCCGCGGGGAGAACATCTATAGTGACTTTCTGCGCGAATCCGGGCCCGGTCTGCACCACATCTGCGTGGAGGCCGAGACCCCTGGGCGGTTCGACGCAGTGTTGGCCGAGGCCGTCGAATTTGGGGCCCCGGTCGTGCAGCAAGGCGTGATGCCCGGCGGAATTCAATTCGCCTATGTGTCAGCGCCGCAGGCGGCGGTGCCGTTTGTTGAGATCGCCTACATCGCGCCCGAGATGAGGGCGTTTTACGACTACATCAAGCAGGAGCAGCGGTGAGCCGCGCCGGCGACGACGCAGAACGCAGCGACGTGGGGGTACCTCCCGCTTGCGGAGGAAGGGAGTGGCGCCAATGAGCACGGAGATACCGGCAACCCTCAACGCGGACGACGTGACGTCCTGGTCAGATGACGTCGACGTTGTGGTGGTCGGCTTCGGCATCGCGGGCGGTTGCGCCGCCGTGAGCGCTGCGGCCGCCGGTGCGCGGGTGCTGGTGCTGGAGCGCGCCGCGGTGGCGGGCGGCACCACTTCGCTTGCCGGGGGCCACTTCTACCTGGGTGGAGGAACGGCGGTCCAGGAGGCCACCGGCCACGCGGACTCGCCCGAGGAGATGTACAAGTACCTGGTCGCCGTGTCCCGGCAGCCGGATCACGACAAGATCCGGGCCTACTGCGAGGGCAGTGTCGAGCACTTCAATTGGCTGGAAGACTTGGGTTTTCAGTTCGAGCGCAGCTACTTCCCGGGCAAGGCGGTCATCCAGCCCAACACCGAGGGCTTGATGTTCACCGGCAACGAGAAGGTGTGGCCCTTCCTCGAGCAGGCGGTGCCGGCACCACGCGGCCACAAGGTGCCCGTGCCCGGCGACACCGGGGGCGCCAGCATGGTGATCGATCTGTTGCTGAAGCGCGCCGCGAGCCTGGGCGTGCAGATCCGGTACGAGACGGGCGCGACCGAACTCATCGTGGACGGTTCGGGCGCGGTAAGCGGTGTCATGTGGAAGCGGTTCTCCGAAACCGGTGCGATCAAAGCAAAGTCGGTGATCGTCGCTGCCGGAGGATTCGTGATGAACCCGGACATGGTTGCCAAGTACACCCCCAAGCTGGCCGAGAAACCGTTCGTGCTGGGCAATACCTACGACGACGGGCTGGGCATCCGGATGGGCGTATCGGCCGGCGGCGCAACCGAGCACATGGATCAGATTTTCATCACGGCTCCGCCGTACCCGCCGTCGATCCTGTTGACGGGGATCATCGTGAACAAGCTGGGCCAGCGCTTCGTCGCCGAGGATTCCTACCATTCCAGGACTTCCGGGTTCATCATGGACCAGCCGGACAGCGCGGCGTTCCTCATCGTCGACGAGGCGCACCTGGAGCATCCCAAGATGCCGCTGGTACCGCTGATCGACGGATGGGAGACCGTCCCGGAAATGGAAGCCGCACTTGGCATTCCGGAGGGCAATCTGGTCGCGACGCTGGACCGTTACAACGCCAACGCGGCCCGCGGCGAGGATCCCGATTTCCACAAGCAGCCCGAATTCCTTGCGGCACAAGATCACGGCCCATGGGGCGCGTTCGACATGTCATTGGGTAAGGCGATGTACGCCGGCTTCACCATCGGCGGGCTCGTCACCTCCGTCGACGGCGAGGTGTTGCGCGAGGACGGCACCGTCGTGCCGGGCTTGTATGCGGCCGGGGCCTGCGCGTCCAACATCGCCCAGGACGGCAAGGGTTACGCCAGCGGGACGCAGCTGGGGGAGGGCTCGTTCTTCGGGCGCCGCGCCGGAGCGCACGCGGCCCGCAGGGCCGGGGGCGCGCAGGCGCGCTAGGACCCGGCCGGAGCGCACGCGGCCCGCAGGGCCGGGGGCGTGGATGGCTGATTCAGCCGGCGCGTTCCAGTTCTGCTCGGGTCCGGTCGATTTCGCGGTAAGCGTAGTTGGCCATCTCGGCGGTAGTCATCTTCGCTCCAGCCCGCGCCAACGATTCGTACGCATCCGCACCGAGCACGCTGCTGAGATGGGCGATCACGGCCGCGATCTCGGGAAAACTCGCGGCGGTGACGGGGCCGAAGGCGAAACCGGCGATGGTGGCCGCCGCCTCGTAACGTTCGATTTTGTCAAAGAATCCCGCGAGCAGAGCCAACGGTGTGCTGATCATGGTGGTGTTGCCCGCCTCGTGATGATTGTGGACGGCCAATCTGAAGTGATCGAGCGCCGCCAACGGGTCACCATATTTGGACTCGACGCGGCACAGAACGGCCGCCGTGTGAGTCTCACTGGTGCGGTTGCCGGACTCTTGCGAGAGGGCCAACGCCTGACGCAAGGACGCCAACGCGCGCGAAGGGTCGACGTCGCGCAGGGCGAACCCCGCGGCGAGCAGCGCGTAGCAAAGCGCGGCGGGGTTGCGGGTCGCTTGGGCAGCGTTGACGAGGTCGTCGACGATCGCGGAGGCTTCCTCGCTGGGTCCCCTGATCGTCAGTGCCATCACCAGGCACCCCCTGGTGATGGTGTGTGAGTCGCGACCCCGTGCCAGCTGGGCGCGACACAACTCGACGGACCGTTCGGGGTGCCCGCTGGCCGTATACGCCCCAGAAGGCCAGCCCTCCAAGCCGAACGGCAGCCCGCTGTGATCACCGTTGAGCATTTCCACCGCGCGGTCTGCGTAGTGGACCCCGTCGTCGATCCGTCCGGCCATATAGCAGTTCGCGGCCAGCACGTAGAGGAGTGGGAGCCTGGGATGGTCGGCCGCGCGAGCGGACTCGATGAGTTCTTCCGCCCACGCGGTCGGTTCCATCGCATTAACCATGAATCCGAGGAACGCCGCCGATGTGGCAATGGCGACGGCATCGTCCAGATCGTCGTGATCGGCCGCCCAGCGGAATGCGACGCGAAGATTCGCCATCTCAGCGGAGAACCAGGCGTAGCCCTGCCGCTGGTTCGTGCTATCCCACACGTCCAACGCGTCGGTTGCACGCTGGGCGAAATGGCGGACGTGGGCGGCCCGCACCGCCGGCGCCTTCCCCCTGGCGACGAGTTGCTCCTCGGCGAACTCTCGGATGGTCTCCAACATCGAATAGCGTGTCTGCCCCGCAAGTCGATCAACCACGAGCAGGGACTTGCGTACTAAGGAATGCAGCAGATTCAAGATCGCGTAGTCGTCGACGCTTTGCGACCGGATGAAGCCAGTCACCGCGCAGGCGCTTTGCAGGTCGAATCCGCCGGCGAACACCGAACAGCGCTCCAAAAGCGCCTTTTCGTCCTCGTCGAGATGGTCATAGGACCACGCCACAGCGTGACGCAATGTCTGGTGGTGACCCAGGCCGCGCCGTGATCCAACCAGCAACCGGAATCGGTGATCGAGCCGGTCGCGCACCTCAACGGGGGTCATGGACGCCATGCGCGAGGCCGCCAGTTCGATGGCCAACGGAATGCCGTCGAGACGACGGCAGATCTCGGCGACCGCGGCCGCGTCCGCCTCCGTCACCGAAAAGTCTGACGACACCTGTTGGGCGCGTTGCATGAACAACATTCCGGCCGGCGAGTCGATGCCTTCGGCGATACCCAGCGTCGGCACCGAGCACAATTGCTCGTCCGCGACGTCCAGCCGCTCGCGGCTGGTTGCCAGAATCCGCACGGTCGTCGAGTGGGTGAGGATGGCCTCGATCAGGTCGGCGGCCGCGTCGCGCACATGCTCGCAATTGTCGAACACCAACAGTCGCAGCCTGCCCTCTAATGCGGCGGCCACGCTGTCGGACACCGTTTTCCCGGACTGTTGCGTGACGCCCAGCACCGCGGCCACCGCATCGGGCACCGCGGCGGGGTCCGTGACCGCTGCGAGTTCGAAGAGCCAAACACCATCCGCGAAATCGTCGGCTAGCTGCGTCGCAACCTCGAGCGCCAGCCGGGTCTTGCCTACCCCACCGACGCCGGCCAAGGTCACCAACCGATGGAGTCTCAAAGCCGAACGCGCCTGGGCGATTTCGGTTTCGCGGCCGATGAAAGTCGTCAGCGGCGGGCGCAAGTTCCCCGGCCCGCTGTCGGCCGCCCGCAATGCGGGAAAGTCGGCGCGTAGGCCGGGCGCCCGAACCTGAAACACTCTCACCGGGGCGGGCAGGTCCCGCAAGCGGCGCGGACCCAGATCCAGCAAATCCACGCCGCTCAAAAGGCCCACCGTCGAATCGGCCAGCAAAATTTGCCCGCCGTGGCCCGCGGCCATCACCCGCGCCGCGCGATTCAGCGCGGCACCGAAATAGTCCGCGTCGCGTAACTCGGCCTCGCCGGTCGCCAACCCCATCCGCACCGGCAAATCCAGTGAGCGCTGGGCGGCGACAGCCGCGTCCACCGCGGATTTCGGTGAGGCGAACGCGGCGCAGACACCGTCGCCGGTGTGCTTGAACAACCATCCGCCGTACGACTCGACCGCCTGGCGTAGCGCCTGGTCGTGCAGCGCCAGGGCGGTCCGCATTTTCTCGGCGTCGGCCTCCCACCGACGTGTCGAACCCTCGATGTCGGTGAACAGAAACGTCACGATGCCCGAAGGGCGATCCACCCGTTCAGTGCACACCCATGCAGAATGCCACAGCAAACATCGCACAGGATCGAAGATCGCCGCAATCGACGTCGTCGTCGTCCTCGATTCCGCAGCCGATAGCCGTTACACGCGCGCGGGTTCCTTCTTCTCCTCCACGGGTCCCAGCCGCCACGGCCCGCCGCCGAGCAACTGCAGCTCTTGCTCGTGGTGCTGCTCGACGGTGGGCCGATGGCTGACGCTGACCACCACGCAGTCCGGCAGTTCGGTCCGCACCAGCTGGTACAACGCGAATTCCAGGCCCTCGTCCAGCGCGGAGGTGGCCTCGTCCAAGAAGACCGCCTTGGGTTTGGTGAGCAGGATGCGCGCGAAGGCGACACGCTGCTGTTCGCCGGGGGAAAGCACTTTCGCCCAATCCCGCTCTTCGTCGAGCCGGTCAAGCAGTGGTGCCAGCGCGACTTTGGTGAGCACCTCATGCAGCTCGGCATCGGAGACGTTGTCCGGCGAGTTCGGGTAGCACACCACTGTGCGCAGGCTGCCCAACGGCACGTACGGCAACTGCGACAGGAACATCGTCGCGTTGTCACCCTGCGGGCGGCAGAGGGTCCCGGACGCGTACGGCCACAACTCGGCCAGACTGCGCAGCAGCGTGGTCTTGCCCGCACCCGAGCGGCCGGTGATCACCAGCGAATCACCCTCGGCGAGTTGAACATCCAGCGGGTCGATCAGCCGATCCCCGGCCGGCGTGCGCACTTCGATGTCGCGAAGCTCGACGGGCGCCTCTTCGCTCGGCTTGACCAGGATGGTCGGCAGCGCTCGGCCCTTGTCATTGGCGTCGACCAGCCCGTGCAACCGGATGATCGACGCCCGGAAGGCCGCGAACGCGTCGTAGTTGTTGCGGAAGAACGACAGCGAATCCTGAATATTGCCGAAGGCCGTCGCGCTTTGCCCGACGTCGCCGAAGTCGATCCGGCCGGCGAACAGGCGTGGCGCCTGAATCACCCACGGCAGCGGAACGATTGCCTGTGACACCGACCAGTTCCAGCCGTTGAAGATGATGGTCCGGCGGACGAACTTGCGATAGTTGTCGATGATCGGGGTGAAGCGCCGCCACAGTTGCGCCCGCTCGACTCGCTCGCCGCGGTAAAAGCCCACGGCCTCTGCGGCATCACGCAATCGGACCAGCGCATAACGGAACGCGGCGTTGAGCTTCTCGTTGTTGAAGCTGAGCCAGATCAGCGGGTGGCCGAGCCAGATCGCCACCAGAGTGGCGACCAGCACATACACCAGAACGGTCCAGAACATCGCGCGCGGGATGTCGACGCCGAACACAGTCAGGTTGCCGGACAGGTTCCACAGGATCGCGGCGAAGGAGATCACCGAGGCCACCGCATTCACGGCCCCGAACAGCAAGGTGCTGCCGGTCCCGTTCGAGGGGATGTTGGGGGTGCCACCCGCGTTCGCGGTGAAGATGTCGATGTCCTGCTGGATGCGCTGGTCGGGGTTGTCGATGGTGTGGTCGATGAACAGGTCCCGATAATAGGCCCGGCCGGCGAGCCAATCGTCGGTGAGATTGGCCGTAAGCCACATGCGCCAGGCGATGATGAAACGCTGCGTCAGGTAGATGTCCACCATGAACCGGATGACGTACAAGACCGCCAACACGCTGAAGATTGCGATTGACATCCAAAAGCCATGTATCCCGGACTGTTTGACGTTTTCGTCGTCGGCCGCGAGGCCCTGCACCGCTTTTTGCACCGCCGTGTACAGGTCGTTGCCCTGATAGCTGAGCAACACCATCAGCCGCACCGACAGAAGGACGGACAGCAACAGCACGCCCAGCATCGCCCAGACACGCACGCTGTGCGCACCGACGAAGTAACCACGCGTGATCCGCCAGAACTGCTGGCCCCACGGCGTGAGGTACCTGAAGGCGACCAACACGATGAAGAGGACCACCGCGCTGATGACCCACGCGATGGCTACCCACCGCAAGGAATCCACGGTCGCCGCCGACCAGTCGATCGACGGCTTGAACGGCTTCGGGCCCATGGTCGCTGTCTCCTCGGGGTCGAGCTGGCGGACTCTGCGGGAACTTCAAATCCTCCGGCGAAGGTACCCGAAGGATCTGGCTAGGCTGCGGTTATGAGCACCGACGCCATCCCCACACAAACATTGCACGCCGGCCGGCTCATCGCGCGGCGCCTGCGCGCCAGCGGTGTCGACACCGTCTTCACGTTGTCGGGTGGCCACCTGTTTTCCCTCTACGACGGCTGCCGCGAGGAAGGGGTGCGGCTGATCGATACCCGCCACGAGCAGACCGCGACCTTCGCCGCCGAAGGGTGGTCGAAAGTGACGAGGGTGCCCGGGGTCGCCGCGCTCACCGCCGGGCCGGGCGTCACCAACGGGATGAGCGCGATGGCGGCCGCTCAGCAGAACCAGTCGCCCCTGGTCGTTTTGGGTGGCCGGGCGCCCGCGCAGCGGTGGGGCATGGGCTCGCTGCAGGAGATCGATCACGTGCCGTTCGTCGCGCCGCTTGCCCGCTTCGCCGCCACGGCCCAGTCGGCCGGTGACGCCGGCCGGCTCATCGACGACGCGTTGCGGGCGGCGGTCGGCCCCCCGTCGGGCGTCGGCTTCGTCGACTTTCCCATGGACCACGTGTTTTCCTTGTCCGAGGATGACGGCCGCCCCGGCGCCCTCGCCGACCTGCCGCCGGGGCCTGCTCCCGACGGTGACGCACTCGGCCGGGCTGCCGGCCTGCTGTCGGCGGCGAAGCGGCCGGTGATCATGGCGGGCACCAACCTCTGGTGGGGACGCGGCGAGTCGGCCCTCCTGCGCCTCGCCGAGGAACTGCAAATCCCGGTCCTGATGAACGGGATGGCCCGCGGCGCGGTGCCCGCCGACCACCCGCTGGCGTTCTCGCGGGTCCGGGGAAAAGCGTTGGGAGAGGCCGACGTTGCGCTGATCGTCGGGGTGCCCATGGACTTCCGGCTCGGCTTCGGTGCGGTGTTCGGGCCCGAGACCCGGCTCATCGTGGCGGACCGGGCCGAACCCGAGCGCAACCATCCCCGCCCGGTCGAGGCCGAGCTCTACGGCGACCTGTTGACAACTCTCGCGGCGCTGGCCGCCGGCGGGGGGACCGACCACCGGGACTGGATCGAGGACCTGCGGACGGCCGAAACCGCGGCGCGCGGCAAGGAGAAGGCCGAGCTCGCCGACGACCGCGTCCCGTTGCACCCCATGCGGGTGTACGCAGAGTTGGCGCCGATGCTGGACCGCGACGCCATCGTCGTCATCGACGCCGGTGACTTCGGCTCTTACGCCGGACGGGTGATCGACAGCTACCAACCGGGCTGCTGGCTGGACAGCGGCCCCTTCGGCTGCCTGGGTTCGGGCCCCGGGTACGCCCTGGCCGCCAAGCTCGCCCGGCCGGACCGGCAGGTCGTCCTGCTGCAGGGCGACGGCGCCTTCGGCTTCAGCGGCATGGAATGGGACACCCTGGCCCGGCACCACGTGCCCGTCGTCTCGGTGATCGGCAACAACGGAATCTGGGGGCTGGAGAAGCACCCCATGGAGGCGTTGTACGGCTACTCGGTGGTGGCCGAACTGCGTCCGGGCACCCGCTACGACGAGGTGGTGCGCGCCCTGGGTGGCCACGGTGAGCTGGTCTCCGCGCCGGTCGAGCTGCGACCGGCGCTGGAACGCGCCTTCACCAGCGGCCTGCCCTCCGTCGTCAACGTCCTCACCGACCCCAGCGTCGCCTATCCACGCCGCTCCAACCTGGCGTGACTCGCCCCGCCACGAGCGTGCGCTGGGGTCCCCGCTCCCCAGGGGAATGGACGGCGCCGCCCGGCGTGTCGCGGGCAAACACGCACGCTCGCGCCGGTTGGGGCTCGCGTACCGTTGACCTGTGCCAAAGACCACCCGCGCCCAACCCGGCGGCCTGAGCAGCCGATTTTGGCGGCTGCTCGGCGCCAGCACCGAAAAGAACCGCAACCGCTCCCTTGCCCAAGTGACCGACTCGTCGGAGTACGACGAGGAAGCCGCCGGCCTCACCGATGAGCAGCTCCGCAAGGCCGCGGGGCTGCTCAAGCTGGATGATCTCGCGGAGTCCGACGACATCCCGCAGTTCCTCGCGATCGCCAGGGAGGCGGCCGAACGGGCGACCACGCTCCGCCCGTTCGACGTGCAGCTGCTGGGTGCGTTGCGCATGCTCGCGGGCGACGTCATCGAGATGGCCACCGGTGAAGGCAAAACGCTCTCCGGGGCGATCGCGGCCGCGGGCTACGCCCTCGCCGGGCGGCACGTGCACGTGGTGACCATCAACGATTACCTGGCCCGCCGTGACGCGGAATGGATGGGCCCGCTCATCGAGGCGATGGGACTGACGGTCGGCTGGATCACCGCCGAGTCGACCAGCGAGGAGCGCCGCGCGGCCTATGGCTGCGATGTCACCTATGCCTCGGTCAACGAGATCGGTTTCGACGTGCTGCGCGATCAACTCGTGGTTGATGTCGCCGACCTGGTGTCGCCCAACCCCGACGTGGCCCTGATCGACGAGGCCGACTCGGTTCTGGTCGACGAGGCGTTGGTGCCGCTGGTGCTGGCGGGCACCACGCACCGGGAAACGCCGCGACTGGAGATCATCAAGCTGGTCGGCCAGCTGAACCCCGATACCGACTTCGAGACCGACTCCGACAGCCGCAACGTCCATTTGACCGACGTCGGGGCGCGGAAGGTCGAGAAGGCGCTCGGCGGCATCGACCTCTACTCCGAGGAGCACGTCGGCACGACCCTGACCGAGGTAAACGTCGCATTGCACGCCCACGTGCTGCTGCAGCGCGACGTGCACTACATCGTCCGGGACGACGCGGTGCACCTCATCAACGCCGCGCGCGGCCGCATCGCGCAACTGCAACGCTGGCCGGACGGCCTGCAGGCCGCCGTCGAGGCGAAGGAGGGGATCGAGACCACCGAAACCGGGGAAGTGCTCGACACGATCACGGTGCAGGCGCTGATCAATCGCTACCAAACCGTGTGCGGCATGACCGGCACCGCGCTGGCCGCCGGGGAGCAACTGCGCCAGTTCTACAAGCTCGGCGTGTCACCAATTCCGCCGAACGAACCCAACATTCGCGAGGACGAGTCCGACCGGGTCTACATCACCGCCGCCGCCAAGAACGACGCAATCGTCGCGCACATCGTCGAGGTGCATGAGACCGGGCAGCCGGTGCTGGTCGGCACGCGCGACGTGGCCGAATCCGAGGAACTGCACGAGCGGTTGCTGCGCCGGGGCGTACCCGCAGTGGTGCTCAACGCCAAGAACGACGCCGAGGAGGCCGAGGTCATCGCCGAGGCCGGCAAGTACGGGGTGGTCACGGTGTCGACGCAAATGGCGGGGCGCGGCACCGACATTCGGCTCGGCGGCTCCGACGAAGCCGACCACGACAGGGTCGCCGAACTCGGCGGGCTGCACGTGGTCGGCACCGGACGGCATCACACCGAACGGCTGGACAACCAGCTGCGCGGGCGCGCCGGACGCCAGGGCGACCCCGGCTCATCCGTGTTCTTCTCGAGTTGGGAAGACGACGTGGTGGCGGCCAACCTCGACCATAACAAGCTGCCGATGGAGACCGACGAGGACGGCCGGATCGTCAGCCCCAAGGCGGCCGGGTTGCTCGACCACGCCCAGCGCGTCGCCGAGGGCCGGATGCTCGACGTGCACGCCAATACCTGGCGCTACAACCAGCTGATCGCCCAGCAGCGCGCCATCATCGTCGATAGGCGAAACACCTTGCTGCGCACCGCAAGCGCGCGCGAGGAGCTGGCCGAACTGGCGCCCAAGCGGTATAAGGAACTGTCCAAGGACATCCCCGAGGAGCGCCTCGAGACGATCTGCCGGCAGATCATGCTCTATCACCTCGACCGCGGCTGGGCCGATCATCTGGCGTACCTCGCCGACATCCGCGAAAGCATCCACCTGCGAGCGCTGGGCCGACAGAATCCGCTGGACGAGTTCCACCGGCTGGCAGTCGACGCGTTCGCGTCGCTGGCCGCGGATGCGATCGAGGCCGCGCAGCAGACGTTCGAGACGGCGAACGTTCTCGAAGAGGAACAGGGCCTGGATCTGTCCAAGCTGGCCCGGCCCACGTCGACGTGGACCTACATGGTCAACGACAACCCACTGTCGGACGACACGCTGTCCACGCTGAGCCTGCCCGGGGTCTTCCGCTAGCCCGGTGGTGACCGAGTGTGCGGCCAGCCGCGCACTCGGCGTTCGGCTAAGCCAATTGCCCGACTCCACCGCGGTCCGCGCTGCGGACCGCATCGTCGTCGGGCTAAGCCAATTGCCCGACTCCACCGCGGTCCGCGCTGCGGACCGCATCGTCGTCGGGCTAAGGTCACGGCTTATGGAGCCGGCGCTTCCGCCCAACCGGGTGCTGACGGTGCCCAACGCGCTGAGCGCCATTCGCCTGGTGCTCATCGGAGTGTTCGTCTACGCCCTGCTGGTCGCCCACGCCAACGGTTGGGCTGTGGGGATCCTGATGTTCAGCGGTGCGTCCGACTGGGCCGACGGCAAGATCGCCCGGCTGCTGAACCAGTCGTCGCGGCTCGGTGTCCTCCTCGACCCGGCGGTGGACCGCCTCTACATGATCTGCGTTCCCGTCGTGATGGCGCTGAGCGGGATCGTGCCGTGGTGGTTTGTCGCCATCCTGCTGGTGCGCGACGGACTGCTGGCCGCGACGCTGCCGCTGCTGTGGAGCCGCGGGTTGTCCGCCCTGCCGGTCACCTACATCGGAAAGGCCGCCACGTTCGCGCTGATGTCCGGCTTTCCGCTGGTGCTGCTGGGCACATGGGACGCCCTGTGGAGCCGAGTCGTCGGGGCCTGCGGCTGGGCGTTCCTGATCTGGGGCATGTACGGCTACCTGTGGGCGTTCGCGCAGTATGTGGTGCAGATGACGCTGGTCGTGCGCCGGATGCCCCGGGTCAGACACGGCGTACGCCGGCCCGCCGCTCCGAAGGCGGTCGAACGTGGCTGACGCGGACCGCCTGCTCGGCGGCTACGACCCCAACGCCGGGCGCAGCGCCCACGTGGCGGCGCGGCCGCAGCTGATCCCGGTGCCGTCCCTGCTGCGCGCCCTGCTCTCCGAGCACCTGGACCCCGGCTACGCGGCGGCGGCCAAACGCGGCGACACCGCCGCCCACGGGCGTGGTCGCGCCTTCGGCTGGCTGTGGCAGGCGTTGGCGGCGCTGCTGATCGCCACGGTCTTCGCCGCCGCCGTCGCGCAGGCCCGCTCGGTGGCCCCCGGTGTGCGTTCCGCGCAGCAGCTGCTGCTGGGCAATGTGCGTTCGGCCGAGAACACTGCGGCCACACTCGCCCAGCGGCGCAGCGAGCTGTCCTCTCAGGTGGACGGCGTACAGCGCCGCGCACTGGCCGACGACGCCGAGGGGCAGCGGCTGCTGGCCCGGCTCGACGCGCTCGGCCTGGCGGCGGCCAGCACGGCGGTCATCGGCCCCGGCCTGAAGGTCACCGTGACCGATCCGGGTGCCAGCCCGAACCTTTCCGACGTTTCCAAGCAGCGGGTCGGCGGCAGCAGGCAAATCATTTTGGACCGGGATCTGCAGCTGGTGGTCAACTCGTTGTGGGCCAGCGGCGCCGAGGCGATTTCGGTCGGCGGCGTCCGCATCGGGCCCAATGTGACCATCCGGCAAGCCGGCGGCGCGATCCTGGTCGACAACAATCCCACCAGCAGCCCGTACACGATCCTCGCGGTCGGCCCGCCCCGCGCGATGAGAGACGTCTTCGACCAGAGCGCCGGCCGAGAGCGTCTTAAGCTGCTTGAGGTCTCCTACGGTGTCGTCGTCACCGTGGACGCCGCCGACGGGCTGACGCTGCCCGCGGGATCGATCCGGGATATCAAATTCGCCAAACAGATTGGGCCACAGTGACAAAAGCCCTCGACAGACATCTCCGGCTGTGCGAGTCGCGGACGGGAAGTCGAGCATGATCGGCATCGCGGCGCTGGCGATCGGCATCGTGCTCGGCCTGGTCTTTCATCCCGCCGTGCCCGAGGTCGTCCAGCCCTACCTGCCCATCGCGGTGGTCGCGGCGCTCGACGCGGTGTTCGGCGGGTTGCGCGCCTATCTGGAACGGATCTTCGATCCGAAAGTCTTCGTGATCTCCTTCGTGTTCAACGTGTTTGTGGCTGCACTGATCGTGTACGTCGGCGATCAACTGGGCGTGGGCACGCAGTTGTCCACGGCGATCATCGTGGTGTTGGGAATCCGCATCTTCGGCAACGCCGCCGCGCTGCGGCGCCGGTTGTTCGGGGCGTGACCGCGCCGGCGGCGATGCAGAGCCAGCGATAGGAGGGAGCGGCGCTATGACGGGGAGGAGGTCAGCGTGAGCCAGGACCCGGCGGACGGACCCGCCGAAAGCGGTGACGCAGCAAGCCCCGCGCCGCACGGCCGCCACGAACTTCCCGCGAGGCGCGCCCGCCCGGAGATCGGGCCGGTGCGCCGCACCGGACTGTCCGGGCTGGTCCGCGGCGGTCGTTCCCGGCTGGCGTTCGGGATGCTGGCGGCCCTGTTGTGTCTGCTGCTGGGCATCGCCATCGTCACGCAGGTCCGCCAGAACGAGTCGGGCGATTCGCTCGAAACGGCGCGCCCCGCGGACCTGTTGGTTTTGTTGGATTCGTTACGGCAGCGCGAGGCAACCCTCAACGCCGAAGTGAACGAACTGCAGAACACCCTGAATTCGCTGCAGGCGTCCGGCAATAACGACCAGGCCGCCATCCGGGCCGCGCAGGCCAAGCTGGCCGCGCTGTCCATCTTGGCCGGCGCCGTCGGCGCCACCGGGCCGGGTGTCACCGTCACGATCGACGACCCCGGGCCCGGGGTCTCGCCGGAGGTGATAATCGACGTGATCAACGAATTGCGTGCCGCCGGCGCCGAGGCGATCGAGATCAACGACGCGCACCAGTCCGTCCGCGTCGGTGTCGATACCTGGGTGGTGGGTATGCCTGGTTCGCTGACCGTCGATACCAAGACGCTGTCGCCCCCGTATTCGATTCTGGCGATTGGCGATCCACCCACCCTGGCCGCGGCGATGAACATTCCGGGCGGCGCGGAGGACAGCATCAAGCGCGTCGGTGCGCGCATGTCCGTCCGGCAGGCCGACCGAGTGGACGTGACCACCTTGCGACAACCAAAACCGCACCAATACGCTCAGCCCGTCAAGTGAGCAATTCGCCCAACAGAACAGGACGCCTTGTGAGCGATATCCCGCCCGACCTGCACTACACCGCCGAACATGAGTGGGTTCGCCGAAGCGGTGAGGACACCGTGCGGGTCGGTATCACCGACTTTGCCCAGTCGGCCCTGGGCGACGTCGTCTTTGTTCAACTGCCCGAGGTGGGCACCGAACTGACCGCGGGTGAATCGTTCGGCGAGGTCGAGTCGACGAAATCGGTCTCGGATCTGTACGCCCCGGTGTCGGGCACGGTGTCCGCGGTCAACGCCGATCTGGAAGGCAGCCCGCAGCTGGTCAACTCCGAGCCCTACGGCGGCGGATGGCTGCTGGACGTCCAGGTGTCGGATGTCGCCGCATTGGAGTCGGCCATTTCGTCGCTGCTCGACGCCGAGGCCTACCGCGGAACACTGACCGAATGACGATTGCTAATCTGCCTGCCAGCCCCGCGCGGCGACGCGAGCGGTGCGGCGGGCCGGCGGGGGAAAGGCGGGCAATCGGTCTTCCGATCGTCGGGTGGGGGGCACATTGCAGACCTATGCGCGGTACCGTCGACACATCGACACTTGAACGCACGAGTCAGAGCAATCGGCAGTACCGGGCGAAGAAACCCAGTGAGCAGCCGGCCGAGCGGCCCGGTCAGACAACGCCACAGCGGCCAGTGAGGAGCAGCGCGTGACGGACATGGACTCAGGAAGTCCCCAAGACCAGACCTCTGACGAAGTCACGGTGGAGACGACTTCCGTCTTTCGTGCCGACTTCCTCAACGAACTGGACGCTCCCGCGCAGGCGGGCACCGAGAGCGCGGTCTCCGGTGTGGAAGGCCTCCCGGCGGGCTCCGCACTGCTGGTCGTCAAACGCGGGCCGAACGCGGGGTCGCGCTTCTTGCTCGACCAGCCCATCACGTCCGCCGGCCGGCATCCCGACAGCGACATCTTCCTCGACGACGTCACCGTCAGTCGCCGCCACGCCGAATTCAGGTTGGAAAACAACGAATTCAACGTCGTCGATGTCGGTAGCCTGAATGGCACGTACGTCAACCGGGAGCCCGTCGACTCGGCGGTGCTCGCCAACGGCGACGAGGTGCAGATCGGCAAGTTCCGCTTGGTGTTTCTGACCGGGCCCAAGCAGGGTGAGGATGGAGGATCCGGAGGCTAGTGAGCGCACCCGATAGCCCGGCACTGGCCGGGATGTCGATTGGGGCGGTCCTGGAACTGTTGAGGCCGGACTTTCCCGATGTCACGATCTCCAAGATTCGCTTCTTGGAGGCCGAAGGACTGGTGACGCCGCAGCGCGCCGCGTCGGGCTATCGGAGATTTACCGCGTACGACTGCGCCCGGTTGCGGTTCATCCTGACCGCGCAGCGCGATCATTACCTACCGCTCAAGGTCATCCGGGCGCAATTGGATGCCCAGCCCGACGGCGAACTGCCGCCCTTCGGCTCGCCCTACGGCGGGCCACGGCTGGTGTCGGTGGCCGGAGTCGGGGATGTCGGTGCCGAGCCGGGCTCCAGGGCCGGCTCGGACACGGCCGCGGTGGCGCCGGCCAACATCCGGCTGAGTCGGGAAGATCTCTTGGAGCGCTCCGGGGTGTCTGACGACCTGTTGACGGCGCTGCTCAAGGCGGGGGTGATCACCACCGGCCCGGGCGGCTTTTTCGACGAACACGCCGTGGTCATCCTGCAATGCGCGCGGGCGCTGTCGGAATACGGTGTGGAGCCGCGGCATCTGCGTGCGTTCCGCTCCGCAGCCGACCGGCAGTCCGACCTGATCGCCCAAATCGCCGGGCCGGTAGTCAAAGCCGATAAGGCGGGCGCCCGCGACCGCGCCGACGACCTGGCGCGCGAGGTGGCGGCTCTCGCCATCACCTTGCACACGTCGTTGATCAAATCCGCCGTTCGCGACGTTCTGCATCGCTGAGGACTAGACTTCGTCGATAGCTTGGTTTCAGCGGCATAGCGACATTCGGGCGTCGTCGTTGCGCCAAGAACCGACACGGCAGCATATGCGGAGGGCAGACACAAATGGGTGAAGTTCGTGTTGTCGGCATTCGCGTTGAGCAGCCGCAGAACCAGCCGGTCCTGTTGTTGCGCGAAACCGACGGCGACCGATACCTGCCTATCTGGATCGGTCAATCGGAGGCTGCCGCCATCGCGCTCGAACAGCAGGGGGTCGAGCCGCCGCGCCCGTTGACACACGATTTGATCAGGGATGTCATTGCCGCGCTTGGCCATTCGCTGAAAGAGGTGCGGATCGTCGATCTGCAAGAGGGCACCTTCTACGCCGATCTGGTCTTCGACCGCAACATCACCGTGTCGGCGCGGCCCTCGGATTCGGTGGCGATAGCGCTGCGCGTCGGCGTCCCGATCTACGTCGAGGAGGCCGTGCTCGCCCAGGCCGGCCTACTCATTCCCGACGAGACGGACGAAGAGGGGGGCACCGCCGTCCGCGAGGACGAGGTGGAGAAATTCAAGGAGTTTCTCGACAGCGTGTCTCCCGACGATTTCAAGGCCACGTAGGCGGTTCGGGGACCGTTCTGGCGCTTGGCGAGGCCCGCTGGCCGGGTACTACCCTGGCCACGGACATCACGGGTGGATCTCAACTGGCATCGGGATGTCGACACGCCTGGCGGATAGCGCCCTCACATAGCCCGGCGGCAGCCATACTTTGATCACGACTTAAGGGCACGGTAGCTATCGACAGCGTAAGCTCTCTAGCACTCGGGCCTGAGCAAACGTGGCTGCGACGCAGCCAGTGACGCAGCTAGAAACGAAAGCGCGATCGGCGAGAGGAAGCACCGTGAGCGAGCAGCCACGCCAAGAACAGCTGGACCTAGCTGAACACCCGACCGCCGCGCCGGAAGCGCCCGTGCAGCCAGGACTGTTCCCCGACGACTCCGTGCCGGACGAGCTGGTCGGGTACCGCGGCCCGAGCGCCTGCCAGATCGCCGGAATCACCTACCGCCAGCTGGACTACTGGGCGCGCACCTCGTTGGTGGTGCCCTCCATCCGCAGCGCGGCCGGCTCGGGCAGCCAGCGGCTCTACTCGTTCAAGGACATCCTGGTTCTCAAGATCGTCAAGCGGCTGCTCGACACCGGGATCTCGCTGCACAACATCCGGGTCGCGGTCGACCATCTGCGCCAGCGCGGTGTGCAGGACCTGGCCAACATCACGTTGTTCTCCGACGGCACCACGGTTTACGAATGCACCTCGGCAGAAGAGGTTGTCGACCTGCTGCAGGGCGGGCAGGGTGTGTTCGGCATCGCCGTCTCCGGCGCCATGCGTGAGCTGACCGGGGTGATCGCCGACTTCCCCGGCGAGCGGGCGGACGGGGGCGAGTCGATCGCCGCCCCGGAAGACGAGCTGGCGTCCCGGCGCAAGACCCGCGACCGCAAGATCGGTTAACCGCGCGCGCGACCCGACCGGGTAAACTGGGCCCCGCATCGCACTCGTGCGGGAGAGTTCCGTGACGGCCAGCCACGGACGCCGAAGGAGCAACACCTCTCCGCTAACCTCTCAGGCACCCGGACCGCCCGAGTTAACGATGCCTCTGGAAAGCGGAGCTGACCCTCGCGGTCAGCACCCGCCGATGGGGAAAGGCGCTCGGACATCTGCCGGCGCCGAATCTCTCAGGCGCCCGGCGAACGGGTGAAGACAGAGGGAGGGGACCGCTAGTCCTCTGCCTTCGTCGATGCCACAGCCAGGAGTTTCGCCAGTGCCCGAGCAAGCAACTTTCGCAGCCCGTCACATCGGCCCGGATGCCCAGGCCGTCGCGGCCATGCTGGCCGTCATCGGAGTCGACTCGCTCGACGAGCTGGCCGCCAAGGCCGTCCCGGCGGGCATCCTCGACAAGCCCACCGGCAGCGGTGCGGCACCCGGTCTGGACGAATTGCCCCCTGCCGTCACCGAGACCGAGGCGCTGGCGGAGCTGCGCGCGCTCGCCGAGGCCAACACCGTGGCCGTCTCGATGATCGGGCAGGGCTATTACGACACCCTCACCCCGCCGGTGCTGCTGCGCAACGTGCTGGAGAACCCGGCCTGGTACACCGCCTACACGCCGTACCAGCCCGAGATCAGCCAGGGCCGGCTGGAGGCACTGCTGAATTTCCAGACGATGGTGGCCGACCTGACCCGGCTGGAAGTCGCCAACGCCTCGATGCTCGACGAGGGCACCGCGGCCGCCGAGGCCATGACGCTGATGCACCGCGCGACCCGTGGCACGTCGAACCGGCTGGCCGTCGACGCCGACCTGTTCGCGCAGACCGCGGCCGTATTGGCGACGCGGGCCCGGCCGTTGGGCATCGAGATCGTCACCGCCGACCTGCGCGAGGGCCTGCCCGAGGGCGAGTTCTTCGGCGTCATCGCCCAGCTGCCCGGCGCAAGCGGCCGCGTCACCGACTGGGCGGCCCTGGTGGAGCAGGCCCACGAACGTGGCGCGCTGGTCGCCGTCGGCGCCGACCTGCTGGCGTGCACACTGATCACTCCACCCGGCGACATCGGTGCCGACGTCGCGTTCGGAACGACCCAGCGATTCGGTGTGCCAATGGGATTCGGCGGCCCGCACGCCGGCTACCTGTCGGTGCACTCCAAACACGCCCGTCAGTTGCCCGGCCGGCTGGTCGGCGTGTCGATGGATGCCGACGGATCCCCGGCCTACCGGCTGGCACTGCAGACTCGCGAACAGCACATCCGCCGCGACAAGGCGACCAGCAACATCTGCACCGCGCAGGTGCTGCTTGCGGTGATGGCCGCCATGTACGCGAGCTACCACGGGGCCGACGGGCTGGCCGAGATCGCCCGCCGCGTGCACGCCCACGCCGAGGGCATTGCGGCCGCGCTGGGCTCGGCGGCCAACACAACGCTGGTGCACGACGCATTCTTCGACACGGTGCTGGCGCGGATTCCCGGACGCGCCGACGAGGTGGTGGCCGCGGCCAAGGCGAGAGGCGTCAACGTGTGGCGCGTCGACGCCGACCATGTGTCGGTGGCCTGCGACGAGGCCACCACGGATGAACACGTCGCGGCGGTTCTGGAAGCCTTCGACGTGCCGGCGGCCGAGCCCGTCGCCGGCGATATCCAGGACATCGCGACCCGCACCTCGGAGTTCCTGACCCATCCGGCGTTCACCCAATACCGCACCGAAACGGCGATGATGCGCTACCTGCGCGCACTGGCGGACAAAGATATCGCCTTGGACCGCAGCATGATTCCGCTCGGCTCGTGCACGATGAAGCTCAACGCCGCCGCGGAGATGGAACCGATCACCTGGCCGGAATTCGCGCGTCAGCATCCGTTCGCACCGGCGTCGGACACCCCCGGCCTGCGCCGGCTCATCAGTGACCTGGAGAGCTGGCTGGTGCACATCACCGGCTACGACGCCGTCTCGCTGCAGCCCAACGCCGGCTCGCAGGGCGAGTACGCCGGGCTGCTGGCCATCCACGACTACCACGCCAGCCGGGGCGAACCCCACCGCAACATCTGCCTTATCCCGTCCAGCGCGCACGGCACCAACGCGGCGTCGGCGGCGTTGGCCGGCATGCGGGTGGTGGTGGTGGCCTGCCACGACAACGGGGACGTCGACCTCGACGACCTGCGCGTCAAGGTCGCCGAGCACGGCGACGCGTTGTCGACGCTGATGATCACCTATCCGTCCACTCACGGCGTCTACGAGCACGACATCGCCGAGATCTGCGCGGCCGTCCACGACGCCGGCGGCCAGGTGTACGTCGACGGAGCCAACCTCAACGCGCTGGTCGGCCTGGCCCGGCCAGGCAAGTTCGGCGGTGACGTCAGCCACCTGAATCTGCACAAGACGTTCTGCATCCCGCATGGGGGCGGGGGACCGGGGGTGGGGCCCGTCGCGGTGCGTTCGCACCTGGCACCGTTCCTACCCGGACACCCGCACGCCCCCGAGTTGCCGAAAGGTCATCCGGTGTCGTCGGCGCCCTACGGGTCCGCGTCCATCCTGCCGATCAGCTGGGCCTACATCAGGATGATGGGCGCCGACGGTCTGCGGGCGGCGTCGCTGACCGCGATCGCGTCGGCCAACTACATCGCCCGCCGGCTCGATGAGTACTTCGCGGTGCTCTACACCGGTGAGAACGGCATGGTCGCCCACGAGTGCATCCTGGATCTGCGGCCGATCACCAAGTCCACCGGAGTGACGGTCGACGATGTCGCAAAGCGCTTGGCCGACTACGGCTTTCACGCGCCGACGATGAGCTTCCCGGTGGCCGGCACGCTCATGGTGGAGCCCACCGAGAGCGAGACCCTGACCGAGGTCGACGCCTTCTGCGAGGCCATGATCGCCATCCGCGGCGAGATCGACCGGGTCGGCACGGGGGAGTGGCCCGTTGAAGACAATCCGCTGCGGGGCGCGCCGCACACCGCCGAGTGCCTGTTGGTCGCCGACTGGCAGCATCCGTACACGCGGGAAGAGGCCGCCTATCCGCTCGGGAAGAACTTCCGGCCGAAGGTGTGGCCGCCGGTGCGGCGCATCGACGGCGCCTACGGCGACCGGCACCTGGTCTGCTCGTGCCCGCCGGTGGAGGCGTTCGCTTAACTTGGCGGCGCCAGCGTAACCGCACTGCGAAATTCAGCGCGATTTTTCGCTGTGTGGTTACGGTCGAGGCGGCCCCGGGTCAGCCGAAGCGCTCGACGATCGCCGTGGCGATCTGATCCGGGGCGTCCTCCTGGATGAAGTGCTTGGCGTTGGGCAGTTCGACGAGGACGTGGTCGGGAAACGCCGCGCGCATGCGCGGGAGCGCGGGGCCGGGCCGGAACGCGAAGTCCTTCATGCCCCAAACGAACAGGGCTGGTTTGGCGCCCAGCTTGGCCGGGACTTCCCGGGCGAGCCGCGCCAGCAGGGGCTTGGCGGCCAGGATCTGCTTGGGCATCTCGGCGACACCCTTGCGGGCGTCGGGGCTGGGCTGCACGGCCCGGTAGTGCTGCATCACCGCATCGCTTGGGCGGTGCTCAGTTCCGGCGGGGACGAGACGCTCGACGAAGAAATTGCGGTGCAGGATCGCGTATTGCAGCGGCGGGCTGGACATCACCCGGCTGAACATCTTCGTAGTGAACTCATCCGTCGGCCAGAACCAGGTGTTGCCCAGGATGACGCCGCGCACCCGCTCGGCGCGCTCCACCGCGACCGCCATGCTGATGGGCCCGCCCCAGTCCTGGCCCATCGTCAGGAAGCCGTCGAGGCCGAGATGGTCGACGAACTCACCGACCACCCGGGCATGCTCCTCGATGGTGTATCCGAACGCCGCGGGACGGTCCGACAGCCCAAACCCGAGGTAATCCGGTGCGATGCAGCGGAACCTGTCGCGCAGCGCGATGACGATGTTGCGATAGAGGAAGCTCCAGGTCGGGTTGCCGTGGTACAGCAGGATTGGCGGGCCTTCGAAACCGGCGGGGCCTTCGTCGATGTAGTGCATGCGCCCCCGCGAGCTGTCGAACCAGCGCGACTGGAACGGGTAGAGCTGCGGGTCGGGGGTGAAATCGATGCTCATGGCGCTCCTTCGGTAGCGCTCATGATGCTAGGCCCGGAGTGTGACACCCCCCAGCCCGCGAGGGCGGTCGCCCCTAGTACCGGCCGAAGGCCAGGGCGACGTTGTGCCCGCCGAACCCGAACGAGTTGTTGATGGCGTACTGGTAGTTGCCGCGCCGCGGATTATCCGCCACCACGTCCAAATCGATTTGTGGGTCCAGGTTTTCCAGGTTCAATGTCGGTGGAACGACCTGGTCGCGCAACGCCAGCACGGTCAGTATCGACTCCACCGCACCGACCGCGCCGACCGAATGGCCCAGAGCGGATTTGGGCGCGTACACCGCCGGCTTGTTGCTGCCCAGCGCGTTGTTGATGGCCTTGCCCTCGGCCAGGTCGCCGATCTGTGTTCCGGTGGCATGGGCGTTGACGTGGTCGATGTCCTCGGGCGTGAGACCGGCGAGCTGGATCGCCCGCGTCATCGCCTGGCCGGCGCGATTCCCGCTCGGGTCCGGCGCCACCATGTGATAGCCGTCGGACGTCACGGCGGCGCCCATCAGCCGGGCCAGGATGCGTGCCCCGCGAGCCTTGGCGTGCTCCTCGGTCTCCAGCACCATCAGCGCGCCGGCCTCGCCGAAAACGAAGCCGTCGCGGTCCTTGTCGAACGGGCGACAGGCGCCGGAGGGATTGTCGTTCTTCGTCGACATCACGATCCGCATGTTCGCGAAGGCGGCGATGGGTACCGCCTCGATCCGCGTCTCGACGCCGCCGCAGATCGCGACGTCCGCCTCACCGAACACGATCGCCTGCCATGCGCGGGCGATGGCTTCCGAACCCGACGCGCACGCCGAGACCGGTGTCATGACGCCGGCCCTGGCGTGCCGTTCCAGCCCCACTGCCATGGCGGCGGCGTCGGGCATGTACTTGCTGACGGCCAGCGGCGAGACCGCTTTCACGCCACGGGCGCGCAGGGTGTCGCGGGTGAAGACCAGCTCCTCGCCAGAACCGAATCCGGTGCCGATGGAGACCAACAGGCGGTTGGGGTCGACCTCGGGCGAGCCGGCGTGGTCCCACGCCCGCCGGTTGACGACGGCGGACATTCTGGCCAGGTAGCCCGTCCTGCGCAGCTCGGCCGGGTTCAGCTCGCTGTCGAATTCCTCCAGCAGGTGCCCGCCGATGCGAACCGGCAGGTCGAACTCGTCCACGAACGGGTCATCGAGCTCGCGAATCCCGCTTTGGCAGTCGAGTAGCAACTTCCAGGTCGTCTCCGCGTCGGTCGCCAGCGCGGTTGTCATGGCGAATCCGGTGACGACGACATTGGGAAGCGCTTGCCCCGTAATCAGATTCGTCATGCTTCGTGGATCATCCTTTCCCAGCGCCCACCCGGCCGTCGTCACTCAGGGACGCGCGTGTCACAGGACACCCTCCGGATGGAGGGAAATGCGCTCAACTGCGAACCTTCGCACCGCTCCCCGTGGCGTTGGCCGTGGCATCAACCTCGATCGAGCCTAGCGGCAAGTTGCCGTCCCGAGGGTGAAGACCCCGCCGCGGCGTTCGGTTGGTGTCCGTAGCCGGCGTCAGCTCCAGAAGGTGCTGATGCCGCGGCGAGGTCGGGGAACGCGGAGGCGCGTGGTCGCGATCGCCGCCGAAATCGATCGGGCGGTCGGGACCGGTTCGCGGGGACGGCCATCCTGCCAGGCAAAATCCCGCAACCAGCCGGTCGAGCTTTGTGTTGACGGGCCGGTAAACCCGGCGGGCGTACCGTGGCGGTTAGGGCTGCGCGTGGACGGAACTCGAGTTTCGGGCCTCGCGCTCGGGGTATCCGCAGACGCATGCAACATCCTGCTAGTGAAGGGTTTAGTCACGATGGGGCAGGCAACCGCGGGCGGCGCATCGCTTGGAGTTGAGGCAGCTTGCAACGGCTGAGCCGCCTTAAAGCGCGCTGGCCGGTAGCCGTCATCGGATGCTGGGTGGCGCTGCTGGCCGCGCTGTTCGTGACCTGCCCGCCGCTGGCGCGGATGGTGCACGAGCATCCGGTCGGGATGCTGCCGGACAATGCGCCGTCGAGCGTCGCGGCCCGACAGATGAGTAAGGCCTTTCACGAATCCGGCTCAGACAATCTCCTGTTGATCGTCCTGACCGACGAAAAAGGGCTGGGACCTTCGGACGAAGACGTGTATCGCACGCTCGTCGACAAGCTGCGCCAGGATGCTCGAGACGTCGTGATGATGCAGGATTTCCTCAGCGCACCCCCCATGCGCGAGGTCATGACCAGCAAAGATCAGAAAGCGTGGTTCCTGCCGATCGGCCTGGCCGGCGGGTTGGGGTCGCCCCAAGCCGACGAGGCGTACAAGCACGTCGCTGAGACTGTCCGGCAGACCGCCGCAGGGTCCACCCTCACCGCGAATCTGACCGGGCCCGCGGCCACGATTGCCGATGCCAGCTACGTTGGCGAACGAGACATGCGTGTCATCGAGATCGCGACCGCGTTGCTGGTGCTGCTCATCTTGCTGATCGTCTACCGCAACCCGGTCACCATGTTATTGCCGTTGGTGACGATCGGTGTGTCCCTGGTGGCGGCCCAGCGGATAGTGGCCGGACTGTCGCAACACGGACTGGGCATTTCCCAACCGACCATCATCTTCATGACCGCGATGATGGCTGGCGCCGGAACCGATTATGCGGTGTTCCTGATCAGCCGCTATCACGACTACCTGCGGCGCGGCGTGGATTCGGATCGGGCAGTGCGTGGGGCGCTGAGCTCGATCGGCAAAGTGATCACCGCTTCCGCGGCCACCGTGGCGGTGACCTTCCTCTGTATGAAGTTCGCCCGATTGGAAATGTTGTCGACCAGCGGGCCGGCGTTGGCAATCTCCATCGGTGTGGCATTTGTCGCCGCCATGACTCTGCTGCCGGCCATCTTGACGCTCGCTGGCCGACGTGGATGGGTGGCGCCAAGGCGCGACCTCACGAGTCGTTTCTGGCGGCGTTCGGGGGAGCGCATTGTGCGGCGGCCCCGGGCACACCTGGTCGGGAGCCTCATACTGCTGATCATCCTCGCTGTCTGCGGGACCCTGGTCCGGTTCAACTGGGATCAAAGCAAGACGGTGCCGGATTCGGCCGAGAGCAACCGCGGATATGCCGCCCTCAGCCGCCATTTCCCGTTGAGCTCAACCGTTCCGGAGTATCTGGTGGTCCAGTCGCCCCATGATCTGCGGAGCCCCAAGGCCCTTGCCGATTTGGAGCAGATGGCACATCGGGTAAGCCAACTGCCGAACGTCGCAAGCGTTCGCGGCATCACTCGACCCTCTGGCCAGCCTCCCGAACAGGCGAGCGTGGCCTACCAGGCGGGCGAAGTGGGCGGCAAGCTCCAGGACACGGCGAGCATGATCAACGACCACACGGGCGACCTCGACCAGTTGGCCGCCGGTGCCAACCAGCTGGCCGACAGGCTCGCACAAGTCCGGGCCGGGGTCGATCAGGCGGCTTCCACCGCCAACGGCGCGCTCAACGCCCTCTCTGATCCACGCATCCAGGACATCCGTACCCAGCTGCAGCGCCTCTCCCAGGACGGAACCCTCGACAGAATCACCCAACTGGCCGGCCAGCTGCCGCCGACGCAGGAGACGCAATCCATCGAGTCGATGTTGAGCGGCTTGCGCGCAAGACTCAACACAGCCATCTCCGACATCCAATCATTGGGCCTCAACGACCTTGGCGCCGCGCGCGGCCGCCTCGCCGCCCTGCAACACGGCGCCGACGCCCTCGCCGACGGAAGCCGACAGTTGGCCGACGGTGTGCAACGTCTGGTGGATCAAACCAAAAGGATGGGCTCGGGGCTCAGCGAGGCTTCCAAGTTCCTGCTGTCGTTGAAGAACGACGCGTCGGATCCGGCGATGTCGGGTTTCTACATTCCCCCGGAAATCCTTGCGGGCAACGACTTTAAGAAGGCTTCCCAGGTTTTCGTCTCACCCGATGGGCACACGGTACGTTACTTGGTCCAGACCAAACTCAACCCCTTCAGCACCCAGGCGATGGATCAGGTCAGTACGATCGCCAACACCGCTCGGAGCGCCCAGGTGAATACCGCGTTGTCGGACGCCAAGATATCGATGGTGGGGTTCCCTGCGGCGAATCGGGACTTGCGCGACTTTTACAACCACGACCTCGGCTTCATCATCATCGCGACGATTCTGGTCGTGCTGCTGATCTTGATCGCCTTGTTGCGCGCCCTCGTTGCGCCGCTCTACCTCATTTGTTCCGTGGTCGTTTCGTACCTGTCGGCGCTTGGTATCGGGGTCATCGTGTTCCAGATGATCATGGGCCAGCAACTGTCGTGGAGCGTCCCTGGAATGGCCTTCATCGTGTTGGTCGCGGTAGGCGCGGACTACAACATGTTGCTCATCTCCGGGATCCGCGATGAGTCGTCGCGGCACGGCATGCAGGCCGGGGTCATCCGCACCGTCGGTTCCACGGGCGGTGTGATCACCTCGGCGGGTGTCATTTTCGCGGCATCGATGTTCGGGCTGCTGTTCGGCGATCTCGTCGGTTTGTTGCAGGCCGGATTCATCATCGGGGCCGGGTTGTTGCTGGATACCTTTGTGGTGCGCACCATCACGGTGCCCGCGTTGGCCGTGCTGATGGGTGAACGGAACTGGTGGCCACACCTGCGGCGGCGGGCGCGGTCATCCTCTGTGCAACGAGCGGAACCCGTACCGGCACTTGGTGACCGGGACACGACGCCAATGCCTGTTGCCGGCTCGAATAGCCCACCGCCGGCGGAGCCGGTGCCTGAACCGAACGGCGGGACCGTCGAAAACGGCGCCGACGAGGACCACGGTCGCGTCCCGGTGCACCCCGCCGCCCCGACCGATTTGCGTCGCCCCGGTCGCCGATTGCGCCGACTGACGCGGTACCTCACCGGCGCGGGGACGTTCAGCGGCAACGGCCACGACGCAGGACGAACTCAGCCGACGGACAGCCACGAAAGCCCCCCCGTTCGCAAAGGTCTTTCCGGTAATGGCCGCCGGGCGCACTGGACGGCGCGCCCCGTGATGGAGCTGCCAGCGTTGGACGGCGACGGCGACGTCACAATGAGAGGCCGGTGGAAGACCTCCGAAGACGCCGCGATCACCGAATCAGCGGAGACCACATCGGCGCGCTGGCTGGCGTCCCGGCATTAATCCCGTCATCGACGGTACGGCCAGGAAACGGATTCGGCGCCGGAAAGACCAAGCGCATGGTGCTCGATACGCTTATCGGGCCTCCAATGCCTCGGTGCGCGCGCTCGTCGAGCGCCCGAGTGCCGCGACCTCAACGTCTATGCGGGGCAGCAGTTCCGGTGTGGTCTTGCGAATAGCAGACTCGCCCGCCGACGTCGACAACACCGGCTTGAGCCAACGGAACAATCCCACCCAGCGCGGACAGTAGATGCGATTCTTGCGCCCCTCGATACCCTTGACGAAGGCCGCGGCGCACTTGTCCACCGGGGTGATCTTGCTCAACGGCGACCAGGAGCGCTTGGCGCGATTTGCCCGCACCGCGGGCAAGTCGGCCTCGGTGTCGCGGACCAAAGCGGTGTCAATCCAGGACATGTGGGCCGATCCCACGCCAACCCCCAGATGGGCGACCTCCAGTCGTAGCGCGTTCGCCAGTTGCTCGACACCGGCTTTCGACGTGGCGTAGGGGACCATGCCGGGGAAGCCGGCGAACGCGGCCAGTGACGACACGATCAAGACATAGCCCCGGCGTTGAGCCACTGCCGGCAACGCGGCGCGCACGGTGTGGAAAACGCCGAGCAGATTGATGTCCATAACCCGTTTGAACACGGCCGGATCGACCTGCAGCAGCGAGCCGTAGCTGGCGATGCCGGCATTGGCGATGACGACATCGATGCCACCGAAGCGCTGGACGGCCGTGTCGGCCGCGGCCTGCATCGCCGCCAGATCGCGCACGTCGGCGACGACGGTCAGCAGCCGCTGATCGTCGCCGAGTTCGCCGGCCAGGGCTGTCAATGACGCCTCGTCGAGGTCGATCAGCACCAAATTTGCGCCATTCCGGTGCAGCCGCCGGGCCACTTCCGCTCCGATTCCGCCGGCAGCGCCGGTGATGAAGACGATTTGGGATTTCACGCCTGGCATGGGCGAGAAGTACCCAATTGCGGCCGTGGCAATCCACCAAATGATGCCAGGTTTACCCGCGCCGATGCCGGCGGGCGCGGGCCAGCCGCGCTCGAGTACCGATCCACCGTCGCGACAGGTGGGTCAAGGGTCAAGGAAGCCAACCGATTTGACTGGGTACCGCCGAACGCAGCCCGACCGACTGGCTATGCCGGGCTCGGAGCCATCCGGTGTTGCATGTCCTCCACGAGTGCTTGCACATCATGCGTCACGTAGAAGTGGTTGCCGGGCAGAACACGAAGGGCGAAGTCCGACGTCGTGAAGTCCGACCACGCCGCAACACTTTCCTGGCTGACGACGGTGTCATCCGCTGCGGCGTACGCGTAGATGGGGGACGAAATCGTTGTTCCGGCCGGGCAGCGGTAATCGGTGATGGTCCCGTAGCTGCGCAGTGTCCGCAGGATCGTTGCGCCGAATCGCTCGTCGATGAACTGCGCGTCCATCCCGGTCATCTCGGTCACCATTTTCAACAGCTCTTCATCGGAGCTTTGGTTCAGGTATTCGTATCCGGCGCTTCCGGGTGCCGGGGAGGCCGACAGGAAAAGGGCGGCAATGGGCGTGCCCGCGGCTTCAAACCGGCGGGCCACCTCGAAGGCCACCAGCCCGCCCATGCTGTGGCCGAAGAAAGCGACGTCCGCACCAGTTTGGGGCGCCAGCATCTTGTAGACGTCGTCCGCGAGTGCCGGAATGCTCGCGATGTCAGGTACGTCGTGTCGATCGGTTCGGCCCGGGTATTGGACGGCGATCCGTCTCATGTCGGCGGAAAACGCCCGGGAAAAAGGGACATAGGACCCCGCCGATCCGCCGGCGTGTGGAAACACGTATAGCGTGTGGACGGCGGTCGGTGATTCAGTCTGCTCTGCGTTCATGTCGGCCCATCATCGAATTGGCAGCGCCGTTGCGGCCGGAATGCCACATGTCAGTGCGACATCCGTATGGCGCCCACTGTAAACGATGGTTGGGATTGTCGGCATATTGCGCTGATAGGCGGGTTTTCGATCGCCTGTCCGTCACCCGTGGCGGCATCGGAAGAACTTTCGCACCGATGCGCTCGGAGGCGCCCGAGTGCACTGCTCTTCGTCCATGCCGCGCAGGCACGTCACGGGCGGCTCCAAATCGACTGTGGCTTCACGCCACTCGGAAATTGACGTCGGCGCAACGGCAGCGACGGTGTCCTGCGCGGGAACCGCCCCCTCGTGATGTCCGCCACGAAACCTGGGCCGCACCGAAAACCGCTGCCATCGAATCTTTCTCAATTCTATGGCCGTGACCAGCCGTTTCCGCCGGCGAGCGGCGCCTTAGGTCGCAGGTTCCACCCGCCCGGGTGACCGGGTAGGAGGTCGCAGTCGGCAGAGGGCGGGAAACGAGCATCGAATTACTCGTGCGCATCACCGCACCGTCGCCCCAACCTTGAATCGTGACCGCTTCGTCTGGGAGCTGTCGCGAGTTCTTCTGCGAGATAAGGAGGTAGCGAGTCCATGATGGCGGGACCGTCTTTGACAGCGCTGCTGCAGGAACGCGTGGATCGACAGCCAGATGCCACCGCGTACACGTTTATTGACTACGACGTAGATCCCAATGGGTTCGCCGAAAGCATCACCTGGGCGCAGATCCAAAGTAAGGCGCAAGTCGTCGCCGAAGAGCTGGGGCTTCATGGCGCCAGCGGCGATCGGGCGGCGATATTGGCGCCGCAAGGGCTCGAGTACATCGTCGCCTTGTTGGGCGCCCTACATGCCGGGTTCGTAGCGGTCCCGCTCTCGGTGCCACAATTCGGCGTTCACGACGAGCGCATCTCTTCGGCGCTGCGTGACTGCGCCCCGTCCGTCATTCTGACCACATCCGCCGTGGCCGCTGACATTGGGCCCTACGCCCGGGACGATGACGGCAAACCCGCGCCCGTGGTGATCGAGGTCGACTCGCTGGACCTGGACTCGCCTTGGGGGTTCGATCCACCTGAAGCGGTCACCTGCCCGACCGCGTATCTGCAATACACGTCGGGGTCGACCCGCAATCCGGCCGGCGTCGCCATCAACCACCGAAACGTCATCACCAACGTCGAACAGGCGCTGACCGACTATGTGGGAAACGAGATACCGCCGGAAACCGTCTTCGTCTCCTGGCTGCCCTTTTATCACGACATGGGTCTGATGAAAGGGGTTCTCGCACCGCTGATCTGCGACCGAAGCGCGGTATTGACCAGCCCGATGTCGTTCTTGCAACGGCCGGCGCGCTGGTTGCAGCTGCTCGCCACGAATCCCAAGTCCTTCTCTGCCGCACCCAATTTCGCTTTTGAGCTGGCGGCCCGGCGGACGACTGACGAAGATATGGCGGGACTTGACCTTGGCGACGTGATGGTGATCCTCAGCGGCAGCGAACGAGTCCATGCCGCGACGATCGGACGCTTCACGGATCGCTTCGCGCGCTTCAATCTCAAGGATACGGTGATACGGCCCTCGTACGGGCTCGCGGAGGCGACCGTTTACGTGGCGAGTGCGGACCGTGACCGCGCACCGAAGACCGTGCGTTTCGACTATGAGAAATTGTCGAATGGCCATGCCAAGCCATGCGAAAGCGAAAGCGTCGGCGGCGCAGAGCTGGTCGGCCACGGCACTACCCGCTCCACCAATCTCCGCATCATCGATCCGGAGACCTCGCGGGAGAACCCGGCGGGGAAGGTCGGCGAAATCTGGGTGCACGGGGAAAACGTTGCCCAGGGCTACTGGCAGCGACCTCAGGAAACTCAAAGCACCTTCGGCGGACGTGTCAGCGGTCCATCACCCGGGACACCGGAAGGACCATGGCTGAAAACCGGTGACTTGGGCGTTATTTCCGATGATGAGCTGTTCATCATCGGACGCATCAAAGACCTTCTGATCGTGGACGGGTCCAACCACTATCCGGACGATATCGAGGCGACCGTCCAAGAGATAACCGGCGGCCGGGTGGCGGCGATCTCGGTACCCAACGACCGCACGGAGGAGCTTGTCACCATCATCGAGGTGAAGAATCGCGGCGAGTCCGACGAGGAACACAAGCAGCGGCTCCGTTCGATGAAGCGCGAAGTCATAGCGGCGGTATCGAACACCCACCGCGTGCGTGTCGCCGACATCGTCTTCGTTCAGGCCGGCTCCATACCGATCACGACCAGCGGTAAGATCCGGCGCTCGACCTGTGCTGAGCGCTACCGCGAGGATGAATTCGACGCCCTGGACGTGACGGCATGACCACGACCATTCGTGGCGACGTCGAGCTTCGCAAGTGGCTGATCGACTACCTCGTCAACAATATCGGTTGTGATCCAAAAGAAGTCGATTTGGACCGGTCCGTGAACGATCTCGGGGTCGGGTCCCGCGACGCGGTGGTGCTGTCCGGGGAACTGGGGGAGCTGCTTGATCGGCCGGTTTCGCCGGTGGACTTTTGGCAGCACCCGACGATCAACGGTCTGGTGGAATTTCTCCTCGACCCGGATTCCGAACCGGCGGCCGACCCGGTAACTCGCCCCGACGGGTTCCTGACCGACGAGCCGATCGCGGTGATCGGACTGGGGTGTCGTTTTCCCGGCGGCATTTCCGGGCCGGAGGCCCTGTGGCAGTTCCTGTCTGAAGGTCGCTGCTCGATAACAGAGGTGCCCGCCGATCGGTGGGAGCCCTTCAACGACGGCTCCGCGGAGGTCGCAGAGACGCTCGCCCGCACAACCCGATGGGGCTCGTTCTTGAGTGACATCGACGCGTTTGATGCGGAGTTCTTCGAGGTGGCTCTCCGCGAGGCGGCGAAAATGGACCCTCAGCAGCGCCTGCTGATGGAAGTCGCCTGGGAAGCGTTGGAACACGCAGGGATTCCGGCGACTTCTCTGCGCCGGTCGCAGACGGGAGTCTTTGCCGGCGCATGCGCTAGTGAGTACGGGTATCTGGTTGGCGCCGACCTGCCTTCGGTCGACGCCTGGAGTAACACCGGTGGCGCGCTGAGCATTATCGCGAATCGGCTGTCATATTTCTTGGATCTGCGTGGTCCGTCGATTGCGGTGGACACGGCCTGCTCGTCCTCATTGGTGGCGGTGCACATGGCATGTCAGAGCCTACGGATGCGCGACTCTGATCTCGCTATCACAGCGGGCGTGAATCTGCTGTTGTCGCCGGCGATCTTCCATGGATTTGATCAGGCCGGCGCCTTGTCACCAACCGGTTTGTGCCATGCGTTCGATGCGAGCGCTGATGGCTTCGTCCGGGGTGAAGGTTGCGGGGTGGCGGTCCTCAAGCGGCTGAGCGACGCCGAGCGTGACGGGGATCGGGTGCTTGCGGTGGTGCGCGGTTCGGCAGTGAATCAGGATGGCCGATCCAACGGACTGATGGCGCCGAATCCGGCTGCGCAGATGGCGGTGCTGCGTGCGGCCTACGGCAATGCCGGCATAAAGCCGCACGAGGTCGATTACGTGGAGGCGCATGGGACCGGGACGCTGTTGGGCGACCCGATCGAGGCGCGCGCGCTGGGCACGGTGTTAGGCCGTGGGCGTCCCCAGGATTCACCGCTGTTGCTCGGGGCCGTCAAGTCCAATTTGGGTCATTTGGAGGCGGCGGCCGGGGTCGCGGGTTTCATCAAAGCGGTGTTGGCGGTGCAGCGCGGGGAGATCCCCGCGAGTCTGCACTTCGAGGAGCCCAACCCCCACATCGCATTCGACCAGATGCGGCTGAAAGTCGTTGCGGAGAGCCAGGAATGGCCGCCGGTGGACCGTGCCCGGCGGGCCGGGGTGTCTTCGTTCGGCTTCGGCGGTACCAATGCGCATGTGGTGCTCGAGCAGGCGCCGGCCAGGGAACCGGTTGAGCCTCAGCCGGATCCGCCGGTGAGCACGTTGGTGGTCTCGGGTAAGACACCGCAGCGTATCGCCTCGATGGCCGCGGTGTTGGCCGAGTGGATGGCCGGGCCCGGCGCCCAGGTCGGGCTGGCCGAGATCGCCCACACCCTCAATCACCACCGCGCCCGCCACCGACTGTTCGCCACCGTGTGCGCCCGCGATCACGACCAGGCCCGCCACGGGCTCAGCGCGCTGGCCCACGACCAGCACGCCCCCGGCGTGGTAGGCCCGCACGAGGAACCCTGCGGCAGCGGTACCGTGTTCGTCTACTCCGGTCAAGGATCGCAATGGACCGGCATGGCCCACCAACTGCTCACCGACGAACCCGCCTTCGC
>NZ_LZJZ01000097.1 GCF_001667585.1 Mycobacterium sp. E2733
GCCAACGGCGACATCGAATGGATCCCACCGCCCCACCAGGACCGCGGACAACCCCGCACCAACACCTTCCACCACCCCGAGAAGGTCCTGGCCGAAGACGACGATGACGAAGAGGCCGACGAAGAAGGGGCGGCTTAACTCGCCGCGCCGCCGGCCTTGGGCGCCGCCGAGCCGACGGCATCGCCGAGCGAAGCGAACCCGCCGTCGCGCAGCCGGCGCGCGATACCGTCGTGAATGCGCTTGGGCCACAAGCCTCCTCCGTAGATGAAGCCGGTATAGCCCTGCAGCAGCGACGCGCCCGCGGTGATCCGTTCCCACGCGTCGTCGGCCGTTTCGATGCCGCCGACGCTGATCAGCACCAGGCGGTCGCCGACCCGCTGATAGAGCCGGCGCAGCACCTCGGTGGCGCGGCGCGCCACCGGCGGCCCGGAGATGCCGCCGGGGCCCAGCGCGTCGACCCCCGGCGTCCGAAGACCCTCACGCGACACCGTGGTGTTGGTGGCGACGATCCCGGCAAGACCCAGCTCGACAGCCAGGTCGGCGACGTCGTCGAGATCGGCGTCGGAAAGATCGGGCGCGATCTTCACCAGCACCGGCTTCGACGTCTCGGCGAGGACGGCCGACAGAATGGGCCGCAGCGACTCGACGGCCTGCAGGTCACGCAGGCCGGGCGTGTTCGGCGAGCTGACGTTGACCACCAGATAAGACGCCAGCGGCCCGACCAGGCGTGCGCTGGCCCGGTAGTCGTCCGCGGCGTTGGCGGCCGGCGTGGTCTTCGTCTTGCCGATGTTGACCCCGATCGGGATATCGGGTCGGTGGCGCGCGAGCTGGATCGCCAGTGCGCCGGCGCCGAGGTTGTTGAAACCCATCCGGTTCAGCAGGGCGCGGTCGGCGGGCAACCGGAACAAGCGGGGGCACGGGTTGCCAGGCTGCGCGTTCGCGGTAACCGTGCCGACCTCGGCGTACCCGAACCCCAAAGCGCCCCAGGTCAGTAACCCCTTGCCGTCCTTGTCGAAGCCGGCGGCCAGCCCGAGCGGGCCCGGAAACCGCACGCCGAACACGGTGCTCGCCAGCACCGGATCGGTGGGGGCGAGCAGCCGGTGCAACAGCCGCCGTTTGAAGCCGAGGACGGTGGCGCCGCGCAGCACCGCGAAAATCAGCGTGTGGATGCGCTCGGGCGGGACCAGGAAAAGCAGCCGTCGCACCAGGCCGTACACCAAGCCTTTGCGCGGTCGGGTCACCGTCACAGTTGCGGCTGGTCGGGTCGCCGGTTGTTCAGCCGGGACTTCTTGCGGCGCAACAACACTCGTCTGCTGCCGTCGTTGTAAAGCCGCACTCGGGTCAACTCCCAGCCCCGGTATTCGGCCTCGATGGACAACCGGATGGACGCGTTGAGGCGGGTCACCTCAGGCGGCAGGCGCAGCGGCACCCACTCGTATTCGTCGGACAGTTCGGTGTCCCAGCCCGCGGGCAACTGACTTCTACGCGGCGCGGTCAACGCTTACCCGCCGCGTGTTCGATGATCTGAACCCCCGCACCGGACCCCGACACCACGTAGAGGGTGTCTGACGTTTCGTCGAATGCCAGTGAGTTCGGTTGCTGCACGGTTGGGTAACGCACCTTTTCGACGGGAATTCCGGTGGACAGATCGTAACCAATCACGATATTGGAAGCGGTCTGGGTTACCCAGCTCAACGCGCGGGAGCCGGCCAGACCGTATGGCGCCTGCGGCACCGGATAGGCCTGCCGCAAGATCAGCGGGTCGACGCCGTACACCAGCAGCTGGCCGCCCCGGGTGTCGGCGACCAGAACCCGGCCCCACGGGTCCGCGGCCATGGTGGTCGCGCCTTCGCCCGCCCGCAGCGCCTGGCGGGCTTGACCGTCGGCGCCGATCGTCGTCACCGAGGTTTGTCCCCGGTCCAGGACTGCGGTTGTATTCCCTTGCGTGGCAAGCGAATCGACGCGAGCGAAGATCTTGGTCCGGCTGCCGACGGTCGCGGTGCCGACGGTGCCCGGTGTCAGCGAGGAAAGGGTATAGACGGCTCCGTCGGCGCTGCCCATCACGAGTTTGCCGTCGGCACGTTGGGCGACCGCGGTGAAGTCGGCCTGCTGGGCGTCGGTGACGTTCACCTGTCTTGCGCGGCCCGTGGTCAGGTCGGCCACGACATAGCCGCCCCGGCCGGCCAGGAAGAGCGTGCCGTGGCCGTCGCCCGTGAGCGCGGTCGCCGGCCCGGGCAGGGTGACGACGCGCGGTGCGGCCTTGGGGTCACCGAAGACGGTGACGGTGGCCGGCCCCGCTGGGCCCGCGGCGGGCGCCAGCACCGCAAGCTGGTGGGTGCCGCCGTCGAACGCGGCCTCGGTGGCGTGGACGGCCAGCGGGAGCACGCGGCCGGCCGGGTTCTGCGACACGGGCGGTGACACGGCGGCCACGGCCGGTTCGATGGTGGGCGGCGCGGATTTGAATGTATTGGACGAACATCCCGCGACTGCGCCCAGCAAAAGCGCGACGCCGAGCAAACCGCGGTGAGCTGTGGCTCGGCGGCGCAAGTGCGATGACAGCAATTATTTTCCCTCGCGTAACGATCATGCACTGCGGATATTAAGGAACGCCTTCGCATCCAATATGGCCATGTCGCCTACATCAAGTCCCGCGGGCGAGGTATGGTCGGGCCATGGCCGTCACCGTTGACCGGCATATCGCGGAAAAAGAGTTTGCTGTCGAAGACCTGTCGACAGGAATATTCGCCAGCGGCTATGGACAAGTTGGTGATGGACGCAGTTTTTCGTTCCACATCGAGCACCGTTCGCTCGTCGTCGAGATTTACCGACCCCGCCTTGCCGGGCCAGTTCCCCAGGCCGAAGAGGTGGTCGCCAGGGCAATCCGCAGCCTGGTCGACATCGACGTCTCCGACGAGCGCAGCCTGATAGCCGCTGTTCGTGACTCGGTGGCGCACGCGGTGCCGGTCCCGCGCTGATCAGGAACCCGCACCCGCACCGGGTACGGTCGTGATCGTGGTTTGGGCGACGTCTCCGTTGGACACCGCGGCATGACGGTCATCCTGTTGCGCCACGGTCGCTCCACCTCGAACACCGCCGGCGTCCTCGCCGGCCGCTCCGAGGGGGTCGACCTGGACGACAAGGGCCGCGATCAGGCCGCCGGGCTGATCGACCGGATTGGCGACCTGTCCATCCGCGGGCTGATCAGTTCCCCGCTGCTGCGCTGCCTGCGCACCGTCGAGCCGCTCGCCGAAGCGCTGTGCCTCGAGCCGCTCATCGAAGACCGGCTCGCCGAAGTGGACTACGGGGACTGGACCGGCCGCAAGATCGCCGAGCTGGCCGGCGAGCCGCTGTGGCGAGTCGTGCAGGCCCACCCGAGCGCGGCGGTGTTTCCCGGCGGCGAGGGACTGGCGCAGGTGCAGGCCCGCGCCGTGGCCGCCGTCCGTGAACACGATCGACGGCTGGCGGCAGAGCACGGCGGCGACGCCCTGTGGGTGGCCTGCACTCACGGTGATGTCATCAAGGCGGTCGTCGCAGACGCCTACGGCATGCACCTGGACGCGTTCCAGCGGGTCACCGCCGACCCTGCGTCGGTCAGTGTCATCCGGTACACCGAGCTGCGTCCGTTTGTGTTGCACGTCAACCACACCGGTGCGAAGTTGGCTGCGGCGCTGCGGGCCGGGCCACCGCCCAAGGACGAGCCCCAGGATGAGGCGAAGGCGACGACCGACGGTGAGTCTCAGGCGGCCCCAACCGAACAGCCGGCCGCGTCCGTGGCGTCCGGCGACGCGGTGGTCGGTGGCTCGACTGATTAATTCAGCTCTCGCGGGGCAATCGAATCGCACGGCGAAGGCAACAGCCGGTATTTTGGAGGTGCCATGGCCCGCGCAATTCACGTCTTCCGCACACCCGACCGCTTCGTGGCCGGGACCGTTGGTCAGCCCGGAAACCGCACGTTCTACATCCAGGCGGTGCACGATGCCCGGGTGGTGTCGGTGGTGCTGGAGAAGCAGCAGGTGGCGGTGCTGGCCGAGCGCATCGGCGCCCTGCTTCTCGAGGTGAATCGCCGGTTCGGCACGCCGGTCCCCCCGGAGCCCGCCGAGGTCGAGGATCTAAATCCGTTGATCACCCCCGTCGACGCCGAGTTCCGGGTCGGAACCATGGGCCTGGGCTGGGATTCGGAGGCCCAGACCGTGGTGGTCGAGTTGCTGGCCGTCACCGACGCCGAGTTCGACGCCTCGGTGGTGCTCGACGACACCGAAGAGGGTCCCGACGCGGTGCGGGTGTTCTTGACGCCGGAATCGGCGCGGCAGTTCGCCACACGCTCGAACCGCGTCATCTCAGCGGGCCGCCCGCCGTGTCCGCTGTGCGACGAACCGTTGGATCCGGAGGGCCATATCTGCGCGCGCGCCAACGGCTATAGGCGCAGCGCGCTGCTCGGGCCTGACGATGAACTTGAGGCCTGACGACCGTGAGGTGTTGCGCAACGGCGAGCTGACGGTCATCGGACGCATCCGCTCAGCCAGCAACGCCACCTTCTTGTGCGAGTCCACGCTCGGCGAGTCGACCGTGCACTGCGTCTACAAGCCGGTCTCCGGCGAAGCCCCGCTGTGGGATTTCCCCGACGGAACGCTGGCCGGTCGTGAACTCGCGGCGTACCTCGTGTCGACGCAGTTGGGCTGGAACATCGTGCCTTACACGGTGATTCGTCACGGGCCGGCCGGTCCGGGCATGCTGCAGCTTTGGGTGGACCAGCCGGGCGACGCGGCCGACTCCGATCCGAGGCCCGGCCCCGACCTGGTCGACCTGTTTCCCGCCAACCAACCCCGGCCCGGTTACCTGCCGGTGCTGCGCGCCTACGACTACGCCGGCGGCGAGGTCGTCTTGATGCACGCCGATGACATCCGGCTGCGAAGGATGGCGGTGTTCGACGTGCTGATCAACAATGCCGACCGCAAAGGCGGCCATGTGCTGCGCGACGTTGAGGGCCACATCTACGGCGTCGACCACGGTGTCTGCCTGCATGTCGAGAACAAGCTGCGCACGGTGCTCTGGGGCTGGGCCAACAAGCCGGTCGACGAGAAAATGCTGGAGGCCGTGGCCGGGCTCACCGATGCCCTGGCCGGCTCGCTGAGCGATGAACTGGCCGAGCACATCACGCGGGCGGAGATCGCGGCGCTGCGCAGGCGCGCGCACGCGCTGCTGAACGATCCGGTGATGCCGGGACCCAACCGGCACCGACCCATTCCGTGGCCGGCCTTCTGAGGCGATGGCAAGCGCGGCGTAGCCGGGCGCGGCCGGTCGCCGCCCCCGGCCTTCCGAGGCGATGGCAAGCGCGGCGTAGCCGGGCGCGGCCGGTCGCCGCCCCCGGCCTTCCGAGGCGATGGCAAGCGCGGCGTAGCCGGGCGCGGCCGCACGCCGAACCCGGCCTTCTGAGGCGATGGCAAGCGCGGCGTAGCCGGGCGCGGCCGGTCGCCGCCCCCGGCCTTCTGAGGCGATGGCAAGCGCGGCGTAGCCGGGCGCGGCCGGTCGCCGCCCCCGGCCTTCCGAGGCGATGGCAAGCGCGGCGTAGCCGGGCGCGGCCGGTCGCCGCCCCCGGCCTTCCGAGGCGATGGCAAGCGCGGCGTAGCCGGGCGCTGGGGGCACCTCCCGCTTGCGGGGGACCGGTCGCCGCCCCCGGCCTTCCGAGGCGTGTACGGGCGTCGGAGATACTGAACCGGTGAGCCAGGGCCCGGATGAGCTGACCGACGCCGCGCTGGCCGCCGAACTCGCCGCGGACGCGGGGGAGCTGCTGCTGAAAGTGCGCGACGAGATCGGCTTCGGTCATCCCTGGGCGTTGGGCGACGCGGGGGACACCCTGGCCAACGAGCTGATCTTGCGGCGGCTACGGGCCGAGCGCCCTGACGATGCGGTGCTCAGCGAGGAGGCCTACGACGACCTGGTCCGGCTCAAGCACGACCGGGTGTGGATCATCGACCCGCTGGACGGCACCCGTGAGTTCTCCACGCCGGGCCGCGACGACTGGGCGGTGCACATCGCGCTGTGGCAGCGCCCCACCAACGGCCAGCGGGAGATCACTGACGCCGCCGTGTCGTTGCCCGCCCGCGGGAACACGGTGTACCGCACGGACACCGTGACCGCCGACACCGCGCGTGTCGGCATACCCCACACGTTTCGCATCGCTGTCAGCGCCACCCGGCCGCCCTTCGTGCTGCACCGCATGCGCCAGTCGTTGGCGATCCAGCCGGTGGCCATCGGTTCGGCGGGCGCCAAGGCGATGGCCATCATCGACGGCGACGTCGACGCCTACCTGCATGCGGGCGGCCAATGGGAGTGGGACTCGGCCGCGCCGGCCGGGGTCGTGATGGCCGCCGGCATGCACGCCTCACGCCTGGACGGCTCGCCGATGCGCTACAACCAGTTCGATCCGTACCTGCCCGACTTCGTGATGTGCCGCGCCGAGGTGGCGCCGATCCTGCTCGCTGCCATCCGCGACGCGTGGCGCTAGGTCACCGCGTTTAGAGTCAGTGGCATGCAGTCGTGGGAGTTTCCACCGGTCCCGGTGGTGCCGGGTCGCGGGCCCGAGCTCCGGCTGTATGACACCTCCGACCGGCAGGTGCGCCCGGTCGCGCCCGGCTCGACGGCAACTATGTACGTCTGCGGCATTACGCCGTACGACTCCACCCATCTCGGTCATGCGGCCACATATCTGACCTTCGACCTCGTCTACCGGCAGTGGCTGGATCTCGGCCACTCCGTGCACTACGTGCAGAACGTCACCGACGTTGACGATCCGCTGTTCGAGCGCGCCGACCGCGACGGCGTCGACTGGCGCGAGCTCGGCGATCGTGAGGTCGCGCGCTTCCGCGAGGACATGGCGGCGCTGCGGGTCCTGCCGCCGCGCGATTACGTTGCGGCCACCCAGGCGATCCCAGAGGTGGTCGAGCTCGTCGAGAAGATGCTGGCGTCGGGGGCGGCTTACGTCGTCGACGGCGACTACCCGGACGTGTACTACCGGGCGGACGCCACCCCGCAGTTCGGCTACGAGTCCGGCTACGACCGCGAAACCATGCTGCGACTCTTCGAGCAGCGCGGCGGCGACCCGCAGCGGCCAGGCAAGAGCGACGAGTTGGACGCCCTGCTGTGGCGCGCCGCCCGGCCGGGGGAGCCTAGCTGGTCGTCACCGTTCGGCGACGGGCGGCCCGGTTGGCACGTGGAGTGCGCGGCGATCGCGCTGAGCCGCATCGGCAGCGGCCTGGACATCCAGGGCGGGGGCAGCGACCTGATCTTCCCGCATCACGAGTTCACCGCCGCGCACGCCGAGTGTGTTCGGGGCGAACGAAGGTTTGCCCGGCACTATGTGCACGCCGGCATGATCGGCTGGAACGGGCAAAAAATGTCGAAGAGTCGCGGCAATCTGGTGTTTGTGTCGACGTTGCGGGCGCAGGGCGTCGAGCCGCCGGCTATCCGACTGGGACTGCTGGCGGGGCACTACCGAGCGGACCGGTTCTGGAGCCAGCAAGTGCTCGACGAGTCCAACGCACGGCTGCGGCGCTGGCGCGCGGCGACCGGATTGTCTACCGGCCCGGACGCAGCCGACGTGATCGCGCGCGTGCGCCAATACCTGGCCGACGACTTGAACACTCCCAAAGCGCTTTCCGCGCTTGATGGTTGGGCAACCGATGCGCTCGAGTACGGCGGCCACGACCGCGAGGCACCGAAGCTGGTGGCAACCGCGATCGACGCGCTGCTCGGCGTGCGACTGTGAGTGCGGCGACGCGACGTCGCCGGCGGTGAGAACCGTTTCAAATGGCGTATTCCGCCGTGGCTCCGCGACACTTCGGCGAGCACAGGCGCCTGAAGTCGCGCAATTCCGGTTACCGCATCAAGTTTGCTGGGGCAGTTCACCTGGAATCGGCAGAAGCGTAAAATACCTGTTCAACTCGTGTATAACTTTCACATATGTTAATTTTAGCTGCCTAAGATGCGTTTGCTGAAACGCTAACACGGGAATATATTGAGCGGAAGGGGTCTGCTGAGAATGCGGGGTTGCCAGTGCAAACGGATAGCGGGTCGGAGTGGCCGTTGGTAGGCCGCGCCAACGAGTTCGGCCTGGCCCTCGCGGCGCTCAAAGGGAATCAACGATTTCGAGGCGTCGTTCTCCTGGGCGACGGCGGCTCCGGCAAGTCGACGTTGGCTCGTGCCTTGGCCGAGGCCGTCGAGCCACGCGGAATTATGGCTCGATTTGTGCTGGGTACCGAAACCGCCAGCAGCGTGCCGTTGGGCGCGTTTTGCTATTGGCTGACGGTCGACACGGCAAGCGAACACGCAGCGATGCTGGCCGCGGCACAACGAATTCTTGAGCAGCAGAAGAACCTGGTGCTCGTCATCGATGACGCCCACTTACTTGACGCGTTGTCGGCGTTGCTGGTCTATCAGCTTGCAGCACAAGGGAATACGCGATTGATCGTGACGATCCGGTCGGGCGGTGCGGCGCCTGAGGCGGTGAGAGCCCTATGGGAAGAGCGGATGTTGCTTCCGTTGCGCATCAACGCGTTCACCTGGCAGCAGACGGCGGAACTCACCCGGACCGTCCTCGGCGGCGCCATCGAGGACTGTCTTATCAGCGAGTTGCATCGCCAGAGTGCCGGCAATCCGCGCGTGATTCGCGGTCTGTTGAGCGCATCGGGCGAGAGGTGCGTGCTGGTGCGCACCGAAGACGGTTGGCAAGTTCGAGGTGTACCGCAATTAGACCGCCAATGCTCGACGCCCGAGGGCCGGGAGGCGATAGGGATTCTCGATGCGGCGGAGGAGGTGGCACACGTCGATCGTGGCGGTGCCGTCCGAGCGGTTCCGCGGCGAACACGCTCCGCGGCGCGCCAGCCTCACCCGGTCATGCGTGAATCGACGCTCCGCAAGGCGGAAGAAGTCCGCACGTGTGAAACCAAAAGCGTTCTCGCAGGAGCTCTTCGGAAAGCGGAGCCATACACGGGTTCGCGCCGCATCACCCGATCTGGCCAGCCGGGCACGGCTAGGCCGCTTCGCGATATGAAGCGATCCGCTGCCAGACATCGAAGTGGTTGTTAAGGCTGCAGCCGGTGTCCGCGGAAAGCCCCACAGCAAGTAGGAGGCACTCAGCTCTACCGGGTTCGAGGTCGGCAAGCACCGCCTTGGCCGGCCGAGGCAGTCGCGGTACGACCCATGTGCCGCCTGACACAAGCGGTTTTTTGGGGGCCCGGCGAGTCGGTTTGCCCCCAGGGGAGCGCCGGCATCGGTCGCCGCAGCCCGATGCCAGTCGCCCATTCGTCGCGGACGTCCAACCCTCACGGGTGGTCCGTACTTTGTGTGAACGCGGGACGCGATGCGCCCGCCGAGTTAGGTAGGCGTCTGATGCGGCGGGATAGTGAGTGTGCGTGGTCGATAGTGGCGCGTGATGGTGAGTTTCGTCGTGCGTTGGCAGCGTTGCGGGATGGGGAGTTTCAAGGGGTCGCGTTGGTTGGCGATAGTGGGGTGGGTAAGTCGACGTTGGCCCGGATGTTGGCAAAGAGTGTGGAGTCGGTGGGGTGGACGGTGCGGTTTGCGCTGGGCACTCAGACGGGTTCTGCTGTGCCGTTGGGTGCGTTTTCTCGGGTGGTGAGTTTGGGGGTGGCTCATGAGCCGGCGTTGATGTTGGCGGCTGCGCATAAGACGTTGGAGCAGGATGAGAATTTGGTGGTTGTGGTTGATGATGCGCAGTTGCTTGATCCGTTGTCGGCGACGTTGGTTAGTCAGTTGGCGGCCAGTCGTAGTGCGCGGTTGATTGTGACGATTCGGTCGGGTGAGCCGGTTTTTGATGCGGTGACTGCGTTGATCAAGGAGCGGTTGTTGCTGACGGTGCATGTTGATCCGTTCACGCGTGAGCAGACCGCTGAGTTGGCCGGGGCGGTGCTTGGTGGGGTGGTTGAGGCGCGGTTGGTTGATGAGTTGTTTGAGCGCAGTGGGGGGAATTTGGTGTTGTTGCGTGGCTTGCTGAGTGCGGGTCGCGAGAGTGGGGCTTTGGTGTGTGTGGAGGGCTGCTGGCGGTTGCGGGGTGCGCTGCAGGCAGATCGTGAGCTTTATGAGTTGTTGGGTTTTCGGTTGCAATCTTTGACTCCTGAGGAGTTGGAGGTTGTTGAGGTTTTGGCTACCGCGGAGTTGTTGGAGTGGGAGATCCTGCGGAGTATTTGCGATGCTGGCGCGGCGGCGCGTTTGGAGCATCGTGGTTTGATTCAGTTGCTTGCTGATGGCTCGCAGACGCTGGCGCAGTTGAACGATCCGGTGATCGGTGAGGCGGCGCTTCGGCATGCCGGCGTGGTGCGTTCACGGCAACTCAACGGCCAACTGGCACAAGC
>NZ_LZJZ01000098.1 GCF_001667585.1 Mycobacterium sp. E2733
GCCTACATGTCCCCCGAACGGCTCAACACCGGACAGGCCGACGCCCGCGCCGACATCTACGCCCTGGCCTGCGTGCTCTATGAGGCGCTGACCGGGTCTCGCCCCTACCCCGGCGACAGCCTCGAACAACAAATCGTCGGGCACCTGACCACCCCGCCGCCCCGGCCCTCGACACGCCGCCCCGGGGTGCCCGAAGGCATGGATGCCGTCATCGCCAAAGGCATGGCCAAAGACCCCGACCAGCGCTATGCCACCACCGTGGAATTCGCGCACGCCGCCCGCGAGGCGACCACCGCGCCGACCCACCCACCGGTCTGGACCGACCAGCCCACCGCGGGCCCCATCCACGGCCATGACACCCTACTGGCCCCCACCGCGACCGCGCCCGTTCTGCCACCAGCGGCACCGCTGGAGGTGACACCCACCCCGCAGCGGCCCAGGTGGCGGCGCCCCCACGTCGTGATTCCCGCCCTGCTCGCTACCGCGGTGTTGATCGGCGCCGGTGTCTTCGCGGCCGTCAACGTCTCCCACCACCACAAGCCGACCGCCGGCGCACCCCCCGCCGCGGCGCCCAATACGGGTCCGTTCACCGGTGTCTACACCGCCAACTTCGAGCCGGAGACCCGTCTCGACGGGGAACCTTGGGAGGGTGCGGCGCCGGCAACCGAAACGTGGGGGGTGCGCTCTGTGTGCCGCCCGGGCGGGTGCGTGGCCACCGCGTCACGCCGTAGCGGACAAACCACGCTGTCGACGTTGGTGTTCGACGAGGTCGGCGGGCGCTGGCTGGCCGTCGGCCTCGGCTCTGGAAGGTGCAACAACGTTCCCGCCGAATTCTGGAAGGTGTTCACGCTGCAGCCCCAGCCCGACGGCACCCTGTCCGGCGACTACAACTCGACGACCAGCAACGCCTGCGACCAAAAGCGGGCCGTGAGCTTCACCCGCACCGGCGACGTCGACGTCACCAACCTTCCCGACCCGGCCGGCCAGCCACCGCGGGTGGTGTCGCCGGCCGAAGCCCTGCGCGGCCGCTACCACGAGACGGTAACCTTCGTGGGCCGGTTCATACCAGAGGAGTACGACTACGCCGTCCGTACCGACTGTCTTCGCAGCGGCGAGCGGTGCATGAGCTATTTCCACAACCCCAAACGTGCTGCGCCACTGGTCTTCGGAGGCGGGACGTGGACCCGCGACGTCGAGGGCGACGTTCAGTGTCCGGGGGGCGGCACGACGCACGCGAAAGTCACCGCGCAATATCCGCTGCCGCAACCGTTGCAGGATCCGATCACGCCGCTGACCGGGCACGGCCACCGCGAACGGACCGGCGCCTGCGGTGTCGGCCAGTGGGATTTCGACAGCAAGCTTGTACGCACCGGCGATTAGAGACAGGTGTCGTGGCTAGGAACGCTTCCAGGTGCTGATCCCCCCGATGTTTTCCTCGAAGTCTCGTGCGGTGCCGCCGTTGAGGCGCCATGCCACCGAGGGTGCTGGCATCGGCGGGTAGTGGCACGTTGAGGGTATGGGTTGGTACTGGTGGCATCGATGGCTGATCTGGGATGCGCTGGCACCATCACCGCAG
>NZ_LZJZ01000099.1 GCF_001667585.1 Mycobacterium sp. E2733
GATGCGCGCCGGCGGGGGGCCGTCGCCGCCCCCCATCACCGAGCCGACCGTCGCGATGGCCTGCAGCGCGGTGAAGAGGCCTTCGCCCGTCGCGGTCTTGGGCGCCGGCTTCAGACCGTCGATCGCCGCCTTCACCGCCTCGCGATTGGTGGTCGGGGAGACCAGCAGCGAGGCGTTGGCCGCGAACTCAACCAGGCCCAGGTTGATGGCCGGCGTCAGCTGGCTGGCGAACTGGCTGGCCGCCTCCTCGGCGGCCTTGAGCCGGTTCGGCGGGACGTCGGTGGCCCGCATGGACTGCGAGATGTCGATGACCAGCACGATGACGGCCCGGTTGCGCGGGATGCGCATGTCATGGGTCGGGGTGGCCAGCGCGATGGTCAGCAGGACCAGGCTGAGCAGTGAGACGGCGATGGGAATGTGCCGCGTCGGCGACTGCGGCACGTTCGCCTCGGTGAACCGGCGCAGCCGGCGCCGGCGGCGGCCCTGGACCACGACGTAGA